>NZ_PPDC01000006.1:0-821982 GCF_002959875.1 Veillonella sp. T14073-2
TCCCATCTCGAACACAGTAGTTAAGCTCATAAACGCCGAAAGTACTTGGCTGGAGACGGCCTGGGAGGATAGGAAGCCGCTGATTAAGCTAAAGGCACACCTGAGGGTGTGTCTTTTTTGTTGTATGGCTTCCTATCCTCTCAGGGTACCTGGTGAGCAGGGCAGTAGAAGATGGAGGAATGAAATGACGACAGATTCACTGCATCGCTTAGTTCGGAGCGTAAGATGGACATGTAGCGAAGCTACATAAGTCCATCCACAGCGACGAACACCCAGTATCCTGGAGGGAAGAACCGTACATGAGAACTCACTGATTAAGCTAATCCTGCTAGAGCCGTCTCCAGCCAAGGTTGTACAAGTATTCTCTATGGATAGTAATCTAAGGGGCGGCGTGGGAAACCTAGGGCAATAGGGCGTAAAGGAGCGTAGCGACGCGTACGTCCATTGCATCAGGTTCGACGAAGCCCTACAATTAGCACCGTACATTAAAGAATTATTTTAAATACCGTCATGGGCGAGTGTGATAGGAAGCTGCGGCTAGTGGTAGAATTTTAACTTCATCTAAACGATACCGCGGTGCGTAGCACCTACGGTATCGTACCGTAAACCAGTTGAGTAACTCTAAGTACTTGTAATTAGAGCGGTAAATATAACTTCTATTGTAGTAACTATATAAAATATAAAAGCCCTATAAGCTACTTTAAATAGTTTATAGGGCTCATTTTTATTCATATGAATTTAACACGAAATCAATTTATAACAAAAAAAAGAGCCGCCGAAGCGACTCTTTCTTATTATTCTACACCAACCATTACGCTAGTGGATTTGATAACAGCCACAACTTCTTTGCCAACTGTTAAGCCTAATTCCTTAACGGATTGAACTGTAATATCAGCTGTAAGAATGTTATCGTTACCTACATTAATCTTTACAATTGCGTTTACAGCACCTTCTTGAATTTCAACGATTGTACCTTTTAATTGGTTTCTTGCGCTTAATTTCATGGAGTACTCCTTGTAAAAAAATATACAATATAAATTTATATTTATTATATCATTATACAAAAAAATAACCGTGATGTATATCACATCACGGAATTTTATATATGGAGCGGGCGAAGGGAATCGAACCCTCCTCTCAAGCTTGGGAAGCTCGCATTCTACCGATGAACTACGCCCGCATGATGTACATATTGTATCATACAATAATATTTACATTCAAGTGGAGCTTCTTTATATACTCTATACCCATAGTGGTTGCTGTATTGTGTTGATATAAGAATTGATGTATAAAATAATGAGAAAGGAGGCATATGTATGTCAAAAATTTATAAAATTCATAAATGGTTATCTATAGTTTCTGTGCTATTTTTCTTAATGTTCTGTATTACAGGTCTTGTCCTTATGTTCAGAACTGAATTAAATGCATGGGCTCAAGGAGGGTCACATCATTCCTCGTTATCAATGGCGATGAGCCAACAAGAAATGTCTATTTTTAATTATGCTGATGAAGGTGCCCTATTAGTGAAAGAAAAATATCCGTCTAAGGATATTTTAAATATTTCTCCAGCTATGGGGGCTACACATATTTTACGGTATCGTATTATTGATTCTTCCGCAACTGTAGCGCCTCCAGCGCGTATGGGGATGGGAGGGGATTATGTATTATATAACCCTAAAACAAAGTCTCTCATAACTACGCATCATGAAACGCCTGAGCATCCTTGGGTTCGAAGTGTGTTACATACGCTTCACCAATTACATACTCGATTAGATCTTGGCAAAACAGGAATTTATATTGTAACGATTTTATCTTTAGTATGTGGGTTATCTATTATTTCTGGTGTTTTTTTATATGGTCCATTTCGTAAAAGCTTTGCCAAATCTACTGTATTGTCTAATTATATGAAATTAAGTATATTACACCGAGAATTTGCTATGGTTGCCACTGTATGGGGATTTATATTATGCATTACAGGTGTATGGATAGGTGGATTTTTTATTGCTAATGACAGCTATAATGCAGATGTACTACACACTGCAAAGCAAGAACTTTCAGTTGGTCAATCTGACATTTTACAACCATCTGAAGCTATCTCTCGAATTATGAAAGCATACCCAGATCGTCAACTTATATCTATAGATTATCCATCTAAATTTAATAATCATCATTATGCATTTTATTTAGGTGCTGTTAATGATGATGATCCAGCTATGTTCTTGGGCCAACCAGTCTATGCTAATTTATATACTGATTCTACTAAGGATATGTATTCTACAAAAAATATCCCCTGGTATTTTACAGGCATGACTACAATGATTAATCTCCATATTCATAATCATAATACGATGGCTCTTAAAATATTATGGGCCATCTGGGATATTGTTCTTATTGTAGGCATTGTGACTGGTATTATTATGACTATTAAAAGGAAATTTGGCAGAGCTAGTGCTATAGAATCTAAAGTATCGGCTGAGATAAAACATGTTTGGCGTACACCAATCTGTTGTGGTACCTTAGTATTACTTGGATTTATTATGCCACTTTGGTCTAATCCAGTTACAAATACTATAGCAGGTATTTGTTTAACTATTCCTCTAGTAGTATTTTTTATTTCTTTAATTAGAGGATTTAATCATTAATTCATTGTATATTTTATACACTTAATCAATGAGGTTCATCATAAGTTTATTGATTTATTTCGAACTAAAATGATAAAATAATATATATTAGTTATAATTTTATGTAGTAAAATTTGTATTTATTTTATGATTGAGAAAGTGGTAGTTACTATGAATTATATAAAAGCATTTATTCAGTCTGAATCATCTGGCGGTATTATGCTCTTATTAGCCGCTATTCTTGGTGTTATTACAGCAAATTCTCCGCTAGCAGAACAGTATTTCTCCTTAATGCATGTGTATTGGGGCCCTATGGATATATTGGAGTGGGTAAATGATGGATTAATGGCTCTTTTCTTCCTATATGTAGGGCTAGCTATTAAATCAGAAATGATTTCTGGTGAGCTGAATACAAATTCAAAACGACTACTACCAGTATTAGCTGCTCTTGCAGGCGTTGTGACACCAGCTTTAGTATATTTCTTAATTGCTGGATCTGTGCCTGAGTATACTCATGGTTGGGGAATTCCAACAGCTACTGATATTGCATTTGCCATAGGTGTAATTATGATGCTCGGTAAGCGTGTATCACAAGCTATGAAGGCATTTCTTTCTGCATTGGCGGTTATAGATGATTTAATCGCTATTATTGTTATAGCTATCTTTTATGGTGCTGGTGTTGATTTCCCATACTTGATTGGTGCTGCTATCGTTACCGGTGCACTGTGGTATACTAATAAACAGGGATATGTTAGACCTGTATTATACGGTGTATTAGGTGC
Source organism: Veillonella sp. T14073-2 (assembly GCF_002959875.1). Classification (NCBI taxonomy): domain Bacteria; kingdom Bacillati; phylum Bacillota; class Negativicutes; order Veillonellales; family Veillonellaceae; genus Veillonella; species Veillonella sp. T14073-2. Next base: position 3,404 of record NZ_PPDC01000006.1, read on the forward strand.
AGCTCTCTGGTACTTTGTATTAAAGTCTGGTGTTCATGCAACCATTGCAGGTGTTGTGTTAGCTATGACTATTCCTGCAACAGGTAAACTTGATGGTGAAACAGTATATCCTATGCATAAATGGGCTGATAAACTGAAGAATTGGGTCAATTTCTTGATTATTCCTTTATTTAGTTTCTTAAATGCTGGTGTATCCTTTACTGATGTTTCAGCAGATCACCTATTCCATCCTGTTGTACTAGGCGTTTCATTAGGCCTTATTTTAGGTAAACAGTTTGGTATTTTCTCTGCTGTTTTCGTTTTAGTTAAATCTAAGATTATTAAGATGCCTACTAATACAACATGGCCAGAGGTTTATGGTACAGCCATTATTTGTGGTATTGGTTTTACTATGAGCTTATTTGTAGCTACATTGGCATTTCCACCTGGTGTAACTCAAGAAATGTCTAAAATTGGTATCTTTATAGGATCTATTATTTCTGGTTTAATAGGTGCTATAGTTTTAATTGTAGCTTACAAAATAAGATCTATTAAGAACAAATAATGAACTTATTATATTAGGAAGGAATCATATGGAACGGATATTTGTACTTTTACGTTCTCCTGGTTCGGCTACTGCCGTTTTACTAGGAGCTACACTTATTGCATTAATCGTAGCGAATTCTCCATTGGTAACACAATATATGTCTCTGGTTAATTTGAAACTAGGTCCATTAACAACGATGGAGTGGGTTAATGATGCATTAATGGCGATTTTTTTCCTCTTTGTTGGATTAGAAGTAAAACGTGAATTGGTAAGTGGTGAACTTAATACGAATGCTAAGCGTATCATGCCAGGTATTGCTGCATTATTTGGTGTATTAGTACCTGCTATTATTTACTATCTTTTTGCTGGATTTAGTGAAGTTTACGTTCATGGATGGGCTATTCCTACTGCCACAGATATTGCCTTTGCTATAGGTGTAATAACTGCATTAGGCTCAAGAGTTCCTAACTCGATGAAAGTATTTTTGACCGCCTTAGCTGTTATTGATGACTTAATTGCCATCATTGTTATTGCTATATTCTACGCAGCAAATCTCAACCTGTTCTATTTATTCGGTGCTGTAGTTGTAACGGGGTTATTGATTTATTGTAATCGGTCTGGTTACGTTAGATCTTTGTCTTATATCATTCTTGGTATCATTTTATGGTACTGTATTCTTCGTTCTGGTTTACATGCTACAATGGCAGGTGTAATCTTGGCGATGACAATTCCTGAACGGGGCAAGATTGGTCGTAAATATGTTAGACCAATGCAACATTGGGAACATTATTTATCTAACTGGGTAAGCTTTGTTATTGTTCCTATTTTTGCTTTCTTTAATGCCGGTGTAAGTCTTGGTGGATTTGGTGTAGCAGATTTAACACATCCAGTTGTTTTAGGCGTTGCCCTAGGTCTTATTTTAGGGAAACAAATCGGTATCTTTGGTGCTATGTTTGGCATGATTAAGCTAGGTATTGTACCTATGCCAGCAGAAGCTAACTGGAAATTTATTTATGGTACATCCATTGTATGTGGTATTGGTTTTACTATGAGTATATTTGTTTCCGTTCTAGCTTTTGATCCAGGTCATGCTCAAGAGATGGCTAAAGGTGGGGTATTAATCGGCTCTATTATTTCTGCAATTATAGGTTATACATACTTACGTATAGTTGGTGCTAATCGTAAAGAGTGCCATATTGGTTTGTATCATAACTGCTAAAATTAAATAGTATTAGTAAAGTCTCCATTATTGACTCCCATACATCTAATGTTAAATTACATTTTACTTAGATAAAGTAGTCCATAATGGAGATTTTGTTTCATTGGTATCTTAGATTTCTATGATATATATGTAGTATTATAGTTGAAATGTAGTTAATAAAGTGCGTTATACATGCATTTTTTGTATTACTATCTCAATATGGTTTATAGATTATTTAAAACTATATAGTATACTATTTGTCGTAAGGTGGGGTGTATATGGTAAAAAAAATAATTATTGCATGTACGCTTGTTTGTATGACTACAATGGTATCATCTGTATCATTGGCGAAAACGATTGATAAGGGACAACGGGGGCACCATGTAAGTAAGGTGCAAACAATGTTAAAGCATCAAGGTTTTTTGCATGATTCTGTAGATGGCATTTATGGTCATAACACAGAACAGGCCGTACGAAAATTTCAAAAGTCAAAGGGACTCGCTGTCGATGGGCGTGTTGGTCCTGCAACAATGAATGCTTTAGAAAAGATGGAGACTCGATATGGTGGTCATGGCACAGCATTAAGTCATGATGGTGTGCCGAATAAATACTCTCGAGTGTTAACTATGCAGGCTAGTGCATATTCTGCTCAAGATCCTGGAAATGGAAATTATACGGCTACAGGTAGTCGCTTGAAGAAGGGAATTGTATCTGTAGATCCAAAATTAATTCCATTAGGTACGAGATTATACATTGAAGGATATGGTTATGCTGTAGCTGACGATGTTGGTGGTGCTATTAAAGGTCATAGAATTGATTTAGCCTACGATTCACGTTCTGAAGCATTGCAGTTTGGTCGTCAAACTGTGAAGGTTTACGTTTTATAATAAAAGCTCTCTAGTTCATATATTATTGTAATAGACTATAAGGTCTAATTTTACAGTATTATAGGAGGTCTAGAGAGTTTTTTGTTTTGCCGAATTATAGTGTTTTTATAACCTCGAATATTCGGAAATTATGGTATAATAAATAATAGATATATTTGAGATGACTCATGATTTTTATTGAATGAGTATAATCAATAGTTATATGATGAATGGTAAAGGAAATTCTATGGATAAAGTACGGCGTGTGGAACGAATGGTGGCAATGACAAAATTGTTAGTTGATTCACCGCAAAAATTGATTCCTTTAAATTATTTTTGTGACTTCTTTGGCATGGCTAAATCTACAGTTAGTGAAGATTTAACCTGTGTTAGACAGTCTATGGAACACTTTCAACTGGGCACATTAGAAACAGTAGCTGGTGTGGCAGGCGGGGTACGTTTTATTCCTCATCGGAAAGGTACTCAAGCAAATGATATTCTACGAGATGTACAGGCTCGTTTAATGGAACCAGATCGCATTATCCCTGGTGGGTTTATTTATATGTCTGATATCTTGTATGATTGGCATGTAATGACACGTCTTGGGGAAATTATAATGACTCGCTTTATGGACCGCAATCCAGATTATATTTTGACGGTTGAAACGAAGGGGATTCCTTTAGCTGTCATGGTGGCTAGAGCGTTTAATAAACCTCTCGTTATTGCTCGTCGTGATAGTAAAGTAACAGAAGGGTCTGCTATTAGTATTAACTATGTAACTGGCTCCTCTGGTCGTATTCAAACTATGACGCTTACTAAACGTGCTATTCCACCGAATGCTAGGGTCTTAATTATCGATGACTTTATGAAAGCTGGAGGTACAGCAAAAGGTCTTAAAGAACTTGTTCTTGAAATGAGTGGTATTGTAGTTGGTACGGGTGTTCTTGTATCAACGGCAGAACCAAACCCAAAATTAATTGATGATTATGAATCACTATTTACCTTCTATGGTATCGATGAAAATACAAAGAAAATAAGTATTGAACCAGTATTTGATGAAGAGTAAAGATTAATATTAAGTACATAATAGGTTGGTATAATAGTTTTATATTAAATATTAGCCAATGGGTTAAAAATGTAATTAATATTAAAATGTCAAACATATAAGAGATGATAGATAATAGATAGGAGATTACTATGAATATTGCAAGCCTTATTTTAGCTGCTGGTAAAGGTACGCGTATGAAGTCTAAATTGCCAAAGATATTGCACAAGGTTGGCGGCAAAGCAATGGTAGAGCGCGTTCTTGAAACAGTTCAGTCAATCGGTACAAATCGCGATGTGGTCATCGTAGGTTTTGGTGGTGATGCAGTACAAAATTATTTAGGTGATCGCGCTGAATTCGTTCGCCAAGAAGAGCAAAATGGTACAGGGCATGCCGTAAAAATGGCTCAACCAGTGCTTGGTGATTATGATGGTACAATCTTATTGTTGTGTGGTGATACTCCACTCATTACAAAAGAAAGCTTAGAGGCTCTTTTAGAGGAGCATAAAAACTCTGGTGCAGCTGCTACAATTTTAACAGCACATATGCCTGATCCAACTGGTTATGGTCGCATTATTCGTAATGAAGCAGGTTCTGTAGTTCGCATTGTAGAACAAAAAGATGGTAAACCAGAGGAATTAGCCGTTCAAGAAGTAAATACAGGTATGTACGCCTTTGATAGCAAAAAATTATGGCCTTGCTTAGATCAACTATCTGACGATAATGCGCAAGGTGAATTGTATATCACGGATGTTGTAGGTATTCTCGTAAATGGTGGCGATACAGTAAGCGCTTATATGACTAAAGACTTTGAAGAGTCTCTAGGCGTAAACTCTCGCTTGCAATTAGCCGAAGCAGAGTCTATTTTAAAACACCGTAAAAATATTGAATTAATGACAGCCGGTGTAACAATTATCGATCCAGCAAATACTTACGTAGCTCCAGAGGTAACAGTAGGGGCGGATACAATCTTGCATCCTGGTACAATTCTTGAAGGCGATACTGTAATTGGTGAGCGTTGTGAAATTGGTCCACATACTCGTTTAACAAATGTGAAAGTTGGTAACGATACGATTATCCACTTCACGTATGGTCATGACTGCGAAGTAAAAGATGGTGTAGATGTAGGTCCATATGTTCACTTGCGCCCTAATACAGTGCTGGGCAATAAGGTTCATGTAGGTAACTTCGTAGAGGTTAAAAACTCCAATGTTGGGGAAGGCACCAAGTTCCCACATCTTTCTTACATTGGCGACAGCGATGTAGGTTCTGGTGTTAATATTGGCTGTGGTACAATTACCGTAAACTATGATGGTAAAGTTAAACACCGTACTACAATTGGCAATGGCGCTTTTGTAGGTTGTAATAGTAATTTAGTAGCTCCTGTAACTGTTGGTAATTATAGTTATGTTGGTGCAGGTTCTACCATTACTAAAAATGTACCAGATAAGGCGTTAGCGGTAGGCCGCAGTAAGCAAATTGTGAAAGAAAATTGGGTAACAGACGATACTTTCAAAAAGAAATAAGAAAATATTATAAATTTTTAACACAATTTGGGCAAAATAGTATACAATAAAAAGGCAATAGTGTGTATCTGTAATGGATGATTATGGATAAGTAACCAGTATAGGAACAAATGAAAGGGTAACAAAATGGCATTTGAAGACGGCAAAAAACTCAAGATTTTCACAGGTAATGCAAATCCTGCATTGGCAAAGGAAATTTGTGATTATTTAGGTTTGCCTTTAGGTGAAGCATTTGTAGGTCGCTTTAACAATGGCGAAGTACAAATTATGATTGATGAAAGCGTACGTGGCAAAGATGTATTTATCATTCAACCAACAAGCTATCCTGTAAACGATAATTTAATGGAATTAATGGTTATGGCTGATGCGTTAAAACGTGCTTCTGCTCGTCATATTACAGCTGTAGTTCCTTACTACGGTTATGCTCGCCAAGACCGCAAAACTCGTGGTCGTGAACCAATTACTGCAAAATTAGTAGCAAACTTGATGCAAACTTCTGGTATTACACGTCTTGTAACAATTGACTTGCATGCAGGTCAAATTCAAGGCTTCTTCGATGTGCCTGTAGATCATTTATATGGTGCATCCATTTTAGCTAAATATATTAATGAAAAAAATCTTGAAGATGTTATTGTAGTATCTCCAGATCTTGGCGGTGTTACAAGAGCTCGTGATTTGGCTGACCGCATTGGTGCGCCAATTGCAATCATTGAGAAAAAACGCCCTGAACCAGGCGTAGCTAAAGTTATGAACCTCATCGGTGATGTAAAAGGCAAAAACTGTATCATCGTTGATGATATTGTAGATACAGCAGGTTCTCTTGTAGAAGGTGCTAAAGCATTAGAAGAATTTGGTGCTAAATCTGTTATGGCTGCTGTTACCCATGCTGTATTAACAGATCCAGCAAGTGAACGCATTGCAAACTCCAACATTAAAGAGCTTATCGTAACAAACACAATGCCATTACCAGAAAATTGCAAATTAGACAATGTAACGCAATTATCTGTAGCTCCATTATTGGGCGAAGCAATTATGCGTATCTTTCATGAAGTTTCAGTAAGTAATTTATTTGATAAATAATAGGTGATTCTTGAAGTTAGTAGTAGGCCTTGGTAACCCAGGCAAGCAATATGAAGCGACAAAACATAATATTGGATTTATGGTCATCGATGCCATTGCGGATAGCATTTCTCATACTCCTTGGAGAGAGGAACAAAAGGCAGAGGTGTGCAGTATTAATGTAGCTGGTGAAAAGGTATTGCTTGTAAAGCCTCAAACATTCATGAATGCCAGTGGCGAATCTGTAGGTCCACTAATGCGATACTACAAGATCGATCCATCTGATGTGTATTGTATTTATGATGATATGGATTTACCGGTAGGCAAATTACGTATTCGACCAAATGGTAGTTCTGGTGGGCATAATGGGATTAAATCCTTAATTTCTCATATAGGCACCGAAAACTTCCCGCGTTTTCGCGTCGGTATTGGTCGTCCATTACCACAATGGACTGTCATTGACCACGTGTTAGCACCATTTAGTGAAGAATCACAAGAGAAGGTACAAAAAGGTATCAAAGATACAGTAAAGGCTGTATTAGGTACTTTAGAGGTGGGCATAGACAAAGGGATGAATCAGTTCAATCCTAAGCGTCGTCCACAGCGATAAATAACATGCATAAGGGCATGAGTCTCATAGAGATTCATGCCCTTTTTACGAGGTATAGATGAGTAATCAAGAAAAAATGCCCTTTGTAGAGGCTTTAGAATCATATAAGGAACAACATTTTGTGCCCTTTCATACACCTGGTCATAAGATTGGTGTTGAAGCGCCTCAGTTACTAAAAGACTGGATGGGACCGGCACTGCCATATGATTTAGGGGTTATGTATGCTCTAGATGATTTACATGAACCTGAAGGGGAATTAAAAGAGGCTCAAGACTTAACAGCTGAGTTATATGGTGCTGATCACTGTTGGTTTTCCATCAATGGCACTACGGCCTTAATCGAAGCTATGATTATGGGAACTGTAGGTCCCGATGAAGCAATCATTATTCCTCGAGAAGCACATCGTTCCGTTATTAGTGGATTAGTGTTATCTGGTGCGAAACCTGTTTATATGGATTGCCAATTTGATGAGCGATGGGGCATACCTTTAGGTGTATCTTTAGAAGATGCCGTTAGAACCATGGATGCTCATCCAGAGGCTAAGGCGATTCTCTTAGTGTATCCAAACTATTATGGTGTAGGTGTAGATATTGTAAAGATTGTAAAAGAAGCGCATAAACGAGGGATGATTGTTCTTGTTGATGAAGCACATGGACCTCATTTACCATTTTCAGAAAATTTACCTGTTGAAGCCATTGCGGCAGGTGCAGACTTAGTGGCACAAAGTACGCATAAATCGGTAGGTTCTTTGACGCAAACCTCTTGGTTATTAGGCCAAGGCGAAAGAATTAATAAACGTCGTATTACACAAATGCATCAAATGCTACAAAGTACGAGTCCCAATTACATATTCCTTGCCTCTTTAGATATGGCGCGTCATCAATTAGCCACCGAAGGTAAGGCGCTAATAAGTCGAACCGTAGAATTGAGCCTATATTTGCGTCATGAGCTCAATAAGATTTCAGGTATTACTACTATGGAATATATAGACATTCAAGAGCGAGTAGTAAACTATGATTGTACAAAGGTACTAATTGATGCTAAAGTACTTGGACTGACAGGTGTTGAGTTTGAACGGATGTTGCGAGAATATCGTATTGAGGTAGAGTTAGTGCAAGCGCACCATGTGTTAGTACTCATTACTATTGGCGATACAAAAGAGTCTGTAACGTCTCTCATTCAAGCAGTACAAGCTATAAGTGATACGATATTACATACATCTAAAGTAGATAATAGTAACGTGGTGGAGCATGCAGAAAATCTTAGTAAAGATTCTTCATTGCTACCTAAGCCTATTGTGCGTGTAACTCCTCGCAATGCTATGTATGCTAATCGTGAGCAAGTGCCTTTACGAGATGCACTGCATCGTATTGCAGGAGAGACTATTGCTTATTATCCTCCAGGGATTCCTTGTGTAGCGGTAGGTGAAGAGATTAGCTCCTCTGTGTTACAATATATAGAGAATCGGAAGGCTCTAGGGTATGTGCCGAATGGAGCCGATGATATGTCATTGGAAACAATCTGGGTGTTACAGGAGTAATTATGGGGACTTTAATTATCTTAGAAGGCGGAGATGGTAGCGGTAAGGCTACACAAACTAAACTTTTAGTAGAACGCTTGACTAAAGAGGGGCATGCCGTTAAATCTGTGAGCTTTCCAAACTATGATAGCGGTGCTGCTATGCCTATCAAAATGTATTTAGCTGGTGAGTTTGGCAAAGATGTACATGATGTAAATCCTTATGTGGCAAGCTCCATGTATGCCATAGATCGCTTTGCATCCTTTAGAACTGATTGGGAAGAGTTCTATAAAAATGGAGGCATCATTATTGCAGATCGCTATACGACGTCTAATATGGTACACCAAATGGTTAAATACAATGATCCAAAGGAACGTACTGCATTTTTAGATTGGCTTGAAGACTTTGAATTTAACAAATTTGCTTTGCCCACACCTGATGCAGTATGTCTCTTAGATATGCCTCTCGAAGTGAGTGAAGCCCTTATGGCGGAGCGCACTGGTAAAACGGGCGGTAATACAGGGGATATTCATGAAGGAAATCATCAATATTTAGTAGCTGTTCACGATGCCTATGAAGAGCTAGTAGAACGCTATCAATGGCACCGAATTCCTTGTGCTACAAAAGATGATTCCAGTCAATATGCATTGCGCACCATTGAAGAAATTCATAACGATGTATATCAAGCAGTAGTAAATCTACTACCTTAGGATAGGGCGACTCTTTTAAAAGTCGCCTTTTTCTTATATAATATTAATATTGAGCATGTATTGATAGGAGGGGCTATGACATATTTTGATTCTATAATTGGTCAAGATTCGATCAAGGCACACCTATCGGAACTTGTAAGTCGCAATGCATTGCCACATAGCCTTTTGTTTTATGGTGAAGCAGGTCTTGGCAAGCTAGATATGGCAATCGGTTTGGCATCCTTATTATTAGGACGTCAAGTATTCTCTCAACCCAAGGGAGAATCGTATTTAGCTGACGTTAAAGAAGCACGTCTTGCTAATGGTGAGACTGAAAAACGTATTGAAGCAGAAGGTTTGCCTATCTATATGGATAAGGGGGATGCCTTTTGGATTCGTCCTATGAAGACGACCTTAAAGGTGGAACAGTGGTATTCCTTATTGCAAGATCATCTGTCAGTAGCAGGTAATGGTAACCGCGTAGTTATTGTAGAGGATTTTCATACGGCTAACGCAGTCATGGCAAATGCTATGTTAAAAACCATTGAAGAACCGCCAGAACAGGTGTATTTCATCATTATTACGAATAAAATTAACACCGTATTGCCGACCATCGTTTCAAGATGTATGGGCGTTGGTTTTAACAGTGTTGATGTAGATACGATTCGCACGGCACTTGTGGCACGTGGCATCACAGGTGATATTGAGCAGGCTTTATTGGCAGGTCATGGCAATCCACAGTTAGTGGAAAAATTGGCTACTCAAGGTCGCATTGAAATGCTAGAGTTAGCTGTTAAGGTAATGGACATGCTCGCTTTTGAAACAAGATGGTTTTCCATGATTTCTCTAGCTTGTGAAAGCTTACCTCGTGAAAGTCTAACAGAATTGATGCATTGGTTACGTCTTGTAAGTAGAGATATGATGGCTCTTAAAATGGGGGCTCAAGACGGACAATTACAAGTACCTATGTACAAAACTCAATTATTACGATTATTACCGCGCTGGTCTATGCAAGCATTGTCTCAGGTCATTACTGAAACATTGCAAGCGGAACGGGCTTTGCGTTTACATATAAAAACCGCTCTCGTGGTGGACGGTCTTAGTATCGCCCTTCATGATGCTCGGGAGGAGGATTAAATGCTAACCATAGTTGGCGTACGCTTTAAAAAGGCTGGGAAGATTTATTATTTTCTGCCTGAACAATTAGAACTATCCGTTGGTGATGGGGTTATCGTTGAAACGGCACGTGGCGTTGAATACGGTACAGTTGTGATCGGACCAAAAGAGGTCTTTGAAGATACTGTTGTAGCCCCTGTTAAGCCAGTTATTAGAAAGGCGACACCAAAGGACTTAAAACAAATTGAGAAGAATAAAGAGCGCGAAGAAAAAGCCTTTGATATTTGTCTCGAAAAAATCGAAAAACGTAAGTTACCTATGAAACTTATCAATGTGGAATACACATTTGATATGAATAAGATTATATTTTTCTTTACCGCTGATGGTCGTATTGACTTCCGTGAGCTTGTTAAAGATTTAGCAACGGTATTTAGAACGCGCATCGAGTTGCGTCAAGTAGGCGTTCGCGATGAGGCTAAGGTTTTAAATGGTATCGGCGCTTGTGGTCGACCTTTATGTTGCTCTAACTTCTTAGGTGACTTCACACCTGTATCGATTCGTATGGCTAAGGACCAAAATTTGAGTCTGAATCCTACAAAAATCTCAGGTGTATGCGGTCGTTTAATGTGCTGTCTTAACTACGAAGATGACTTATATAAAAAAGGTGGCGACCTATATGTGAAGAAGGAACGCCCTCAAGCCCCTCAAGATGTGGCGCCTCCAGGTATTGGTAAGGAGGTCGTCACCGATGAAGGCATCGGTAAGGTCTTGAAGGTAAATCATCACAAGCATACTGTAAAGGTACAGCTTGAAGCAGGTCGCACCATTGATTTGAAATGGTCCGAGGTGGCATTGCCTGATGAATGATCAAGAAAGACTTGATGATTTAATTATAGATGGCTTACAGCTTTATCAGCGTACTGATATGTTTCGCTTTTCCTTTGACGCTATTGCGCTCATTCACTTTTGCCGTTTTAACGGTCGTCATACCTATGTTGACCTGGGGACGGGAACGGGTGTCATGCCACTCATTGGTACGTCATTAGGAGCGGGCCATATAACGGGCATTGATATTAATAAGACTATCATTGAGTTGGCTCAACGTAGTGTTGAATACAATCATAAACAAGATGTGGTAACGATGTTGTGTGGTGATTATCGTCATATGTCGTATCGGGATGTACATTACAAGCCTTTTGATGGTGTTATTGTAAATCCTCCTTTTTATGATTATGAAAGCGGTGCAAAGCCCACTTCTGATGAAAGAGCGGTAGCTCTTCATGATAAACATACATCGTTACAAGAAGTTTTGAAAGCTGTACAGTCCTTTATTAAGTGTAAAGGTCGTTTATGGATGATTTATAGTGCTAGTCGCTTACAATATGTGATGCATGAACTGGAAATAGCTAACTTTCAAGCTAAGCGAATTCGCTTTATTCACGGTATGATAGATAAACCTGCGAAACTTGTACTAATAGAGGCTCTCTATCAAGGTCAGGCTGGTCTTGTGTTAGAGCCACCACTAATCGTTTATGAAAAGCCTAATGTGTACACAAAGGAGGTGTCCTCTTGGTATGAACGATAACGAATGGGGCATCTTATATTTAGTGCCTACACCGATAGGTAATTTAGAAGATATGACCTATCGGGCAGTTCGTATCTTAGGTGAAGTAGATGCTATCGCTGCCGAAGATACGCGCCATACAGGCATATTATTAAAACATTTTGACATTAAGAAGCCTTTGATTTCTTATCATGAACATAATAAGGACGAAAAAGGTGCTTATATTATAGAGCTTTTGTTAGAAGGACAGTCCATTGCTTGCGTTAGTGATGCAGGCATGCCGGCTATATCTGATCCAGGGGCTGACCTAGTAATAAAAGCGATTGAAGCAGGTATAACGGTGGTACCACTGCCAGGTGCTAATGCGGCATTAACAGCGCTTATTGCATCAGGCTTAGATACTAAATCCTTTGCCTTTGCCGGATTCTTACCCAAACGGGGCAAACATCGGGTTGAAGAACTACAGCGACTTTCACAAGTAACGGGAACCTTGATGTTTTATGAAGCACCTCATCGTTTGCAAGAGGTCTTACAAGATATGTATGAAGCCTTTGGCAATCGATCTATCACGGTGGCAAGGGAATTGACAAAGAAGTTTGAAACCTTTGTACGCACCGATTTAGAGAGCCTTGTAAATGATTTGGAACAGCTCACGTATAAAGGGGAATTCGTCCTCATTGTAGGTGGTGCTGATACAGTAGAGTCTGATGCTAGTGCTGTTTCGGATGAACCAGTATCGTATGTAGATGCTGTACAAGCCCTTGTAGAAACAGGGATACCTAAAAAAGAAGCAATTCGCCAGGTGGCAAAGCGTTTTAACGTTTCCCGCCGGGATGTATATAATATTGTAGAACGTTAAACCTTCCCATTCGAAGGTTAGAAGGAGGCTCATCATGGGAGACACAAAAAAAACGTATTATATTACGACACCAATTTATTATCCAAGTGCTAAGTTGCACATTGGTCATACGTATTGTACATCTGTAGCTGATACAATCGCTCGATTCAAGCGTTTGGCTGGTTATGATGTACGTTTCTTGACTGGTTCTGATGAACATGGTCAAAAAATTCAACGTGCTGCAGAAGCGCAAGGTATTACACCTCTTGAATACACTACGAATATCGTAAATGGCTTTAAGGCATTATGGGAAAAGATGCATATCTCTAACGATGACTTCCTTCGTACTACTGAAAAACGTCATGAAAAGGTAGTGCAAGAACTCTTTACAAAAGCTTATGAAAAAGGCGATATTTACAAGGCTGAATATGAAGGTTGGTACTGTACACCGTGCGAAACATTCTGGACTGAGCAAAAACTTGGTGAAAATCATACATGTCCAGATTGTGGCCGACCTGTAGAGAAGGTTAAAGAGGAAAGCTACTTCTTTAAACTCGCTAAATATACAGATCAATGGTTGAAATTTATCGAAGAAAACCCTGATTTTATTCAACCTGAATCTCGTCGTAACGAGATGATTCAATTTGTAAAACAAGGTCTTGAAGACTTGGCTGTTTCTCGTACATCCTTTGACTGGGGGATCAAGGTACCATTCGATCCTAAACATGTTGTATATGTTTGGTTCGATGCATTAGTGAACTATATTAGTGCACTCTCTCCATTTGATGGGGATGGCGAATTATACAAAAAATACTGGCCAGCAGATCTCCATTTAGTAGGTAAGGAAATCGTACGTTTCCATACAATTATTTGGCCTATGATGCTCATGAGCCTTGAGTTGCCATTGCCTAAAAAGGTATTTGGTCACGGCTGGATGATCGTTGACGGTACAAAGATGAGTAAATCTTTGGGGAATGTTATTGATCCAATTCCATTGATCGATACCTATGGTGCAGATTCTTTGCGTTATTACTTATTAAGTGAAATCACGCTTGGCAATGATGGTAACTTCACATTGCCTAATTTCGTTACAAAGATCAATGCTGACTTATCTAACGACTTAGGTAACTTATTGAACCGCACTATTGCTATGATTGAAAAATACCATGGTGGTGTGATTACAAAATGCGATGATATGGATGATTTGGATCGTGATGTTTCCACATTGGCTGTTCAAACGACAAAAGATTTTGAAGCAGCTATGGAAAATATGGAGCTTAATAAAGCTATTAAGTCCGTATGGGCATTTATTGGTCGCATGAATAAATACATTGATGAAACAATGCCTTGGGTATTAGCTAAATCTGAAGACGATCATGATAAAGCGCGCTTGCAATCTGCTATGTATCACTTGGCAGAGGCATTGCGTATCATTGCTATTTTAGTAAGCCCTGTTATTCCTGTAGGGGCTCCAAAAATTTGGGATCAATTAGGTCTTACAGGTTTTGGTAGTGCTACTATTGAGGATGCAAAAGTTTGGGGCTTAATTTCTACAGGTACTAACGTTGTAAAAGGCGATCCTATTTATCCTCGTTTTGAAATTCCGGAAATGGTAGAAGTAGTTGCTAAAGAGGAAGTTGAAAACTCTGTAGATACATCTAATATTCCACCATTGAAAGAAAATATTACGTACGATGACTTCGAAAAACTCGATCTTCGAGTAGCAAAAGTTGTAAGCTGTGAAAAGGTTCCTAAGTCCAAGAAATTATTGAAGTTTGTCTTGGATATCGGCATTGAAGAGCGCACAGTATTAAGTGGTATCTCTCAATATTACGAACCAGAAGCTATGGTTGGTAAAAAGGTAATTTACTTGTCTAACTTGGCTCCTAAGAAGATGATGGGCATCGAGTCTTATGGCATGATTTTGTCTGCATCTGATTGGGAAGAACATTTAGAAGTAACAAATATTGAATCATTACCAGCAGGAAGTGTGGTTAAATAATGAAACTCTTTGATACACATGCTCATGTGAATGACGGTCGTTTTGATAATGACCGGGATGAGATGTTACAAGCCTGCTTTGATGCTGGCGTAGAATACATTATGATTCCAGGGGTAGATAGAGATACTGTTGAATCAGGACTAGCTTTAGCAAAACAGTATGATCGTTTATATGCTGCTGTAGGCACACATCCTCATGAGTCAAAAGATTTTACAGAAGAAGACTACGAGTTCTATAAGGATCAAGCACTTAACAACGATAAGGTCCGCGCTATCGGTGAAATCGGATTAGATTATTATTATGATTTTTCTGACCGTGAAACACAGAAACGCGTATTCATTCGTCAATTAGAACTCGCTCGTGAAGTAGATTTACCGATCATCATTCATGATCGCGATGCACATGGCGATATTATGAATATCTTACGCAATGAAGGTAAGGATAACTGGGGGATTTTTCACTGCTATTCTGGCAGTTGGGAAATGGCAAAAGAAGCTATTAAATTAGGATTCTACATTTCCTTTGCTGGCCCTGTTGTATTTCCTAAGTCTACTAATCTTAAGGAAGTTGCTCGTCAAGTACCCTTAGATAGAATACTTATTGAAACAGATTCGCCATATTTGACACCACCTCCATTTAGAGGCCGTCGCAATGATCCAAGCAAAACTCAATTTGTAGCAGAGGAAATTGCAAGTCTTAAAGGCATTGATGTTGCTGAGTTTTCAGAGATTGCCTATAATAATGGTAAACATGTATTTGGTATTAAATAACTTGATTGCTCGTAATCATGTATGCTAGTAAATAATATTGGTCAAATTCTAAGAGCTTTAGTATTAGATATTACAAAATACACCAAGTATAACTAGAATAATAAATTATAAAACGCGATTCTCCCATATCGGTGAGAATCGCGTTTTTCTATGGTATACTTAAGTATATTCATACTGAACTATAGTAAGTCGAGGTTAGTAGCATGAAACGTATTGCATTTATAGATTTAGGATCCAACTCCGTTCGTTTTGTTATTTATGAGATTTCTAAGACCGGTAGTTATCGACTCATATATCAAGAAAAAGAAAGTGTTCGCTTAAGTGAAAATATGTGGGGCACTCATGAGTTAACGAAAGAGGCAATGGAGCGTTCTTTACGCGCATTAAAAGGCTTTGTTCATATGGCGAATGCTATGGAGGTAGATACCATAAAAGCTGTTGCTACGGCTGCAGTACGTCTAGCTAAAAATGGAGATGCTTTTATTAAAGCTGTAAAAGAACGAACTGGTCTTAATTTAGAATGTATTGCTGGTGAAGAAGAGGCTCGCCTTGGGTTCCTTGGGGTTATTAATACGATTGGGCTCAAAGATTTTATTATCTTTGACTTAGGTGGTGCTAGTACAGAGGTAACGCTAGTAAAAAATCGACATATCGTGAAAGCTGTTAGCTTACCTATAGGGGCTCTAACCTTAACAGGAACCTATCAAAAAGGTGATGAGTATACTCCTAAAGAACTAGAGAAGATGACGAAGGCCGTAAAGAAAACCATTAAGGAACATACGTGGCTTCAAAATATAAAACTACCTCTATTAGGTATAGGTGGTACAGCTCGTAATATTGCTAAAATAGATCAACGTAAACTATCATATCCTATTACGAAGCTACATAATTATGAACTACCATATCATAGATTTCACGAAATCTTGGAAGATGTAAAAGGTAAATCCTTAGAGGCTCGTAAAAAAATTAGTGGTTTATCATCGGACCGTGCAGATATTATCATTGCAGGGCTTACTATTGTGGATGAACTATTTAACTATGTAAATACTAAGACCCTCGTTGTGGGCGGTTGCGGTTTACGGGAAGGTTTGTTTTACGATTATTATGGAGAGAATTATTTAGGTGGAAATTCAATTATCGAAGATATTTTAGTCCACTCTGCGGAAAATGTGCTGCTAAGTATGACAAAGCATGAGCTAGTGCATGCTAAGTATATTACGAAATTAGCTACCACTTTGTATGATGCATTAGAGCCACTTCATAAGGCGGATAAGAATTTTAGACGATGCTTAATCGCAGCGGGATTATTGCATGATATAGGCAAACGAGTTAACTATTATAGTCATGCCCGCCATGGTTGTTACATGTTAGTTAATAGTAATTTATATGGCATTTCCCATGTGGAACAAGCTTTTAGTGCATTTTTAGTGATGAACTCTCATGGATTGACGCCAAAGGAATATAAAAATTTCTTGTATGGTAAATTATTAGATCAAGAGCAACGCTTATTAGGGCAAAAACTTTCCATTATTTTAGCCATAGCAGAGGCTCTTGATGAAAGTCATGAACAATTTATTAAGCGGTTAGAGGTAAATATTAAATATACGAGTGTAGTTATAAAGGTATTTTACCTAGAGGGACGCGATGTAAGTGTCACGAAAACTGCTGTAGAAAAGCTTTCAAAATCTTTCAAAAAGGAATTCAAGAAAATATTAGAAATAGAGTGGCATGAATCTCGTAAGGAGGCATAATGGCATTACCAAAAGCATTACGATATGCGGTGTTACATGTGGGCTCCAGTAGCATGAGCATTACCATATTAGAGTATAAAGGCATAGACGATGTACGTGTCATCGATTATGCAGCGCGAGAAGTAACCTTTGGGGAGGAGTTATTTCAAACCTCTCGGTTGAGTTTTAAAACAATTGAAGAAATCTGTCATATTTTAAAGGGATATAAGCAATTAATGGCCGATTATGGCGTGACTCGTTCCAAACTATATGGTACGACAGTAATACGTGAGGCTACTAATCGTCGTAGTATTTTAGATCAAATTTATATTCAAACAGGGATGCGTGTTGAGGTCATCGATATGCCGAAAGAGGTATATTACAAATACGCCTTACTATATTACAAGATGACACATCAATACCATCTAACTGATCCTACAAAGGCTACATTATTCTTAGATATTACATCTGGTGGGGTCGGTTTAACAGTTTGGCGTGGTGAAAGCTTACTGTTCCAACGCAATATGCATAGTGGTTCCTTACGTGTTATGGAGTCATTTAATCGAAATCAACGATCTTCTATATCATTTCCAAGGGCTATTACGGAATATTTACACCGTATGATTGGACCACTCCGTGAAGAACTACAAACCTTTAATATTGATAGTATTGTCTTATCTGGTGACGAAGCGCAATATATGACTCATTTAATGGGACAAGAAAATAATAAAGAAGATATCATTACTGTTGAGCCAGAACGATTTAAAGGTCTTATAAATTCTTTTGATGGTGTAACTGCAACAAAGTTGATGAACCGTTATAAATTACCTGAATATAAGGCTAATATTTTAATGCCTACCATGATTTTGTTTAATGAAATTATTACGGCTATAGGGCCGAAATCATTAATTTTTAGTAGCTTTTCATTCTCTCAAGGCATTAGTTGGTTCTATGGGGTAGAGTCAGAGAATAATCCATTTATGTATCAGTTGCGGGAGCAAAATGCACAGTTAGCCCGTGCTGTGGCCGCAAGATATCATACAGACCGTATTCATGATGCGGAGGTAGAAAAGTTTAGCGCTTTATTCTGTGATGCTTTACGCCATAAAGGCTTACCAGAACGATGGGGATATTTATGTAGTATAGCTGCCATTCTTTGCTCGGTTGGCAAGTTTGTAAATTTACGAAATCATGGAGAGCATGCGTATCATATCGTAATGGGAACCGATATATTTGGGCTTTCAGAAGAAGAAAAACAAGTAGTAGCTAATGTTGTATATTATCACTACAAGGGAACGCCAAATGATGACGATGCGTATTTCAATGCATTGACAGAATTACAAAAAATTCAGGTTACAAAGCTTGTAGCAATTATTCGTGTTGCTTGTGCACTCGATGCGGGGAGCAATCAAAAAATCTCTGATGTAACATTGGAAGAAAGAGATAATGTACTATATGTATTCTGTCGTACTAATGAGGATATCTCCTTAGAATGGTGGACCTTTAATCGAGATTCTGAATACTTTACAGAGGTATTTGGTATGGAAATCGTACTAGTAAGGGGAGGGGATCGTCATGTTCAATAATGCAAAGTATTATTTTAATCGTGAATTGTCTTGGTTAAAGTTTAATCAGCGCGTCCTATTAGAGTCTATTGATACAAATACTCCTTTATTAGAACGACTCCGATTTATTGCCATTGCCAGCTCTAATTTAGATGAGTTCTTTATGATTCGCGTAGCTGGTTTACGTCATCAAGTTGTGAATGGTATTGTTAAGTACGATGCTGCTCATATGGATGCTAAGGCACAGTTAAAGGCTATTGATGAATCTGTACAACGTCTAGTATCGATGCAAAGTACGTATTTGAACAACGTACTGACTGAGCTTGAATCATATGGTTTCTATTTTATTAAACCTGATCAGTTAGATGTAAAATCAAAAGCTTGGTTACGTCATTACTTTGAAGAACATATTTATCCCGTAGTAACACCATTGGCTGTTGACTCTGGTCATCCATTCCCATTTTTAACAAATCATACCATCAATGCTATTGTGCGTATCTTTCAAATACAACCAGATGGTACTAAGGATTATAAGATTGCTATCTTGCCTATTCCATCTGTACTGGATCGCATTATTGAAATCCCAAGTCGAGGTAATAAAGAACATCGATTCGTTTACCTAGAGGACGTCATTACATATTACGCAAATCAGTTTTTCCAAGGTTATGGCATCGAAGATTATATGGTATTTCGTATCACTCGTGATGCGGACTTAGAAATCGATGAAGAAGAAGCCACAGACTTGCTATCGGAAGTAGAGGCATCTTTGCGTCGTCGCCGTCGTGGTGATGCGGTACGATTAGAGGTGTGCGGTGAGGTAAAGGATAATTTATTAGACTTTGTGCTTACTAGTGTTGAATTAGAACCAAAGGATGTATACCGTATAGATGGTCATCTTGATTGTCGTATGTACTTTAATTTCTGTAACTATCCAGGCCTTGACCAGCTTCGTTATGTACCATTTGAACCTAAACTACCTAGTGAATTAGTTAATCATGAAGGTGAAAGTCTATTTTCTGTTATTGGAAAGCAAGATCTTTTCGTTCACCATCCTTTTGAGTCTTTTGCTGTAGTAGAACAATTTATTGCACAAGCAGCTACAGATCCAGATGTGCTTGCTATTAAACAAACCTTGTATCGCGTAAGTGGAGATTCTCCAATTATTGCATCCTTGATTAAGGCTGCGGATAATGGCAAGCAAGTAACCGTACTTATGGAGGTTAAAGCACGCTTTGATGAAGAGAATAATATCCATATGGCACGCCGCTTAGAAAAGGCAGGTTGTCATGTAATTTATGGTTTGAAAGGTCTTAAAACTCATTCTAAGATTACCATGGTTGTGCGTAGAGAGGATGCAGGTATTAGACGTTACGTTCATTTAGCTACAGGTAACTATAATGGTAAGACGGCTCGCATGTATACGGACTGTGGCATATTTACGTGTAACGATGAATATGGCGATGATGCATCTCGTTTCTTTAACTTAATTTCTGGCTATTCCGATCCTCCAATTTGGAATAAATTTATTGTCGCCCCTTTAAATTTGCGGGAAAAAATAATGGAATTAATTGACCGTGAAATAGAATTCGCTAAACAAGGTGAAGAAGCATATATTATTGGTAAAATGAATTCCTTGCTTGATAAAGAAGTTATTGCTAAATTATATGAAGCCTCTGCTGCAGGTGTTCGCATAGATCTTATCGTTCGTGGTATTTGCACACTAAGACCTGGTATTGCCGGTGTCAGCGATAATATAACGGTACGTTCAGTGGTAGGACGGTTCTTGGAACATCATCGTCTATTCTATTTCCAAAATGGGGGAAATGAAAGTCTATTCTTATCTAGTGCAGACTGGATGCCAAGAAATTTAAATGAACGTGTGGAACTTATGATTCCTATTGAAGATAAACAACATAAGGAGCGTGTTAAAGGTATATTGGATTTATATTTAGAAGATACCTTAAAAGCTCATATTATGAGAGCCGATGGTTCATATCGTAAAATTAATGATCGAGAACATCCGATTTCTGCTCAAGAAGAACTTATGAAAGAGGCTATTGCCCATGAGCATAAGGAGTCAATGACCGTAATTGAGCGTTTACAACCAATGTTTAAAATGAATAAATAATGAAATTCACACGTAGTGTTGAATGATGAATTTTAATACATTTTCATAATAGTGAAAAAGCCTGTTTTTACAGGCTTTTTTACATATATATATTTTTAAAAATGAGATAAAAATGAAGTTTCGGGATGTGTAGAAAAAATTGGTAACAATTCAAAAACACATAAAAATACAATTTATATTATAAAAAAAACTAACATACTATATATAGTAGTGGTATCGTATATATGTACACAATTCGGAATATATTGTATAGTATTAAAAAATGTCGATATGTACGTACACAGTGGACTTTTGCGAAAAATATAGAAAATAAAATAACTTAAAATTCAGTATTTACAAGCGTTTATCTCTTATTGTTAACCTATATCGTTTGACAGGTTATATCTATCTGTAGTAGAATAATTACATTACAGGAGGGATTACAATATGAGAATTCATAAGACACACAAACGATATATTTCGTCTGTTGTTGCAGGATTGATTGTAACAGCTGTAACTATGACAGGTTTTTCTTATAATGATAAAACTGTTACCGTTATGGTAGATGGTGCAGCACACACTGTTAGAACGCATTTAAATTCTAACGAAGGTATCGTACGCGATGCTGGGGTTAAATTAAATCCAAATGATAAAGTTATTTCCAGCTCGACATCTGTTCAAAATGGTACAACATTAACTGTTGTACGTGCCATCCCAGTTTACGTAACTGTTAATGGTAAAACTAGAGCTGTTTTCACTACAGAAACAACTGCACAAGGCGTTGCTAATGAACTTGGTTTTAAAATGCCTAACTATGCCGTAGTAGGTGATGCAAATGGTTCTGTATTAAGTGGTACACATATCACAATTGCACAAGTAACAAGCCGCTCCTTGTCCACAGTAGATCAAGAAATTGCTGTTCAAGTAATTCGACAAAAAGATGATACAATGGCACAAGGTGAAGAAGAGGTTGTTCAAGTTGGTCAACCTGGTTTAGAACGTGTACAACGTGAAACATTATATAGTAATGGTACGGTTATTAAGACAAATGACGTATCTAAAGTAACACAACGCGAAATGGTACCTACTATTATTAAAGAAGGTACTCGTGAAGTGACTACATCTCGTAATATAGCTGGTCGCTCATCTCGTGCTATCGTAATGGAAGCTTCTGCTTACCTTGCTGGCGATGGTGATGGCGCTGGTATTACAGCTACAGGCGTTCCTGCAGTACGTGGTATTGCAGCTGTTGACCCAGATGTTATTCCATTAGGCACACGTTTATTTATTCCTGGTTACGGTGAAGCTATTGCAGCCGATACAGGTGGTGCTATTGTAGGTAATAAAATCGACCTTGTAATGGACTCTTATGGTGAGGCCATGGACTTTGGTCGTCAAGACGTTACAGTATACGTATTGGACTAATATAATAATTTAGAGGATATATCTAATAGATATATTCTCTTTTTATTTGGTTTATATAGTTATCGCCTGCTTAGTAAATATATATCATAATATATCATACTTAGTAAGCAATCATTATGTATACTAAAAGGGCGCCTTATGATTAAGGCGTCCTTTTTTAGTCTTCAATATATGGAATTAGATATTCGTATTTTGTACCTTTTAATTTATCTTTAGGGATAAATCGTAAGGCGGATCCATTGATACAGTAGCGAAGTGAGCCGTTAGGGCCATCTTCGAATACATGTCCTAAGTGAGCATTGCCAATGCGGCTGCGCACTTCGATACGATTCATACCATGAGAGTCGTCTTGGTAGTATTTAATAACATCCTTAGCGATTGGTTTTGTAAAGCTAGGCCAACCACAGTGAGATTCGAATTTATGAGCAGAAACGAAGAGGGGTTCTCCCGTAGTGATATCTACGTAAAGGCCTGCTTTGAATTCATCAGTTAGCTCATGGCTGAAAGGCGCATCTGTAGCAGAGTTTTGTGTAACTTCGAACTCTTGCGGAGATAAAGCCTTGAGCTCTTCCTCAGAAGGCTTATTATAGGCGTTGTCATCTACAAGTGGTTCATTGGATAGGTCTAGTGGAATATGACAATAGCCATTAGGATTTTTATCTAAGTAATTTTGGTGATATTCCTCGGCAGCGTAGTAGTTTGATAGAGGTAATACTTCAATGGCAAATGGCTTACCTTCGAAGGATTGGGCACGTGCTAATGTACTTTCAATAATAGGCTTGTCCGCTGTATCGGTATAGTAGATACCAGTTCGATATTGAATACCTACGTCACCACCTTGTTTATTAACACTGAATGGATCAATAGCACGTAGGAAATATTGAATCAAATGGTCCAAGGAAAGTGTGTTTGCATCGTAGGTCACCTTGAGGGCTTCTACGTGGCCACTATTGTGACATACATCTTCATAACTTGGATTTTCAGTAGGGCCATTAGCATAGCCTACTTCGGTGGAAAGGACGCCTTCGATTTTTCTGATGTATCCTTGTAGGCCCCAGAAACAACCGCCTCCTAAATATATAGTGTGTTCGCTCATTTAATCACCCCATACTTCTTGAGCTATTTCTTTAACTAATGTAAGTTTAGCCCATTGTTCTTCTTCGGTCAATTGATTGCCGATTTCACAAGATGCAAAGCCGCATTGAGGGGATAGATAAAGTCTTTCGAGTGGAATATATTTGGTAGCTTCTTTAATACGTTCCTTGATGATTTCTTTATCTTCTAATTCAGGGCGTTTGGTTGTAATCAAGCCTAATACAACCTTTTTATTAGGAGACACTTCGCGCAATGGTTCAAAGCCACCAGAGCGGTTATCATCAAATTCTAGATAATATGCATCTACATTTTCTTTGGCGAATAGAATTGGTGCAACTGGTTCATAACCACCGCTAGCAGCCCAAGTAGAGTTGTAATTACCACGGCATACATGAGTTGTGAATGCTAGATCATGAGGTCGGCCTTCTAAGGCTAAATTATTAATGCGTAAATATTTGGCTGTTTCGCCTTCAATAGTTACACTTTTATCTTTTTGACGACCAGTCCAATAACCGTGGTCACAGCACATACCCCAAGTACAATCGTCAAATTGAATGTTGCGGCAACCTGCCTCGTAGAGGTCTTTAATAACTTGACGATATGCAGCAGCAATATCTTGAATTAATTCTTCTAAGTCAGGATAGAAGGAACGTGTTGTAATACCATTATTTTCGCGGAATAATTCAGCTAAGAATTGAGATGGAGCAGGAATGGTTTGACGAGCTGTAGTATGTTCGTCTTCAAACTGTTTTACAAATTTGAAATGCTCTACAAATGGATGGTTAGTGCCTGTGATTTTACCAGTAAGGGCGAGAGAACCAGGCGCTGTTTCTTGACCATGGAATTTATAACCGTGTTCAAGTTCAATTTCCTTTACGCCATTGAATCCCCACATGAAATCTAGATGCCAATAGGCACGGCGGAATTCACCGTCAGTAATAACAGGAAGTCCTGCAGCTTTTTGTTTTTGAATGAGGTCTGTAATGAGACGATCTTCTACAGCTGTTAGTTCTTCCTTAGTAATATTTCCTTTTGTAAAAGCCTCACGAGCTTCTTTTAATTCTGCTGGGCGTAGGAAAGAACCTACGATATCAAAATGGAATGGTGCTAATTGTTTGGACATATATAATCCTCCTTATATTAAACGGTATAACCGATAGATTCGATAGGTTTATTATAACTAAGGATGAGTATATATAAAAATATCAATATATTAATGTTACACATAGCTTTTAGTTATATCTGTGCGTTATTTTATGGTTTTAGTTATATCAAAATGTGATGTTAAGTTATAGTATCTACTCTGTTGTACAGTACCCAATGCTTTGGAAAGGGTTAATTTATAGTGTTGAGTTTTATGCATATGCAAAAAAGCACTCCAAATAGGAGTGCTTTTACTTGCAGTTAAACTATTATGAAGAGTCATTTAAACTATCATCAAATATAATACGATATTATTCCTTTGTTTTAGGTAATTTAATGTGTTTACCATAGTTACCTACATATTGTTCTAACGCTTGGATATATTCTTGCCCTAAACGGCTACGATGCATTTTATTATTTGTAATGTAACCGATATGCATTAAACCTTCCTCTGCAAGAGGCACGGAAATGATATTTTCACCGTTTACTTCCTCATCTATTACGCCACTAGATACGGTATATCCATCTAGACCAAGCAATAAACTGAAGAGAGAAGCCCGATCGCGTACCCTAATATGTTTTGGACGGACAACGGTACTAAAAATCTCTTCAGAGAAATAGAAGGAATTGTGATCGCCTTGTTCGAAAGAAATATAAGGATATTCCTCAAGTTCATCCATAGACACTACAGCCTTATTTGCTAATGGATGGTTTTTGCCAATAAAAATATGAGGATGAGCCGTAAATAATTCTGTAAAGGTCAATTCATTGGTGTGAATTAATTTTTCTAATACAGGGCGATTGAAATCATTATAATAGAGTAAACCAATTTCGCTCTTCATATGAGCTACGTCATCGATGATTTCATAGGTTTGTGTTTCTCGTAAGGATACATCGTATTGATCGATGCCTGCACCTTTTAAAAGTTCTACAAAGGCGTTAACTGCAAAGGAGTAATGTTGTGTAGAAACAGAGAATTGTTTTTTACCACCGCTTTGGCTTTTGTATTGCTCCTCTAAAAGTGCAGCTTGCTCTAATACTTGGCGTGCATAGCCAAGGAAGCGCTCTCCCTCTTTAGAAACAGTAATGCCTTTATTAGTGCGATCGAAAATGGTAATGCCCATTTCCTTTTCTAATTCTTTAATAGCCTTTGTAAGGCT
This sequence comes from Veillonella sp. T14073-2, assembly GCF_002959875.1. Classification (NCBI taxonomy): domain Bacteria; kingdom Bacillati; phylum Bacillota; class Negativicutes; order Veillonellales; family Veillonellaceae; genus Veillonella; species Veillonella sp. T14073-2. Next base: position 28,960 of record NZ_PPDC01000006.1, read on the forward strand.
AGGTTGAGATACAAATAATCTCTTAGCAGCTTCACTAATACTGCCTATATTTGCAATTGTTGTGACATACTTTAGTTGTTGTAAGGTCATAATTGGCCTCCTTTTATATATTACACTATTTATACTACTCGATTATAAGTATTTAAGCAACGTTATATATGTGTTACAATGTACTAATAGAATAAAGGAGGACCTATGCTAAAACAAGTCATCGTCGTAGAAGGAAAATCTGATATACAACGCATTGCTCAAGCTATAGAGGCTGACTGCATAGCAACTGAAGGCTTTACTCTTCGAAAAGGCGTTATTGATATGATACGCGTTGCTTATGAAAAACGTGGCATCATCATATTAACTGATCCTGACACGGCAGGGGAGAGAATTCGCCGAGTATTGACGAAAAAATTTCCCAATGCACAACATGCTTTTGTCCCTCGTGATGAAGCTTTTGCGAATGATGATATTGGCATAGAACAAGCATCTCCAGAGTCAATCCGAAAAGCTTTATCCACTTTACATGTAGAATCTTTAGAATCTTCTAACGAATTTTCTATGGTAGACCTCGTTCGTCATGGTTTATCTGGTATGCCTGATAGTGCAGCTCGACGAGCTATTATTGGTGCTAAATTGGGGATTGGTTATGGAAATGGGAAACAGTTTTTATACCGTTTAAATCATTATGGTATAACTCGAGATGCTTTTGAAGATGCTGTGAATAGTTAAAATAGGAGTTAAGATGTTAGAATCAGTAATTGCAAGCCCTGAGGTAGTGCATTATATATGTAAACGCTTCGATATTAAAATGAGCAAGAAATTAGGGCAGAACTTTCTTATTAAACGCGGCATTGTTGATGAAATAGTACATGCTGCTGAATTGACACCAGGTGAACCTGTACTAGAGGTAGGTCCTGGCATCGGTACATTGACACAGGGGTTAGCACAAAGTGGGGCAGATGTAACGGCCATTGAATTAGACCGACGTTTATTAGAGGTCCTAGACACTACTTTGGCCTCCTATGATAATGTACGTATTATTCATGGCGATGTGTTGAAACTTGATGTACCATCCATCATGAATCATAAACCATTTAAGGTGGTTGCTAATTTACCGTACTATATTACAACACCTATTATTATGTCTCTATTAGAAAGTAAATTACCAATTGAGCGCCTCGTTGTAATGGTACAAAAGGAAGTTGCCTTGCGAATGGTAGCTAAGCCAGGTACAAAGGATTATGGTGCATTATCTGTAGCGGTACAATATTATACTGAACCGGATATTGTGCTTGATGTACCACCTAAATCTTTCTTGCCAGCTCCAGCGGTGACGAGTTCTGTCATTCGCTGCGTATTACGAGATAAACCACCTGTTGATGTGATTGATGAGAAACTATTCTTCCGAGTTGTGAAAGCTGGTTTTGCGCAACGACGTAAAACATTTTCCAATACGATGAAAACTACGGGATTATCAAAAGATCGAATCGAAGAGCTGTTAGCAAAAGCGAATATCGATGGTCAACGAAGAGGGGAAACATTTACCCTTCAAGAATTTGCCGATGTAGCCAATGCGTGGGCTTCTTTAATTAAATAGTATAATGTAAAAAGAGCTTATTAGATTGATAATATCATTCTAATAAGCTCTTTTGTATTAATAAGCTCTTTTTATGCTAATAAGTATTTTGCATAAAAAAGGACCCGAATGGGTCCTTTTTGTTTAGTAAAGAATGCCAGCCATCGTTGTAATGAGGAAAGCATTTGCAAAGTCGATTAAGAATGCACCTACCAAGGAAACTACGAGCCATGCACGAGGGGATGGACCGTGTTTGCCCGCCAAGGATAACATGTTAACTAACGCATTTGGTGTAGCACCTAAACCGAAGCCGATGGCACCAGCGCCGAGCATAACAGCATCGTAGTTGCGACCAAAGATGAAGTAGATAAGGTATGCAAATACACAGATAAGTGCCATTTGCGCTACTAAAATAGTAATCAATGGTAATGCAAGATCGATTAATTGAACTAGTTTCAAGCTGTTAATAGCCATTGTTACGAATAAGGATAATGCTACATTGGATACTGCATCGAGAGCGGCATCATTGATTTTGTAGGCTTTAGTGAAGTCACCGAAGTTACGAATTACAGCAGCACAAATCATGGCACCGATGTATGCAGGTAGTGGAGTAAGGATGGATAAACCAGCACTTACGATAGTACCGATACCTAAAGCAAGGCCAATCCACATACAAATCGTTAAAAGATCTTGAGAGTTGAATTGCTTGCCGCCACCTTCAACGTGATCTTCCATCATGTCGATGCCTTCATCTTCCATTAACTCAGGATTTTCGTATGGTGTTTTAACTTTGTGCATTTTAATAATGCGTTCGCCTACAGGAGCACCGAGAATTGTACCAGCAACCATACCGAATGTTGCTGCTGCAACTGCAGCAGATGCTGTACCAGGGATACCAAGTAATTGTTCGTAGTATGGACCAAAGGCACCAGCCGTACCAAGACCACCGATCATAGATACGGAGCCAGCCATAATACCGATGATTGGTTCAATGCCTAAAGCTTTAGCAATCATAATACCTGCAGTGTTTTGAACAACAATCCACACTGCACAAGCTAGGAAGAAGAAGATAATGAAGATACCGCCCTTTTTGAGGACTTTTAAAGATGCCATCAAACCGATAGTAGTAAAGAAGGCAAGCATTAAGAATGTTTGTAGGGAACCTTCGAAGGTAATGTTCAAAATCTTGTAGTAAGAAAGAATAGCAGTTAAAAATGCAAATGGCAAAGCCCCTACAGCTGGTGCAGGCATACACATACGTTGTAAGAACTTGGAATGTTTGTTAATCCAAGTACCAATGAATAACGTGATTACAGCAAGGCCTACAGTTTGGATCATGGACAGTTTTAAGGTCCATACATCGTTGACTAAAGCTAAGTCAATAAGTGGCATAAAATCACTCCTTTAAAATAAAAAATAAAACTATATTTTATGGTATCATGAATGGTCGAAAAAGACTATAGAATATATAAGGTATAATAATTATATATTATTTATTTTCAACACTCACAACAACATTAAAACCATTTAGTTATTATATATCTATAATTAGATATATATCTTTTGTAGTACATTTATATTATATACAAAAATACGAGAAAGTAATAGTAAAAATCACTTATTTACATAATCATACTATATGTATTCGACTAAATTCTGTGATATTCCTGCCTATTATAAAAAAATAAACTGGAATATATTTCCAATTTTTATATATTGAGAAATATATTCCAGTTAATAACAGGAAAGCGTTTCTATAGTTCGTGATGAAGTTTTGGAGTGGTTAAGAATGTAACATCAGGATTACGTTCCTGAACCCAACCCATTTGCCACTCATTGGAAATGAGGACTACGGTGCGATCTCGATTATCCTTAACAATCATCGCATTATCTACACCTTTTAAAGAAGCGATATCTACTTCACCATCAATCCAACGAGCAACACTGTATGGTAATGTATTATTTAATAAATCAACACCATATTCATTTTTTAAACGGTATTCCAGAACCTCGAATTGAAGCATACCTACAGCGCCGACTACGAAGGAATCAAGAGCACCTGGTTGTTCAAAGATTTGAACAGCGCCTTCTTGGGCTAATTGTGTCATCCCTTTTTGGAACTGCTTACGCTTCATAGTATCTTTTGGCGATACGCGAGCAAAGAACTCTGGTGGGAATACAGGGAAGTCACCAAAGGTTACCTTGTGTTTTTGAGCACACAGTGTATCACCTACACCCATTGTACCAGCGTCAAAGACACCGATAATATCTCCTGGATATGCATCCTCTACGATGGTACGTTCTGTAGCCAAAAACTGTTGAGGCTGAGATAGACGAATCGTTTTATTGGATTGGCGATGCAATACGGACATGCCCTTTTCGAACTTACCAGAACAGATACGCATAAATACGATACGGTCATGGTGGTTAGGGTCCATATTCGCTTGGATTTTAAATACTAAGGCAGAGAAGTCTTCGCTTGTAGGTTGGACCATTTCTTCCACAGCTTGGCGTGGAGCAGGAGATGGAGCAAGTTCTAAGAATTTCTCTAAGAATGGTTTTACCCCAAAGTTAGTCATTGCAGAGCCGAAGAACATAGGAGTTAATTCACCAGCACGAACCTTGTCAAAATCGAATGGATCGCCTGCAACATCTAATAATTCAATATCATCAAGTAATGCTTGGTATACATCATCACCTAATAATTCTTTCATACGAGGGTCAGTCAAAGCTCCTTTTTCAGAGGCTAACTTTTCTTGACCATGTGTTTCATCTTTTGCGAAAAGCTCAATAGTTTCATGTTCTCTATCGTATACGCCTTTGTATTCGCCGTTTATACCAATTGGCCAGTTCATAGGGCATGTACGAATGCCAAGAACATTTTCGATTTCTTCCATCAAATCAAATGGGCTACGACCGAAATGGTCAATTTTATTTACAAATGTAAAGATAGGAATACCGCGTTCTTTAGATACAGCAAATAGTTTTTTTGTTTGTGCTTCTACGCCTTTTGCTACGTCAATCAACATGACAGCACTATCTGCAGCCATTAAGGTACGATATGTATCTTCAGAAAAGTCCTGGTGACCAGGGGTGTCTAGGATATTGACGCGACAACCATCATAGTCAAATTGCAACACAGAACTTGTTACGGAGATACCACGTTGCTTTTCGATTTCCATCCAGTCAGATACGGCGTGTTTTGCTGTTTTACGAGATTTAACGGACCCCGCTAAGTGGATAGCACCACCATATAAAAGTAATTTTTCTGTTAATGTAGTTTTACCCGCATCCGGGTGAGATATGATAGCAAACGTACGACGACGTTGCACTTCTTCTAAAAATGTCATAGTTCACCTCTATTGTTTCGTTTGTAAAAGCATTGTCTTATTATATAACTTTTACATCATTCATATCTTTAAAATTATACATGATTTTGGTAGTTATGACCACTAAATTGTAGTATAATGAGATTTCAAAGAGCGGCTTAGGGGAATAGCCGTTATTTTATGTTAAGGAGGGGACCATGCGGTTATTTATTGCGGAAAAGCCATCCATGGCTCGCGAAATTAGTAAATGCTTGCCGGAAAATAAGAATATCCAAAAACGGAATGGCTACTTTATCCAAGGTGATGATGTGGTGACATGGGTTGTAGGTCACGTATTACATCAAGCAGAACCGGGTGATTACGATGATAAATATGTTCGCTGGCGCCCTCAAGATTTACCTATTGTGCCTGATGAGTGGAAATTACTGGTTACGGATAGTAGTCGTCAACAGTTTGAAACGGTGAAAGACCTTATCGGTAAAGCTGACACTATCGTTAACGCCGGTGACCCGGATAGGGAAGGGCAATTGTTAGTTGATGAGGTTTTATATTATGTAGGAAATACAAAACCTGTACAGCGAATTTTATTAAATGCATTGGACGAAAAATCTGTTCATGCAGCACTTAATGATTTGCGAGATAATAAAGACTTTCACAATTTATATCAATCTGCACTGGCCAGAGCGCGTGCAGACTGGCTTATTGGAATGAACCTATCTCGCGCATATACCTTATCTGAACGATATAAAGGTAATAAGGTAACATTACCTATAGGTCGTGTTAAGACTCCAACGTTAGCCTTAGTAGTTCGTAGAGAACGTGAATTAGCCGCATTTAAACCGGTCGATTATTTCACACTAAAGGTTTTATATAATCATCCAAATGGTGTGTTCTGGGCTACGTGGCAACCTACAGATGAACAAAAGGGGCTTGATCCAGATGGTCGTCTCATAAATAAGGCTATTGCAAATGAATTGGTTGAGCGCTTGCAAGCTGGTCCAGATGGTATCATTAAGACGGTTACAAAATCTAAAAAGAAAGATGTACAACGCCTACCATTATCCTTGTCATCTTTACAGGTATTGGCTGGTAAAGCATTCTCCTATGATCCGCAAACTGTACTTGATACAGCACAGAAATTATATGAGAAAAAGTTGACTACGTATCCTCGTTCTGATTGTGAATATTTACCGCCAAATCAGTATGGTGATCGCAATGCTATTCTCAATAATTTGCAGAATGCTGGAGATGAAAGGTTAGCACAATGGGCTAGTGATGCTGACCGCTCTATTAAAAGTCGCGCTTGGAATGAAAAGAAAATTACGGCCCATCACGCAATTATTCCTACTACGGTAGCTTGCAATATGAATAGTTTGTCTCGTGAGGAGCGCAATATTTACTTCCTCATTAGTCAGGCTTATATTGCTCAATTCTATGGTGAGCACGTGTATGAACAAACTAAAATTGTAGTGGAACAATGTAAGGAAGAGTTTGTTGCTAATGGTCGTGTAGTTATAGACGAAGGATGGAAGTTACTTTATAAACGACAAAAGTCCAAATCGGTGACAGATAATGATGAACCTGATTTAACTGATGAACGTGGCGCAGAATCTGACTCTAAAAAAGAGGCTATTGAAGAAACGGATCATTTGCCGGCTGTTAAGAAAAATGATTCTGTTCTTTATACAGATTCCTCTGTAGAGGCGAAACAAACAAAACCACCATCTCGTTTTACACCATCTACATTGTTGCAAGCGATGAAGGAAATTCATAAATTTGTAAAAAACGAAGATTTGAAAAAACAGTTAAAGGCTGTATCTGGTATAGGCACAGAGGCGACTCGTGCTAATATTATTGACGAACTCATCAGTCGTGGTTTTATGAAGACTTCGGGGAAGAAGCAAGTTCTATCACCTACTGAAACAGGCTATCTTTTAGTAGACGCATTGCCTGATGAATTGTTGTATCCTGATGAAACGGCAGTTTGGGAAGAACGTTTGGCCCTCATGAGTGAAGGGGAGGATACATTGGATTCCTTCTTGTCTGATCAAGTTAAGTTTTTACAGTTATTGATTGATAAGCTTGGCTTTGATAAACAGGTAAACTCTGGTCAAATGATGCCAAATGTAGTTCGCACGATAACGAATCAAAATCGTAAACGACCTATGGATAATGAAAATGTAGATTTATCTACTTTGCCTATATGTCCGAAATGTAATAAGGGACGTATGCAACAGCGTAATGGTAAATATGGTGCTTTTTTAGGTTGTACCAATTATCCAACTTGTAAACATACACAACCAATCGATGGAGAGACTTCAACTGGTGAAAGTAATATCACTTTATCTGAAGAAGATAAGCAATATAAATGCCCACGATGTAAAGAAGGTTATTTTGTTAAACAAGAGGCGAGAGGCCGAATTAACTGGGTTTGCAGTAATCGATCTCAATGTAAGACACAATGTTCTGATGTAAATGGCATGCCAAGTATTTATGCGAACAAATAAAAAAGACGCGTACAGATTAATCTGTACGCGTCTTTAGTTTTATTTGCGTTTACCGCGACGTCCAGTTTGAGATGTAGAGGTACGACGTTGGCGTGTGTTAGCACCTTTGTGGCCACGAGCTTTATGAGCTTTAGCCTTTGTAGATTGATAGGAACTCGTAATCTTAGGCTTGCCAGAAGATTTTGCACGTTTTGGAGCAGCACTTGCATTACCTTTAGTCTTAATTTGTCCATCTTTAGTATATTTAGTAAGCGTTGCTTGGATGGCACGCTCAATACGTCGTAGCCAAGATTCATCCTGTGGCGTAGCAAATGTAACAGCTACACCAGAATTACCAGCACGACCAGTACGACCAATACGATGGATATAGTAATCTACGTCGCGTGGTACGTCGTAGTTATAAACATGTGTAATGCCTTCAATATCGATACCGCGAGCTGCAATATCTGTTGCTACTAAGATTTGTGTCTTAGCTTTTGCAAAATCGCGCAATATTTGAGTGCGGCGACCTTGTGTTAAATCCCCATGCATTTCAGCAATATTTAGGCCTGCAGCAGTTAACTCATAGGATAAGCGAACTGCACCTTCACGTTTATTACAGAAAACAATGGCCAAGAATGGATTGTCTTCTTCAATCATTTTGATGAGGCGTTCTGTTTTTTCCTCTGGATTCATCATGTACACACGTTGATCAATAGATTCTAATGTAACATGCTTACCTTCTGCTGTTACAGAGGCTGGGTTTGACATATAAGCTTTTGCAAGGTTTCTAATCTTATCTGGGATTGTTGCAGAGAATAGTAAAAGTTGTCTATTAGCATCTGTTTGGCTGATGAGATTTTCAATGTCCGGTAAGAACCCCATATGAAGCATTTGGTCGGCTTCGTCGAGTACGACACGACGAATGCAATCTAGGTGAAGTGAACCACGCTTAGCATGATCTAATAGACGGCCAGGTGTACCTAAAATAACTTGAGGGCGACGTCCTAATTGTTGTAGCTGTGCTTCAATCGTTTTGCCACCGATAAGAGGGAGGATATCCACATTTAAAATGGTACCTATTTCTTTTGCTTCATCAGAAATTTGTTTTACTAGTTCTCGCGTAGGTGCAATGATAAGTACTTGTTCTTGATGAACATCTGTGTGAACCCGTTGAAGAATAGGTAATAAGAAGGCTAATGTTTTGCCTGTACCTGTTTGAGCTTTTGCTATGACATCATTCCCTTTGAAAACTACAGGAATGGCTTGTTCTTGAATTGGAGTGGGCTCCTTGATACCTTGTTTTTGAAGGGCTTGGATGAGCTCATCGCAAACACCTAGAGATTTAAAAGATTTCATGGATCGTCCTTTCTATAATACATATTATATTTATTATACCTTATGCAGATAGGAGGGGCAAATAAATTGAATTGTTATAGCTAGACCACAGTAGTAGTGGGGGTGCGATAGACTATTTTAAATACATAGGTGTGAAATTATATTGAAGATCACAACTAGTTGATAATAAATCGATAAATAACGATGTGATGAATATTTATGAGAATGGAAAATATTAAAATATAAATGTTTAAAGAAATTTCAAAGTTATAAATGAGAATGATTAAATTATCAGTAATGATAATCTTAGTAGTATTTCTTATTTTCTGTCTGCACTATGAATTATGAGTAGATAGATAAATATTATACTTAGTGGGGTTTGTTTTGAATAATCATAAAGTGATTTTCATAGTTAATATGAGAAAAAAGTATATATATAAGAAAGAAAATAACCATAAAATTGATAATAATTGTTGAAATTAATGCTCGATTTGGTATAATATCTTAAGATATTAATACGCATTATTATTTGGTGTGTTTAATATGAGGTTGTTAGGTACAATAATTAGGAGGTGTCGTATGGCTATCAAAAAGTTAAAAGACATGAAACCAGGTGAGTCTGGTCTTATTGTTGCACTACATGGCAGTGGCAATGTTAAGCATCGTCTAATTGACATGGGTCTCGTACATGGTACAAAAATCCATGTTATGAAGTTTGCCCCTTTGGGTGATCCAGTGGAGATCAAAGTAAAAAACTTTGAATTAGCACTTCGTACAAGCGAAGCTGGCATGATTGATGTAGAGGTTCAATAGGAGGTTCACATGGCAGAAAAAGGGCAAATTCGTATTGCCTTAGCAGGTAACCCTAACTGTGGTAAAACGACAATGTTTAACAATATCACAGGGGCGAAGCAACACGTTGGTAACTATGCCGGCGTTACAGTAGAAAAAAAAGAAGGTTATACTAATTTTAATGGTCAAGAGCTATTATTTATTGACTTGCCAGGTACATATAGCTTAACAGCTCGTTCCTTGGATGAGTTAGTAGCTCGTAATGTTATCGTAAACGATAATCCAGATGTAATCGTAAACGTTCTTGATGCATCTAACTTGGAACGTAACTTGTATTTAGCGGCACAATTGTTGGAACTTGAAAAGCCAATGGTTATTGCTCTAAACATGTCTGACGTTGCTGAAGATATGGGCATTAAATACGACCTTAAAAAAATGGCTGAATTAACAGGTGCTACCATTGTTAGTACAGTAGGCCGTACAAATATTGGTACAAAAGAGTTGTTAGAAGCAACAATTAGCGTAGCTGCTTCTCAAAAAGCACCTGGTGTAACAGTTGACTATGGCGATTTACTAGAAGGCAAAATTGCTGAGCTTGTAGAAGAGCTTAAGAAATCTGGTACTGTTACATATCCACTTCGTTGGATTGCTATCAAGCTATTGGAAAAAGATGCTGATGTTATTGGTAAGGTTATGCGTTTTGATAATACAGAAGCTGTTATTCAAAAAGCTGAAGCTATTCGTGAGGAAATTAAAAATCAAGTTGATCTTGATATCGTATTCCAAGAATATCGTCACCGTTTTGCTGTAGAAGTATATAATACATGCTTAACACAAGCGCCAACAACATTGGAAACACGTTCTGATCGTTATGACAAAATTTTAACGCACCGTATTTGGGGTTTACCAATTTTTATGTTGGTTATGTGGTTATTGTTTAACTTCGTAAATACAGTTGGTGCTGTTCCACAAGGTTGGATTGAAGATGGCTTCACAGCATTGCAAGCATGGGTTGTAACTGCTATTCCAGAAGGTCAATTACAATCACTTATCTCTGATGGTATCATCGCCGGCGTAGGTGCGGTTCTTTCTTTCGTACCATTAATTCTATTATTATTCTTGGGCATCTCTTTCTTAGAAGATACTGGCTATATGGCGCGTGCGGCATTCGTTATTGACCGTGTAATGCGTGCTTGTGGTTTACATGGCAAATCCTTTATTCCATTGTTATTAGGTTTTGGTTGTTCCGTACCATCCGTAATGGGCGCTCGTATCCTTGATAACTATAAGGATCGAATGGTGACTATCTTGATTACACCATTTATGAGCTGTTCCGCTCGTTTGCCTGTATATACATTGTTTGCAGCAGCATTTTTCCCACCTGAATGGTCTGGTACTGTAGTATTTGGTGTATATGCATTAGGTATTGTATTTGGTATCATCTTTGCTAAAGTTTTCCGCAAATATTTATTCTCTGGTGAAGCTGAACCATTCGTAATGGAATTACCTCCATATCACTTGCCTACCTTAAAAGCAACTTTGATGCATATGTTTGAACGCGGTATTTTGTACCTCAAAAAAGCTGGTACATTTATCATGGCTGCATCTATCTTAGTATGGTTCATTACAGCGTATCCAATGGATGTTGAATACTCCAAAGATTATGATGCGTTGCATGATCAAGTAGCTCAAACATATGAAATGAAAGATGCAGAAACTTTGTCTCATTTTGGTATTACTACAGATGAACAAAAAGACCAAGTTAATGAAATCGTTGATAATATGAAATCTACCGTAGCAGATGCTACTTCAGCAGCAGAAAGTAATCAAGAACCTGCTCCTGAAGTTGCAGTAGAAGAAGATTCTGAAGCACCTGAACTATTTAATGATATTAAAGATGAAAATAAAGACTTGTTCCCTGCAGCATGGGCAATGTACAAAAACAGTGCTAACTTAGATGCAGAAAATCAAAAAATTGATGAAGAACAAAAATCTGAAAAATTAGAACAATCCTATGCTGCTATGTTTGGTAAAGCAATTAACCCAGTTCTTGAACCATTGGGCTTCGATTGGAAAATCGGTGTATCTCTTGTGGCTGGTTTAGCAGCTAAAGAAGTCGTTGTATCTACATTGGGTACTATTTATGCAGTAGGTGGTGATACAGATCATCCTCAAGCATTGACTGATTATTTACAAAATGACCCACACTTCACACCATTAATTGCATTAACATTGATGCTATTCGTACTAATCTATCCTCCATGTATCGCAGCTTTAGCTGTTATTAAACGTGAAACTGGTTCTTGGAAATGGATGTTGTTCATGTTCTGCTATGAAAATGCATTTGCATGGATTGCATGTTTCATCTTCTATAATATAGGTCGCGCATTAGGTTTCTAATCTAGAGTCGCTAAATAGGAGAGTTTAGCCACTTTTAGATTCTTTAAACAAAAATGAATTAGAAAAATGCGATTTTGTTATAAGTAATTTAAAAATAATACTTGATAATTATCAATATTCGTGGTTAAATGATAATGAGAAAAGGGAAATATCCTATAGATATTGCTTTTATCTTATTTATCACTAAGACACATATTGTAATTTAGTAGATATTGAGAAAGAGGCATAATAATGGATAATCTTGTTATAGGACTCATAGTTGTATTAGCATTAGCTTATATCGGTACTAAAATTTATAAGCAAGTGTCTGGAAAAGGTGGTTGCGGCTGTGGCGGTGGCTCCGATTCTGGCTCTAAAAAATCTTCTGGTTGCGGTGGTAACTGCAGCTGTGATGGTTCCAATAAGGCATTAGGCATAAAACGTACCGCTAAGTAAGCTAATACGAATTCTGAATTTGATAGAGGGGTCTCTATAATGGGCTCCTCTTTTCAAATATAGTAATTAAATTTTTTATCATATTTAGTAGAAAGGAATATTATCATGTTCAACATCGATCAAAAAAATCTTAAAAACGCTAATTTATTCGCAGCAGGTCTTGCATTGGGTACTGTAGGTCTTAAAGTTTTAACTTCTAAAGATGCTAAAAAAGTATATGCTGGTATCGTAGCAGCTGGCCTTCGCGCTAAAGAAACTGTATTAGAAACAGCTGAAAAAGTACAAGCATCCGCATCTGATGTATTAGCAGAAGCTCAAGAAATCAACGAAGCACGCAACGAAGAAATCTTTGAAGAAAATAAATAATAGAAGGATTTAACTATGTTACAATTTTCTGTTGTACGAAAACTCAGAAATCGCTTGCATGTTAAGGTAACAGGTCATCGCTTTACAGAAGCTGAAGCTGCTTATGTAGAGGATACATTACTCCTTAATGATGCAGTTGTAGATGTAACCTTCTACACTCGTAGCAGTCAAATCGCCATTAAACATAATGGCGATTCTGATTCTGTGCGTGATGCAGTGTTAGCTCTACGCGATTTAGATTTGTCTGAAGCTCCTGCTTTGAACGAATATTCACCACGCTTGGTAAATAAAAAATATCGTGAAATGATGATCAACCGCACTGCACTTTACTTAGGTAAAAAAGCAGTGCTTCCTGCACCGATTGCGGCTGCATGGGCTTGGTTTGACGGTGTTAAATTTATCGGTAAAGCCATTAAAACATTGTGGCAACGTAAGTTAACAGTAGAAGTACTTGATGGCGTAGCTATTGGTGCTGCTTTACTTCAAAAAGACTACCCTACAGCTGGCGCTGTTATGTACCTATTGGGTATTGGCGATATCTTAGAAGAATGGACTCACCGTAAATCCGTATTGAATCTTGCTCAAAGCATGTCCTTGAACGTAGATAAAGTATGGGTTTTAGTTGATGACATTGAAGTGAGCAAGCCAGTTAACGAAGTTGTGGCAGGTGATAAAATCATTATTCGCCAAGGTGAAGTGATTCCATTGGATGGCGTCGTTATCGATGGTGTTGTTCTTGTTAATGAAAGCTCCATGACTGGTGAACCAGAAGCGGTTCGTCGCGATCAAGACAGTTCTGTATATGCAGGTACTGTTGTTGAAGACGGTAAAGCTATTGTAGAAGTACGTAGCACATCCAAAACATCTCGTTACGAAAAAATCGTTAACCTTATCGAAGAGTCTGAACAAATGAAATCCGGTATGGAACAACAAGCATACCGCATGGCTGATAAATTAGTTCCAATAAGCTTTATTGGTGCTGGTTTGACATACTTGTTGACTCGTAATGTGATGAAAGCATTGTCATTCGTAATGGTTGACTTCTCTTGTGCTCTTAAATTATCCATTCCATTAGCAGTACTTTCCGCTATGCAAGAAGCATCTAAACGCGGTATCACTGTTAAAGGTGGTAAATTCTTAGAACAAATTGCACAAGCAGATATGATTGTATTCGATAAAACAGGTACTCTTACAAAAGCAGAACCTGAGTTTGAACAAATCATTCCATTTAATGGTCATGATGCAGATGAAATGTTAAAATTGGCTGCATGTATTGAGGAACATTTCCCTCATTCCATGGCAAAAGCAATTGTACGTGCTGCTAAGGATCATTCCTTGCCTCACAAGGAAATGCACTCCGACGTAGAATACGTTGTAGCTCATGGTATTGCATCTAAAGTTGGCCGCTACCGTGTACGCATTGGTAGTGCTCACTACATCTTTGATGATGAAAAAACAAAGATTCCTGCAGATGAACAAGAAAAGTTCAATAATTTACCAAATTCATCTTCCCATATTTACCTCGCTATTGGAGGTACACTAGCAGCGGTTATTTGTATTAAAGACCCTGTTCGTGAGGAAGCAAAACAAGTTATAGCTGATTTACATACATTGGGCATTAAAAAGGTTGTCATGATGACTGGCGACTCCAAACGTAATGCACAACGTGTAGCTGACGAACTCGGCATCGATGAATTGCATGCTGAAGTATTGCCAGAAGATAAAGCGGCTTATGTAAAACAAGCAAAAGCTGAAGGCTATACTGTTATGATGGTAGGGGATGGTATTAACGATTCCCCAGCAATTTCTGAAGCACATGTTGGTATCGCTATGAATGAAGGTGCACCAATCGCTCAAAAAATTGCAAATGTTACTATTTCTTCCGATCATCTACAAGCTCTTGTAGATTTACGCCGCATTTCTATGGCATTGATGAAACGCATCAAAGCTAATTACAATGGTATCGTTGGTTTCAACGGCGCCCTTGTTGGTGGTGGCGTTCTCGGTATTATGCCGCCAAGCCAAACAGCATGGTTGCATAATCTATTCACATTGGGTATTGGCTTAGAAAGCATGACTCCATTGTTGAAGAAAGAAGAACAAAAGGAAACTGTTCCTACAATTGATGTAACAGCTGACTCTGTAGTGGCTTAATTAAAAGCCTCCATATAAGGTATTTATTTACCTATATGGAGGTTTTTCTTTTTTGATGACATTTATCTATGATTATTGTAAAATACAAAGAGATTACATATCATAGGAGATCTTTATGAACACATTAATAGATATTTGTAAAAGATCCATCTACTTGAATATATTTATCGTAGTAATTCCTATTATTGCGTATATGATTCATAATGGATCGAGTGCGACAGTAGCACTTGCATGGTATTTGCTCTTATCGTTAATAATGCCTTGGGCATATTTATCGTTTAAAAGTAGTACCTTTGGCGAGGGTAAATCGATTAGCCGTATTGCCTATTTTATAAGTTGGATTATAATTCATGGTATTAGCTATAAAGGTATTTTTCTTGGTATAGATTTATCTATGTTATGGAGCTGGCCAACAGTTGGTCGAGATGTAGCTTTCTTAGTAGCTATGTATATTGGTGTTACTATTAGCTTGATTTTGGCATACGGTCTTACTCGTTTAGTAGGAGGCCGTAATGAATAAGAATTTCTGGTTATTTACCGTTGTCTGTGCATTATTTGTAAGTGCTGTAACGACAGTTCTATCTTTAAGTGGCGCGCTAGCTTTACCAATTTTAGTATTCCCCGTGTTGTCCCTCGTAATACCTCTTATGGTACGAAGACTTAAGAATGCTAAATTTAATGACGATCTACCATTGAGTATGGGATATCATATGTATAGTTGGGCTTGGTGGACTGTATTTTCATTTCTGCATACGCCCTTTAGCTTTACTGCAGATAATGGAATTGTAACAGCGTTGCTTCTCTTCGTGGTGTATTTTATAGTTCAAGTACTTATTGAACTTTGTGGGTTGCTAGCTACTAAGTTTTTCAATCGAAATCATCGATGGGGAATGGTAGATGAAGCACTCGATATAATTGGATATACTATTCCAATTCCATTCTTATATATTGGTTCACTTCTCTATATTGATCTACAAGATCCAATGGTTTATTTCATGTATGCGTCATCTATGAATGTAAATATACTCTTTGCAGAATTGGTGTCATTACTTATATCCTTATTGGTATTTGTATTCTATTTATATCCAAGAGAAATAGCCTATAAAGGTATACGATTATTTCGTATTGTTTTAACTGCTGGTTTATGGCTCGCTATGAATGCCCATATTTTATATGGTGGTTATATTCCAGAGTTTGTTTTATCTTTAGTTCCTACCGTTTTTCCAACGTATCAAGGTAATCCGCTAGTGTTTGTTACCCCAACTTTGTTAGAAGCTGGTATGACAGGTGTAGCAGTGATTATAGGTGCATTGGTAGAGCGTGGTATTATTTCACGACGCCGTGAACGTATTTAATTTCTAGTTTCGACTTATATCCGTAAGGAATGAGAACGAAGGAGGATCTATGAACAACAATGAACGTCTAGTGGATGATAACTCAACTGTATCAATCCAAGGCAATGAAACGACTAACTCCGTTGAACGTAAAAAGGTTAAAAAAGAGAAAAAGAGTGGTATTACTATTCGTGAGCTTACCATTATTGGTTTGTTGGCGGGGATTACAATCGCATTAGGTGTATCTGGATATGGGATTATTCCATTGGGGCCTCTTAATGTGACAACTCTACATGTACCGACTTTGATCGGTGCTATTGTAGAGGGCCCTAAGGTAGGTGCCTTTGTAGGCTTTATCTTTGGTTGCTATAGCTTGTGGCAAAATATTACAGCACCTAATATTTTATCCCCACTATTCATTAATCCAATCATTTCTGTGTTACCACGTATACTTTTCCCTGTATTAGCATATTTAGTATACTTATTATTGTGGAAAGCACCTCAAGGTCCACGCATTCTTGTATCTGCATTTATGGGTACTGTATTCCATACAATTATGGTTATGGGACTTATCTTCTTGCTTTACGCAGATATGTTTGCTATTAAAATGAACCTAAGCCCAGATCAAGTATTAGGCTCTATTGTATTCTTATCTGTTACGCATGGTATTCCAGAAGCTGTTTTTGCAGCTGTTATCGTTACTCCAGTTGCATTGGCATTACGTAAGGTATTGCGTAAGGATACTCCTAAGAAAGAAAAAACTGATGCTGTTACAAGCACTGCAACAACAGTAGGAGCGGATGCAAATAAAACTACTGAAGTTAATAAAATAAAATCTGTAGAAGAAAACATAACTAAATAGTATTTTACAGGCTTTTCATAAATATGATAAAATAAATATCATTCGATAAGTATTGAGGAGGATAACCATGGCTAAACGTATTCGTACTATCAACACTGAATCCTTGCAAAAAACTGCTAAAACTGGCGGTTGTGGGGAATGTCAAACATCTTGCCAATCTGCTTGCAAAACAAGCTGCACAGTTGGTAACCAAGTTTGCAAACAAAAATAATAAAGAGGCTCGCTTAGCGGGCCTTTTTTATTTATGTGTATAATACATACTTTATATGGTATATCTTTATGACTCTTTTCATAACGTTTAGCGTGGAAATGTGGTACAATTATCTAGAAAGTTCTATATAGTAGAACTTTTACCATACATAATAATTGGAGGTACCATGTTAGAATTAAAACCAATGATCCATAAGTTTCGGATGAAGGATAACTATTACTGCTTAGATGTTAATAGTGGTATTATTCACGTTATCGACGAACTCATTGATAGAGTTCTTGACATATATGATGGCACTAATCGCGATGCAGTACATGCTGCATTAGATGATAAAGAAGATGCCATAGAACTTGATGAGATTATGGATGAGTTAGATGAGCTCATTAAAGCAGAGCAATTGTTTGCTCCGATGAGTACAGAGTTTAAACTTGTAGTAGGTGAAAAACCTATTGTTAAGGCATTATGCTTAAATATTGCTCATGATTGTAATTTAGCATGTAAATACTGTTTTGCCAGCCAAGGTGATTACGGCGGTGTAAAACGTGAATTAATGAGTTTTGATGTGGCGAAGCGTGCAGTGGACTTCCTCATTAAAATGAGCGGCCCTCGTCAACATTGTGAAATAGACTTCTTTGGTGGAGAACCTTTATTGAACTGGGATGTTGTTAAACAAACAGTTGAATATATTGAATCCATTCAAGAAAAGCACAATAAGATTTTCAAGCTTACATTGACTACAAACGGCATGCTGTTAACACAAGATAAAATCGACTATGTAAACGAACATAAGATGAGCCTTGTATTATCTTTGGATGGTCGTGAATCTGTACATAATGCGATGCGTCCTGTAGCTGGTAGTGGTGCGGAATCTTATAAATATATTGCTAAAAACCTTATTAATGCAGTAAAACAACGCCATGGCCTTGAATACTACGTACGTGGTACGTATACACATAAAAACTTGGACTTTACAAAAGATGTTATGGCTATGTCTGATCTTGGCTTTGAACATTTGTCCATGGAGCCTGTAGTAGGTGAAGAGGGGGACTATGTTCTTCGCGAAGAGGATTGGCCTGTATTGGAAAAAGAATATGAAAAATTAGCAGATATTTATTTACAACGTCAATTAGATGGTTGGGGCGAGAAGTTTAACTTCTTCCACTTCCGTATGGATTTGTATCGCGGTCCATGTATGGCTAAACGCCTTCGTGGTTGTGGGGCAGGTCATGAATATATGGCAGTCGTACCTAATGGCGATATTTACCCATGTCATCAGTTCGTAGGTAAAGACGGATATGTGCTTGGTAATGTGTATGATGGATTACAAAATACAGAAATTCCTAAAGATTTCCGTAATACACATGTATTCTCTAAACCAACTTGTGCTGAATGTTGGGCGAAATTCTTCTGTTCTGGTGGTTGTCATGCTAATAACATTACATTAGGTGGCGATTTAGAAACACCTTATGAATTTGGCTGCCGCTTACAAAAGAAACGTATTGAATGCGCTATTATGATTCAAGCCGAGCTAGAACAAGCTGGCATTGATGGCAGTATTCCTGTAGCATTAGGTTAATAGCCATTAATTCTCCGTCTATAGTAGGAGTTTATATGAAACAAAATAGTAATCAAACTATAGAACGCTGGGGAATTCGTTATACCGGTATAGTTCAAGGGGTCGGATTCCGGCCCCTTGTTTCTATGTGGGCACATTCCCTAGGTTTAACAGGTTTTGTATATAATGATAGCCAAGGTGTTTACGTCGAGATACAAGGTTGTACTAGTGATTTGCAGTTATTTTTAGATGCGATTCAAGATGATCAACCTCGATTGTGCCGCATTACAAGTCAACGGGTACAACATCTTACTATACAAAACAATGAAGTTGAGTTCTCTGTGAAGCCCTCTCCATTAGGAGAAGATGTTAGTACGTTTATTAGTGCTGATACAGCGCCATGTGATGACTGTCTTAAAGAACTAGAACGGGACAAGCGTAGGAAAGAATATCCTTTTATTAATTGCACAAATTGTGGTCCTCGGTATACGATTATTAAATCTCTACCTTATGATCGTGAGCGAACGACGATGGATGAGTTTCCTATGTGTGAAGCTTGTAAGGCTGAATATGAGGATATAGAGGGGCGCCGTTATCGTGCTGAACCTAATGCCTGTTCTCTTTGTGGGCCGCATTATACTCTATATAAACCTAATCGTACGGTTGTAGATACAGTAAATGTATGGAATACGACCCGTGAATTAATCAACGAAGGTAGTATTATCGCTATTAAAGGGGTAGGTGGTTATCATCTTGTATGCGATGCGCGAAATGATGTAGTTGTACAACGGTTACGGAATCGTAAGAATCGGCCTCATAAGCCACTAGCTATTATGGTGGGTTCATTAGATACAGCTATAGAGTTAGTTCAAATTAGCGATGTAGAACTGGATGTATTGACGGGGATGGAACGTCCTATTGTGCTATTAGAAAGAAATCATAATAGCACTGTCCGTTTAAGTTCTCACGTAGCACCTGATAATCATATGCTAGGCGTAATGTTGCCTTATACACCGATGCACGAGGTCTTATTACCCTCTGATGCAGTCTGGGTTATGACTAGTGGTAACAGAAGCGGTGATCCCGTTTTATATGATGATAATCAAGCCTTTGAAGAGTTAGGGGCAGTTGCTGATTATTTTTTGGTCCACAATCGGAAGATTTATGCACCTCTCGATGATTCTGTTGTAACTGTTATTCATAAGAAACCTCGATTTATTCGTCGCAGTCGTGGCTATGTACCAGAACCTATTCATTGTGAAATTTCAGGGCAAACTTCGATATTAGCCATGGGTAGTGATTTAAAAAATGCTTTCGCTGTGAATAAAGGTTCTGAAGTTCTTGTAGGACCACATATTGGTGATCTACAGAATGCATCCACTCATGCAACTTTGGAGTGGACTATTGACCGATATGAGAAATTATTTTCTATACAACCAGAGAAAATCATTGTAGATAGTCATCCTCAATTTTTCTCTTCTCACTTAGGGGAACGTATTGGTAAAAGTTCACAGATTTCTGTTATACCTGTCCAACATCATCATGCTCATATCGCATCAGTTATGGCAGAACACAATCTAGAAGGGCCTGTTCTTGGAATTGCCATGGATGGTACAGGATATGGTCCAGATGGAAGCGTATGGGGCGGTGAATTTCTCCTTTGTAAAGGCAACGAATATCAACGATTAGCTCATATCCATGAAGCGCCGCTACCAGGTGGAGAAAAAGCGGTTTCTGAGCCATGGCGTCAAGCCTTATGGTATATCAGAAATTATTATGGTAATGATATTCCACCTGTTTACCAAGATTGGATAAATAGGCTACCTAAAGGTTGGGAAATATTAGATAAAGCATTACAATCTACAATGCCTATGATTCAAGCAACGAGCTGTGGACGTTTATTTGATGCAGTAGGTTCTCTTTTAGGATTAGGAATGATTCATACCTATGATGCGCAAATTGCTATTGCATTAGAATCTTTATGTGGTGATGAAAAAGGCACATTGCTTGATTATAACTATGACGGGCGAATTCTTGATTTTACTCCAACTGTTCAATCTATTATGGATGGTGTTGTTAAAGGTGAATCTAGAGCTCATCTTGCAGTATCATTCCATAAAACAGTTGCCATTGCATTATGTGAAACTTCAGCCGATTTAATGGAGCGATATAATATTAGTGATGCGGCCATATCAGGCGGTGTATTTCAAAATCGCAAATTAGTAGAGTTAATATATCGCGCTTGGCATGTAGGCAATTTATATATGAATGAGGCTGTTCCTTCCAATGATGGGGGCTTAGCACTCGGCCAATTATGGATTGGTAATCAGAAATAGTTATATACTCTTGTAGCTAGTATCACTTAATAAATACTATAATTGTGATACAATAATATTAGAAATATTTATATATAATGAGTTTACTTACATAAAAGTAAACTTATAGAATTTGTTATTAAAGTAATATATAAGGAGATAATATGTGCTTAGCTGTACCAGCACAGTTAGTAGCTGTGAATGATGTTATTGGCACTGTAGAATTAACAGGTGCCACCCGTGACTGCAGCTTACTCCTCGTACCAGAAGCAAAGGTAGGGGACTGGTTGTTAGTCCATGCGGGTTTTGCTGTACAAATTGTTGATGAAGAAGAGGCACAAAAAACATTAGAGGCCTTTAAGGAGCTAGAAGAACTTGAAGAAGCTTACTTTGCAGGAAAAGCAGAACAGTGCTGATGCATTGTTAAAACGTATCAATGCTCTTCATAAGCCAGGGGAAACCGTGAGACTTATGGAGGTTTGTGGTACACATACTGTATCGATTTTCCGTGAAGGTCTTCGTCAGTTATTGCCAAGTGGCATTGAACTTGTTAGTGGACCAGGATGTCCTGTATGTGTAACGGATCAAACGTATATGGATAAGGCTTTGGCTTATGCTGAACGTGATGATGTTATTATTGCAACCTTTGGGGATATGTTAAAGGTGCCAGGTAGTTATAGTAGTCTTAGTGAAGCTCAAACAAAGGGCGCGCATATCCATGTAATTTATACCCCTTTAGAGGTAGTAGAACTTAGTAAGAAATATCCGGAAAAGAAAATCGTATTTTTAGCCATAGGTTTTGAAACGACTATTGCCGTTATTTGTGCAACTGTAAAAGCAGTTCATGCAGCAGGCTTGAAGAACGTTTTCTTCCTTGTATCTCATAAATTAGTGCCTCCTGCATTGCGAGCTTTATTAGATAAACAAGAAGGTCATATTGATGGTTTTATTTTGCCGGGGCATGTGAGTGTTATTATCGGAGAAGAACCATATCAATTCTTACCTGAAGAATATCATATACCATCATGTATTGCTGGTTTTGATGGACTTGAAATTTTGTCTGCTATAGCAAATATTTTAGAGCAACGAAAAACTAGTAATTTTATAGTAGGAAATACATATCATTCTGTAGTTATGCAGAAGGGTAATCCTGTAGCCCAAGCGATGATCAAAGAGGTATATGATGTATGTGATGATGCGTGGCGTGGTATAGGTGTCATTCCAAATTCTGGTTTAAGATTAAAGGACGAATATGCTGCCTATGATGTAGAACGTGCATTACCTATCCATCTTGAACGACCTTCTCTTGATCCGAAGGGCTGTCAATGTGGCCGTGTATTGCAAGGTCTTATTAAGCCGAGTGAATGTCCATTATTTGGTAAAAGTTGTACTGCTGACCATCCAGTTGGTGCCTGCATGGTATCTGTAGAAGGTAGTTGTGCTGCATGGTATAAATATGGTTATTCCAGTGGTGGATCGACGTGGGAGGATTAATATGGAGCGAGTTCGCTTAGTCCATGGAAACGGTGGTCGATTTAGTCATGAGTTGACCGAGCGTTTTATTTTGAAATATTTTACAAATGATTTATTAGCTCCTTTACACGATGGTGCTCAATTTCCCGTTACAGAAGGACGTATGGCGTTCTCTACAGATTCATATGTAGTACAACCAGCGTTTTTCCCTGGCGGAAATATTGGTAAATTAGCTGTATGTGGTACAGTGAATGATTTAGCTATGAATGGTGCTATTCCACAATACTTGAGTTGTGGGCTCATTTTAGAAGAAGGCCTCGCCTTTAATGAGTTAGATGAAATCCTTCATACCATGTCAGATATGGCCAAAGCTGCAAATGTACAAATTGTTACAGGAGATACTAAGGTTGTTAAAAAGGGGGAGGTAGATAAAATCTACATAAATACAGCGGGGATTGGCATGATTCCAGAGGGGATTGATATTGGTCCACATCGCGTAAAACCGGGCATGGATGTTATCTTATCTGGTGCTATAGGGGATCATTCTATTGCTGTTATGGGACAACGGTTTGGATTAGACCTATCCGATTCTTTAAAAACTGACTGTGCCCCTTTAAATAACATGGTTCATGCTGTACTTGATAAAGTGGGGCCTCAAGTGGCTCTATTGCGAGATCCTACACGAGGTGGCTTGGGGACTGTTTTAAAAGAAATTGCAGATCAAAGTCAAGTTGGTATTAAGGTAGACGAAGCAGCTATACCGGTTCACGCTGAAGTGCAATCTGTTTGTGATATTTTAGGATATGATCCTTTATACTTAGCAAATGAAGGAAAGGTTGTACTAGTAGTAGAGTCATCCACTACAGAAGAAGTTCTCTCTATTCTTCACGGCTTTGAAGAGGGCAAAGAAGCAGTATTAATCGGGAGAACACTAGACAAGAATATTGGTAAGGTTGGCTTACAAACTGCTATTGGTGGAGTTCGCTTAATTGATTTGTTAGGTGAAGACCAAGTTCCTCGTATTTGCTAATCACATAATTGATTTTCTTTAAGTCTTAAGGATATGCAAATATAAGAAGTATTTTATACCTATAGAGCATGAGATAGAGTAGATATTGACACTAATTCTTTATGATGGTAGCATTAAATTAAGTTGTGTAAAATTCATTGATTGTTCATCGGACTTTTATACAATGCTAGTATCTTTATGTGTAAGTTCTTATACTTTCACTAGAATCTATGTATAGAATTTGTTAAAATATAAGTATCTATAGGAGGCTTATTATGAAAAAGAAGATTATTACAGCTGTTCTAGGGATTTGTTTAACTACAACTGCATTTGGTGGCATCTTGACTACTCAAGCTGGCGGCCTTAGCAGTATTCTTGGTGGTGCAGCTAAAATTGGTGGTATCGGTATTGTTATCAATAAATTCGGTCCTCAAATTGACTCTTTCTTAAATAAATTATTGAAACAAAATAACTTAAGCACAGAGTATACAACTAAAGTTGTACCTATCATCAGTATTGGTACAAAAGGTTATATTGGTGCTGCTCAAGTAACTGGTCCAGCATCTAGCATTGAACAAGTTAAAGCGGTTGCTCAAGTTGAAGGTAGCTTTAACGGCATGGTTCGTGTAAAAGGTTTAGTACCAGTTGATAGCACAAACCCAGTTGGTGCATCTCGTGTTCAAGGCGTAGGTGTATCTGCGATTATCGATTTGAAAATTTAATGGCCACTGAGCATATAAAATAGTAGACTCAGGGAATAAGCACGGTCTTAGGCCCGTGCTTATTCTGTTGTATAACAGTTATACATTAGATACGTTGTGGAGGAATTTATGAAGAAGCAAGTACTTACACTTTTAATGGCATCCTTGATTTCAGGCACTGCATTTGCTGCTCCTGGTACAGTTACAGAAAAAACAAATGTTTTAGAAACTACTGTATATGGCGCTGTACAAGATGGTGCTGTAGTGGACCGCATTAATCAACTTGATGAAACCGTGTATGGTACTGGTTTCAATGGCAATTCTGCTACATTGAGCAAACGTGTCGATTCCCTTTATAACTCCGTAGAAGGTAGCGGTACAAATATTTCTTTGCGCGAAGAAATGGACGCACTTGAATATACATATCAAAATAGCATTAATGCAGGTTCTCTTGTTGATCGTGTAGAAAAGATGGAACGTAGCGTTAATGGTCGTATTGGTAGTGGCTCTTTACAAAAACGTATCATTTCTTTAAAAACAAAAGTATATGGTAGCAATGTAACGCTCACAAATCAAGTGGGTACATTAGCTGGTAACCAAGTTTTCAAAGTTACATTGAATGATGCTGTTTCTTCAAAAACTAGCCATGAAGGCGATACTGTTGCTTTCACAGTAGCTGAAAATGTTATGGATGGCAATGTGTTATTAGTTCCTGCAGGTACAGTAGGTTCTGGTACAATTACTTCTTTGAAAAAGGCGCGTTCCTTTGGTCGTAATGGTGCATTAGATATTACATTCGATACTATTCCTGCTATCGATGGTACAGAATTCACTGCTGTACAAGGTAAAGAAGCGAAAGACAAAACTCGTAATGAAGTTAAAGCTGCAGGTGCATCCGTAGCTGGTGCTGTTTTACTTGGACCAGTAGGTTTAGTAGGTGGCGCTTTTGTTAAGGGTAAAAATATTGAGTACCCTGCTGGTGCAACAATTTATGTACAACCTCAAGATTCTGTAACAATTCAAGGTCTTGTAATTGGTGGTGACGGTTTAGCTCATAGTGATGATGAATTGGCTGAAGCTGTAACTGTACCGAATGCAGCAGATGAATCTGAAGAAGTTGTAGATACTAATGAAGCGGCTGTTGATGAAAATGAAACAACAACAGAGGAACCAGCAGCAGTAGAAGAACAAGAAGAACAAGTAGAAAATGTTTCTCAACCTATCGTGGTTGTAAAGCGTAATCAATAATTAACAAATTCTTAAAGCAAGAGGAGTTCTAGTAACCATGAGGAAACGTAAAGTACAATGGCTGGCAGCGGCATGTGTTTTCTGTTTAGCACAACCAGTATGGGCTGCTACAGAGTCAACCACGGTATATCAAGATCAATTGGATAGCGTTGATCAATCCTATCTTGGAGAAATCTCCAAAGCATCTACACCTGACAATAGTAATATCCGTGTTGTACGTCGTGGTGAAAAGGCAAAGTCTGATCAACCTACAGAACAATTGCCGACTCGTATTGATGCAGATAAAATGTCCTATATAGGGTCCACTGGTGATGTATATGCACAAGGTGATGTAGTAGTGACTCAAGGTAATCAAACCTTGATGTCTCCGCGTATAGAAGGTAACACGAAAACTACAGAATATCGTACTGTTGGTGGATATCGCTTTTTAGAAAATGGCGGTAAAACTAAGGATATTACAGGTCAAAATATGACATATCGTACTAGTGATCATCATTTTACAGCTGATCAAGCTTTTGGTTGGAATGACCCTTACTATGTAAAAGGGCAAAATGCTACATTTGATGGTGAAACTGGTCATATGGAAAAAGGCATGGTTACCACAAAACATGCGATGGCTTTTAAACATACACCTGACTATCGTGTAGAAGGTCAAGATATCAAGGTATATCCTGGCGATAAAGTAGTTATCAAAAAACCATCCTTCTATATTAAAAACTTCAAGGTTTTATCTTTGCCTTCTTATACAGCATCCCTTCGCCATGATAAAGAGGGTAAATTTAGTATTTTCTCCTTGGTTCCAAAACCTACATATAGTAGTGATGATGGCTTTGGCTTGCATGGTAGTACAGATTATCCAATCGGTAAGCATGGTGAAGCCTATATTGATTACCGTTGGTATTCAAAGTCTGGATTTAAACCAAAAGTAGGCTATAGACATTATTTGCCTTGGGCTACTGCATCCATAGGTTACAGTAAAGAATCTAATGAGTATAACGATGAAACTGTATGGGTAGAAAAGATTGGTGAAGCTCGTTTAGATACTCATACATATCATGTTGGTAAATCTCCTGTTACTGTACGTGGTGGTGTAAATGCGGGCTATTGGAAAGAGGGTTCTGTAAAAGGTTCTCATACAGAGTATTATACAGAAGTATCCCATGATCCAATTAAGCTTTGGAAAAATGCAGATTTACGTTTCTTAGGTGGTTATCAACGTGACTACTATGGTTACAATGACTCCATTCGTAGCATGCCTTATTGGGGCGCTCGTTTCCGCTCTAAAGTGGGAGATCGTGCTAATGTATGGGTTAGTTATAATCAACGTAATATTTCTTATAATAACTCTCCATATCGATTCGATACGACAGAGCTTCCTAAGGAGCTCATTTATGGTGGTTCTTATAAATTAACTCGCTTGGATGATGTTTCTGTCAGTGTGAAAACAAATATGATGAGTGGTCAAATAGACTCTGTATATTATACATGGCATCGTGACTTACACTCCTTTGATCTATACTTAACTTATAAGGATGCACATAGAAGCAACAATGATCAATGGAAGCTCAAATTTGTTGGCAAAGACTTTTAATTAGGAGATAATTATGCAACGTATTAGAAAGGCCGTTATTCCAGCAGCTGGCTTTGGTACACGGTTCTTACCAGCTACTAAAGCACAACCAAAGGAAATGCTTCCTATTGTAGATACACCAGCTATTCAATATATTGTAAAAGAAGCATTAGATTCTGGTATTGAAGAAATCCTAATCATTACAGGTCGTAATAAACGTGCTATTGAAGACCATTTCGATAGCAGTGTTGAATTAGAATTACTGTTACAAAGCCAAGGTAAAAATAAACAGTTGGCTATGATTAAGGATTTAGCAGATATTAAGGTTCACTTTATCCGCCAAAAGGCACCACGTGGTCTTGGTGATGCTGTACTATGTGCTAAAGCTTTTATTGGTGATGAACCATTTGCCGTGTTGCTTGGTGATGATATTGTATATAATCCTGAAAATCCATGCTTAAAACAGTTGATTGAGTGTTATGACGAATATCCTGGTATTATTCTAGGGGCTCAATTTGTACCGGAAGATAAAGTTAGCTCTTATGGTATCGTATCTGGTGAAGCACTGGCTGATAATTTATATCGCGTTCATAACTTGGTTGAAAAACCAAAAAAAGAAGATGCTCCATCTAGACTTGCTGTATTAGGTCGTTATATTTTAACGCCAGATATTTTCAATATTTTGGAAAATACAAAACCAGGCGTAGGTAATGAGGTTCAATTGACTGATGCGTTAGCAGCATCTAAAACTGACACGTATGCATTGGCCTATGAAGGCATTCGTTACGATACAGGTGATAAACTAGGTTACTTGAAAGCTACTGTTGAGTATGCATTGCGCAATGAAGAATTAGGTGAAAACTTCAAGGCATACTTAAAAGAGCTAGATCTTAAATAACAAATCTATAAGATTTAACCTTATGAAAGAACCTATGATATATCATGGGTTCTTTTCTTTTGGTAGTACATTTAGCTAATATAGATATATTATTTTATATTTGTTAACAAATGGATAATGACTTTTGTTGACGAATGAAAAGATGTTGATTATAATCAATTTATTGAATAAATAAAGGACTGTGATTATATGAGAACATTATTTAAAGCATTATGTAATAATGACTTAGATCTACCAGGACATAGTGTTATTAAGCATATGCATTATGATGCTTCAGGAAGTGATCAATCTATCTGTGGTATTTTATATCAAATCGCTAAAACTACTACAATTGGTATTCTAGATAAATCAGGTTTTTTAATAGTTGATTTACGACCGGTGCCGAGACAATTTAGCATTCGCACTACCGTACATCATGATGAAATTAGTGGCGCTATATCGTTCTCTAAGAATGATATAGTACAATTTGTAAATGATATTAATGATACGAATCCAATTCATCGAGAGGACCCTTACGTTGTACCTGGGTGCATGATTCTTGAAACATTGTGGAATTATTGGAATATTAGTAAATCTGCGCTGCAAATGGCGATTTACTTTCATGCCCCTGTCATTGCAGGGGATATGGTGACCTTAGTGGAAGTCCCTGAGGATGCTCATGTAGAAGGATATGTAGGTGACACATTAGCATTTTCTGCTACTTTTTTTGGTGAAAATGAAGATTCTACATCTTTGAAACAAAAATTTATTAGTTAGAGGTAATTATGGAATCAAGACGTTTAACAAAAATGGCTTTATTGACAGCCTTATTATGTATTTCAGCTTATATTTCGTTCCCATTGCCATTTAGTCCGGCAATGGTAACGGCATTGACTTTGGTGGCGACATTAACAGGCTTATTATTGCAACCAAAGGATGCTTTTATAGTATTTGTCGTGTATGTTCTGCTAGGCGCGGTTGGTCTACCTGTATTCGTTGGTGGCACAGCTGGTCTTGGTAAATTATTGGGACCTACGGGGGGATTTATCTTCTCTTGGCCAATAGCATATACTTTACTAAGTGTATTTAAAGGGCCTAAAAAGAGCTTTTTCTCTTATGCATGGCGCTCTCTTGTAATTACAATTCCTGTAGTATACCTATTTGGTGTGGCAGGCTTTATGATTGTTACCAAAACAGAACTTTGGGCGGCGTTGCCTGTAGTTATGTTCCCATTTATTCCTGGGGATATCGTAAAATGTCTCGTTGCATCCTGGCTAGCAACTAAAATTAAAATTTAGCATGTAATAATGAAAAGAGGCATTCCTTAGAGTGCCTCTTTTGTGCATTTTGTTATAGGAGCTTATATGTCAGTATATATTCATGGTGGGCTTAGAAGCCCTATAGGCGTGTTAAACAGCCAATATAAAAATACAAGACCTGAGATATTGGGTGCACAATTGATTAATGAGTTAATTAAAGGATATAAAATTAACTCTGTAGATGGTATTTTTTGTGGTAATGCAGTTGGTACAGGTGGAAATATTGGACGATTAATGGGTTTAATGTCTAATTTATCGGTATCGACGCCTGCTGTAACAATTGATATGCAATGCGCATCAGCATTGATGAGTATTGAAATGGCTTATACACATATTGCGTCAGGAGTGATGAATTCTGCTATTGCTGGTGGCATTGAAAGCTCTTCATTACAACCAGACCGAATCTATGCAACTGGAGATAATCGAGACGGTTTATATAAGGTGGCTCAATTTACTCCTCAAGATCGGTCTCCTTTAGCTATGTTAGAAGGGGCAGAAAGAACCATCCATAAGCACAATATAACTAAGGAAGAGTTGTATCCATATATTATTGGAAGTCATCAGAGAGCTACTAAAGCTTTAGACAATTCATTTTTGCAATCTTATATAATGCCTTTTTCTATAGATGGAAAAGAGTGTGTAGACGAATGTATTAGGCCAAAGATGAATGAAAAACTATTATCACGTATGAAGCCTTTATTAGGACCTAATTCCATTACAAATGCAGGCAATGCTTGTTTAACTCATGATGGCGCGGCTTTTGTATACGTATCTAATGAAAAAGGGCCCTTTAGAATTCATAGTATTATGCCTTGGGCGGGAAATCCTCAGTTTAGTCCAGAAGGAGCTTTAGAAAGCACAGAAGCGATTTTAAAACGCACTGGTCTAACGATGGATGATATTGATGTAGTAGAGTGGAACGAAGCCTTTGCTATCATTGATGTTCTCTTCAATAAGGCCTATCCTAAGCATTTAGAAAAATATAATAAATTGGGTGGTGCCTTAGCGTATGGACATCCTTATGGCTGTTCTGGTGCTATATTAGCTCTTCATTGTATGGCTGCTTTAGAATCTTGTAATGGTCGCTATGGTTTGTGTGCTATTGCCGGTGCAGGCGGTACAGGAACTGCTTTGATTATGGAACGAATGTAAAATGACAATTATTGAACGGTTACGACAATATAAAGACTTAAAGCCTCATAAGGTTGCTCTTATTGTAGATGATACACAGTATACATATGGTGAATTGTATGATGCTATTCTTTCAATAGATCTTGATGATACTAGTGGTATCGTACATCTTACTCAAGTTAAAGAAACATTAAAAAATAAAGTTCTTTTAATTCAGAGTCAATCCTTTTTAGAACAACTTGTACAATGGTTAGGTGCATTGTATAGATGTTACATTCCTATGGTATGCCATAATGAAATGGATACTGAGTATATAGACGAATTAGCTCATATTATAGCTGATGAAGGCGTGTTACCATTAACTGATTTTGGTGTACTTACATCAGGTACTACGGGGCGTCCTAAACCGTTGTGGAGAAAAGAGGAATCGTGGCGAGAGTTTTTTGATATCCAAAATGATATTTTTCATATAAACAAAGATACAAAAATATTCTTACATGGAAGCTTTAGTTTCACCGGTGTTAGTAATATGGTTATCGGTGTGCTGTGGGCTGGTGGAACAGTGATTACAACGAGTACATTACGTCCAAATCGATGGATACAGCTTATTAAGAAATATCATGTGGACCATATATATGCATTACCTACAAAATTACGATTATTAGTACGTCATTGCAAAAGTATACTAGACTCTATTAACTATATCATCGCAGGATCTCAAGTATTGGATCGACAGTTGATGAAACAGCTAGAACTAATATGTCCAAACATGGAGTTTATTCTCTATTATGGTGCATCTGAGCTTAATTATATAACTTATTGTACAGGTAAAGAGTGGTTAGATAGAGAAGGTACTGTGGGAAGACCGTTTCCATCTGTTAAAATTGCAGAGCAGAACGGCGTTATTTATGTGACCATAAAGTATCATATTGAAGGTATTCCCGATACATATACGGTAAATGATTGTGGCTATATTGATAGCGATGGGTATCTCATGTTTAATGGGCGCCAAGGTGATGTCATCAATAAAGGAGGTTATAAAATTTCTATTCCTGAAATGGAATCGTATTTACAATCCTTACAGGGCGTTTCTGAAGTCGCTGTTATTACGATTAATGATGATATACGCGGGGAAGATTTTGTTGCTTATGTAGTATTAGAGGATAATGCTGAATTAAGTGAAATTATAAAACGGATTTATCATGAAAGACCTTCTGTAGAGTGGCCAAAAACAATGTTACAGATTCCTATGTTACCCCTTACAGAATGTTCAAAAGTTGATAAACGAAAGCTAAAAGAGTGGTATAATAAAGGGTAATCGTTTTTTCTATAAAAAGGAGGCATCATGCAGATTAATAAGGCTGCGCTAGAGATTTTTGACTTTACGTCCTCTTTAGCCGTATATTCTGAACATGAACTAAAGGTTGGCGATCAAGCTATACAAGATTATATTGCTAATCATGTAGCTAAGGCTTTCAAAGATCCAGGCGCTAGAACAGGTACCTTACATGATGCAAGTCCATTTGGTAAACAGCTGGTGGAATATAAAAAGGGAGACCTCAAGTTTATAGATTTATCTAAGAATTTAGGTGAAAGCTTGTTTACCTATATGAAACAAGCAACGGACTCCGTAGTTATCGATACGATTATTTGTGAAGCTGTTATAGATACGACTTATATTTGTATTCTTTTGTGCCAAGCTCATGATGCTTTTACACATCAACTATTTAGTGAAGATGATGGCAGCTTAGCCACAGAACTTGTTTCTCATAAGGCTGTGTTGCCTATGCCATCACAGAAATTGCGAGCTTTTGCATCTATTAATCTACTTGATTTTAGTGTTCGCATTTTTGAACCTAAAGGTGAATTTGATGGTGAAGTATCCTATATTTTAGCCGATAAGGTATTACAATTAGGTACTAATCAGTCCTCCCGAGATACAGTGAAAAAGGTAAAAGCTATTGTAGATAAGGTGGCTCAAGCGCATGAGTCTGATGGCGTCGTTGAATTGACGACGGCAAAGTCTATGATTGCTAAAAATGCTGAAGTATCTGATACAGTTGATCCTGTTCGTATTGTGGAAGAGGTATTTAAGGCGAATCCGATTCAACAAGAGGCGGCTAAGAAAGAATTAGCTGATGCAGATATGATGCGGCCATTACCTGTAAACCGTGAGTTTGCCACGAAGGTCGGTGAGCATCACAAAATTAAAACTGACACGGGAATCGAAATTTCATTTCCTGTAGAATATATGAAAAATCGCGAGTTTATTGAAATTAAAACTAATGATGATGGAACTTTACGCATTGAATTGAAAAATATTAATAAAATTGTAAATAAATAAGAATAAGGCTATTTCTATTGATATATAGAAATTTATTATATATTGATAAGATTTATTTGTTACGCTAATATATAAGGTGGAATATAGTGAGTAAAGAGAAACATAAAAAAACAAACGCATTACGTATTTTAGACACCCATAAGGTTCCTTATAGTATTAGTGAATATGAGTGGTCTGAAGAGCGGGCAGCTGGTCTTCATGTAGTGGACGTATTAGGGCTTGATGAAAAACAAGTTTTTAAAACATTAGTTGGTAAGGGTGACAAAACAGGATATGTAGTATTTTGCATTCCTGTTGCAGCTGAATTAGATATGAAACAAGCTGCTCGTGTCAGTCATAATAAGTCTGTAGAGCTTGTTCATGTCAAGGACCTGCTAGGTATTACTGGCTATCTACGAGGAGGATGTTCTCCAGTGGGAATGAAAAAATTATTTCCCACATATTTTGATGCTACTATGGAGCCTCAAGATTTTGTATATGTAAGTGCTGGTCTCCGAGGGATGCAAATGAAGGTAAATCCAAAAGATTTGGCATCTGTTGTAAATGCTGAATTTATAGCACTTACAATGGATCATTAAGAGGTACGTATGGCAAAAAAGTATTATGCAGTTCGTCAGGGTCGTGTACCAGGTGTATATACCACATGGGCTGACTGTGAGAAGCAGGTAAAGGGCTTTGGTGGAGCTATCTACAAGTCTTTTCTTACGGAAGCAGAAGCTCTTGCTTTTGTGAAGGACTCAGGCTCATCCTTAAGCGACTTTATGAGTGCTAATAAGAGCGAACCTAAATCATCTCAAGACGTGAAGTCTAAATCGATAAGTTCTAGATCAGTAAAATCTAGTTCTAAGGCTCAAAATAAAGTATCAACAAGTGTTGTGAAACCAGATTTTACTCACCGAAATCATGTAGTTGCTTATATTGATGGTAGTTATAATAAAGGAACTAATACTGTTGGAGCTGGTGGTGTTATCTTCTTGAATGGGAATAGGGAGACCTTTTCATTTCCATCTACTGATGAACGATATACATCATTTTGGAATGTAGCTGGTGAGTTATTAGCTGCTATGTATGTTATGAAATATGCTGTTGATCGCGGCGTTTCTGAATGTTCACTTTATTATGACTATATGGGCATTGAAATGTGGGCTACGAAGGGTTGGAAACGGAATAATGCGCTTACTCAACAGTACGCAGCATTTTATGACTCCATAAAAGACCGTGTGCGCGTACACTTTCACAAGGTAGCTGCTCATACGGGCGATACATATAATGAAATGGCCGATGCACTAGCTAAACAAGGTGCAGGTATTTAGAAAAAAGAAGGGAGGGTACTATGAATATATGTGTTACAGGTGGGGCTGGATTTATTGGCTCTCATCTCGTTGATCGATTAATTGAATTAGGGCACAATGTGCTTGTTATAGATAATTTATCTACTGGTATGCGTTCTTTTGTACATGAAGCAGCTCAATTTATTGAGATGGATGTACGAGATCCAAAGCTAGTATCTATTTTTGAAGAGTTTAAGCCCTCTATTGTATTCCATGAGGCAGCGCAAACTATGGTTCAATCCTCTATGGAGAACCCTAGTTATGACTGTGATGTGAATCTATTGGGTCTTATTAATGTTTTAGATGCATGTCGTCAGGTGAAGGTTGAACAATTCTTAATGCCTTCGTCCGCTGCTGTTTATGGGGATTTAGCAGTATTACCGTTAACTGAGGAATTAAGTGGTATGCCTTCTTCCTTTTACGGACTAACAAAGCTTACTGCAGAAGGGTATTTACGTATTTATCGTGAAGCCTTTGGATTAAATACAGTGTGCTTTAGATATGCCAATGTATATGGACCACGTCAAGGTGATGGTGGTGAAGGTGGCGTTATCAGTGTCTTTAACCGTTTAATCGTTGAAGGTCAGCCTTTAACCGTATACGGTGATGGGGAACAAACTAGAGACTTCATTTATGTAGATGATGTGGTAGATGCTAATATTAAGGCTATGAGGAATAGTCAATGTACAGGTATTTATAATGTATCTACCAATAAGGGAACATCTGTTAATGAGTTGATTACGCGATTCCGCGCTATTAGTGGTGCAGACTTTATGGTGCACTATGAGGCTGAGCGGGTTGGGGATATCAAGCATTCTCGTTTAAGCAATGTCAAGGCGGAACGCGATTTTGGATTTGTAGCGTCTACAACATTAGATGAAGGCTTACAAAAAACATTAGAGTATTTTAAAGCTCATCATAAGTAAGGGATACAAGGTTTGGGGCTATGAGTGATACACAATTTTGGGTAACTGTAGGTGTCTGGAATCTTATCGTATTTAGTATGTATGGATATGATAAATTATGTGCCATCAAGGGATATGAACGAATTTCAGAGTTTACTTTATTATTTTTAGCATTTGCCTTTGGTGGTGTAGGTGCTTTATTAGGCATGGTTCTGTGGCGCCATAAGACATTAAAGGTTAAATTTAAGCTAGCTATCCCTATCGCATTGTTGTGGTCTGTTTATGCAGTGGGTTTTGGCTATGGTTTGTGGGTGAAATGATTGTATAAACTAATATTTTATTCATTGTTTTATGGTATAATGAGTAGAATATTGTACATAAAATGTCAGTAAAGGAGATATTTGATGTTGCGGTTACAATCGGGGTTCGAGTTAGATTACGCTAACATATATAATGAAAGTTGCATACAAGAACGAGACGTAAATAACTTTGAGCGTGCTATACAAAATGTTTGGCGTCATACAAATATTTTGCGTTCTACAGGCTTTGAAGAAGGACATGTTTCTAAGGATGGCTTGCCTGAACCGGTATTGTTTTACCAACTTCCTTATATTTCAGAAGATGGTATCAATACACCTGCAATGTTGAAACGACTTTATGAACTACGGGACTATGCTCGCCATAATATTGATACAGTTGTATCTGTAGGTATTGGTGGCTCTTACTTAGGGAGTAAGGTTATTTTTGATGTCCAATGTGGGGCGTTTTGGAATAATCTCAGTACGGAAGAACGAAACGGATATCCACGGATGTACTTTGCAGGCTTTAATGTAGATGGCGACTATTTAGCTGGTCTTATTCGAACTTTAGAGTACCAAGCTCAGACAAAAGGATCAGACTATAAGGTGATGCTCGTTATTACATCTAAGTCAGGTTCTACCATCGAGCCAATGGCTAACTTTATGATTTTGGAAAAAGCTTTACAAGATCGTAATATAAATTATGAAGTGGTAGCTGTTACCGATATGTCTGATGATGAACATCCTACAGTTTTACGCTCTATGGCAATAGAGAATCATTGGAAGACCTATAGTATTCCTTATGGTGTAGGTGGTCGTTTCTCTGTATTTACTGAAGTAGGTTTTGTTACAGCTGCTCTCGTAGGATTTGATATTGAAGGTTTCTTGGCAGGTGCAGCTTCAATGGATGCGGCCTGTCAAGAAGAGGATATTTTTAAAAATCCTGCTTTATTAAGTGCTTTACTAAAATATATTGCATCTGAACGGTACGGTCGTATTATTGAGGTGTTTATGCCTTATGGTGAAGCTCTTCACTCCTTATCTGATTGGTATGTACAACTATTATCCGAATCTTTAGGGAAGATGAGTAATACTTGCTTACCATATGGTCGTACGCCGGTTGCTGCAGTAGGGACTATGGATATGCATGCTCAAGTACAAGAGCATCAAGAGGGCCGTCTTAATAAGGTGGTTCAATTTATTAAGGTTAAGGATTGGAAACATAATCTCGTAGTGCCTAATACACATAGTCAATATGAAAGATTACAAGCACTTGGAAATGTAGGTATTTGTGATATTTTAAATATTGCCTTAGATGCCAATAGAGAGGCCTTATCCAGTGATAATCGCTTCAACATGACTATAACTGTACCAACGCTTAATGCATTCCATTTAGGGGAAATTATGTTTATGCATTGTTGGGCCGTTTATTTCGAGTCTATTTTTGCTGGTGTTGATGCCTTTGACCAACCAGGTGTTGAGGTCTATAAACGTCTCATCGGGCCTAAATTAGCTCGTGCAAAGGATACACATAATTCATAAGGGGGAACTATGAATATTTTAGTAACAGGTGGTGCTGGTTATATTGGGAGTCATACTGTACGTGCCTTACAACAAGCAGGTTATACACCAATCATTGTAGATAATTTATCTCGCGGACATGTGGAATCTATTCCTGAAGGGGTTACATTCTACAATATGGATATTGCAGATCCTAAGTTAGTCGATATTATGAAAGACCATAATATCATTGGTGTTATGCATTTTGCAGCCCACTCTCAAGTTGGAGAATCCATGGTAAACCCAGCTATTTATTATGAAAATAATGTGGTCGGTTCGTATCACCTTATTGAATCTGCTCGTGCTGCAGGTGTGAAGCATTTCGTATTCTCTAGTACGGCGGCAGTATATGGTGAGCCTGAGGTGGTACCAATTCGAGAGGATGCTCAATTGCATCCAACAAATGTATATGGTCGCACTAAATTGATGATTGAAGAAATGCTATCTGATTATAGTTCTATTTATGGTTCTACATACGTAGCATTACGTTACTTCAATGCGGCAGGTGCCGATCCATCTGGTACGATTGGGGAAGACCATCATCCAGAAACTCATTTGATTCCCCTTGTGCTCGATGCAGCTCGTGGTAAAAGAGAACATATAACTGTATTTGGTACTGACTATGATACAGCTGATGGTACATGTGTGCGGGACTATATTCATGTTAATGATTTAGCAGCTGCTCATGTACTAGCTATGGACTATTTGCGTAAAGGTGGCGAATCCCAAGTATTTAATCTTGGTAGTGGTAATGGCTTCTCCGTAAAAGAAATTATCGAAACTGCAAAAGCGGTTACAGGTATCGATATTCCTGTTCAATATGGCGAACGTCGTGCTGGTGACCCAGGTACTTTGATTGCTTCTTCTGAAAAAATCAAAAACTTACTTGGTTGGGATCCTAAATTCAGCAATGTAGCTGATGTTATCAAAGATGCTTGGAAATGGCATACATCTCATCCAGAGGGTTTTAATAGTAAATAAATGAGCACGAATCGCTTTGATTTGTCAATATAATGAATGACTCTATTAGTCACCTAGGTGACTGGTAGAGTCATTTTTTTGTAGGGTTTTAAAAGGGTCTCCTAGAAATAGTTTGAAGGAGGTGAATTATGAACTTACAAAACTATATAGAACAGCTTAAAGATTGGGTTTGTAGACAATGTTTTCTTGTACGACACTATAGAATTGCAATTTTTATTTTTTTTATACTTGCTTTAGCAATGATAGGAGTAGGAGTTTTTTATCCCCATGAAGAGGAACATATCAATATTAATTCAGCTCAATTAAAGGATAGTGTTGATAATCAAAGAAAGGTAGATACAAAAGAGCAATCGCAAAGGAAATCTAATAAAAATAGAAATTATAATGGGAAATCTAGTAAAGAAGGAGTAGATATTAAGGCTGTACATGATGAGAAAGACGACTTTATTGTTAAAGGACACTTACTATATGATGTGAGCGGTGTAGAACGGTCTCATCCTTGGCGAGAGGTCTTTAAAGATATTTCTAGTACCGATGTATTAAGTCAAAATAATGACACTAAAGATGTGGATAACGAATTAGCTAACGAGTTGGATATCATTAGCAATGATGGAATATCCCTTAGTAATAGTAAAGAAATACGTAATAAAAGAACTACGCAGCGACAAATGGGGAATAAGAATAAAACTATAAAAACGGATAGAAAGAGTACAGGTTTGAATGGCAATATGAACCCAGAACAACCGCTTGAACTTGTGGGAATTATTGAAGGCAATCAAAAGGTTGCTATTTTACGAAGAGGCTTAGAGGAACAAATGGTTACGATTGGAAGTAGTTGGCAAGGGATATCAGTATCTGCTATTACTGAAAATAGTGTAGAAATCGTTGAAGGAGGTTCATTACGATGGCTAAAAATCGAGTAATCATAAAAATAGTTACACTAATAGCTGTACTGACATATTTATTTTTAGTAGGACCATTAGTTGTGTTAGGAAATACTAAAGAAGAAATGTCAACAAATAATTTAAGAAATAATGTAACAAATAGTGTAAGCAATAATGAAAATAATAGTGAAAGTAATAGTGTAATCAATAATGAAAATAATAGTGAAAGTAATAGTGTAATCAATAGCGTTGATATTAATAAAGATAAAGAACCAATTACAATATCTGTACGGAACGGATCATTAAGAGAGACCGTATTAGGCATTTGTCGAAGTTATGGTATATCTGTTATCGGTGTAGAGTCATTAAAGGGAAATATTACGGCCACCGTAAAAGGGGAGTCTCCAGAAGAGGTTATTCAAGAGCTGGGGCGGATATATCATTTTTCTGTATCAAAGCAACATAATACATTACTGATTGAATCTGATGAGTCGGCACTGGAGAACAGAGAACTTTATGTATTATCCCCAGAACACTTACCAGCAGAATCATTGAAAATAGTAATGGGCACCGTAGTAAAGAATGATAAAATGGCCGTACTTTCAGAACAAAATGAGGTTATTATGCATTTAACGAGTGGTGAAAAACGGCGGGTAGAAACCTTAGTCCGTGCTATCGATAAGGAGCCTAAACAAGTGCAATTAGAAGCTACAATTATTGCTATGGAGCAATCGTACGCAAAAGAGCAAGGCTTTCGCTGGTCTTGGCTTAGTTTGACTGGTCATGGTGATGATAAGACTAATTCCTATGGAGCCGTTACCTTTGGTAAAACACCTAGTGGAGAAGCTTATAAGTTTTTTGTAAAGCCAGAACTAAGTCTTATGGAAAGTTCTGGAAAAGCTGTTCTAATAGCTAAACCATCTATTATGGCCCTTAATGGTGAGACGGCACATATATTAATAGGTGAACGTATCCCCGTTATAGAAGAGTCGGAGGTGAATGGAGAGCGCAAACGATCTACTCGCTATGAAGAGGTGGGGATTAAGTTAAACTATACTCCTATTATTACTGCTGATGGCGGTGTGGATGCAAAAATACATGCCGAGGTAAGTACACCAATTATGGTATCGGAAATGAAAGCTTATAAAATTAGTACAAGGCAGGCTCATACTAGAGTACGTTTACAACAAGGCGAAGTACTCGTCATAGGGGGACTCATGGATAATCGAGACCAGCATCAAATACAAAAGGTACCAATATTAGGCGATATTCCATTATTGGGCAAATTATTTAGGCATAGCAGAAAAACAAAAGACTCTATAGAAATGTTGATGTTAGTACGGGCAACTGTGGTATAATAAAGGGTAAATGATTAGGAGGTTGTGAATGGAACGCATTCGAATGATAGGCCTTGGAAAATCATTTGGGGTGCGCCAAGTATTTTCCAATGTGTCTTTTGAGATAAAAGAAGGTGATCGACTCGCCTTGGTAGGGCCTAATGGGGCGGGTAAATCGACCTTATTAAAATGCATATTAGGCTATGAGGATCTTGATGAAGGTAATGTAGTTAAGTCGCCTGTTGCAAGTATTGGTTACTTGCAACAAGATGTAAATCTTGGTGACGATAGTTTGGCTACTGAGATTGAAAAGGCTTGGGCTGATGTTCATGCATT
Source organism: Veillonella sp. T14073-2 (assembly GCF_002959875.1). Lineage (NCBI taxonomy): Bacteria > Bacillati > Bacillota > Negativicutes > Veillonellales > Veillonellaceae > Veillonella > Veillonella sp. T14073-2. Next base: position 69,412 of record NZ_PPDC01000006.1, read on the forward strand.
GGAAGAACAACTTAAAGAACTTACGAGCCGCTTAGAAACTGAAGAGGCTAGTGAAGCTGATTTACAACGCTTAGATTATTTACAAAATCGTCTAGAATGGCTTGGTGGTTATGACTATGAGCAAAAGACAAAGCGTATTGTATATGGTTTAGGTTTTACTGATGAAGACCTAGACAAACCTGCTAATGCCTTTTCTGGTGGTCAAAAGACGCGCATTAACTTAGCAAAGGCCTTAGTTCGTCGGCCAGATTTTCTATTCTTGGACGAACCGACAAACCATTTAGATATGGATATGCTCGAGTGGCTTGAAGGGTACTTATCCGCCTATCCGGGTGGCATTCTCATCGTCAGTCATGACCGCTATTTCTTAGACCGTATCGTCACTGGTGTCGTGGAGCTAGATAATCATAAGGCTACAACGTATCGTGGCAACTACAGTCGTTATATTCAACAACGTGATGAACGGTTGAAGGCTGATATGGTGGCTTATGAGAAGCAACAAGAATACATCAAGAAAACAGAGGCTTATATAGATAAATACCGCGCAGGTATTAAATCTAAGATGGCTCGTGGTCGTCAGTCTCAATTGAATCGTTTAGAACGACTTGATGCACCGGTAACTTCACATCATTTACAATTTTCCTTCCCACCAGCGGCTATGAGTGCCGATAAGGTTCTAGTCTTAGAACACTTAGCTGTAGGGTATGGTCAAAGTCGCATCATTGATGATATATCTCTCGTTGTTCGCCGCGGTGAGTCTGTGGCTCTTATCGGACCTAATGGAGCAGGTAAATCGACTCTAGTAAAAACTATAGTAGGTGAATTATTCCCTGAATCTGGTCATGTAGATATTGGCAATCGCGTACAAGTAGGTTACTTCTCGCAAGAGCATGAAGAATTACATGATTCTTGGCAGGTTGTAGAAGAGGTTATGAACCACTTTAACTACACTGAAGATAAAGCCCGCAATGTATTAGGTTCGTTCCTATTTAAAGGGGATGATGTATTTAAGTTGGTAGGAGACTTATCCGGTGGTGAGAGAGCTAGGTTAGCATTGTTAAAATTATTCCTTCAAGGTGATAATTTCCTTATCTTAGACGAACCGACAAACCATTTAGATATTCCAACTCGGGAAATTGTAGAACAAGCATTACAACAATTTGAAGGTACTTGCTTCATTATTTCTCATGATAGATATTTCTTGGATCAAGTTTCTACAAAAACAGTAGTTCTAGATGATGGAAAAATTACTGAGTATCTCGGTAATTACTCATACTACAAGGAAAAGCTGAAAGAGAAAGAAGACTTATTGGCGTTAGCTAATGAGCAGAACTTAGAAGCTGATAAGGTTGAGAGCAAATCTGGTTCAGCCGATGAGCCAGTACTTTCAGTATCAGAATCTACAGAGGGAAATCAGAAGAAACCGAACGCTTATATGGTGGAAAAGCAATTAGCTGAGGTGGAATCTGAAATCGCTCGATTAGAAGCGACTATGAAAATGTATGAAATTCAATTAGCTAATCCTGTAGTACAGCAAGATTTAGATGAAATGTCCAAAATTTCCATACAAATTGAATCAACACAAAGTGAGTTAGATGCATTGTATGAAAAATGGGAACGATTATCTGAATAACTTATAATAGTATATATTATTATAGAGTTATTTTAATTGACAAAGGATTAAAAACTCTAATAATATAGATATAGATTTAAAGTTTTATGTTTCAAAGGAAGGGTGTAGCATGAATAAATCCATGTTAAAAAAAGCAGCCATTTTTGGTCTTGCTGGTGTAATGGCAGTTGCTGCTGGTTGTGGCAGTAATAAAGATGCAGGTAATGCAAATAGCAATGAAGCTAAAATTGCATTGTTAACAACAACAACTGGTGGTGCAGCAGCATATGGTGAATCCATTAAAGCTGGTGCAGAATTGGCAGTAAGCGAAATCAACGCTGATGCAAATGCTGTGAAAATCAACTTATTAGTAGAAGATACTAAAGGTGATAAAAACGAAGCTATCAATGCAATGAATAAAGTAATTTCTAAAGATAAAGTTGTAGCTGTTATTGGCCCAATGTTATCTGGCGAAATGATGGCAGCAGGTCCTGTAGCAAACAAAAGCAAAATCGTAGCTCTTGGTACATCTACAACAGCTGAAGGTATTACAGATATCGGCGATTACATTTTCCGTAATGCTGTACCAGAATCCTTGGCAGTAGATACTGCAATTAAAGAAGCACATAAAGTTTTAGGCTTCAAAACTGCAGCTATTATGTACTCCAACAACAATGACCAAATGGTATCTGTAAATAATACAGCTCGTAAAGCATTGGAAGCTGAAGGTGTACAAATCGTTGATACTGAAACATTTGCAGACAAAGATACAGACTTCTCTGCACAATTAACTAAGATTCAACAAGCAAAACCTGATGTAATTGTAGTTGCTTCTCTATACCAAGAAGGCGCATTGATCATGAAAAAAATGCGTGAAATGGGTATGAATCAACCAGTAATTGGTTCTAATGGTTTCAATAGCCCTGAATTCATTAAAATTGCAGGTGCTGCAGCGGATGGCGTTATCGTAGGTACACCTTGGTTCCCTAACAAAGACGATCAAAAGGTAAAAGACTTCCGTAAAGCTTACAAAGATAAATATGGTAAAGAACCAGACCAATTTGCAGCGCAAGCGTACGATGCAGTTTACTTGTATGAAGCAGCATTGAAAAAATCTGGCTCCACTACAGATCGTGAAAAATTCCGTGAAGCATTGAAAAATATTGCAGACTTCGTTGGTGTAACAGGTCAATTCAAATTCAACGAAAAACGTGACCCTTCCATGGAAGTTCAAGTTTTACAAATTAAAAACGGTCAATTTGACGCATTAAAAAAATAAAAAGTTGAGGTAGTATAGTGTTTTTACAACAATTAGTTAACGGGTTAACCCTCGGTAGCTTATATGCTGTACTCGCTATTGGCTTAACACTTGTGTTTGGCGTTTTAAATATCATCAACATGGCACACGGAGGCATCTTTATGATAGGTGCCTTCGTTGGTCTTTTTATGGTAACTGTTTTTGACGTTAACATTTTTGTAGCCCTTATCGTAGCTATGGCTGTCGGTGCTATCCTCGGTTATCTATTAGAATTTGTGGCGCTTCGTCCACTACGTAAGAAAAAGGTGTCTCACTTGGCACCACTTATTAGTACCATTGGTGTTTCTATTTTTCTTGAAAGTTTGGCATTATTGCTTTGGGGCCCTCAAACAAGATCTTTCCCACCAGACTATATTGGTGGCCTAATCGACTTTGGAGTTTTCAAAATTTCCATGGTACAAATTATTGGTTTAGGTGTTTCTGTTGTTTTAATGCTAATTCTTAATATAGTTATTAAGAAAACTAAAATTGGTAAGGCTATTCGTGCCGTATCTATGAGCACAGAAACAGCGGCTCTCTTGGGCATTAATCCAACAATGATTATTTCTGTTACCGTTATGATTGCATCTGCCTTGGGTGCAGCAGCAGGTGTATTGGTAGGCTTGTCCTTTAATGCTATTGAGCCTACTATGGGTGTTATTATTGGATTTAAAGGCCTTGCTGTACTTATCTTAGGTGGTCTTGGTAATATTACAGGCGCCATGGTTGGTGGTTTTATTTTAGGTGTAGCAGAAATCTTCTCTGTTGCATATGGGGCCTCTACATTCCGTGACGCGGTGGCCTTTGGCCTCATTATCTTATTATTATTCTGGCGCCCACAAGGCTTGTTTGGTTCTAAAGATAAAGGGGGTAGACCTTAATGGATTTATTAAACCCGTATTATCTACAGATCGTGATGTTCTTCATCATCAATGCCATCATGGGTATTTCTATTTACTTCACACTTGCAAGTGGTCAGCTTTCTTTAGGGGCTGCTGGTTTTATGAGTGTTGGTGCATACGTAGGGGCTATCCTTTCTTTGAAAGCTGATTTGCCTATTGTTCTAGGCATTATTATTGGTGGCCTAGTTGCTAGCCTTGTAGCCGTTATTATCGGCTTACCAACAACACGTCTTCGCGGTTTATATCTTGCCATTGCTACTCTTGGTTTTGGTGAAGTTGTGCGTGTTATTTTCTTGAATTTGGATATTACTAATGGTGCGTTAGGCCTTTCTGGTATTCCATCTATTCCTCAAGAATTAACAAATTTAGCCTATGAACTTGATATCGATGGTTTAATGGGCATCGATGCTGTTGCATGGGGCAACTTAATGGCTATTATTATTTTGCTAATCATTTTAGTATTGATTATTGCCTTCTGTGTACGCATTAATAATAGTCGTGTTGGTCGTGCCTTTGCAGCGATTAAGGCGGATGATCATGCAGCAGAATTAATGGGGATTAACGTTGTATACTATAAGATGATGGCTTTTATCATTGGTGCTTTCATTGCCGGTATTGGCGGTGGTTTGTATGCTCATATTACAAACTTTATCAATCCTACAGACTTTAGCTATCACAAGGTAGTACAAATCTTATTATTCCCTGTATTTGGTGGTTCTAATGTAGTATGGGGCTCCGTTTTAGGTTCCTTTATTCTTACATTATTACCAGAAGTATTACGCTTCTTATCCGATTATCGGGACATTATCTACGGTGCATTACTAGTTATTTTGATGGCAGTTCGCCCGGATGGTATTTTAACCGAATCTATGGTAGACAAAATTAGTCGTAAGTTAGGCTTTAAAAAGGCTCCATATATTCCTGAATCACAAGTATTAACAGAACGTTTTGAAGCGTATAAACGTAAACAACAAGAAGAAAAACAAGGATAGGAGGGAACTGAATGCTATTAGAATTAAATGACGTAAGTAAAAGCTTTGGTGGCGTTGCAGCTCTCACCGGTGTATCCTTTGGCGTTAAACAAGGTGAAGTGTTTGGTGTTATCGGTCCAAATGGTGCCGGTAAGACTACTCTCTTTAACTTGATTACTGGTGTATTCCCTGTAAGTTCTGGCGAAATCGTTTTTGACGGTATGTCTGTAGTAGGTATTAAGCCTCATAGAACTGTTGAAATGGGGATTGCTCGTACGTTCCAAAATATTCGTCTTTTTGGTAATATGACAGCTCTTGAAACTGTATTAACCGGCATGCATTGTCGTACTGGGTCTGGATTCTTGTCTAGTTTCTTAAAGACAAAACGTCAACGCATCGAAGAAGAGCGTTGTCGTGGTATTGCGTATGAGTTTTTAAAACTTGTAGGTCTTGAAGAAGATGCTGAAGAGGTAGCTACATCATTGCCATATGGTAAGCAACGTCGCCTTGAAATAGCTCGTGCTTTAGCAACACATCCACAATTAATTTTGCTCGACGAACCTGCAGCGGGGATGAATGATAGTGAAACTGAAGTTCTTCGCCAACTAATTGGTAAGATTCGTGATTTAGGTATTACTGTTGTAGTTATTGAACATGCCATGGAATTAATGATGAACATCTGTGATCGTATGGTTGTTCTTAATTTTGGTAAGAAAATTGCTGAAGGTACACCTCAAGAAATTCAAAATAACGAGGCTGTAATTGAAGCATACTTAGGTAAAGAGGAGGTGTAATATGTTAAAGCTAGAAAACATCGTGGCTGGTTATGGACATATTACAGCCTTAAAAGATATTAGTTTAGAAGTACCACAAGGTTCCATTGTATCTTTGATCGGCGCTAATGGGGCCGGCAAGTCTACTACGATGAAGACTATAATGGGCCTTGTAAAGCCTACATCTGGAAAAGTATTGTTTGAAGGTCAAGATATTACTGGTCATAAAACACATCAAATTGTACATGGCGGTATTTCTTTAGTTCCTGAAGGTCGTCAAATCCTTCAAGATATGACCGTTTATGAAAACTTAGAAATGGGCGCTTATATTCGCAATGATAAGGAAATCGAAGAGGATATCAAAAAAGTATTTAAACGCTTTCCAATTCTTGATGAACGTAGTTATCAATTAGGTGGTACACTATCTGGTGGTCAACAGCAAATGTTGGCTATTGGTCGCGCCCTTATGGCACGTCCAAAATTGTTATTATTGGATGAACCATCTATGGGTCTTGCACCATTAGTAGTAAACGAAATCTTTGAAACTATCAAAGAGATTAGTGCTGAAGGAACTACTGTTCTCTTGGTAGAACAAAATGTACGACAAGCATTAAAAATAGCTGATTATGCGTATGTATTGGAAACAGGTAAGATGGTATTATCTGGTCCTGCTGACGAAGTACGTCATGATCCTCGCGTTATGGAAGCATATTTAGGCGGTCGTGTTGAATAATTAATACTTTAAGTCGATAGACTTATCTAAAATTTTTAATAAGGTGTATATACTAGAAAACTAGTATATACACCTTATTTTTTTGTTTAATCAATAAAATTGATGAGAATTTGATGATTTTATGAATCGGCCATGAATTGAGTTTATATATTTTTTATTTATATATCTAAATTTAATGAAAAAAATCGAGTGAAATATGAGTGAAATGCGTAAAAAAATACACATAATAAAATGGTAAAAACCTTATATTTACGCGATTTATTCTTAAAGGTTTAATGAAGTTAGCTCAGAACGGGCTGTGTTTATGGAAGAAAGTTTAAAATAATGATAAAATAACTTAACCGATTTTTTAGGATTAATAATTCTAAAAAAATAAAGTGTTGTATTGAGTGAGTTGAATGTAAATCAAAGAGGTAAAATATGAATAAAAAACAGTATATGATGATGGCCGCATTCTTATGTGCCACAACAACATCCATGGCTGCACCTGTTAATGTAACAGCTGAACAGTCTTACAATTCTGAAGTATTACAAACTGAAGGACACGCACCACTAGAAACTAGTGCATCTGTAGTGAGTTCTGATAAGGTGTATCGTCTACGACAAGGTGATGAACTAACTATTCAAGTTGTACAACAACCAGATCTTGGTACACGTAATGGTAACGATATTATGTACACTGTTCGTCCTGACGGATATGTATCATTCCCTATGGTGGGACCGGTAAAAGCAGATGGTTTAACCGTCGATGAGTTCACCGCCCAATTACAGCAAGGTTTAGCTCGGTACATTATTAATCCGGAAATTACTGTAAATGTTACAAAACTCGGAGGAGTTCGGGTGTACGTATTCGGTGAGATTAATAAGCCTGGTGCTTATACATTGACTAAGTCTAGTACTGTTATTGATGCGATTGGTGCTGCTGGTAGCTTTAACTGGGATACAGCTAAAAAGAAAATTTACTTAATTCATCAAGACAATCCTGAAAAACCAATTCCTATTAATTTAAATCGCATGTTACAAACTGGAGATATGTCCGAAAACTATATTATGCGAGAAGGGGATGTTCTTTACTTGACTAAAAATAGTCGTATTAACTTTGCTCGTGATATTGCTCCAATTTTGACTGGTGCATACATGGTATCACGTATCGGTAAGGATTAAGGATAGGGTTTATCTCACATATAAGGGGGCGTTCTTTTGCGTTCATATTTATTACCAGCCATACTGTTTATTGCCGATATTGCGACGATTGTTATTGTTGCTTTCATTAGTTTATTTATAAGATTTGATGGCTATATAGAACCTCGATATATTGATCAAATGGTAGACGCATTGCCAATATTGTTGATTTCGTATATGTTGATGTTTTTGCTTATGCATTTGTACACGCGTATTTGGCGTTATGCAGGGATGCGAGAGGTATTGGCAGTATTTGTCGCTACGACAGTAGGTACAGCAATCTTTTACTCCTCTATGTTTGTATTTGGTAAATCATTACCAAGATCAATCTATTTTATTACTTGGTTCCTTACAACTGGTGCAGTAGGTATGGGGCGCATGTTACTTCATTATGTAGCACTTCATTATAGTAATGGGGATGATGGTGAAAGTGGCCAAGTAAATACACTCATTATAGGTGCTGGTGATGCTGGTGCAATTATAGCTCGTGAAATTGAACGGTATCATAAGCGTTCAAGACGTATTATTGGCTTTGTTGATGATGATATGTATAAACATAACCGGTTGATGAATGGTTTTAGAATCTTAGGGAATCGTGAAGATATTCCAATGCTTGTAGCAAGATATAAGGTTGAAGAAATTATCATTGCTATGCCATCGGTAAAGCGTGATGTTATTCGAGAAATTATGGAAATCTGTTCACCTCTAAAATGTAAGATCAACACATTACCTGGGATGTACCAATTATTAGATGATGAGGTTTTAGTATCTCATTTGCATCCTATTTCTATTGAAGATTTATTGGAACGTGATGAGATTCATCTAGACACATCAAAAGTAGAACCATATTTAAAAGATAAAGTCGTTCTTGTTACGGGCGCAGGTGGTTCTATTGGCTCTGAAATTTGTCGTCAAGTATTACGAGTAAGACCTAAAAAACTATTGTTATTAGGTCATGGTGAAAATAGTATTTATCTTATTCACCAAGAGTTGCGTTCCATTGTGCCTGAAGGTACATTGGTTCCCATTATTGCTGATATTCGAGATAAAAATCAGTTAGACCAAATCTTTACCGATTATGAACCCGATGTAGTGTTCCACGCAGCAGCTCATAAACATGTACCGCTTATGGAAATCCAACCGATTGCAGCGGTGTTAAATAATATTTATGGCACTCGTAATGTGGCAGATGTAGCGGGCGCACATGGTGTTGAGCGCTTCGTTATGATTTCCACAGATAAAGCGGTAAATCCAACAAGTGTTATGGGTGCTACGAAACGGGTGGCAGAAAAGGTTGTACTTGGTATGAATCACAAGTACGATACAAAGTTTATTACCGTTCGCTTTGGTAATGTTCTTGGTAGTCGCGGTTCTGTTATTCCATTATTCCGCAAACAAATTGAAGCTGGAGGACCTGTAACAGTTACAGATCCTGAAATGACTCGTTACTTTATGACTATTCCAGAAGCAAGCCAACTTGTATTACAAGCTGGTGCAATGGGGAATGGTGGTGAAGTGTTCTTATTAGATATGGGTGAACCAGTAAAAATTGTTGATTTAGCAAAAAATATGATTCGCCTTTCTGGATTTGAGCCTGATAAAGATATTCGCATTGAATTTACTGGCTTGCGTCCAGGTGAAAAGCTATATGAAGAATTATTAACTGCTGAAGAAGGTACTAATACAACTACACATAAGAAAATCTTTGAAGCTGCCTTAGAAGATGTAGATCAAGAATGGTTAAGCCGTGAAATTGATTGCTTTGAAACATGTAAATCTGACTTGGATGTGATCAATGTATTACAAGACATCGTTCCTACATATCATCCAAATCATAATGTATAACAATTTAGTTACAATCATTTATTTAGAGCTGTAGTCTACGTGAGAGGGAGATATACAGTAACGATTCCTAAGAGGGAGAGACCCTGTTGTTTGTATACTTTCACAGAAAGGGGTATATGGGTGGAACAAATTATTGATTTAAAAGAGGTCGGTAGAGTCCTCGTTAAACGACGTCGTAAGATTATCAATGTTACGGTAGCATGTATAGTATTGGGTGGTGCATATGGTCTCCTGGCACCATCTACATATCAATCTACATCTATGTTGCGCATTAAACAATCTCAAGGATTAAGTAATTCTGTTTTATCAAGTACTAATGGTTACTCTGACTCTATGGCGCGTCAATTGATGAATACAGATGCTGAAATTTTAAAGAGTCGTAATGTTGTAGAACCTGTTATTGCAGCGATTGAAGATCCAGAAGGAACAGGTAAAGCACCTACATACGAAGAGTTTGTTAAAACGCGTATTGAAACAAAACCATATAAAGAAACTGAATTATTACAAGTCAGTGTGACTGGTAAAAGTCCAGAACAAGCACAAGAGGCTAATCAATTATTAATTGATACATTCTTAAAGCGCTTGGCAGATATTTCCCATGTTGAGCAACGGACGACACGCGAATTTTTACAAAAACGTGTGGTAACTGCAAAAGAAGAATTGGGTCAAGCAGAAAAGAAATTACAACAATTCCAAGTGGACAATAAGGTATATTCCACGGCGGATCAAATGAAGGGGCTAACAGATAAGATTACCCTTATTGATCGTGAGAAAGCTCAAAACCAATTAGATTTGGAAACGGCGCAAGCAGCTTTAGGCAGTATTAATGAGCAATTAGGCTCTGCAGGTAAAAGTATTGCTGATAGTGCAACTGTTCAAGCATATAAAGGACAATTAGCTGACTTAGAATCTCGTAAGGCCTCCTACGTTGGTAAATATACTGATGAGCATCCGGCAATGAAAGAGATTAACCAACAAATCGAAGAAGCTAAGAGTGGTTTAAATGCTGAAATTAATGCTATTGCATCCCAACAAGCACCATCTAGCAACTCTGCACAGCAAGGTTTATTAGCAGATAAATTCAGAAATGAAGCAGCTTTAGCTGTAGCACAAGGTAAAGAATCTACATTAGCTGAACTTGATAAAGAAAATGAGGAAGCAATGAAAGGTTTGCCTGAAAAAGAACGTGGCTATATCCAGGCAAAACGTGATGTTGATGTAGCCCAAGACATTTACGAAATGTTATCTAAGCGTTTGGAAGAGGCTAAAGTAGCTGAAGTAATGGTACCAAATGAAGTTCAAATTGTAGATGCCCCTACATTGCCAGAAAAGGCTATTGCACCTCGTAAGATTCTTATTTTATTAGGCTCTGCAATTTTGGGTATTATCCTAGGCTGCCTTTACACATTGGGTCAGTTCTTCTGCAACCGCAAGGTTCAATCGGTACAAGAAATCAATGATATTCTTGGCATTGAAAATTTAGGTGTCATTCCAAATCATGAAGAAAAGGAATATGAAGAACCAAGCAATCGTATTGTAGCATTGTGGCGTAAAGTGAGAGGTTAATATGATTAGACTAATTTCTAATGAGCGTGGTGATACACCACTTGTAGAAGCATATCGTACATTGCGTAGTAATTTACAATATGTATGTAATCAACATAAATGTAAGATCATTTGTATTACCGCTGCTACTAGTGGAGAAGGAACCTCTGAGGTAGCGGCTAATACGGCATTAGCTTTATCGAAGAATAATAACAAAGTTCTTTTGGTAGATGGTAATTTACGTAATCCAGTTCAGCATGTAGCATTCAACGTGCAAAATAAAGGCCTTACTAACGCAGTTATTATGGATGAAGATTTGACGATTCATCGCAATATTGTCCCTCATCTAGATGTACTTACTGCAGGCGAAATAGTTGAACATCCTTCTGAAGTCGTAGATTCTAGTAAATTATCTACAATTTGGGATTATATCCGCGACGAATATGATGTAGTTATCATTGATACACCACCAGTATTAGATGTTACGGATGCCATTGTATTAGCTGAAAAATCTGATGGTGTTATGCTTGTTGTTAAAAATGAAGTAGCAAGTCCTAAAGATTTAACAGAAGCTAAGAAACGACTTACTCAAGTTGGAATTCCTTTACTAGGTTCTATCGTCATTGATGTGTAGTCAATAATTTAATATATATTCCATTAGATAAATCAAGCGTATCGACAAGGTACAGAAAGTAATGAGGTGATGTATATGAAAATTAATTTTTCCCCTCCTGATATTACAGAGTTAGAAATCAATGAAGTTGTTGAAGCCTTAAAGAGTGGCTGGATTACAACTGGACCGCGTACTAAAGAATTGGAAAAAAAGATTGCGGCTCAATTAGGTACACCTAAAGCTGTTTGTTTAAACTCTGCTACCGCGGCGCTTGAAATGTCTCTTCGTGTATTAGGTATTGGACCTGGCGATGAAGTTATTACTAGTGCCTATTCCTATACTGCTAGTGCAAGTCCTGTTGTTCATGTAGGGGCTACACTAGTTATTATAGATACCCAAAAAGATTCATTTGAAATGGATTATGATGCAGTAGCTCGTGCTATTACACCAAAAACAAAAGCTATAATTCCAGTAGATATTGCAGGGGTGCCTTGTGATTATGATCGCCTACGCGCCATTGTAGATGAAAAGAAATCTGTATTTACTCCAAATAATGATATTCAAAAAGCTTTAGGTCATATTCCTATCGTAGCGGACTGTGCCCATTCCTTTGGTGCTTCATACAAAGGTATACCAACTGGTAATGTAGCTGATTTTAGTAGCTTCTCCTTCCATGCAGTAAAGAACTTTACGACTGCCGAAGGGGGCTGTGCTACATGGCGACATATAGATGGTATTGATGATGATGTCATTTATAAGCAATTCCAATTATTATCTTTGCATGGACAAGATAAGGATGCTCTTGCTAAGACAAAGGCTGGTGCATGGGAATACGATATTAAGGGTACATATTATAAATGTAATATGACCGATATTATGGCGGCTATTGGTTTGGCTCAATTTGAAAGATACCCAAAACTGTTAGCACGACGTAAGGAAATCATCGCAGCTTATGATGCAGGTTTTAAAGATTTACCTGTTACATTGTTACATCATTATACTGATGATCATCAAAGTAGTGGACACTTATATTTAGTACGATTAGATGGTCAAGATGCTGAATACCGCAATAAAGTAATCGAAGCTATGGCTGAAGCTGGTATTGCAACTAATGTTCACTATAAGCCAATTCCTATGCATACGGCTTATAAGAACTTAGGATTTACCATTGATGATTATCCAAATGCTTATAATCAATTTAAAAATGAAATCACATTGCCTCTTCATACATTGCTAACGAATGAAGAAGTGCAATATATCATTGAAACATTTAAAAGGATTATTACCGAATGTTAGTAAAAAACTTTCACGATCTACCACAAGAGTTGCAGTGTGAAGAGGTGCGTCCATACTTTGAAATATTAAATCAAAGACGAACAAGCCTTCTTTGTAAAAGCATATTTGACCGTGTTATAGCCGCTGGTATGCTCATTGTTTTAAGTCCTGTATTTTTGGTGTTAGCCATAATGATTAAACGAGATAGCGAAGGGGAGGTCTTCTTCCGCCAAACTCGGGTGACGCAATATGGTCGTACCTTTGGTATCTATAAATTTCGTACCATGGTAAAAAATGCGGAATCATTAGGTGCTCAAGTAACATCACAAAATGATATGCGCGTTACAAAGGTAGGCAATATGCTTCGTAGCTGTCGTCTTGATGAATTACCTCAGCTAATCAATATCCTATTAGGAGATATGAGCTTTGTTGGTACAAGACCAGAGGTGCCTCGCTATGTGGCGGCTTACACAAATGAAATGAAAGCAACTTTGTTATTACCAGCAGGGGTAACAAGTATTGCAAGTATTGCTTATAAAGATGAAGATCAACTTTTACAAAATGCTAAAAATGTTGATGAAGTGTATATCAATGAGGTTTTACCAGGCAAAATGGCTTGGAATTTAAAGAGTATTAAAGAGTTTTCTTTTTTACAAGATATTAAAACGATGATTGATACCGTACTAGCTGTTTTACGTTAAGAGAGGTTCCTATGAGTACATCTATGACAAAGGAAATACAAGAAAAAGAGCTTAGTATGTTGCTGTACTTTAAAGAGTTTTGTGACAAACATAATTTGCGCTTTTATCTCTGTGGCGGTGGCCTCATTGGGGCTATACGTCATAATGGCTTTATCCCTTGGGATGACGACTTGGATTTATTTATGCCACGTCCAGATTACGAAAAGTTAGCTGAATTATGGCCTAAGTATGCAGATACGGAACGGTATACCTATTGTCGTACGGATCGGCATCATATCTATCATGATGCAGGTGCTTCTATTAGAGATAATTATACGACATTTATAAATCGTCATAGTATGCATGAAGATATTTGTCATGGTTTAGCTCTTGAAATTATGCCTATTGATGGTTGTGCACCAGGAAAAATTAGCCGCACTTTACAACTTATGTGGGCTATGACCTTTGCACTTTTTAATGCACAACGTTTACCGGATAATAAAGGACCGATATATCGTGCATTAGCAGGATGTATCTACAAGGTATTCTCTAGTCAGTCATTACGTTACCATATATGGCGCTTTGCAGAGAAGCAAATGACCAAATATGATTTTAATACGAGCAAGGAGTGTACTGAGTTAATTGGTAGTTTAAAAGGCATGAAGTTGCGTCATCCTCGAGAAGACTTTGATTCTGTTGTATATAAAGACTTTGAAGGTCATCAGATACCTGTTATGAAAGGGTATGAAAGATATTTACGTCTTATTTGGGGCGACTATATGCAATTACCACCAGTAGAACAGCGTGTAGCAAAACATGATGCTGTGTTTGCTGATTTACATACACCTTACAAGGAGTATAGAGGCATACATTATGCCAAGAACGAAGCTCAACCTTAAGGAGGGCCTATGAAACGAATAGCAGTAATCTTTGCAGGTGGCGTAGGTGCTCGAATGAATAACAGCAAGACGCCAAAACAGTTTCTAGAATGGAACGGTAGACCTATTTTGATTCAAACTTTAGATGTGTTTGAACAAACCGACTCTATTGACGGTATTGTTTTAGCTTGCAAAGCAGAGTGGATTGATCATACTAAAAACCTCATCAAAGAGGCTGGTTTACAAAAAATTGTATCCATTGTTCCAGGTGGAGACAGTGCTTTAGACTCTCAATATAATGGATTGACAGAGGCAAAACGATTATTTCCTAATGAAGAGGTTACCGTATTGATTCACGATGGTGTTAGACCACTTGTGGATAAGGCAACAATAGAGAGAAATATTGAATCTGTAGAAACAAAGGGTTCTGCTATTACGGTTACACCTGCTATTGAAACCGTTATGGTTACAGATAATGGTTCTATAAACCGAATTTTGAATCGTAGTGAATGCCTTATGGCAAAAGCACCTCAAAGCTTTAAACTAGATGATATTTTATCGGTTCATGATAAAGCTAAAACAGAAGGCATCCATAATTTTATAGATTCTGCATCCATGATGATGCATTATGGATACACCTTGTATCCAGTATTAGGAGAAACAGAAAATATAAAGATTACTACACCATCTGATTATTATATGTTCACAGGTATTATTAAAAACCGTGAATTAGGAGGATTACAAGATGAGTAATTCCGTTATTAAACGCGAGTTAACAGCTTTACTACAAGACAAAGAGTACTTTGAATTCCTCCGCCATCAGCGCATTCTTGTGACAGGTGCGACGGGACTTATTGGCTCTATGTTTATAAAATTGCTTATACTTGCCAATGAGACTTTTAACTTGGACATAAAGGTAATAGGTCATGTACGAAGTCATGATAAAGCACAGGCTATATTAGGTAACTATTTAGATAATGATTACATTACACTTATTGATGGTGCTTTAGAATCTATTGACGTACCGTGTGACTATATCTTACATGGTGCTGCACCAACACAATCTAAATTCTTTATGGAGCATCCGGTAGAAACTATTCGTACATCAATTCATGGCACTGAAGCTATGTTAGAGCTCGGTCGTCATAAAACGGTAAAAAAACTTGTGTACTTATCGAGTATGGAACAGTATGGTGTACCCTATGAATCTGGACAAGTGATGACAGAAGAACGATTAGGGTATTTAGATCATTTAAATATTCGCAGTTCTTATTCTGAAAGTAAGAGATTATGTGAGTGTTATTGTAAGTCCTATGCTGTAGAATTTGGAGTTCCTGCTGTTATAGCTAGACTTGCTCAAACTTTTGGACCAGGTGTTCCTGTATCTGATAATCGTGTATTCATGCAGTTTACTAAGAGTGCTCTACGAAATGAAAACATTATTCTTCATACAAAAGGTGACTCCATGTCGAACTATTGCTACATTACTGATGCATTAACGGGCATTTTAACCCTCATGAAGAATGGCGAAGCTGGTGAAGCATATAATATTTGTCATGATGAGGAAACTCGCTCCATAGCAAGTATTGCGCATCTAGTAGCTACGCATGTAAGTCATGGAAAAAGTGAAGTAGTTTTTGACATTCCCGAAGATGTACAGGGTTTAGGATACGCACCGACAGTTCACATGTTCTTAAGCTCTAAGAAGTTGAAATCTTTAGGTTGGCAACCTAAAGTGTCAATGGCACAGGCCTATGTAAGACTTGCAGAATATATCCAAGAGGAAGGCTTATGAAAAAGGAAATAATTATTGTTACCATCTCCCTCGGTAACGATGGAGCTGAACGTATTTTAACAGAGTTAGCTCGTCAGTGGGTGCATGATGGTCACCATATTACGGTTATCCAAACAAGCCCTAATCGTTATGGTAATGAATATGCTTTAGAGGAAGGTATTGAACAAATTCAGATTCATACTACAAGCTCTAATAAAGTAATTCGCTTTATTCAGGAAATTAAAGAGCTGATCAAGATTTTGAAGACAAGACCTAACGCAACATGCTTATCGTTTTTGTCAGCATCGAGCTTTATTCTCGCCATTAGCTCTTGGTTTGTGAAGAATCGCATCGTCTTTTCGGAGCGAAATAATCCGCGCAAGGTGCCTATTGGTTGGCATCAACAAGCATTGCGTAATTTTGCCTTTAGATTTGCTGATGCTCTCGTATTCCAAACAGAAGACGCTCGCTCTTACTTCCCAAAATCTATACAAGAACGTGGTGTTATCATTCCCAATCCTATTAATGGTAAATTGCCACCACCAATAGAAGGGGAACGTGAGAAGACGATTGTTACGGCCTGTCGATTACATCCTCAAAAGAATTTACCTATGATGATTAATGCTTTTAGTATGCTGGCAGATGAGTTTCCAGAGTATAAACTTGTTATTTATGGCCAAGGTGTTTTAGAGGATGAACTACGTGCTCAAATTAAAGCGCTCAATTTAGAGAATCGTATTTTATTACCTGGCTTTGCTAGTAATATTTTAGAGAAGGTTGCACCTTGTTCTATGTATGTTTCATCATCTGATTTTGAAGGTATTTCAAACTCTATGTTAGAAGCACTTGGCATGGGCTTGCCTGCTGTAGTTACAGACTGTCCAGTAGGTGGTGCTCGTATGGTAATAAATAGTGGAGAGAATGGTATCTTGGTACCTGTAGGAGATACAAAGGCTATGTATGAAGCTATGCGCAGTATTTTGAAAGACCCTGCATTAGCAGCAAAACTTTCACAGGAAGCTATCAAGGTGCGTGATAAATTTCCACTATGTAAAATTGCTAAACGTTGGTTAGATGTTTTATGAGTTGTAAGGAGGAGAACCATTGAAGTTAAATATAACGGCTATTGCTGACCGCATGATATGGTTCATAACTCTAATTTTTTTAGTGTTGTCGTTGACCATTTCCTTTGCCCTTGGCGATGCGAATTATGGTGCCTATGTATTATTTGTATGCCTGTTTGGACTTATTATTTTTTATCTCATACGGGAGCAGGGAGTTATAAAATTTAGGTTTACTTGGATGCATGGTTATATGCTGCTCTTTATTGGAGCCTGTTATCTGAGTACTATTAATGCTATTGAGCCATCTGTAGCACTCAGTCGAAGTTTTGATATCGTCAAGATATTCTTTATGCTTATCATTTTATACATGTGTTATCAAGATAAAACATCGGTGGACACATTATTAAAAATTGGTATGTGGACCGGTTATATAGTTTGTTTTTACACGGTATATTTCTATGGCTTAGATTACTTTATTACGGTTTTGTCATCTTCTGCACGTATTGCAAATGATGCATTAAATGCGAATACTGTAGGTTTATTAGGTGCCAATGCTATCGTTATGACATTGTATTACATGTTATACGATCGACCTCGTTGGTGGAATATTATAGCCTTACCTACATTGGGCATTCTAGCAGCTACTGGTAGTCGTAAAGCTTTAGTATTTGTTGTTGTTGGTACAGTATTACTATTTGTATTTAAAAGTTTACGTAGTGCTAATGTAGTAGATTCTATTGCGAAGATTATTGGATCATTGTTAGCTCTTACTATTATTGGTATTGCAGTTCTACAATTACCTATGTTTTCAGAGGTTCTGGATCGTATGTCGAGTATGGTGGATGCTTTCTCTGGTACTGGTGGTGATTCATCTACCATTATTCGTTTAGCCTTGGTTGATATAGGGTGGGATTTATTTTATCAATCGCCTATGACTGGGGTGGGGGTAAATAATCCATCTGTACTTACCTATTTTTTATATGGTAAAGAGAATTATTATTTACATAATAATTATATTGAACTATTAGCGGGGACAGGGATAATCGGCTTATTGGCGTATTACTCAATGTATGTGTATATAGCTTATAACTTAATTCGTTATCGAAATTTTCATAGCAATGAATACGTAATGGTGCTCATTTTATTCCTTTCTCAAATCGTCATGGATATGGGGATGGTGTCTTATGAAAGTAAGAGTACATATTTTTATATGATGATGTTTTATTTAGAGGTGCAATTGCTCCGGAAAGGACGTAAAAATGAAGCTCAGCAAGTTATGTAAAGTTGGCATGTCCTTTTTAACAAAACCTTACTATCGTACACGAGTTCTTATTAAATCAGGTTATTATGATAATTTATGTGATGAAGATTTTTTAAAGAAAGTATTTCCTAAATATATGGGATATCCCTTAGATTTAGAGAATCCTAAAACTTTCAGTGAAAAATTACAATGGCTAAAAGTCAATTATCGAAATCCTATACAAACTGTCATGGTTGATAAGCATGAAGCAAAACACTTTATTGCGGAACGTGTGGGAAATCAATATATTATTCCTACACTTGCTGTATGGGATTCAGTAGAGGATATCGATATAGATACGTTGCCAAATCAATTTGTATTGAAGTCAACTCATGATAGTGGAGGCATCGTAATTTGTAAAGACAAATCGACTTTTGACTTCGAAGCAGCTAAAGCGAAGTTAAGTGCATCTCTAAAACGTGACTATTCTAAAATTGCCAGAGAATGGCCTTATCAAAATGTTCCGCGGCGCATTATAGCAGAAGAATATATTTCAGAATTGGGCAACGATGATTTATTGGACTATAAGATGTATTCCTTCCATGGAGAACCAAAGCTAACTGTGGTATGTTCAAATCGCTTTTCAAAGATTGGAACACGTATGAATTTCTATGATATCAATTGGGAGCCCATGGGGATTCATTTTGGTCATTATCCGCCATTACCTACGGAGTTTCCGAAGCCAGCTACTTATGAGGAGATGAAACGTCTCACAGCTGAGCTAAGTAAGGATTGTCCGTTCTTACGTGTTGATTTTTACGAAATAAAAGGACACCTATTTATTGGAGAGTTAACATTTTTCCCTGGTGCTGGATTTGAAAAGTTTCGTCCTATGTCAAAAGATTATGAATTGGGAGAGTGGTTACACCTTGAAACTGTACATCGGGGCTGATTTTGTCCCAACGGATATAAATAGAGAATTATTTGAATCTGGTAATGGAGAGGCTTTGTTTGGTAAGGAGTTACTGGGAATTCTAAAGGAATCTGATTTAAATGTATTTAATTTAGAGGTGCCTTTAACAGATGCATCTACTCCGATTAATAAATTTGGTAATAATTTAAAGTCTCCTACAAAAACAATCTATGGTTATAAGGCTTTAGAGCCTATATTTTTAACATTGGCTAATAATCACTCCTTAGATCATGGTGTAGAAGGATTAACTACTACACTAGAGTTATTAAAAAAGCATGATATTAAAAATGCAGGTGCTGGTGCTAATGTAAAAGCAGCTAAAAAGCCATTTATCTTTGAAAAAGAAGGTATACGTATAGGATTTTACCTATGTGCAGAACATGAGTTTACCGTTGCTTCTTGTCATACAATGGGGGCTAATCCATTTGATGTATTAGAGAGCTTTGATGATGTAGAAGCTTTAAAGAAAACTTGTGATTATGTTATCGTCCTTTATCATGGTGGGAAGGAGTTTTATCGCTATCCATCGCCAATGTTACAAAGATATGGCAGAAAATTTGTTGATAAAGGAGCAGACCTTGTAATTTGCCAACATAGTCATTGTATAGGTTCTCGTGAGGACTATGGTAAGGGGACTATTATTTATGGCCAAGGTAACTTTATCTTTAACTCCGAATCCTATATACATCATAAGGAGTTTGTAAAAGATTCCTTATTAATCAGTGTGGAGGCTACAAAGGATACCTTTATTGTATCTGAAGTGCCAATTCGTGGTACCGAAAGGGGCACCCGTTTGGCTACTGAATCAGAAGCCATTGAAACATTGACGGAATATAAAAAGCGAAGTGAAAACATTAGAGATGCTCATTTTGTAGCTCAAGCATATAAGGACTTTGCTGATACTCATGTAAAGCGATATTTGCGTGAATTTTTAGGTAGATCTTTTATTATCCGCGCAATAAATGGATTATTTGGACGAAAATTAATGCAACTTATTTTAGGAAAAACAAGTTATTTAGCAATTCAAAATTACTTGGAATGTGAAGCTCACCATGAATTATTCTTGCGGGGCATTAAGAATATCAATAAAAAATAATGGATACAAAAATAGTAGCTGCTGCTAAATGGTCTGTCATAACAGAGGTTTTAGCAAAGCTTATTACACCACTAACAAATATAATATTGGCCCATATGCTAGCACCTACGGCATTTGGGATATTGGCAACAATTATGATGGTTATATCCTTTGCAGAAATGCTAGCTGATGCGGGATTTCAAAAATTTCTTGTACAGCATGAGTTTCAAAGTGATAAAGAAAAACAGGAGGCTACAGATGTAGCTTTTATTGCTAACTTAGTTCTTTCTTTACTCTTGTGGGGGGCTATTATAGTCGGTCGTGATGAATTGGCCGTATTAGTTGGAAATGATGGCTTAGGCATACCGTTAGCCATAATGGGGGCCATGATTCCGCTCTCTGCTTTCAGTAGTGTACAAATGGCCTTGTATAGACGGGACTTTAACTTTAAGTTTCTTCTTAACATTCGGCTCATCACAATTCTGACTCCTATATTGATATCCATACCTATGGCGCTCATGGGATATGACTATTGGTCATTAATCGCTGGTATGCTAGGGGCTCAGTTATTCACGGCTTTGGCTTTATTGAAGAGTAGGAAAAATCAAATCCATCTCTTCTTTAGTTCTCGAGTCTTTATGAACATGTTTAGTTATAGTGCATGGTCATTGGCTGAAGCATTTTCTATTTGGCTTACCGCTTGGGTGGATACCTTCATTATTAGTCGCTTTTTAGATGCCTATTATTTAGGGATATACAAAATGCCTATGGCTATTGTTACAACTGTCATGGCCATGGCTACTTCATCTTTAGCGCCTGTATTATTTGCCGCATTAAGTCGAGTTCAACAGGATGAACAGGCATTTTCAAATACATTCTTTACCTTCCAACGCTATATGGCTCTTTTTTTAGTACCTATAGGGATAGGCTTGTTTGTATTCCAAGATTTTGTTGTTGATCTTTTATTGGGACCACAATGGAAGTTAGCAGGTATTGTATTGGGATCTTGGGCCTTGAGTTCCGCTATTATGACAGTAACAGCGAATTTGATTTCTGAAGTGTTCCGTGCAAAAGGAGTTCCTAATTTATCATTCTGGACTCAAATATTACATTTAGTTGTATTAATACCGGTAATTTATATTTGCATTCAGTATGACTTTAGTACATTTGTCTATGCTCGTTCAATAGTACGCATGGAAATGTTAATGGTTGCCATGATTTTCTTAGCATTATTTATACATATGAGTGCCCTTCGGGTGATTACTAATATAGGTGTATATTTAATTACCGCATCTATTGTTGGTGCTCTTGCATATAGTATTTTACATTTATATGATGCGGTATGGTGGACTATAGCTTGTATGATTTTATGCGTTGTATTGTATGTGGTTATCTTATATCTCATACCATCTGAGCGCACTATTATAACTTCTGGCGTTGATAAATTATTAAGTAAAGTAAGACGCTCATAATTAACAGAACTATGAAAGGAGTACATATGCTTTCAAAAAATGTAGACTTAAACAATACGGTAATTCTAGTAACGGGAGCCGCTGGATTTGTAGGGGCGAATCTTGTTATGTCCCTGTTATCTGAAGCAGAAGGAACTCAAATTATCGGCATAGATTCTGTTAATGATTACTATGACGTGGCCTTAAAAGATTATCGATTGCAACAAATTGATGAGATGAGCAAAGATAATAAAAATACGTGGATATTTAAAAAAGGGAATATTGCAGATAAGACCTTTATTGAAGAAATTTTCTCTACTTATAAACCACGAGTTGTTGTTAATTTAGCAGCACAGGCTGGTGTGCGTTATTCTATTACGAATCCTGATGCTTATATTGAGTCTAATATTATTGGTTTTTACAATATATTAGAGGCTTGTCGGCACTCTTATGATAACGGTGGAAGTGGAGTAGAGCATTTAGTTTATGCATCATCGTCTTCTGTATATGGAGCGAATAAACAAATTCCATACTCTACAGATCATAAAGTAGATAATCCGGTATCTCTTTATGCGGCTACAAAAAAATCAAATGAATTATTGGCTTATTCTTATGCCAAGTTATATAACATTCCTAGTACAGGACTTCGTTTCTTCACTGTATATGGTCCTGCAGGGCGTCCTGATATGGCATACTTTGGTTTTACTAATACATTGCGTAGTGGCGGTACCATAAAAATCTTTAACTATGGTAATTGTAAACGTGACTTTACCTATATCGATGATATTGTAGAAGGCGTATCTAAGGTTATGTGTGCAGCACCAGAGCGTCGTAACGGAGCTGATGGATTGCCAGTACCACCATATGCTATTTATAACATTGGTAATAGTCATCCTGAAAATCTTCTCGATTTTGTGCGTATTCTTTCAGAGGAATTAGTTTCTGCTGGTGTATTACCAGAAGATTATAATTTTGAAAACCATAAAGAATTAGTGGCAATGCAACCCGGTGATGTACCTGTAACTTATGCAGATACAAGTGCTCTAGAAGAAGATTTTGGATTCAAACCGAATACATCTTTACGCGAAGGGTTACGGAAATTTGCTATATGGTATAAAGAGTTTTATATGACGGAGGGCAAATAAATGAAGATTGCAATTGCTGGGACTGGCTATGTAGGCCTTTCAAATGGTGTTTTATTAGCACAACATAATGAAGTAGTAGCCCTCGATATTATTCCTGAAAAGGTAGAAATGTTAAATCGCAAAGAGTCACCTATTGTAGATGCAGAATTGCAAGAGTATTTGACTACTAAAAAATTAAACTTTAAAGCTACATTAGATCCTGTGGAAGCATTTAAAGGTGCGGATTATGTAATTATTTCTACACCTACCAACTATGATCCACAAAAGAATTTCTTTGATACATCTTCTGTTGAGCAAGTCATTAAAACTGTTTTAGAAATCAATCCTGATGCTGTTATGGTTATCAAGTCAACAGTACCAGTTGGGTATACAGCTCAAATGCGTAAAGAATTCGACACGGAGAACTTGATTTTCTCTCCAGAGTTCTTACGTGAAGGTAAAGCTTTATATGATAATTTACATCCTTCCCGTATTGTGGTAGGTGAAGTCTCTGAACGTGCTCGTTGCTTTGGTCAACTATTAGCTGATGGTGCTATTAAAGAGAATGTACCACAGTTATATACGGATTCTACAGAAGCAGAAGCTATTAAATTATTTGCTAATACTTATTTAGCATTGCGCGTTGCTTACTTTAATGAGTTAGATTCTTATGCCGAAGTTCGTGGTCTTAGTACAAGTCAGATTATTAATGGTGTTTGTTTAGATCCTCGTATAGGAGACTTCTATAATAATCCATCCTTTGGTTATGGCGGTTATTGCTTACCAAAAGATACTAAGCAATTATTAGCCAACTATAATGATGTTCCACAAAATTTGATTTCTGCTATTGTCGATGCTAATAGAACTCGCAAGGATCACATAGCAGATGTTATTATAGGAAAGAACCCAAAAATTGTTGGCATCTATCGCTTGACTATGAAAATGAACTCTGATAACTTTAGAGCATCTGCAATTCAAGGTGTAATGAAACGAATCAAAGCTAAGGGGATTGCCGTAGTTGTGTATGAACCTACTCTTGATGCAGAAGACTTCTTTAATTCCCCTGTAATTCGTAACTTTGAAGACTTTAAACGTGTTAGTGATGTCATAGTAGCTAACCGTTGGGATAAGAGTTTAGAGGATGTGAAGGATAAAGTTTACACTAGAGATATTTTTGATCGCGATTAAGATAGATATGTGCTATGGCGTTTAGGAGAGTACTATGAAACGTTGGATGCTATATATCCTGTTAGGGCTAATAGTATTTTTTATATGGGATAATTCGATGCAGAATGGTGGATCATCAGATGGATTTAGCTTACTTTTTGCAGAAACTTTTGCTCCTATAGCAAATAAGTTAGGCTTTCATGGAAATATATGGACCTTGAATAGGATTGTTCGAAAATTAGCACATCTCACGGAGTTTACAATCCTCGGTGGCGTTTTATATGCAATCTTACGTCGTTATATTAAGTACGGAACTGTATTAAAAACGACTGGTCTAGGGATGGCTATAGCTATTCTTGATGAATTTATACAAAGATTTTCACCAGGTCGAAGCTCTCAGTTCTCCGATGTTGTTATTGATACAATAGGTGTGATTGTTGGTATATTCTTAGTAAAGTTAGCCTATAGGATAGGTCAGGAAAAGAGCATATATAAAAAATAAACTGTTACTAATATGCAACATGACTATAAAATGCCTCATAATCAAAAGGATTATGAGGCGTTTTTAATGAAAATAAAATGAAAATATAAATAAATTATTAAATGAACACATTATAATTTATCTATTTTTATATAAAAACCACTATACAAGCGACTTTTACCCTGTTATAATCATGAATAGAAAATGAAGCTTAAATGAGATAAACATGAACTTTATAAAAGAGGACGATTTCTGTAAGGGGTTATCGTAAGTAGAAGGGAAAGATTATGAATCGCGTGGTTGATTTACATGGTTGCATTTTGCCAGCTGTGTTAGGTCCTCAAGGGCCACAAACAATGGCAGAATCAGTAAAAATGATAAAATCTTTGGCTGAACAAGGAATTACAGATATTTTCAGTACACCTGATGTAATAGTATCTATGGATATGAATACTTGGAATGAAATGGAAACAACATTGAATGATGTAAAACTTGCAGTAGGTGAGCAACAAGTAGATGTTACTATACACAGTGGTGCTCGCGTTTTACTTTGTGATGAAATGGTTGAATATATCGTTGCTCATCGCAATCAGTATTTGTTGGGTAATAGCCATTTTATGTTAGTAGCATTACCTGAAAATAGTAAGGTTCACCATATTAATGCATGGTTGCTAAGCTTACTAGATATGGGCATTGTTCCTATCATTAGTGAAGTAGAAACGCATCGCCAATTATTTACAAAACCAGAACAGTTATTGGAATGGGTAGATAAAGGGATTTTAATTCAATGTAACATGGCATCCTTTAATCATAGTAATGCTAATTATCATAGAGCAATCGAATTGTATCGTAATGGATTAATTCACTTCTTTGGCACTGGTTATTGCAATGAAAATGATGTACAAGCGCATCAAGGGTATGTAGAAGCTATTTCTAAATTAGACAGTACATACAAAAAAGATTTGTTGCCAAATATTCATCTCAATGAACGCGATCTTTTAGCTGATCGCACATTCTATCCTACTGTTCCTTCTAGTTGGGTAGGTCAAAAATCTAACTTCTTGACTCGTCTATTTGGGTTTACATTATAATTTAAATAGGTTCTTTTATTCATGCTATATTAGCATGGCTAAAAGGACCTATTTTTACTTTATATAGTATTTGTTCTTGAAAACAACCACCATATATAGTATACTGAGTTAGCGGTAAAAATAGAGAATTTACTAATAATTCTTTACGTTTTTACATATAAATTTATAAAAGTATGGTATACCATACTTTTTTCTTTGTCATAACATATATTTCAGCGGTAACAAAATGGGGAGGTTGCCAATATGTTGCAGGTCATTAAACGGGATGGTACAAAGGTACCTTTCGACAAGAACAAAATTGCTTTAGCTATAGAAAAAGCTGAGCATAGTAGTACAGGGTTGTACGAAGAGGGGTTGGCACAGCGTATTGCTGATGAAATTGAAGAATATGCTACAAAGCTCCAAAAGGACATGACAATTTATGCTATTGAAGATCAAGTGTATTATAAGTTGATTGAGTATCATAATCCTGCAACGGCACGTGCCTATGAAGGTTACAAAGCTGTTCAAGCTTTTAAACGTCGTCAAAATACTACAGATGATGATGTAATTGGTTTATTAGACCGTAGTAATGTTAGCGTTCTTGACGAAAACTCTAATAAGGATGCTGCGATTGTATCTACACAACGCGATTTAATTGCCGGTGAAGTATCTAAGGATATTGCGCGTCGTAAATTAATTCCTACAGATATTTTAGAGGCCCATGATAGTGGTGCCATTCACTTCCATGATATGGATTACATTATCCAGCCTATGTTTAACTGTTGCTTAATCAATTTGGAAGATATGCTTACAAATGGTACAGTTATCAATGGTAAGAAGATTGATACACCTAAGTCTTTCCAGGTTGCATGTACAGTGACAACACAAATTATTGCTCAAGTTGCATCTGGGCAATATGGCGGTCAAAGTATTAATGGCATTGATCGCATTTTAGCACCATTTGTACGTAAGTCTTACGAAAAGATTCTTAACAATGTTATTGAAGAACAAGTTGAGATTTACGGTATGGAGCCAAATATGGAAAAGGCTCGTGAAATCGCATGGAAACGTACGCGTAAAGAGGTTAAGGATGGTATTCAAACTATCCAGTATCAAATCAATACATTGATGACTACAAATGGTCAGTCTCCATTTGTTACGTTGTTCATGTATTTTAAACCTGATTATGAATATGCTAAGGAAGCTGCTCTTATTACAGAAGAGATTTTGCGTCAACGTATTAAAGGTGTAAAAAACGAAGCTGATGTATATATTACACCGGCATTCCCTAAATTGATTTATGTTCTTGATGAACATAATGTAACGCCTGATAGTCCGTATTATTACTTGACTGAGCTCGCTGCACAATGCACTGCTAAACGCATGTACCCAGATTACATCTCCGCTAAGAAGATGAAGGAAAACTATGAAGGGAATGTATTTAGCCCAATGGGATGCCGCTCTTTCTTATCTCCTTGGAAGGATGAAAACGGAAACTACAAATTTGATGGACGCTTTAATATGGGCGTGGTGAGCTTGAATTTACCACAAATCGGTATTTTGGCTCGCGGTAGTGAAGAAAAATATTTTGAAATTTTAGACAAACGTCTTGAATTAGCAGAAAAAGCATTGTTATTACGCTATAATCTTTTAAAAGATGTAGTGAGCGATGTGTCTCCAATTCACTGGCAACATGGTGCCATTGCACGCCTTAAAAAAGGTGAAAAAATTGGTCGATTCCTCACAGGTGGCTATGCAACAATCTCTCTTGGTTACATTGGTATCTACGAAGCTACTCGCTTGATTACAGGTGAGTCTAATACAGGCGAAAAAGGCCGTGTATTTGCAATGAAGATTATGGATCGTTTAAATGCAGCTATTGATTTATGGCATGATAAACATAATCTTGGCTTTGGCTTATATGGTACTCCTGCTGAAAGCTTAACAAATCGATTCTCTTCATTAGATCGTGCTCGCTTTGGTGTAATTGAAGATATTACTGATAAAGGCTATTACACTAATAGTTATCACGTAAATGTTCGCGAAGAGATTAATGTATTTGATAAATTTGCCTTTGAATCTGAGTTCCAAAAGAAATCTACAGGCGGCTGTATCTCCTATGCGGAAATTCCGAATATGACTAATAATATTCCAGCCGTTTTAACTATGATTCAATATATTTATGACCATATTTCTTATGCTGAATTTAATACCAAGTCTGACTACTGTCACGAATGTGGTTTTGATGGTGAAATTAAGGTCAATGAAAATAATGAGTGGGAATGTCCTCGTTGCCATAACACAAACCGTGATAAATTAACTGTTATTCGTCGTACTTGTGGTTATTTGGGTGAGAACTTCTGGAATGAAGGTCGTACGAAAGAAATCAAAGATCGTGTAATGCATATCTAATAATAGATAGCATCACTGTTTATTATTATAATTCTATACATGGTAAAAGCTGTGCCCAGGGCACAGCTTTTACTATACATGTGAAAAATTGAAATATATCTATATAGTGTTGATCATTTGATATGCACTACTATGGAGGTAATTATGAGATATGGGCAAATAAGACAATATGATATTGCCAATGGAGAAGGAATTCGTACATCTATCTTTGTGACTGGATGTACGCATTGTTGTTATAACTGCTTTAACGAAGAATACCAAGATTTTAATGCCGGTAAAGAATGGACTCAAGCTGAAACTGATTTAGTTGTTTCCTATGTGAAAAATCCTACATGCTCAGGTTTAACTTTATTGGGTGGAGAGCCTTTCCAAAATATACAAGGTTTATTACCTGTAGTAAGAGCTGTACGAGGGGCTGCACCGGAAAAGAAAATTTGGGCCTATTCAGGATATGAAATAGATAATATTTTAGGGGATGAGTTGAGAAGTGCTTTATTACACGAAATTGATATCCTTGTAGATGGACGATTTGTAGATGAACTTAAAGATCCAGCATTACGATTTAGAGGTTCATCTAATCAACGTATTATAGATGTTAAGAAAACATTAGAAACTGGTGAAGTTGTGTTAGCAATGGAGTAAGTATGGCATTTGATAAACGTTTAATAGGTCTCATAATTGTTGTTGGATTTATAGCGGGATTAGTAGGGGCTTCTTATACACATTTAATGCATAGTATTCAGCATTTTGTATATAATTATTCTTCTGCAGATCATATGAGCTTTGGTGCTGCTGTAGCGCGAGTATCTCCAGTAGAACGATTGATACCACTTATTATTTGTGGTCTCATAGGTGGTGTGGGCTGGTTTCTTATTCACCGATATGGTAAAGGTGTTGTAGATATTAAAACTGCGGTTTCCGGTAAGATGGATATGAATCCCATCACTACTGTTTTTCATGCAACCTTACAAATTATTACGGTAGCTATAGGTTCACCTTTAGGGCGAGAAGTAGCCCCTCGTGAAGCAAGTGCGGGGATTACAACTTTTTTAGTTAAGCACTTTGACATAAAACAAGAAGATCGCCAATTATTGATTGCTTGTGCTGCAGGCGCGGGCTTAGCAGCAGTTTATAATTCACCATTATCGGCGGCAATCTTTACGTTAGAAACCTTGCTCCTTACTTGGAATATACGCGCCATGAGTGCTGCACTTATATGCTGTGGATTAGCAACTTTTGTAACTCGACAAGCTGGTGTAGGGGATGTCATTCAATATACAATGGCTCAACCTAGCTTGGGCAGTCATTATGTAGAATTCTCTATCGCCTTGGGCGCTATTGTTGCTTTAGGTGTAGTTTTATTTAATATTACTCAAGGTAAGTTACCTTCTATTCATCGTAGCAGTCCTATTATGATCCCAATATCTATCGTTGCGTTTACAATTATTGGTGCGTTAGCTATGTATTTCCCTGAAATTCTAGGGAATGGTAAGGCAGGGAACGAATTAACATTTGCTAATGATATTACCTGGACCTATGCATTAGGATTATTTGGTTCTAAGTGGGTAGCGGTATTACTCGCATTAGCAGCTGGAGCTTATGGTGGGCGTATTACTCCATCTATGATGTTGGGAAGTACGTTAGCTATAGTATTTGGTACTTTTTGGTCTATTGCAGTAGCTCCTATATCATTAGGGATGGCTGCCTTTATCGGTGCTGTAGCATTTTTAGGACTAGCACAGAAAATGCCTATGACATCTTGCGTATTTATGCTTGAGTTGACTAGATTTTCCGTAGAGATGTTCTTCCCTATAGCGTTGACCATGGGTACAGCACTTCTGGTGGAACAAATTGTTCAGGCCAAATTAAAAACGAGTAAATAGTTTTCGAACTAGAGTGTTTATCAATGTATCGTTTTAGATATTCTACTAACTTATAAGGCTATATTTAGTTATATTGAAAGCTAAGTCTAGTTCGCAATAAAAATAAAAGCGGATAGTTGTTTATCAACTATCCGCTTTTGCTATTTGTGTAACTTTTTTATATGCATTTATACGATTTTAGCGTTTTTATCGTATTCTTCGCCACCTGCATCAGGAAGCATACCGTACTCAATTGTCCACAAGTGTTTATATTTTAAAGCTTGATTGTGAATGCGTTCGATTTGTGTTTCGTCTGTGCGAACAACACGGGCTGGAATACCAACTACTAAGGAGTTTGGAGGGATTACAGTATTTTCTTTTACTACTGCACCAGCCGCGATAATGGAGCCAGATCCAACATGACAACCGCTCAACACAATAGCTCCCATACCAACTAAAACATTATCTTCGATTGTGCTTGCATGAACAATTGCACCGTGGCCGATTGTTACATAATCGCCTAAGATACATGCTTTATCGTCGTCTACATGCAAAACAGAGTTATCTTGTACATTAGAATAACGACCTACTACAATTTTGTTTACGTCGCCACGAAGTGCACAGTTTTGCCAAATAGATGCATATTCTTTAAGCTCTACATCACCAGCAAGTTCAGCACCGGGCATGACGCAACTTTTAGGATCTAATTTTGGATATTTTCCATGAAATGGTAACATATAGTACTCCTGATTCATTAAACAATTTCAAGAAGGCGTTGAGCCTTACGAATAGACATAATTGCTTCGTTCATTACAGTTTGAACAATTGTATGAGCTGGTTCGATAGCGACAAGACGATTCAAGGCTTGTCCAACTTGTACCGCACCATTTACAACATCGCCATCAATTGCGGCGCGTTTATTAGTGCCTTGAGACATTTTTGTACGCTCTTCAGGTGTAGTAACACCATCAGTTTCTGCTGCTAAATAGCGAGTAGTAAATTCATTTTTTAAGCTGCGAACACCGCCGTGGCCAGAGAGAAGACCAGTTACAACAGAATCAGTATCGCTTGCTTTGATAATTGCTTCTTTCATATTTTGATGTGCTTGACATTCTTCCGCTAGCAAGAAGCGAGAGCCCATTTGTACCCCTTCGGCACCCATTAATAATGCAGCTGCAAGACCGCGACCATCTACAATAGAACCAGCTACTACTACAGGAATAGAGATTTCTGGCAAAATATTCTCCATTAAGGACATTGTTGTTTGGCTACCAATATGACCACCAGCTTCCATACCTTCTACAATCATCGCATCAGCACCTGCTTCTTCGATACGTTTAGCCAATTTAAGGGAAGGTACTACAGGGATAACCTTAATACCAGCCTCTTGGAGCGGTTTGATATATGGTACAGGATTACCAGCACCGAGTGTTACAAATGCAGGTTTTTCTTCGATAATAACATTTACTAACTCATCTTTATTAGGTGCCATTAACATAAGGTTAACACCGAAAGGTTTATCTGTTAATTCTTTACATGCACGAATTTCATTACGAGTCCATTCAGCATCGCGGCCACCAAGGGCGATAACACCTGTTGCACCTGCATTAGCAACGGCAGCAACTAATTTGTGTTCAGATACCCAAGCCATAGCACCTTGGATAATAGGGTATTCAATTTGTAAAAGTTCCGTTAAAGCTGTTCTCATAAATCCTCCTATGATAACAAAATAAATGATGATTTCTCTAATCAATAGTTCATAGTAAGATAGTAAAATTCTTATTATACGTATATCGCATAGAGAAGTAAGTGTTCATAAGTACATACTTATATAATAAGTTATTAGTTTATTTGTTTTGAAATATAATGTAACTATATTCTCTTATATATAATAGTATAATATATAAATTATGTACACCTTAGGTAGTTGATTTATTTAATACTCTAACAATAATTGGTATAATAATAACTGTTTTTAGTATTGAAACAGCGTAGTGATGAAGTAGTGTGTTACTTTATATTTAAGTCTAAATTCATCTAATTGATAATGCATTTCAAATTTTCATATAGCACAAATCCGCATATTATATATGCTTTATAAATATTATAAAAAATGAGAAATTAAGAAAATGAGTATTGAAAAGTTTCGATATCTTTGATATACTACATTACAGATAGAGTATCTGAATTATAAAAGATAAACATTAAACAATAATTTTCAAGTGAAGGAGGAAATACTCATGGAAAAATACGTATGCGTAGTATGTGGTTGGGTTTATGACGAAGCTGTTGAAGGCGTAAAATTCGAAGATCAACCAGCTGATTATGTTTGCCCAATTTGCGGTGTTGGTAAAGACCAATTCGAAAAAATGTAATTGACTTACCAAAAAGACTATCTTGAGTCCGCTTAAGATAGTCTTTTTTATTTGACAAAGCACTATGTCATGTTTATAATATTATGAGTCGAGGTAAGATTATGAAACTGCAAGTAGAGCAAGCAAAAGAACATATAGGAAAGAAATTTCCTTATAGCTATACGATACCAACCTCTGAGCTTGGTGACGTAACTGCTTTTCCTTGGAGCCGTCATGATATAACCATTAATGGTGAGTTTTGGTTTGATGGTCAAAATTACATCGTTCAAGGTTCGATAGAGTCTAAAGGTGATTACGAGTGTTCACGTTGTTTAACTACAACAGAGCATGATCGTAAGGATTCCTTTGAGGAAATCTTTAGTGATTCTAGAGACGTTGCTGAAGATGTGATTCCTTTCGATGGAGAGGAAATTGACTTAACCGAACTAATTAGGGATACATTAATCATCAATGAGCCCTCTCAAGTGTTATGTCAGGATGATTGCAAAGGATTGTGCGTTCATTGCGGAGCAAATTTAAATGTTTCACCTTGTTCTTGTGAATCCTTTGTGGTGGATCCTCGATTTGCAGAGTTACGTGCTTTGCTTGATGAGAAAGATGATAGATTGTCCTAATGATTGTACTAAGGAGGTGCAGATAATGGCAGTACCTAAGCGTAGATTGTCTAAATGCCGTCGCGATCGCCGTCGTGCTAATTGGAAATTAGAAGCTCCTGGTTATGTAGCATGCCCACAATGCCACGAACCTAAGATGCCTCATCGTGTTTGCCCTACATGTGGTCACTATAAAGGTGAGCAAGTAGTAGCTAATGCTTAATATGTGAGCGGAAAAAAGACGCCTACTGTAGTAGTAGGCGTCTTTTTTGTATGCTTTTGTATACTTTTAGTAATATATATAACTTAATATACTTCATATGCATTAGTCAGTGCCGCTATTTTATAGTAATATAAAGCTGTAGAATAGTGGCATTTTTTTATACTTTTATAAACAAAATGATACTTAAACATAAAATAA
The DNA here is from genome assembly GCF_002959875.1 of Veillonella sp. T14073-2. Taxonomy (NCBI): domain Bacteria; kingdom Bacillati; phylum Bacillota; class Negativicutes; order Veillonellales; family Veillonellaceae; genus Veillonella; species Veillonella sp. T14073-2. The sequence continues at coordinate 102,803 of NZ_PPDC01000006.1, forward strand.
TATCTATATTTAGTATATATGAGTAAAATCTGTTACTATATATATGAAAAGCCTTGCCAATAGGGGAATTATTGTATATACTTAGGATGTAATATTAATACTAGGTCATAAAAGGTGGTCCCATGAGTCGGTTAAAGAAGCAAGAGCGCCAAAAGCAGTTACAAGAAAAACTGAATATTACGCCATTTCTTACTGATGAAGAATTGGCTACACACTTTAATGTAAGTGTGCCAACGATTCGTCTAGATCGTCTAGAGTTGGGCATTCCTGAATTGCGTGAACGCATACGCGTCATGGCTACAGGTCAATCACAAGAAGCGGTAGAACATGTACCGTACGAAGTGGTTGGTGAACTGATCGATGTTACGGAAGGACAACAAGCATTATCAATGCTACGTACTACTTCTGATATGGAAGATCGATTTGGACATGTAGAGCCACAGTATTTATATGCTCAAGCAAATTCCCTCGCAAAGGTAGTCATGGGGACTACTGTTTGTTCTGCGGAGGTTGGAAATATAAAATATAAAAACCCAGTTGGAGCTGGTACTAATCTGGTGGCAAAAGCAGAAATTGTGCGTCGCCGTGGTAATAAGTTCTTTATTTGGGTCATTATAAGAGATAAAATAAAAGAAGTATTTCGCGCAAAATTTATTATGGAATCCGTAGAGAATAGGGTGTAGATTATGAAAATTGCAATAGACGCCATGGGTGGCGACTTTGCTCCATTGGAGACTGTACTAGGATCCATTGAAGCCGTACGAGCAAATGAACACATTGAAGTGGTGCTCGTCGGCGATGAGCAGCAAATTTTTAATATATTAGAAGCTAGGAATGAAGCTAAGAATCCACGCATTTCTGTACACCATGCCAGTCAAGTTATCGGTATGGATGAGCATCCAGGACAAGCATTGCGTAAGAAAAAGGACGCATCCATTGTGGTAGCAACATCTTTAGTTCGTGATAATGCTTGCGATGCCGTGATTGCTCCTGGTAGTACAGGTGCAGCTGTAGCAGCTGCATTGTTTGGTCTCGGTCGTATTAAGGGGGTTGATCGCCCGGTTATTGCAACTCCGATGCCAACAGTTAGTGGTATTACTGTTATGCTAGATTCAGGTGCAAATTCAAACTGTAAACCAAAACATCTTGTACAAGGTGCATTGATGGGTTCTGAATATGCAAAACTTTTATTAGGTAAAGAAGAACCTACAGTAGGGTTATTAAATATTGGCGAAGAAGCCACTAAGGGGAACGATGTCGTTCTAGCTACATATCCAATTTTGGAACGTATGAAAACTATTAATTTCAATGGTAATATTGAAGGCCGTGATATTCCAAAAGGGGTCGTAGATGTTGTTGTTTGCGATGGTTTTGTGGGTAATGTGGTACTTAAATTCGCAGAAGGCTTGGTAACAGGTCTTACACAATTAGTAAAGGATAGCATTATGGCCGGTAGTATTTTTGCCAAAATTGGTGCTATGCTTGTAAAGCCAGCTTTAAAAAAAATGGCAAAACGCTTAGATCACACAGAAAATGGTGGTGCTCCACTCTTAGGGGTTAACGGGGTGTTTATGATTGCTCATGGTAGCTCCAAAGCTAAAGAGATTAAAACTGCTATTGAAATTGCTAGTGATTTAGTGGAACGTAAAATTATTCAACATATAAGAGAAACAATGGATATTGAAGGAGCCTTGAAGTATGACTATGATGAGTAAACCGGTTGGAATCATTGGTACTGGGAGCTTCCTTCCTGACAATGTTGTAACAAACTTTGATCTAGAAAAAATGGTTGATACCAATGACCAATGGATTAGAGAACGTACTGGTATTGAGGAACGACGCATTGCACCGGAAGGTATGAATACATCCTATATGGCGACTGAGGCAGCAAAAAAAGCTATGCAAATGGCTAAGGTTAGTGCCGAAGATATAGACGTGATTATTTTTGCTACCTTAACACCGGATATGATTATTCCTTCAGCCGCTTGTGTATTACAAGCGAATTTAGGCGCTAAGAATGCAGCGGCCTATGATTTACAAGCTGCATGCTCTGGCTTTGTATATGGATTGATTACTGCAGCTAGCTATATTAGCTCCGGTTTATACAAAAAGGTGCTCGTTGTGGGCGCTGAAATTCTCTCCCGTCGAGTAAATTGGAACGATCGTAGTACAAGTATCCTCTTTGGTGATGGCGCTGGTGCCGCAGTAGTATCTGAAGTCCCTGAAGGTTATGGCATTAAAGGTGTTGATATGGGTGCCGACGGTACTGGTGGTCCATCTCTTTGTATTCCTGCAGGTGGTACAGCCGTAGTTGCCAATGACCAACGCATTGAAGAAGGTTTAACATTCATTCATATGGATGGTTCTGAAGTATATAAATTTGCTGTTAAAACGATGGGGCGTACTGTTTTAAAATCTTTAGAACGAGCTGGAATGGAACTTAATGAGTTGGATTTCTTTATTCCACATCAAGCAAATATTCGTATTATTGATTCGGCTGCAAAACGCTTACATATGCCGATGGAAAAAGTATTTGTTAATTTACATAAGTATGGTAATACATCTGCCGCGTCTGTAGCGATAGCTTTGGACGAAGCTAATCGTGAAGGGCGCTTCAAACGCGGCGATAATGTTGCGTTTGCAGGATTTGGTGCAGGCCTTACATGGGCTAGCCTTGTCTTGAAATGGTATTAAGGAGGACACATCAAGATGATTAAGACTGACATTTGTGATTTATTGCAGATTGAGTACCCAATCTTACAAGGTGGTATGGCTTGGCTCGGTACTGCAGAATTAGCGGCAGCTGTTTCCGAAGCGGGTGGCCTTGGTATCATTGGGGCTGGTCATATGCCTCCTGATATTTTCCGTAATGAAATTCACAAATTAAAAGAGCGCACAAACAAACCATTTGGTTGTAATATTATGCTCATGTCTCCATTTGTTAAAGAAGTTATGGAAGTAGTTGTGGAAGAACGCGTTCCTGTAATTACAACAGGTGCTGGTAATCCTGGCGTGTATATTCCAGCTTTAAAAGAAATCGGTACTAAAGTAATTCCTGTAGTTGCTTCCGTATTACTTGCAAAACGCTTGTTGCGCGGTGGTATTGATGCAATTATCGCAGAAGGTACAGAATCTGGTGGTCACGTAGGCGATATTACTACTATGGCATTGATTCCACAAGTAGTAGATGCTGTAGATGTTCCAGTTATCGCAGCTGGTGGTATTGCTGATGGCCGTGGTATGGCTGCAGCCTTTGCATTAGGCGCTCAAGCAGTACAAATGGGTACGCGATTCGTATTATCCGAAGAATGTATTGCTCATGAAAACTATAAAAATGCAGTATTGAAAGCAAAAGATCGTGCCACTGTTATGACTGGTTTAACAACAGGTCACCCTGTACGTATCATTGATAATGCATTAGCTCATAAATATAAATCCCTTGAATTTAGCGGTGGTTCCAAAGAAGATTTAGAAAACTTAGGTGCAGGCACACTTCGTAAAGCTGCTATTGAAGGTGATGTAAAAGAAGGCTCTGTAATGATTGGTCAAATCTCTGGCATGTTAACAGATGTTAAACCATGTGCAACTATTATCAAAGATATCATGGCTGAAACTGAAACTGTAATTAAAAAACTTCAAGGTCTTGTTAAATAAGGAGGCCCTTATGAAAACAGCATTTGTTTTTCCTGGTCAAGGTTCCCAAAAAGTAGGCATGTTACAAGATTTGTACAATGCATATCCTATTGTGAAACAACGTTTTGAAGAAGCTGACGAAGCGCTTGGTTATTCTATTTCCAAATTGTGCTTTGAAGGCCCTGATACTGAACTTGTTAAAACTGCTAATACACAACCGGCTATCTTAACTGCATCTGTAGCTTGCTATGAAGTTCTTAAAGAACAAGGCTTTACACCTGATATCGTAGGTGGTCATAGTCTTGGTGAATACAGTGCTCTTGTAGCGGCAGGTGTATTGAATTTTAAAGATGCTGTGTATGTTGTTCATAAACGCGGTGAATATATGCAAGAAGCTGTGCCATTGGGCAAAGGTGCTATGGCAGCAATTCTAGCTTTACCTCGTGAACAAGTTGTAGAAATTTGTAAAGAGGTTAACGATTCTGTTGGTTCTGTGCAAGCAGTTAACTTCAACTGCCCAGGTCAAATTGTTATTGCTGGTGAAACAGCAGCGGTAGAAACTGCAGCAGAAAAGATGAAAGAAGCCGGTGCAAAACGTGCTGTTATGCTTCCTGTAAGTGCTCCATTCCACAGCCGTTTGATGGAACCTGCAGCTCTTCGTTTAAAAGAAGAGTTGGATAAAATCGAAGTGAGCGATGCTCAAATTCCTGTAGTGGCAAATGTGACAGGTAAAATTTTGACCAATGCAAACGATATTAAAGAGTCCTTAGTTACACAAGCTGCAAATCCTGTATTGTGGGAAGACTGCGTAGCTGAAATGGTTAACTTTGGTGTAACTCGATTCGTTGAAGTAGGTCCTGGTAAAGTACTTACTGGCTTTACTAAAAAGATCAATAAAGATATGGAATTAGCCAATGTTGAAGACATTGCATCCTTAGAGAAAACGCTTGAATTTTTGAAAGGGGTTCGATAAAATGCATTTAGAGGGTAAAGTAGCCATTGTAACTGGCGCATCCCGTGGCATTGGTCGCGCTGTAGCTATCAATTTAGCACAATCTGGTGCTGATGTGGTAGTTAACTATAGCGGTAGCGAAGGTGCAGCTCAAGAAACTGTTGAAGCTGTACAAGCTTTAGGCCGTAAAGCCATTAAAATTAAAGCCAATGTAGCTAATGCTGATGAAGTTGCAGCTATGGTGGAAGAAGCTCATAAAGAGTTTGGTCACATTGATATTCTCGTAAATAATGCGGGTATTACGCGTGATGGTTTATTGATGCGTATGAAAGACGAAGATTTTGATGCTGTTATAGATATCAACCTTAAAGGTGTATATTTAGTAACTAAAGCAGTATCTAAAATCATGATGAAACAACGTTCTGGTCATATTATCAATATGACATCTGTTGTAGGCGTTATGGGTAATGCAGGTCAAACTAACTATGCAGCATCTAAAGCTGGTGTAATTGGTTTTACTAAATCCTGTGCTAAAGAATTAGCAAGTCGTGGCATTACTGTTAATGCTATTGCACCAGGATTTATCAATACTGATATGACTGATGTATTACCAGAAAAAGTTAAAGAAGCTATGGTTGCAGAAATTCCATTGGGCCGTATGGCTAATGCTGAAGAAGTAGCGACAGTAGCAACATTCCTTGCTAGCGATTTTGCTAACTATATTACAGGCCAAGTCATCAATGTAGATGGCGGTATGGTGATGTAGTTTCAAAATTAGACTATATATAAATACACTTTGAAAGGAGGTGAACCACCAATGAACACTTTCGATAAAGTAAAAGCAATCGTTGTGGAACAATTAGGCGTTGATGAAGCTGAAGTTACCATTGATTCTACATTCATCGACGACTTAGGCGCTGACTCCTTAGATATCGTTGAATTGATCATGGCATTCGAAGAAGAATTCAATGTTGAAATCCCTGACGATGTTGCAGAAAAAATCAAAACCGTTAAGGATACAGTAGAATATATTGATTCTGCTAAATAAGCTGTAAAGCTGACAATTCAGCCGTACGGGAGGCCGAGTGGCCTCCCAACCGGTTTTATTTACAGGAGGATTTGATAGTGAAGCTCCCTGAACTTCGCATTGGGAATCTAGTGGCCAAAGTACCTATTATTCAAGGTGGTATGGCGATTAGATTGTCTACAGCTCGCTTGGCGGCAGCCGTTGCAAATGAAGGTGGTATCGGCCTTATTGCAGCATCCGGTTTGCCGTTTGATGAATTACGATACGAAATACAATTAGCTAGAAAATTATCACCTACGGGTATTATTGGTATAAATGCGATGGTAGCCGCAACACAATTTGCGGGCTTAGTTAAAACTGCCATCGAAGAGGGCATTGATCTTGTAGTAGCAGGTGCTGGTTTTTCAAGAGATATGTTCGCAATGGGCAAAGAGTCTGGTACGCCAATCGTACCAATTGTTTCGTCCGCAAAATTAGCTCGCATTTCTGAAGGTTTAGGTGCAGCAGCAGTAATCGTAGAAGGCTGCGAAGCTGGTGGCCACTTGGGGACGGATCGTTCCGCTCGAGAAATCGTTCCAGAGGTTGTAGCTGCTGTTAAAAACATTCCAGTTATTGGTGCTGGTGGTGTTCTTGATGGTCGTGACATCGTAGAAATGTTGAAATTAGGTGCTAGTGGCGTTCAAATGGGTAGCCGTTTTGCTGCTTCTGATGAATGTAATGCATCTGACGAATTGAAAAAAATGTATGTACGGGCTACTAATCCTGAGGATATTGTATTAATTCAAAGTCCTGTAGGTTTGCCTGGACAAGCAATTAAAAATAAATTTGCTGAATCTGTATTAGACGGTACTGTAGCACCTCCAACGGTGTGTGATAACTGTTTGAAACATTGTTCCCATAAATTCTGTATCATCCGTGCTCTTTCTCGTGCACAACAAGGTGATGTGGAAACAGGTTTGGTGTTCTCTGGCAATAATATGAGAAAAGTCGACAAGATTATGCCAGTTAAAGATATCTTTGCTCAACTAAAACAGCAAGTAGCAGAGATTGATTAATTTAAAAGGGCTGTATAGCTATAAGAGGTGGAATAATTGGAAAAACGTGTAGTAATTACTGGCTTAGGGGCAGTGACTCCTGTAGGTATCGGTAAAGAGAACTTTTACAATGCGTTATTGGCAGGTCAATCTGGTATTGGGCCAATTACACGCTTTGATGCATCTGACTATGCAACGCGTATTGCTGGTGAAGTAAAAGATTTTGATGTTACAAACTATGGCGTAGACAAGAAAGAAGCTCGTCGTATGGACCGTTCTGTAGAATTGGCTATCGGTGCTGCTGTTCTTGCTTGTGAAGATGCTGATCTTGATTTAGATAAACAAGATTTAGATCGTTGTGGTACTGTAGTTGGTACTGGTATTGGCGGTATCGACTCCATCCATGAAGTATATGAAACATTATTCGAAAAAGGTCCTGGCCGTGTAAGTCCATTTGCAGTTCCTATGATGATTGCCAATATGACATCTGCACGTGTATCCATCCGTCTTGGCCTTAAAGGTCCTGTTATTACAGACGTAACAGCTTGTACTTCTGGTACAAATGCTATTGGCGATGCTTTCCGTATTATCCAACGTGGTGATGCTGATATTATGTTTGCCGGTGGTACTGAAGCGGCTGTATCTCCTGCAGCTGTAGCTGGTTTCGCAGCTATGAAAGCTATGTCTACACGCAATGACGAACCAACAAAAGCATCTCGTCCATTTGACCGCGATCGCGATGGTTTCGTAATGGGTGAAGGTTCTGGTATCGTTGTTCTTGAAGAATTAGAACACGCAAAAGCTCGTGGTGCTCATATCTACGCTGAAGTTGTAGGTTATGGTACTAATGGCGATGCTTACCACATTACTGCACCAGCTCCAGGTGGTGTACAAGCTCGTAAATGTATGGAATTAGCAATTAAAGATGCAGGTATCGATCCTAAAGACGTTAACTACATCAATGCTCATGGTACATCTACTGGCCTTAATGACAAAAATGAAACATTGGCTATTAAAGAATTATTCGGCGATCATGCTAAAGACATCGCTGTTAACTCTACAAAATCCATGACAGGTCACTTGTTAGGTGCTGCTGGTGCTATCGAAACTATCGTTATGGCGATGGCTATCGAAACTGGTAAAGTTCATCCTACAATCAATTGTGACAATCCTGATGAAGGTTTGGATCTTGACTATGTTCGCGAAGGTGCACGTGACCTTCAAGTTAAATGTGCTCTTTCCAACTCTTTCGGTTTTGGTGGTCATAACGGTACACTTTGTGTACGCCGTTATGAAGACTAATGGTAGCTGTTGAAGCGCATAAGAGTAAGATGACACAAGCTCGTGAAGAATCTCTTCATGGGCTTGTTGCTCGTTTAGACATACCTGTGTCAGATATATCCATTTTAGATTGTGCTTTTACACATACATCTTATGCGAATGAACATAAATCAAAGCATATTAATCACAATCAGCGATTAGAGTTTTTAGGCGATGCTGTTTTAGATCTTATTATTGGGGAATACCTATTTAAGACATATCCAGACATGGCCGAAGGTAATTTGACGAAAATCAAGGCCGCTACAGTATGTGAGGATTCTTTAGCATCTGTAAGTCGTTCTTTACAATTGGGGCAATATTTATTGCTCGGTCATGGTGAACGTGCTTCTGGTGGTAATAATCGTAATTCTATTTTAGCGGATACCTTTGAGTCTCTCATTGGTGCTATCTATATTTCTACAGATTACCAAACGGCGATGGACTTCGTTTTAAAACATCTCATTACTTATATCAAGCAAGCTTTAGAAGGTAAACGGGGCAAGGATTATAAAACCTTGTTACAAGAATATGTGCAACGGGATGGTGATAAACATATCGTCTATCGTTTGCTCAGTGAAAGTGGTCCCGACCATGCTAAGACCTTCCATATGGTGGTTGAAATAAATGGTGTTACCTACGAGGCAGGCTCTGGTAAAAGTAAAAAAATTGCAGAACAACATGCGGCTCAATTAACGTTAGAAAAGTTAATGGCCAAATAGAAAAGCGCCTAATGGCGCTTTTTTCTGTATAATAGTATATAGAATTGTAAATATATTTATCTTATGATTGTTTGATCGTTGTATTGAAAGCCTTATATCTTAATATATTAATTACATATCATAAGGAATAAATACATGGATATTAATATATTAATATAAAAGGTTTTGGCTGAGTTTATTTTATATAAGAAAGGAAGGTGACTATGAAACCATTTGGTATGATACCTTTTTTTATACCTCATGTAGGGTGTCCTTATGTATGTACCTTTTGTAACCAGTCTCGTATTACAGGCCAATCTGGTATTAGTCACCTAACACCGGATTATATTAAAGCAACGATTACAGAGTATGTGGGAAGTAAACGAAATGATAAGTTTTGGGAAGTCGCCTTTTATGGTGGATCATTTACAGCTATCCATAAAGAGTTACAACATCAATTATTAGCTCCTGCTTCTGAGATGCTTAAGCGCGGCATAATTGATGGTATACGTTGTTCAACGCGGCCTGATGCTGTAGGTGATGAAGCAATTACCTTGTTACAGTCTTACGGGGTAAAAACAGTAGAACTTGGTGTGCAGTCCATGAATGACGATATTTTAGTAGATGCTAAGCGCGGTCATACCGCACAAGAGGTAGTAGAGGCTGTTACGCGATTAAAGCAACATGGGATGACTGTAGGTGTTCAGCTTTTACCAGGACTAAAAGGTGAAACTTGGCATACAATTCTAGAAACAGCTATTGCTGTAGTTAAACTAAAACCAGATTTTATACGAATCTACCCTGTTCTTGTTATAGAGAATACAGAGTTAGCTGATCAATATAGAGCTGGTGAATATAAGCCATTAAGTACTGAGCAAGCTATTAAATATTGTGCATTCTTAAAGGAATGGTTTGAACAGCATAATATTGAAGTTATACGTACAGGATTACAAAGCACGGAAGAGCTCGATTCAGGCAATAGTTTGGTAGCAGGTCCCTATGAACCTGCTATGGGTGAGCTCGTTGTAAATGAACAATATAAACAACGTATTGAAAGATGTATTGATGAACATCTTTCTTCAGAAAATTTATTAGGAAAGCAAAATAGTTACAATTTTTCTCATTTTGATTATTACCATACTCATAAGGTAGGATGTAGATTTTATTCGGATAGTGGTGATATTTTGATGAAACATAGAATTGTAATTTCTTATCCCAGAAGCAGTACATCAAAGGTGCGAGGCCTTAAAAATCGAAATATTTTATACTTCCAAGAAAAATATCCTCAATTTAGCATAGATTGGTGTGAAGATAGTACGAGAAATACTGTTCGTTGCTGTATTGATGGCCTACAATATGTGTTATAATAAAAGATATGATTATTCGGGGTTGTTAGTAGAAAGGAGGCAGTCATGCAATTACTTCGGTTAGAATTAAAGGGCTTTAAATCGTTTGCTGATAAAACGGTTGTAAAATTCTCACCAGGAATGACTGCCGTTATTGGGCCTAACGGAAGTGGTAAAAGTAATATTACGGATGCTATGAAATGGGTTTTAGGGGAATCCAATGTCCGTAATTTACGTGGTCAAAAAGCAGAGGATATTATCTTCTCTGGTACGGAAAAGCGTAAGCCAATGAGTGCAGCTGAGGTTACTCTTGTATTCGATAATAGTGACCATCAACTAGATGTAGATATGGCTGAGGTAGCCATTACACGTCGTATATATCGTACTGGTGAAAGTGAATTCCTCATCAATAAGCGCTCTTGTCGTTTAAAAGACATTCATCTATTACTAGCCGATACAGGTCTTGGTAAAGACTCTATGGCCATTATCGGTCAGAACCGCATTGATGCCATCTTGAATTCTAAGCCTGAAGAACGTCGTCTTATCTTTGAAGATGTAGCAGGTATTTCTCGTTTTAAAATAAATAAAGAAGATGCATTGCGTCGTATTGCTAGCACAGACCGCAATATGGAACGTGTACGCGACGTTATGGCTACCATTGAAGAACAACTTGGACCTTTATCTGAAAAGGCTGAAAAGACTAAGAAATATATGACCTTAAGTCGTACAAAGCGCGACTATGATGGGGCATTGGGCTATCATAATTACAAGACATCAGACCGGCTCTTAACGCGTTTTGAAAACGATAATATTGCTTTTAAGGATGAAGAAATTGAGCTTCAAACGGAATTGTCCAAATTAGAAGCTCGTCGTCATACATTGCAATCATCTTCCACTAAAGAGCAAGAACAGCTTAAATTGTGGGAAGCTCAGTATACGGAAAAGCAACGTGATGAAGAGCGTTTAGCTGGTCATTTACGTCTTTTAGAAGAACAGTTAAAGACCGCTCACCGTGAGCTAGATGAAATATCTATGCGTATTAGTGAGCTCGAGGCTACGCAAAAGGGTGAAGAGCAGCAATTACGCATTTTAAATCAATTGATTCAAGATGAAAGCGCCCAACTAGTAGAGAAAGAATCTAAATTAGAAGAGTTAGAAGCTAACTATAAAAAAGCTGTTGAAGATGTTACCGCCGAGCAAGCTAAGTTCCAGTCCTTGCAGTCTAATCGAGAAGCCTTTGAGCAACGTCAATTAGAGCTTGTGAGTGCCATTGAAACGGCAAAAGCTAGTATTCGTAGCTTAGAAGCTCGTAAGGAAGAGTCTACAAAACAATGTGAGGTTTTAAAGGCTGAAATAGGTCAAGTAGATAGTGAATTACAAGTAGCTCGCGGTGAATTTGACACATTAGGCCAACAGTTTAATGCTATTTCTGCACAACGACAAGCCCTCGTTGATGGCGGCAAAGAAGCAGCCATACAAGCTCGTGAAGAACGCAAAGAATTACAAAAATTACGTACCCAAGAGCAACGTGTTAAAGGTCGTATCGAACTATTAGCCCAATGGGAAGAACAACATGAAGGCTATTTAGAAGGTACTAAGAATATCCTAAATGGTAAAGGAGCTTGGCGCGAACAAATTACAGGTGCTGTTGGTGATCTCTTTACGGTAGAAGATAAATATACTACGGCTATCGAAACGGCATTAGGTGGTAGTGTTAACCATGTTGTAACTACTACAGCTCGTGCTGCTGCAGAAGGCGTTAAGTATTTGAAATCTATCCAAGGTGGTCGAGTAACCTTCTTACCGATGGGTTCTGTAAAAGGAAAACCCTATGATACGCCGGCTTTACATGAAAGTTGTGTAATAGGCACTGCTGTTGATTGTATTTCCTTTGATAATACATACACTCATATTTTCCAATACTTATTGGGGCGCACCTTGGTAGTATCCTCCATGGATGATGCTATTGGATTGCAAAAAAAATATAATCAACAATTGCGCATTGTAACCCTTACGGGGGAACAGTTCCAACCTGGTGGTTCTTTAACTGGTGGTGCTACAAAGCGTAAGCGTGCCTCTGTTTTGAGCCGTAAGGAAGAGGCGGCTAGCCTTGAACAAGAGCTCCTGCAAATTGAAGACCGAATTCGTTCCTTAACAGCTAGCTTGGAAAACCTTGAAAAACAGGTTGAAGAAGCTGAAAAAGAGCGAGCTACCCTTGATGAAAGCTACCAACATACGAACTTACTATATGTGGCTAGTGAAACAAAGGTACAAAATATTCAAAATCAAATGGATCGTAAGAAACGTGTTCTCCGTGAAGAAGAGCAACGTTTATTACAAATTGATATTGATTTAGCTAGTACAACGGCTAACTTGAAAGATCAAGAAGCGGCTCTTGCTTCTTTGCAAGAAGACCACGGTGTAGATGGTAATCAAGGGGCATTAATGGAGCGTTTAACTGTATTACAAAAGGTACAGCAAGAGGCTTATGAAGCTTTCACAGAGGCTCGCCTCACCTGTGATACGTTGCGACAAACCATTAAGGAACGTGAAACTCAGCGCGAACAACGTAATCAATCCATTGCTAACATTGTAGAGCGCTTAACACCGTTACGTAATTTACTAATTAGTACTACAGAGCGCTGTGAAGAGGAGCTACCTAAGGCTAAAGAATTGGCAGACCGTGAACTGGCTTCAGCTACAGCCGAAGTTGAACGTTTGCGTGCACTTCGCGATGAAGCCTATGATAAAACATCTACAGGTCGTGAGGAGTTAGAATCCATTCTTAGCGAGCAAGACCGTTTGAACCAACGCTATAAGGTGGTGCAAGGTCGCCTCGTTGATATGGAAGGTAAAATTACTCGTTATCGCATGGACTGCGAACGCTTTGTAGAAGAGTTACAAGAGCTGGGTTTTACCTTGGAAGATGCGCAGGCTCTTCGCATTGAAGGATCAGTTACTGATTGGAAGGACGAACAAGCTCGTTTGATGGCTGAAATTGCTGAGCTTGGTCCCGTTAATCCAAACGCCGTTGAGGAATACGAAGAAACTAAAGAACGCTATGATTTCTTAACTACACAATTGGCGGATTTAGATACGGCGAAGGAGCAATTGGAAGCGGTTATTGCTGAAATGGATAAGGCTATGAGTACACAGCTATACGATGTATTAGATGTGGTTGGTCGCAGATTCCAAGAGGTATTTAGCCAACTATTTGGTGGTGGTACAGCTCAAATTGTTCTGACAGATCCAGAAAATATCTTGACTGGTGGTATCGACTTTTACATTCAGCCGCCAGGGAAGAAACGCCAACAATTGACCTTGTTATCCGGTGGTGAGCGTGCCCTTACGGTTATTGCTTTATTGTTCTCGTTCCTAGATTATCGTCCTGCGCCGTTCTGCGTGCTTGACGAAGTTGACGCAGCCCTTGATGAAGCTAATGTAGAAAGATTTAGTTCTTACCTAAATCGAGTAAATAAAGAAACACAATTTATCGTAGTATCTCACCGTAAGAAAACTATGGAAGCTGCCGAAGTATTACAAGGGGTAACCATGGTTGAACGGGGCGTATCGCGATTATTAACAGTAGCATTTGAAGATGTGAAGGAGGATCTTGCATAATGGCATTCGGATTCTTTAATAAAATTAAAGAGGGCTTAGAAAAAACTCGTAAGTCCTTTGTAAAAAATGTAGAGACAGTTATCATTGGTTATGCAGAAATTGATGATGATTTCTTAGATGATTTAGAAGCAGTTATGCTTACTAGTGACCTTGGTCCTAAAACGACAGAATACTTGATGAAGGAAATTCGTCGTGGTGTAACAGAAGGCATTATCAACAATACTGGTGATGTAATGCCATTTATGGAAGACCGCATTACAGAAATGCTTGTTGACCAAGAGGATGAAATTACACTTCACCATCCAGAGGTTATCCTTGTTGTGGGTGTAAACGGCGTTGGTAAAACAACAACTATCGCTAAATTGGCTAACTACTATACTAAAGAAGGTAAAAAGGTTATTATCGCTGCAGGTGATACATTCCGTGCCGCTGCAGCTGACCAATTATCTATTTGGGCAGATCGTGTAGGTGTGCCTATCGTTAAACATAAAGAGGGTGCTGATCCTGCAGCCGTAGTATACGATGCAATGGAAGCGGCAAAAGCTCGTAATGCAGACCTCGTTATCGTCGATACAGCAGGTCGTCTACACACTAAAGTTAATCTTATGGAAGAGCTTAAAAAGATGGGCCGCGTAGCGAATAATCACGTAGAAGGGGCTCCGCATCAAACATTGCTCGTTCTCGACGGTACTACAGGTCAAAATGCTGTAAGCCAAGCTAAATTATTTGGTCAAGCAGTGCCAGTAAACGGCATTGTGGTGACTAAACTTGATGGTACAGCAAAAGGTGGCGTAGTTATCTCTATTAAAGAGGAACTAGGCGTACCAGTGCGCTGGATTGGCGTTGGCGAAGGCATGGATGATTTACGTCCATTTAATGCGAAAGAATTTGCTAATGCACTATTTAATAAAGGAATGATTCAAGGTGACAAATAAATATAACCGGGAATTCTTACTTGAATATGTAGAATCTGAAAATAAAAAAAATGAATGTAATGTTAGCCTAGAAAATATGGAAAAGATTGTTAGCTTAATCGAGTATTTCGGCATTGAATTATATCGTCCTATTACAAGATTGCTACTTTCAAACTGGGAAGAGATTACAGAACGTATTAATAACTATACTGAATCAGATTGGATGATGGCTGATGAAATTCAAAAGACTACGCCTACATTGGATCGTTTCTCCATTGCTATGCTCATCGAAGTCTTAGAAGGTGAAGATACGTTGAACCAAGCAGAAAATGCAGGTCGTCGTCTATCTGAAGAAGAGCTCAAAGCTATCCGTAAACATCAGGATGAACAGTAATGAAACATAATACATATAATTACGAAGGGGGCCAACCATTTAAAGTGGAGGCGCCCTTTACGCCTACTGGGGACCAACCAACTGCCATACAATCTCTAACAGAGGGTATTGAGCGCGGTGAATGGGCTCAGGTCTTGCTCGGTGCTACTGGCACAGGTAAGACATTTACGATGGCAAAGGTTATTGAGGCGGTACAAAAACCGACCTTGATTATTGCACACAATAAAACATTGGCTGCTCAATTATGTAGCGAGTTTAAAAGTTTCTTCCCTAATAATGCGGTAGAATACTTTGTGTCTTATTACGATTTCTATCAACCAGAAGCATATATTCCTTCAAGTGATACGTACATTGAGAAGGATGCGTCTATCAATGATGAAATCGATAAATTACGACATAGTGCCACTATGAGTCTTTTCGAGCGTCGCGACGTAATCATCGTTGCCTCTGTTAGTTGTATTTACGGCTTAGGTGACCCTGAGGATTACTCTGAACTCGTATTGTCCTTGCGTTTAGGTCAGACGAAATCTCGCGATGAAATTCTGTCTAAACTCGTAGATATTCAGTATACGAGAAATGATATGAACTTTATCCGTGGTACCTTCCGTGTACAGGGTGATACCATCGAGATTTTCCCTGCTGCCTATAGTGAAAGAGCCATTCGGGTGGAACTCTTCGGTGATGAAGTCGATCGCCTTGTAGAGGTAGATGCTTTAACAGGTGAAGTGATTGCTGAACGTAAGCACGTTGCAGTCTATCCAGCATCTCACTATGTAACAACGAAAGATAAGATGCGTATTGCTGTAGAGCGTATTGAAGCCGAATTAGATGAACAGTTAGCTAAGTTAAAAGCAGCTGACCATTTACTTGAGGCGCAACGTCTTGAACAACGTACGCGTTACGATATAGAAATGATGCAAGAAATGGGCTATTGCTCAGGCATCGAAAACTATTCACGCCATATGTCCGAACGTAAGGCTGGGGAAGCTCCATATACATTGATAGACTATTTCCCAGATGATTTCCTCATCATGGTGGATGAGTCTCATGTAACGATTCCGCAAATTCGTGCCATGTATAATGGTGACCGTGCTCGTAAGGAATCCCTTATCGAATATGGGTTCCGTCTACCATCGGCACTCGATAATAGACCGCTTCAATTTGATGAATTCGTAGAACGTATTAATCAAATCGTCTATGTATCAGCCACACCTGGTCCATATGAAATGGAAGTGGAAACAAATATTGCAGAACAAATTATTCGTCCTACAGGATTATTAGATCCATCTATTGAAATTCGTCCTATTAAGGGGCAAATGGATGACTTACTAGGAGAAATTCATAAGCGTGCAGCTAAGAATGAACGTGTTCTCGTTACGACCTTAACGAAGAAGATGGCCGAGGATTTAACGGAGTTCTTAAAGGAAATGGGCGTCCGCGTTCGTTATCTCCATTCTGATATCGTTACCATCGAGCGTGCTGAAATTATTCGTGATTTACGGGCTGGTGTTTTTGACGTACTGGTTGGTATTAACCTGCTCCGTGAAGGCCTAGATATGCCAGAGGTTTCTCTAGTAGCTATATTAGATGCAGATAAGGAAGGTTTCTTACGTTCTGATACGGCTATGATTCAAACAATCGGTCGGGCTGCTCGTAATGTGAATGGTCACGTTATTATGTACGCTGACCGCGTAACTGGCTCTATGCAACGAGCTATTGATGAAACCGATCGCCGTCGTGCCGTACAAGAGGCTTATAATATTGAACATAATATTACGCCTAAGTCTGTCTCTAAAGATGTAAAAGAGCTTATTGAGTTGACGAAAATTGAAGAAGATATGGTCACCGATGGAAAGGACTTTTCACCGAAGAAGGGGAAAAAGAAATCCTCTACAACAGGTATGGACCATGGACACGAACCATATGCACAAGATACATCTACTCCTAAGGTAGCAGATATAACGCCAGAAGAGTTGTTCAATAAAATTGAAGAACTGGATCGTCAAATGAAGGCCGCTGCAAAGCAGCTTGAATTTGAAAAGGCCGCTAAGTTGCGTGACCAATTGGGCGTATTACGTCAACAATGGTCTGATATGCATAGCGCAGGTGAAAGCATGTTAAAAAAACCGGCATCATCTAAAAGTAGAAAGCGGACTAGTCCAAAGAGTAAATAGCTTGTAATAAAACGCATAGATTATATAGATTGTAATAAAACACATAGATTATATAGACTATATGTGCGATAATATAGATATATTATTTCATGTTAGTAATCGAAGAGATGATGCCGTTTGGTATCATCTCTTTAAATAGGGAAAATAATGAAAGACCAATTGATTGTAAAAGGTGCGCGTCAGCATAACCTTAAAAATATAGATATATCCTTACCACGGGACCAGTTTATCGTGTTGACGGGGCTCAGTGGTTCTGGTAAATCGTCCTTGGCATTCGATACGATTTATGCAGAAGGGCAACGACGCTATGTAGAGTCTTTATCTGCGTATGCACGTCAATTCTTGGGACAAATGGATAAACCCGACGTAGACTATATTGAAGGTTTATCTCCAGCTATTTCTATTGACCAAAAGACCACAAGCCGTAACCCTCGTTCTACAGTTGGTACTGTAACAGAGATTTACGATTATTTGCGTCTATTATTTGCTCGCGTAGGTCATGCTCACTGTCCTGAATGTGGCAAGCCTATTACACAGCAAACGATACAACAAATGACAGACGATGTAATGAACTTCCCAGAAGGTACTAAGATTTTAGTACTAGCGCCTATGATTCAAGGGAAAAAAGGGGAACATAAATCCGTCTTTGATCAACTTCGCAAGGAAGGTTTTGTTCGTGCTCGCGTAGATGGCGTTGTACGTACATTAGATGAAGATATTACATTAGAGAAAAATAAAAAACACTCTATCGATATCGTGGTAGACCGACTCGTTGTAAAAGAAGGCATCGAATCCCGCTTGGCAGACTCTATGGAGACCGCATCAAAATGGGCGGAAGGCATCGTAGTGATTCAAGAGGTAGACGGCCCTGAACACATGTATAGTCAACACTTTGCATGTCCAGATTGTCATATTTCATTACCAAAAATTGAACCGCGCATGTTCTCCTTCAACAGCCCATTTGGCGCATGCCCATCATGTTTGGGGATTGGATCCACTATGGAAGTAGACGAAGAGCGCGTTATTCCAGATGGCTCTATTAGCTTTGCTGATGGTTGTGTGCAAGCATTGAGCTCTAATCCTAATGCATGGTTTATGCGTCAAGTAGAAGGTTTATTAAAAGCTAATGGATACTCTTTAGATTCTACTTATGATGAATTGCCAAAAGTATTACAGAAAAAAGTAATGTATGGCACTACAGATAAGGTTGCTTTCACGTACGAAAATATGCGCGGCGAAGTGAAGGAATTCTTTACGGAGTACGAAGGTATTTTACCAATGGTAAAACGCCGTCATAGTGAAGCATCTACTGATTCCATGCGCGAAGAGTTTGAAAAGTTTATGTCTATCAAGCCTTGTACTACTTGTCATGGGGCTCGTCTTAAACCTGAAGTATTAGCCATTACCGTAGGGGATAAGAATATTAATGAGGTAACGCAGTTAACGATTAAAGAAGCACTCGATTTCTTTGGTACCTTACAGCTTACGGAACGGGAACAAGTGATTGGTGCTCAAATTTTGAAGGAAATCAATGCTCGTCTTGGGTTCCTCAATAATGTAGGCCTAGATTACCTTACCATGAACCGTAGTGCAGGGACCCTTTCCGGTGGTGAGGCTCAACGTATTCGTCTAGCTACACAAATTGGCTCTGGGTTGGTAGGTGTATTGTACATCCTAGACGAACCGTCCATAGGGCTACATCAACGAGATAATGATCGACTCATCGATACCTTAAAAGGCTTGCGTGATTTAGGTAATACCTTGCTCGTTGTAGAACACGATGAAGATACGATGCGTGCAGCGGACTATCTCGTTGATATCGGTCCAGGTGCTGGTGAACATGGTGGTCAAATCATTGCAGCTGGTACAGTAGACGAAGTGATGAAGGTAAAAGATTCTATTACTGGTCAGTATTTGAGTGGTCGTAAATTTATAGCGCTCCCTGAAGAGCGACGTAAGCCAGGTAAGAATTGCATCGAAATTCGCGGTGCGAAGGAAAATAATTTACAAAATGTAAATGTAAAATTCCCTATCGGCCTATTTAATGTGGTTACTGGTGTCAGTGGTTCTGGTAAGTCTACCTTAATCAATGAAATTCTTTATAAAGGTTTAGCGAATCAGTTGTACCGTTCCTTCCATAAGGTAGGGGACCATAAAGAAATCCGCGGCTTAGAACATATTGATAAAATCATTAATATTGACCAAAGCCCTATTGGTCGTACACCTCGCTCTAATCCAGCTACCTATACCGGCGTATTTGATGCTATACGCGAGCTTTATAGCCAAACACCAGAGGCTAAGATGCGCGGCTATAAACAAGGACGCTTTAGCTTTAACGTAAAAGGCGGTCGCTGTGAAGCTTGTCGTGGAGATGGTATTATTAAAATTGAAATGCACTTCTTGCCAGATGTATACGTACCTTGCGAAATATGTAAAGGCGCTCGTTATAATCGCGAAACCTTAGAGGTTAAATACAAAGGCAAATCCATTGCTGATGTATTAGATATGACGGTAGATGATGCAGTAGAATTCTTTAGTGCTATCCCTAAAATTCATCGTAAGATGATTACCTTACAAGAGGTAGGTCTTGGCTATATCCGTTTAGGTCAAGCTGCCACAACATTATCTGGTGGTGAGGCTCAACGCGTTAAATTAGCTACTGAATTGGCTCGTCGTAGTACAGGCAAAACCCTTTATATCCTTGATGAACCTACTACAGGCTTACATGCTGAAGATATTCGTAAGCTCTTAGATGTACTACAAAAACTCGTTGATGGTGGAGATACAGTGGTCGTTATTGAACATAACTTAGATGTTATTAAGATGGCGGATCATATTATCGATTTAGGTCCAGAAGGTGGTAATCGCGGTGGTACCATTGTAGCAACAGGTACGCCTGAGCAAATCGCCAAGGTAAAAGAAAGCTATACCGGTAAATTCTTAGGCCCTGTATTAGAACAGACTAAGAAATTTATGAAAGCAGCTAAAAATAAGAAATAAAATATCTAAAAATCTTCGAAGAAAGGAGGACATATGCCATCTGAAGAATTACTAGAGAAGGTCAGTCATTTGCCGACTACACCGGGCGTGTATTTATGGCGTGATCAATATAACCGCATCATCTATGTTGGTAAGGCCATTAACTTGCGTAATCGTGTTCGTTCCTATGTGCGCAATGATGCCAATCGGGCGCCTAAGGTTGCGGCCATGATGAAACGTGCCGTCGATGTAGAAATCATTCAAACTAAGACGGAAATGGAAGCGCTCATCTTAGAGAACACGCTCATCAAGGAGCATGAGCCTAAATACAATATTAGGCTTCGCGATGATAAAACGTATCCGTACGTAAAAATCTCAGTACAAGAGGACTACCCACGTGTATATATGACGCGCCGGCTTGAACGAGATGGGGCCAAGTACTTTGGCCCTTTCACAGATGTAACATCTGTACATGTAGTATTGAAATTAATACGCCAGTACTATCCACTCAGGACATGTAAGTCTATGAAGGTGGAGCGACCATGTTTGCAATATCATATGCACTACTGTGAAGCGCCGTGCTTTAATAAAATATCTATACCGGACTATCGGAAATACATCGATGAAATTGTAGAACTCTTTGAAGGTAAGCCTATACCATTGCTTAAAGAAATCAAGGAAAAGATGGAAATAGCTGCAGAAGACTTACGCTTTGAAGATGCAGCACGCTATCGCGATCAGTTATCTAGTATTGAAAAGATACAAGAAAAGCAACGCATGGTTACACAGCGAGGCGACCTAGATGTGTTAGGTCTTGCGGTAGACACATCTATGGCCTGTGTACAGCTATTATTCATCCGTGGTGGACGACTATTAGGTCGTGAGAATTATTTTGTTCAACACGATGGAGATACTCCAGAAACGATTATGACGGACTTTATCAAGCAATACTATGGAGATACAAACTTCATTCCAAAGGAATTATTATTACCTATGGATAGCACCGATAGAGATTTGTTAAAGGAATGGTTTACACAGCTTAAAGGTCAAAATGTAGACGTATCTGTGCCACAGCGTGGTTATAAGATGGACATGATTAAGATGGCTCATGAGAATGCAGAAACCTTCCTAGAAGAGCGTCGTCGTCAGTGGCAACACCAAATTGATAAGACCGGTGGGGCTGTTAAAAAACTAGCTGAAGTCCTAGACTTGCCACGATTACCAGAGCGTATGGAATGCTTTGATATTTCCCATACACAAGGGGCCGAAACGGTGGCGTCTATGGTTGTCTTTGAAGGTGGTAAGCCGGCGAAGAAGGAATATCGTCGTTTTAAATTGAAGACTACGCAAGGTAAACCAGATGACTTCAAATCCATGGCAGAAATCATGGAGCGTCGCTACGGTAATGAAACAGATTGGCCTATGCCTGACCTTATTATCATCGATGGTGGTAAAGGGCAGCTCAACGCAGCCTTACCGTTAATTCGTGCCGTTGGTGTTACTGATGTGCCTGTTATCTCCTTGGCTAAACGCATTGAAGAGGTCTTTGTAGAAGGACAATCTGAAAGTATCATTTTGAGCCATCACACGCCAGAGCTTCAATTACTACAACAAATACGTGACGAAGCCCATCGCTTTGCCATTACGTACCATCGTAAATTGCGGGGGAAACGTAATTTGGAATCCATTTTAGATCATATAGAAGGGATTGGCCCTAAACGCCGCAAAGCATTATGGGCGCATTTTAATAGTTTAGAGGCTATGAAAGAAGCATCTATTGATGAGCTTTCAAAGGTAGACTCTATGAACTATAAAACGGCAGAAGCATTATATAATTTCTTCCGTATGTCCAAAGTAGAAAAACAAGATATATTGAAATAAAAAAGAGCATCTTACATAAGATGCTCTTTTACTGTATTAATTGTTATTTAGTTTTGTCTACGTTGAATGTACCAAGTACGCCAGGTGAATAATATACCCGCTACTAGTACGCTAGAGAGTAAGCCAATCCATACGCCAAATGGTCCATAATTAGGATTTTTGGCGAGAATATAGGCCGTAGGGAAGCATACGCCCCAATAGGAAACGAGGGAAATATAAAGAACTACTTTTACATCCTTATAAGCCCTCAATATACCTTGCAATGGGGTACCTATGGCATCGATAGCAGAGAAGAATACACCGTATCCAAGGAAGCTGTAGATAAGCTTGTATACTTCATCATCATTTGTAAAGAGATCTGCAATAGCATCCATATTAGTAAACGTAAATGTACAAATCATGATAGCCAATACAATGGCTAAGATGCGAGAAATATAAGAGTACTGGATAGCCTCTTGTTTACGACCTGCCCCAAGTTCATATGCAACTGCAATGGTAGAGGCCATAGCGATACTAAGAGGTAAACAGTAGAATACATTGGTAAAGGAAATAACAGATTGATGAGCAGCTACGACGGCGGATCCAAAGTGAACCATCAATAGGCCAGCAATACTAAAGATACTAGCTTCTAAGAAGATGGAAAAGCCAATAGGAATACCTATATGTAGCTGTTCGCGAATGTAGTGAAAACTTGGTTTACTGAAGTCTTTAAAGATACGATATCCCTTTAACTTCGGATGTAATAGTAATACTAAGCTGAAGAGAATAAAGTTAGTCCAGCAAGTACCTGCTATACCATAGCCAGCACCGACACCACCGATTTCAGGAAATCCGAAATGCCCAAAGATGAGCGAGTAGTTCAAGAATACGTTCACAATAAAGCTTGTAAATACGATGGCCATAGAATAATGTGTTAATCCATGACTGTCGACTGTATTGCGTAATGTATTAACCCAAAGTAGAGGGAATAAACCTATAGCGAAAGCTTTCAGATAACTAATACATACCTCTGCTGCTGCCGGTTCAAGATTGAGGGCTGTCAGTAGTGGACGTAAGCCAAAGAGTCCAATCATTAAAATGATGAATGCTAAGCCCGTACCTATATAAAGGCCTTGGTAGAAGATGGTTGCGATATCATCTGTTTTCTTAGCCCCTAATAACTGAGAAATAATCGGTGTAATACCTAATAATGTTCCTTGTGCAAAGATATAGAATAGGAGCCATAAATTATACCCCGTAGCAACCCCTGCTAAATCTATCGTACTATATTGTCCCGTTAAAAAGATGGCTATAAATGTACCACCTATAAGGGAAAATTGCGTTATGCACATAGGAGTAAATAGCTTAATGAACAACCATAACTTTTGTAATATAGAATATGTTTGATACATATTTACCTCCCTTATTAATGATATATTATACGATATCATAAAGTAGCCTAATTTAATAGATAAATTCCTTGAGAATTGGGAATTAAATATATATTATTGATTAGTCTATTATGAATCTATAATTAATGATTTTTTATATCCTAGAACTTCCATTTGTAGTGTTATGATTCTCATATTAATATGAATGGAGTATGCTAAAAATGAATATATATTTTACAAATTGAATTTTACACTACTGAACTATATCGATTATAATATATATACTATAGTTATATTCTAAGGAGGATACATTGGACATCTTATCTGTACAAGGTTTATTAGCGATGCTTCAGATCATCGTTATCGATATCTTACTTGCTGGCGACAATGCCATTGTAATTGGTATGGCAGCTCGTAACTTGCCAGCACATTTACAGAAGAAAGCCATCTTCTGGGGCACAGCCGGCGCTATTATTTTACGCCTTGTTATGGCATTCCTATTTGTAGAGGCATTGAACAATATTCCTGCACTTCGTTTAGTAGGTGGTATCCTCCTCTTATGGATTGGATACAAGCTGGTTGCTGATGATGAAAGCGAGCATAATATCGAAGCTAAGGATAATTTACGCGCAGCCATTACAACTATTGTTATTGCTGACGGTATCATGGGTATCGATAATGTTATCGGTGTAGTTGGTGCTGCAGGTGGTCATATGACAATGGTAGCCATTGGTATGCTCATAACTGTACCAATCATCATTTATGGCAGTACTTTATTTGTGAAAGTCATCGAACGCTTCCCAATTATCCTATACGTTGGCGGCGGTATCCTTGGCTGGGTAGGTGCTGGTATGGCAGTAGAGGATACATTGATTGCTCATAGTGTTGAACCATATGCACTGTTCATCAAAATAGCTGCAGTAATCCTCGTAGTAGGGGCATCTTTGATAGCTAAAAAACTCAAGAAATAATAGAATACATCTCTTCTCCTAATCATAGGAGGAGAGATTTTTTTATGTAAACTAATAGCTCTCTTTTTAGGTGAGAAAATAGAAAAATTATGGTATAGTTAAGGGATAGTTATTGAATTACTCGTTTGAATTGAGGTATGTACAGAATGGAATTTTTAGAAGTTGCCACGTGGGTGACCATTGGCAAGATTATTTTAATTGATATTTTGTTGGCTGGTGATAATGCTGTAGTAATTGGTATGGCAGCAGGTAAGCTAGCTCCAGAACTACAAAAGAAAGCCGTAATTTGGGGTACAGTAGGTGCCATTGTAATGCGCCTTGTATTTGCTACCCTTTTAGTAGAGGCGCTTACTTTAATTCCTCTTATCCACTTAGGTGGTGGCTTTGTACTTGTATGGATTGCCATTCAATTATTAAAAGGTGGAGATGAAGATGCACATATTGAAGCTAAGAATTCATTAATGGGTGCTATTTGGACGATTATTGTAGCCGACGCTATGATGAGTATTGATAATGTCATCGGTGTAGTAGGAGCTGCTAAAGGTCATTTAGAGCTTGTTATTGCAGGTATGTTAATTACTGTTCCAATTATCGTATTTTGCTCTACATTATTTGCTCGAATTATTAATAAATTCCCTGCCATTCTTTGGGCAGGTGGTGCACTCCTTGGCTGGGTTGCAGGGGAAATGATTGTGGAAGATCCACTTCTTATACCATATATTCAAGGTGAAGAATTACTCGTTAAAATCGGTACTGTATTCTTCGTTCTTATTGTGACAGGTATGATTAAAATTTGGAAGAAAAGAGACGCGTAATGAACGGTACAGGTCGTACATCTCGTAAACATAAATCGAAACAACAGAATAGAAGAGGGGCTCGTTCTAATCAAGGCCAGAACACTAGTGGTACAGTATCTAAAAAGCAACAAGCTATACTCAATGCACCTGTTAAACTAGGTGATGAAGTGCTTGTTACAATTCATGGTATTGGTAGCAGCGGTGAAGGGGTAGGTCGTGTAGACGACTTTACTGTCTTTGTTCCTTTTGCCTTGCCTGGAGAAACTGTCAAAGTAGTCATTAACATGGTGAAAAAGACGTATGCTACAGGTAGACTATTAGAGATTGTTACAATGGCGCCTAACCGAATCGATGCTAGCTGTGAACTTTATGGCTTCTGTGGGGGATGCCAACTACAGCACATTACCTATGAAGGTCAGCTTTCATTAAAAACACAAAAGGTGAAGGACGTTATTGAACGCATTGGTCATCAAAATCCAGACCTTGTAAAACCTGCATTAGGCCCTAAAGAACCTTGGGCATATCGCAATAAAATGCAGATGCCTGTAGGAGGTACTAAAGGCGATATTCAAATGGGATTCTATGCGATGGGATCTCACGATATCGTGCAAGGCACAAACTGTCCTATTCAAGATGAAGGGAATAATATCATCGCTCAAGCTTGTTACCAAATCGCTAAAGAGTTTGATATTGAACCGTATGATGAACATACAGGCAAAGGTATACTACGCCATGTAATCGGTCGTATTGGACAATCTGGATGGATGATTATCCTTGTAACGGCAACAGAACAATTACCACATAAAGAGAAGTGGGTAGAAAAATTAACGGAACGCATCCCTCAAGTAGAAACTATTGTTCATAACGTTAATGGTAAGCGAACTAATGTTATATTAGGACCTAAAAATAATATCCTCTATGGGGATGGGACGATTACAGACCATATTAAAGATTTACGGTTTACCTTATCTCCGCACTCCTTCTTCCAAGTGAATCCAGAACAAACTACAGTACTTTTCGATCAAGCATTAACTTATGCGGACCTAAAAGGTGATGAAACCGTTATCGATGCGTACTGTGGTACGGGGACCATTTCATTGTTTTTGGCCCATAAAGCTAAACATGTAATAGGCATAGAAATCGTAGAACCAGCTATTATTAACGCTCGTGAAAATGCCCAACGCAATGGCTATGACAATACTGAATTCATCGTCGCTGATGCGGCCGTAGAAATGCCAAAACTCTACAACGCTGGCGTACGACCAGATGTCATCGTATTCGATCCAATCCGCGCAGGCTGTAAAGAAGAAGTACTAACCTCTGCAGCAGGCATGAAACCAAAACGTATTGTTTACGTATCCTGTAACCCAGCTACCATGGCGCGAGACATTGAAATCCTTACACACTATGGCTATGAACTACAAGAAGTACAACCTGTAGACATGTTCCCAATGACCGCTCACGTTGAGGCAGTGGCTTTACTCACTAGGAGCAAAGCGACGCAGTGAGCATTAGCACTGGTCAGGGATGTCTAAGAATTCGAGCGAAGTGAAGAATGATTGGCTGCGTGCTACTGTAAACTGAAGTCCTAACATATAGATCTAATATAATTATTAAAATAGTGTAGACGAATTAAAATTTTTTGGAGGCACAGGTTATGGCTTCAAGTAAAGAATATTTAGATTTTATTTTAGAACAACTATCAGAGTTGGAAGAAATAACATATAGATCAATGATGGGAGAATACATTGTTTATTATCGCGGAAAAATTGTTGGTGGAATTTATGATGATAGGTTTTTAGTGAAACCTGTTAAATCCGCAATAGCATATATGCCAAATGCAAAGTATGAGTTACCATATGATGGAGCAAAGGAAATGCTATTGGTAGATGATGTTGACAACAAAGAATTTTTAAATGGCTTATTTAATTCAATGTATGATGATTTACTTGTACCAAAACTAAAGAAATAATCAAATTTGAATTTGGGGGGGGGGATTTTTATGTCTACAATTAAAATTGAAAACCTCAATTTCTCATATTATGGTTATGTAAACCCTGTATTTGAAAATGTATCATTTTCATTTGATACAAACTGGAAAATAGGATTGATAGGAAGAAATGGAATAGGTAAATCAACTCTATTTAAGTTACTTTTAAATCAAGAAACTTATCAAGGTAAAATAAGCAAGGATGTTGACTTTATTAAATTCCCACCCAATTTAAGTGATACTTCAAAATTAGGAATTGAGTTATATAAAGAACTAATATCGGATGAGGAAGAATGGAGATTATTTAGAGAACTTAATTTGCTAAATGTAGATGAGAACCTTGTTTACAGGGGATTTGAAACGCTTTCTAAAGGAGAACAAACAAAAATTCTTTTAGCTATTTTATTTACAAGAGAAGATGGTTTTTTACTTATAGATGAACCAACAAACCATTTAGATATGGACGGGAGAAAAATTGTAAGTGAATATCTGAAAAATAAAAAAGGTTTTTTACTTATATCTCATGATAGAGACTTTTTAGATGGCTGTATCAATCATGTTATTTCGATTAACAGAAACTCTATTGATGTTCAATCAGGAAATTTTACATCATGGCATGAAAACAAATTGATGAAAGATCAATTTGAAATTAGTGAAAACGAAAAATTAAGAAAAGAGATTAAACGATTAAAAGAAGCTGCAAGACAAAGTAAAAACTGGTCTTATAAAATTGAAAATACCAAAAACGGTGTAAAAGTATCAGGTGTAAAGCCGGATAAGGGACATATAGGTCATCAGTCAGCCAAGATGATGAAAAAATCTAAGAATTTAGAGAATAGACAAAATAAGGCAATAGAAAAAAAACAAAATTTACTAAAAGATATTGAAACAAAGGAAAGTCTATTATTGCATCCATTACATCACCACAAAAATTCTCTAATATTGGTTAGAAATTTATCATTATATTATGGAGAAAGACAGATATTAAGCGATGTAAATTTTGATATAAAGCAGGGAGATATAGTGGCTATATATGGGGGTAATGGTAGCGGAAAATCAACCTTAATTAAAATTTTATTAGGTTTAAATCACGAGTACGTAGGTGATGTAAAATTAGCAAGTAATTTAAAAATATCATATATTCCCCAAGATACATCAAATTTAACAGGCCACCTAAATGAGTATATTCATAAGCAAGGTGTTGATGAAACATTGTGCAAAACAATTCTTAGGAAATTAGATTTTGCAAGAGAATTGTTTGAAATGGATATGAAGAACTATAGCGATGGACAAAAAAAGAAAGTTTTAATTGCTGTAAGTTTATCAAAGCCGGCTCATATATTTGTTTGGGACGAACCATTAAATTATATAGATGTAATATCAAGGATACAGATTGAGGAAATTATAAAAGAAGCAAAACCTACACTTATATTTGTGGAACACGATAAGAGGTTTGTAGAAGATATAGCTAATAAAACAATACGATTATAAACTAAATAACAACTCTCAGTTTGTCGAGGTAATACCTTTTAACGATAACCTTATTCTATCGTTAAAAAGTATGTGGATATATTCCCACATACAAACGCAACTACTTGATATACTTGGTGTTCACTTAATCAACGTTTAGGCGGTGGCTTTGATCCCTAGAAACGAAGTGACGCAGTGAGTGATAGCACCGCCCATGGCAGGTATGTCTAAGAATTCGAGCGAAGTGAAGAATGATTGGAAACAGCCTACTGCTGAAGCTGTTGCTTTACTCACCAAGAGTGAAAGGATGCCCATATAATCAAATTTAAAATAGAAACACCTAGAATTTATTTAAATTACAATTTTAGATTTAATATTGTGAGGAATAATATGGAGTTTATACATGATAGAAAGAGTAATATTCTTTTCAGTCTTTATGGTAGTAAAGTAAATAGAATCAGAATTCATAATAAAACATTGACGTTAACAGTTAACGAAATATATCAATTGGTAGATGGTGAAGAAAGAGTATTTTCCGGTGAAATATCTTTTAAAGACTGTGATGTGGATTTGTGTAAGGTACTAATATTTAACAAAACCTTAGGTGAAGGTCGATTTAATGGAAAGTCCATTTGTTTACGTGATTTTATGAATGAGTATGTAGACTCAGAATTTGAAATAATTACGGAAGGCTATTTTGTTAATACAACTACATATACAGGTTGGCTTTGGGTCGATGAAAAACCTCCAGTATCTATCATTATGTATATTTGGAATAGAGGAGACATGGTGTATCGTGTCAAAAAATAAATCCTATTTTTTACAGATGAATTATGCTAGATATGGGGGAGAGAAAGATTGATATGATTCTTTTATAGGTATTGGGAGCATAGAGCAAGTCAGTATTAACGCTCGTAAGAACTCATGACATAATGGCTTTGCACACCAGGAACGAAGTGTCCTTATAATTTCTTGTTTTATAAGTTTATGGAGTGATCTATATATGGTATGGCTGAATCCCAGGGATTATCAAAAACAAGAGTATATAGAGCTTAGACTTAATGCACGATTAGGTGAGCACATACGATTAGACTTTAATCCGCTTAAAACTTCAGAAATAGCAGATGTTTCACCAAGCTGGAAGGATTGGCATTGTTATAGAAATCCATTACGGGTTTATAGTCCAGATTTTGATATCTTAGTTTCTTACTTTAATGAAGTGTATCCTATTATAGATGCATCAGATAATACTGAAAGAGATAGATTTGATGTATGCTTTGATAATTGGATTAAGAAAGATTACTGGATTAAAATAATTCATAATATTGAAGTTGATCTTATAAATTCTAGTAAAGATGAGCAAGAGTTTTTAAACACATTTATTACTTGGATAAAGGAAGCACTTCAACATACATCTGTTATAGTTGTTGAGGGAAATCTTTAAAAATCAAAACAGTATTTTAATAACATAATCAATAAAGATAAGTTAAGATATAAATTAATTGATATTAGCCCTTTGCTTTTGCGAAGGGCTTTTACAATATAATCATATATAAATATAATATAATTAGTATGAGTAGTTAAATTGTATTGAATGAGGTATGTGGTGTGGGACTAATTTTAGATATTGATAAAATAATGTACCAATTGAGTAGGTGGAGACCAATATTTCATTCGGAAGCAGATTTTCAGTTTAGCTTAGCCTGGATGATTAAAGAACAATATCCAAATTGTGATATTAGATTAGAGTTTGTACCTGAATTTAATCTTAATTTACATCTTGATATTCTTGTTATATTAGATGGTAAATGGATTCCTATTGAGCTTAAATATACGACAAGAAAATGTATTAAAACTATAAATGATGAAGTGTATGTGTTGAAGGAGCAAGGTGCTAAGGATCAAGGCTGCTATAACTACTTAAAAGATATAATGCGTATAGAGGAATTTAGGGATAAGAGTAATAACTTTATTGAAGGTTATACAATTAAGATAACTAGTGAAATATCTTATCTAAAGCCTCCGACAAAAGTAAATAGGCAATTTTAAAAGTTTTTGCAAACATTTGTTCTAAAACACTTGACCGAACATTCGTTCGTGTGCTAATATAAGCATGTAAACAAACAAATGTTTTCAGATATTATGTTCGATGTAAATGTGAGGTATGAGATGAAAAATATATTAATGATTGTACATACGCCGAATTTTCTATTGAGGATGGTTCTATAAAAACTGGGTGTATGAGTTGGGCCGCTAATACAGGAAAAGGAACAATGCGTGGAATGGAAGCACCTATAGAATTAACTGGGATATATCCTATAAATTGGAAAGAATATTCTAAAGTTGATGATACTAATAGTGGTACTTTTATGTATCTTGTAAATAAGATAAGTAAATAAAATTAGGAGATAGATTATGTTTAAACCAATTCGTATAAAGATAAATGAAATAGACCATAGTGCTGCAGAAGCTTTATTACAATCTAATCGTCGTGGAATTATTGCCATGAATGGTGTTGAGGGTTATCCTTATGCTATTCCTATTAATTATTTTTATGATTGTGATAATAAAAAGATTTATTTTCATGGAGCTAAAGCTGGTCATAAAGTAGAGTCATTGAAAACTTCAGATAAGGTATGTTTTACCGTATATGGTAATGAGAGAATTGATGAATCTGAATCCTGGGCGCCGTATGTACAAAGTGTAGTCGTATTTGGAAGATGTCGTTTGCTAGAGGCAGGTTCAGAATCTATAGATCGATTAAAAGAATTTGCTATGAAATATTATCCTAGTGAGCAGCTTGTAGACAAAAATATTGCTCATGCTGGTAGAGCAGTTCAAATGTTTGAAATCACCATTGAACATATGAGTGGTAAACAAGTACAAGAGAAATAATAGATTAGCCCTTCGTTTATACGAAGGGCTTTTACTATACACTCATACTTATAAATGTAATATAATGTAATTAGTGAAGAAAGAAAACAGCCTACGGCTGAGGCGGTGGCTTTGCTCACCAGAAATGAAGCATCACTTTTATATTTTGTCTTATAAGTTTATGGAGTGATCTATATATAGTATGGCTGAATTCAAGGGATTATCAAAAACAAGAGTATATAGAGCTTAGACTTAATGCACGATTAGGTGAGCACATACGCTTAGACTTTAATCCACTCAAAATTTCTGATGTGTCTGGTCAGGAACCAAGTTGGAAAGACTGGCACTGTTATAGAAATCCATTACGGGTTTATAGTCCAGATTTTGATATCTTAGTTTCTTATTTTAATCAAGTGTATCCTATTATAGATGCATCAGATAATACTGAAAGAGATAGATTTGATGTATGCTTTGATAATTGGATTAAGAAAGATTACTGGGTTAAAATAATTCATAATATTGAAGTTGATCTTATAAACCTTAGTAAAGTAGAACAAGAGTTTTTAAACACATTTATTGCTTGGATAACGGACGCACTTCAACATACATCTGTTATAGTAGTTGAGGGAAATCTATAAAATAATTAATCGTATAATATGGGGGAGTACTTTTATAATCATGAAACCTAGAGAATTATGTGAAAAAGCTTGGCAAGAGATTGCAAGTAAATTCCCTGATTTTAAGGTAGTTAGTAAAGGTCAGAAGTTAAAGAAATCATCTAAAAATAAAGACCTTACTTTTGAGATATACTTTCAGGCCAATAGAAATAACTATGCGTGTAGTGTAGAATTTGTTCCACATATTTTTATTTATTCAAAAGATATGAAGAAGGCTAATTATCATAATGGATTTGTTTATGGCGGAGAACTTGGAAGCTTATTAAATAGAAAAGCTTGGCACTGGTGGCAATTAGCAGGAGCAAGTTATCAGTATACTGTAGATGAAGTTAGCAAATTACTTAAGGAACATATCATACCAGTATTTGATGATTTTGAAGATACAGAAAGTAATATTGAAAAGCTTATAGATGGAGATATAATTGATCATAACTTACTGTATTATATTTATCACTTTGGTGGGAAAGCTAAGGCTCAGCAGTATTTTAATAAGATAATTGAAAAAGATAAGTTAAGAAGTAAATATATTGGCTTTTATAATCATTTGAAAGACTTGCCGAAGGAAAGTATCTTATTAGATGAAGGCGAGTTTTATGGAGCCGATATGATTAAATTTGCTTTTATCAATGGACTTGAAATAGACAAATAATAGTTAAGCCTTTCGCATAATAAGCGAAGGGCTTTTACTATACACTCATACTTATAAATGTAATATAATATAATTAGTGATAATCATTTTAAAAATATAGTTCATGGGAGAGATACATGATACAGATAAAAGACTTAGGTACATTTGAATCTGTGCCTCACATTGTAACAGATATTGTAACAGGAAATATTAGCGCCTTAGAAAATGAATTAGCCAATGGTTGGGATATTAATGAACCCATAGAAATTGGGGAATATAGTGAGCACACACCCTTAGAACTTGCTCTAGTCATGTGTTGTTCGGCAAGTATTCAATGGTTAGTAGAGCATGGCGTTGATCTTAATGATGAAGAAAATCCAAGTTTCTTATTAGCTGTACGGTATGGTAATAAAGAGATTATAGACTATGTTGTGGCTCATGGTGCCAATGTTCATGCTTTGAACCGCGTGAAAGTAGATGCTTTTCAAGCTGCCTTATATGGCAAGAAATATGAGAACCTACAAATCATTCATGACTTAGGCCATACAGTACAAAAGTATGGAGGTAAAGCTTTCAGAAATATCATTACAGATAGAAATTATGAGGTTCTAGATTTCTTTATTCATAATGGTGTAGATATTAATTACAATAAGCCTGATTCTATATATCCCTTTAAGCCGACTCCATTGTGTGTGGCAGCTCGTTATGTGGATTTACAGATGTGCAAATACTTGGTAGAACATGGTGCTGACGTGACCATCACAGAAAAAGATGGTATGCGTCCCTATAGCATTGCCATTGAAAAAGGCGATATGGAAATGGCAGAGTATTTTAAATCCTTAGAGCCTGCTGAGTTCCATGATATACAGAATAAGATGGATCAGTTAAAGCCCTTCAAATTACCAAAAGCATTAGTGAATTTTTTAGAGGGTGAACATCTTTACTTTGACTTACCAGACTCCGATTTTATATCTATAGAGTTTTTCCCACTTATTGATACGATTCCATTTAAATTAGATCGCCGTAATCTATTGCGTTTATCTAAAGAACTAGGCGAGTATAATGAGTGGCAAATTGTATGGGACCCTAAAAGTAAAAAGATTTCTTGTTATGATATAGAACATCAAGAATTACGAGAACTTTGTAAATTTGATGAATTTATGGCGGATATGTCAGGACAATTAGAAACTTTATTTTAATATGTGTCATAAAGGAGAGTAAGTACATATGCTAGCTGAATTCGATAAAACATATACTGATTGGTCAATTGATGTAGGTTCTTATAAATATGAAGGTATTACACTGAATGAAGTTGAACAAAATCTGTATGCTATTGAGGACCAAGAGCAAGACTTTGTAGTTATTTCTCCATCAAAGGCAATCTCCATAGATAATAAACTATATAACTTTGTACAGGTTTGTAGTGATCAAGATACCGATTTATTACATATAGAGCTTAGTGTAACTAATGCTGGTGACCGAGGCGCCATCATATATGGTAAGAATGAGCTGGGCCATCAAGAGGTATTACAGATTATAGAAGATTTTATTGCTCATCATAAGGTGCCATTATTAGATGATTGGGAAATCGTGTTAGATTTAAGACCGAAGAAGGAAAGCCTGTAAAGGATACTGTGGAGCATATCATGTTATACAGACCGAATAACCTTTTGTATAAGTATATTCGCTATCGATTTAGACGGATTCAGATTGAATGTAATATGGTATACGATGTAACACCAGAGGAAGAAGATGAGATTTGCCGTAATCTGTTAAAAAAGAGAGCGAAGATATTGATTCCTGTTGGCATAGTATATGGTTTGATATTTGCCCTTACTTTCACTTGGCTATTAGGCACAAGTGAGGAATTGAACCCATTAATGCAATGGGAAGTAAGAGTTATTGACTATGTTATACCATTTTTAAATACCATTGATTTTAAGTGGTATGCGTATTCACTGAATTTATTGTGGGCAGCCCTTATATTGGCCCCTATCGGGATTATAAATGTCTGTCCTTATATCATTTTTTCCTATATTATAGATACTATTTTGATACGGCGTGAGGTGAAAGCTTTAATAAAAAAATATTCTATTGATGACATAAAATGTGGTTAAATTATATCTATTTGGCTAGGAGAGAGTATTATGAGTAATCTAAAAGATTTCAATTGGACTGGATTTTGGAAAGACACCGATTATGCATTTGAGTCCTATATAGGTAGAGATGTTACGGATGAGGATATTAAGAATGCTGAAGCTGAACTAGGCTATACATTGCCTACAGCATATATAGAGCTACTTAAAAACCATAATGGTGGTGTAGTAAATAAGAATTGTTATATTAACGATGATGACGATTGTGTATATATAACAGGAATATATGGCATCGATAGAGATAAAAAATACTCTCTTTTAGGTGAGATGGGTAATGAATTTTGGATTTCAAAAGTAAAATATCCCCCTATCGGTATCGTTGTAGCCGATACGATTTCTGGCGGTCATGATATGATTTTCCTCGATTATCGTGAATGTGGTCCTACTGGAGAACCTAAGGTAGTACGTGTTGACCAAGAAGGTGATTACTCAATTACTCTGTTAGCAGATAACTTTGGTGACTTTATTAAGAACTTATATATCAGTATTGAAGAAATCACGGACGAAGAGTTTCAATCTTTAAGTGATGAGGATAAGGTAAAACTTATTAATGAACAAGAGGATCTAGATATTGATCGTGCTATGGAGCTGTTAACTAACATAGGCATCGATAATTTATCGCCTATCTTGCTAAGCACATTAGGACGTATGTATAACAATAATGGTCGTGCAGCAGAGGCTATCGAGTTATTTGATCGTATAGATGAGGCACATCGTGATTGGTCTTGGTATTATCGTTGTGGCTATGCTTATGCAACGGTAGCTTTGGGTGAAAGCTACGAATCTGAATATGTACAAAAAGCATTAGAGTTAATAGAGACGGCCATGAAAATGACGAAAGAAGCTCGATTAGATAAACAACTTAGTTGGTGTTGTGAAGTTGTAACATATCTATTAACTCAAATTAAGCCAAAAGACTACGAGACGGATTATCCTGTGATATATGAAGTTATTGAGAAATTCTCTGATAAGAAAAATAGTATAGATACTGCAGAAAATAAAGATAGTACAGACGTTAATGCATATGAAGAACTTAACTATCCTACATATGATGAAGTACATTGGGTATTTAATAAACTTACATATAGTAGAGAAGAGTTTTCCAAAGAATACAATGAAAATGTAAAGAAATATGTAGATGATGAAGCAGATGACGACGATAGATTAGATGAACCTGAAATCTTAGTAACCTATGAAGCTTGGATTGAAAGTGTAGACCAACTCTTTGATAATGAACGTGTAACTGATGGAGACCTACTTGAGGATGATAAAGAAGATGGTATGTGGCAAGTAGAAATCATGGCTCATCTCGTAGCGGATAATGGTACATATTTTACAAGAGAAGAGTTGCTCTTTAAATTGCATAATCTAATGGCTAATAAAGAACTGGGTGATCACGTATTCTTTGAAGGTATTGAATACGAAGGCCATGAATGTGAAGGGTATGGTCTCATAGATAACGAAGATGGTATACCTGTATTCTATATATGCTGTGGTAGCTAATTAATAGAGAAATAATAGATCAGCCCTTCGCTTATGCGAAGGGCTTTTACTATACTCTTAGAAATTATATATTTTGTGCTTTAGGCTACGTTATTTTATAGGGGCTTCGTGTAAAATGTTGAGAAAGAATTTTAGTATTTTTGAAATCAAAGCATTGTAAAGAGAGAGAGGATGCCTATGATAGAAAATGAACTCATATATGATGAGAAATATTGTGAATATAGACTTCTTTGTGAAGGTATAGAATTCTGTTGGGATGAGAAACCATCGGGTGATTATTTAGATACTGTAAAAGTCCTGGCAAAAAATTATCATAAAAATATTGATAAAATTGCAGCTTTCATGCTTGAAGACATTCAAGAAATGTATGATGAATCCATTACTATAGATGATGTGAAAGAACGGATAGGTGTCCCTAAGATTGAACCAGAGCTAGGTACTGTAACCTATTGTGAACAAACCTTTGATTATACTCATATATTTTGCTTTGAATTTTGGGACGATGAGTTTGAAGATTTAAATTACTTTGCTATTGATGGCTGATATATTGCCATAAAAATGGCAAAACAGCTACTTTAGATACATAGATTAGTTTGGTGTTGTGAAGTAGTAGAGTACCCATTAACCTCTATTATTTTAAAGGATGACAAGGAGGATTATCCTATGATTTTTGATGCCATAAAAAAACTTTTTAACAAGGATGAGAATACTGAGCAGATTGAATATCTCGGTGC
Organism: Veillonella sp. T14073-2; assembly: GCF_002959875.1. NCBI lineage: Bacteria > Bacillati > Bacillota > Negativicutes > Veillonellales > Veillonellaceae > Veillonella > Veillonella sp. T14073-2. Next base: position 139,946 of record NZ_PPDC01000006.1, read on the forward strand.
TGATAAAGATGGTAATAAAATATATGAAGGTTACTATCATGAGTTTAAGGGCATTCCTTGGGTTTTCAATAAAACTACCTATACTAGAGAAGAGTTTGATAAGGAGTTTTATAAATGCTTAGAAGAGCATAATGTTAATCCTGATACATTACCGCCATTAGTAGAGCCTGAAATTCTTGTAAGCTATGAAGCTTGGATTGAAAGTAAAAGTCAGCTTCATCCTAATGAATACTTATACGAAGACGATGAATTAGAAGAATACGATAAAGAAGACGGTATGTGGCAAGTAGAAATCTATGCTCGCTTCAAAGCAGATAATGGCCAGTATTTTACTACTGAAGAGATTCTTTTCAAGATACATAACGCATTGGCTAATAAAGAGCTCGGTGATCATGTATTCTTTGAAAATCTAGCCTATGATGATCATGAATTCGATGCTGACGATGCCGACGATGTTGATGATGATGACGAAGGTACTCCTGTATTTGTAGTATGGCTTGGTAGCTAGTCAAATAGCTGGATTGTTATAAACTATTATTTTACAATCTGTAACGTATTGTTTTGTGTTGTTTGTCATAATTGTATTAAGCTGAGTTCATATACATATTGATGATATGAGGGGAAGTGTATTGTATGTCTATGAGTGTTGAACAATTTTTATCTTTATCTGATGCTGAACAGTTACAAACGATTAAAGATCTTAATGATATCGGTCAAGAGGAAATCATTATCGATGTATTGACGGGGGTTGGCATCGATAACTTATCTGTGCCTATATTAGGCGAGCTTGGTAGGGCTTATAACAATAACGATAAACCAGAAGAAGCTATTAAAGTATTTAAGGCTATAGACAAAAAATATAGAGATGCAGTATGGCATTATCGCTGTGCGTACTCCTATGGATCTATAGTTTCATTTAATCATGAGGCTTATACATCAGAGAACATGCAGCAGATGTTAGCTTTAGTAGATAATGGTGTACAATTAGCTGCTAAAGAAGGTCGAAACGATATAAGTGAATACTGCTTTGAAGTCATGGATATGTGCCGTTTACAAATGGATTTTGAAAAATGTGAAATTGACTATCCTGATTTATGCTTAAACTATAGCAAGTATATAGCCGAAAAAAAGAAGAAAAGAGAAGGTGTACCTCGTCAACGAACGATTACTGTAGAAGAAATTTTAGCTACAGACGATATGTGGACTATAAATGAGCCTGCCTATTGGACTATCAATATTTATGGTTCTTATGATGACTATTTAGAATCTACAAAAGGCTTCACTATTGAGCAGAGATATCTTAACGCTATATGCTGGTATTTCGCTGAGGTTAATAATGGTGGGCATCATCAGTTCTTCTATAACTCTACAGGCATTGTATGGGAAGATGCTCTTGCGGGGTTACGCCTCTTCAAGATGGATATACTAGCAGATAATTTACAATCTGTAATCGATTACTTTGGTGGCTCTATTCCATTTGATAGAGAAGAACGATGGACTATTTTAAAAGAATGGGACGATGAAGTATTTGATTTCCTAGATGGAAAAGATGATGTAGTCTATGAATATGATGGCATATTTGAAGATGTATTTGTACATGAACATCCAGAGTTATTTGTATTTGATGGAACCTATACAGTCTCAGAATAAGATTGGTGTATAATTTTGGTGTATAATTAACACATATATAGTTGCTTTCACTATGATGTTTACTTTCACCAAATTATATTAGAGGTATTACATGTTAGATAAACAAGGCGTATATGATTGCCTACGTGACCATCATATCGATTTTGAAATTACGGATCACGCACCGCTATTTAGTATGGATGACAAGCCCAATGTAGAGTTGCCATATCCTGAGTGGGATGCGAAGAATTTATTCATTCGAGACCATAAACGAGAACATTATTATTTGATTACTGTTCGTGGTTCTAAGCGTGTAGATCTAAAACAGTTCCGTAAGGATCATAAGCTTAAAAAGATTTCCTTTGGTTCCGAAGAAGAGCTATGGGATATTTTGAAGATTAAACCAGGTCACGTATCTCCATTCTGTTTGCTCCACGATGAAGAGCGTAAGGTACATTATTATATTGATGCGGATTATAAAGATAATCTAATCGGGATACATCCAAATCAAAATGATGCTACCGTATGGCTACAGGGAAAAGACTTAGTTAACTTAATTGAAGAACATGGTACAATAGTAGAATATATTACATTGTAATTTAGTAGAACTGGAGCATGTATGAATAAAAAATTATTAAAACGTATTCTAGTAGCATCTGCTATTTCTGTATTAGGTGTGAGCACGTCCTTCGCGGCTCTTGTTATGGAACGAGATCAATCTGTAGATACAGCACCTAGTGTCAATATGTATCGATTCGAAGTACCAGCAGATTTACAGGGCACATATAATAACGTAGGTGTATCTAATCTAACTGCATCTATGGAGAAAGAGCCTAATACATTATCTATGAATGTAGCCCATGTAAAAGGTAATCCATCTGAGTCTTATGTAGTAGAGATTTATAAGGATTTAGCGGCCATTGAAACACATCGCAAATCTGATCATTATCAAGCTTTTGTTAATGAAGTAGGTTCTAAATTAACAAACCGCAAAATGTACGATGTACAGTCTGTACTATTGTTTGAGAAAAAAGATGCTTTATCTATTATTAATGATGGCAAGGCAGTAGTGACTTTGACAGAGTTTACTGTTAAGAGCAATGATATGGACACAGTACAACGTCAATACCAACTTGATATTGAACGGGCCGTACGGGATGATGCGGGTTATAAGGCTGGCTATGTGCTTCGTGAAAGAAATGCAAAAAATCGTTGGTATGTCATTCAAATCTATAGCGACCAAGCAGCCCTTACAAAACATGTAAACAGTCCTGGCTATCGCTTTATGATGAGCCAAATCCAAGGTAGTTTACAAAACGTTACCACAAAGGTATTAGATGGGGATATCCTTGTCAACCATGGTGGTCAGGCGTTTGTAAGACCTTAAAACTGAATATAATATAATTACAGTAAAGTTACTGCTAGCATATACATATGTGCTAGCAGTTTTTTGTTATATAATAGTTAAAAGTATAGTCTATACTAAAAGGAGTTACATATGACACAGCAAGAACGGTTACGCTATTTACTTGAAGGTTTAGTAGTAGAATACAAAGAGAGACATAACGAACAGTTAGACATTCCTGTGAGTGAAGAAGAGCAATTTACGCTCTTTAGATCTTTATGTAATATTCGTCCTGCAGGTGGTATGTCTCTTGAATGGATGAAGATAGAGTCTGAATATTTAAATATATTGGCTCATGAAAAGGGCATCGTAACCATTCATGATATGGAAGAGCGAGAGCCTCAAATCTTTTTATGGCAAGGTGATATTACTCGACTAGCTGTTGACGCCATAGTTAATGCAGCTAATAATCAATTGCTTGGATGCTTTGCGCCTAATCATAAATGTATCGATAATGCTATCCATACCTTTTCTGGCATTGAGCTTCGTATGGAATGTGCAAGAATGATTGAGTATATGGAGATGCCTGAAAAAACGGGTGTAGCACGTATGACCTATGGGTATAATTTGCCGGCAAAGCATGTACTTCACACGGTGGGACCTATTATTTACGAAGAGGTAACAGATAAAGAGCGAAATGAATTAGCTTCTTGCTATCGTTCCTGTTTACAACTAGCCAATGCTTACAACTTACACTCCATTGCATTCTGCTGTATCTCTACTGGTGAGTTTAGATTTCCGAATGAAGAGGCGGCACAAATTGCAGTCCATACTGTAAGAAACTATTTAAAAGAAAGTAATAGTAGAATCCAAGTGGTATTTAATGTATTTAAGGATATAGATTATGACATCTACAACAAATTATTGGGATAATATACATCGTGTAAAAGAAGCGATTAACAATGCGGATGCCTTATTAGTCGGTGTAGGTGCAGGCATGTCAACTGCAGCAGGATTTACCTATAGTGGGGAACGCTTTCACAAATACTTTGACGACTTTTACAAAAAATATGGTATAACCGACATGTATTCAGGCGGATTTTATAATTATGAAAGTCTGGAAGAATATTGGGCGTTTTTTAGTCGTCTTACATACTATAATCGATATGACATACAAGTCGGGGAACCTTATCTTCAGTTAATGAAATTATTAGAAGGTAAAAACTATTTTGTCATTACTACAAATGTAGATCATCAAATGCAATTAGCCGGTGTAGATAAAAATAAGTTTTACTATATGCAGGGGGATTATGGGTTGTGGCAGTGCTCAGAGCCATGTCATCAAAAGACCTATGATAATAAAAAACAAGTACAGCGGATGGTAGAAGAGCAAAGAGATATGAAAATTCCTACACACTTGATTCCTCATTGTCCTAAATGTGGGAGACCAATGACCATGAATCTTCGTATTGATAGCACTTTTGTTCAAGATGAAGGGTGGTATGCGGCGCAGAAAAGATATACCGCTTTTGTAGAGACGTATAAAGATAAACCTATTGTATTGTTAGAATTAGGTGTGGGATTTAATACGCCCATGATTATCAAATACCCATTTATGCGGATGGCAGACGATAATATAGATGCATTATATGTGCCAATTAATGTGGAAAAGCAAACGATTCCATTTGAAATTCAGCATAATACAATACCATTTAATGATGATATACTAAAAGTGTTAAATGATTTGTTACTTTAAGAAGGAGTTAATGTACTATGAATTATAAATATACCTATGAAAGCCCATTAGGAACTATGATTATGCTTGGTACATTATCTTACTTAACAGATTTATTTTTTGTTGATGAGTCTTATGCCCCAAGTTATGATGATGCGGAGTATATAGAGCAACTAACAGGGCCTTTTGAAGTGACTAAGATGTGGCTCGATCAATACTTCTTCGGTAAGAAACCTTTTATTATTCCGCCTATTAAATTAGAAGGAACTGAATTCCGTAAGTCTGTATGGGCTGTGTTACAAACTATCCCTTATGGAGCCACTACAACCTATGGTGATATCGGCAAAAAGATTGCAAAACAGCAAGGGAAAGATACAATGTCTGCCCAAGCGGTAGGCGGTGCCGTAGGTCATAATCCTATTTCTATCATTATTCCTTGTCATCGTGTTATCGGTAGCAATGGTAAACTAACTGGCTATGCGGGCGGCATTGAACGAAAGAAATATATGCTAGACCTAGAGGCAAAGCATAAATAAAGTAATAGTTAATATAAAATATAGATAATCACCAAAGAACTAATAACAAAGTAAAAATAAGAAAAGAGATTACTCTTATGTATAGTTAGATATACATAAGGGTAATCTCTTTTTAAATGTACTTATATTGTAAATAGATGGTTTAGCTCGTATCTATAATAGTCATAAATAGGCTACTTTTATAAATTAGTATAAATCTACTACTTTAATAAATTAGCATAAATGTGCTACTTTAATAGACTATATCTGTTAGACGAATTTATTTTCTAATGTGCCAATACCACTTATAGAAATGGACACGGTATCACCTGGCTTAAGCCAAGGGTATTTACTTTCATTTTTACCGAGTACAACACCACTAGGTGTACCCGTAAAGATAATATCACCTTCCTGTAGTGTAATATATTGAGACACAAATTCTATAATCGCATCTGGTTTAAATATCATTTGTTGTAATTTGGCTTGTTGACGTACTTCGCCATTTACAGTGGTCGTAATAGTGGCGCTTTCAAAATCAAATGAGTGGGGCGGAATAATAGTAGGGCCAATAGGGGCAAAATTATCTAACGATTTACCGAGAATCCATTGGGAGCCTCTAAATTGTAATGTACGCGCAGATACATCGTTGCCAATTGTATATCCTAAGATATGATCTATAGCTTTTTCTCGAGGAATATTTTTACCAGATTTTCCGATGATGATTACCAGTTCGCCTTCGTAATCATAATGGAAGGATTCATCTTCAATAGTAATCGAATCGTGATTACCTGCTAGGGCATTAGAGATTTTCATAAAGATTTCTGGAAAATCATGAGTAGCAAGACTAGTTTCTGCAATATGATCTGCATAATTTAAACCAATACAAATGATACTTTTCGGATTGGAAATTAGGGTACGGTTAGTAGATTCTTTCATGAGAGATACCTCCTTAAGAGATGGGACATATATATCTTAAGCTAATTATAATATAAATAGGTATGTAAAGAATATTGTTGACGGAATAATTATATAGAGGCATTTTTGTCACATCCTATTTGTTATATTAAAAAAAAGTAATAAAAGGAGGATATCCTATGTACATGCATAGAAATATGACAGATGAATTTATAGGTTCCGTAGCAACTTGTGAGATTATTAGTACTGATAGGTGGTCTGGTAGTTTGCCCGATGGTGTTCCAAGTGAAGTGAAACTCCATCGTGTAGATTACTATATTAACGAAATACAGCATATCTCTATTAAGGATACCGTTAAGGTTGTATATAGTATCAAATGGGAGAATATAATAGAAGCCGATGAGGGGAAGATAGACTCTGTTGCTACTGAGGAGTACTCAATTAGTGAATCTGATAGAAATTATATTTTAAACCTTATAGGCTCTAGATTTTCTGATTGTGTATTTTTTCAAGAGGATAAAGCTGATTGTAATGTTAGTGTCAAGCTAATGAACAATGATAATCAAGAGTTTATCTATGAGTTTTCTTTTGATAATGAAATGACGGCTTTGTCTATATTGATACGTCAAATAATAGGTGCTCCTAGATTGCTCTTATTTGATGGCCATCGTGAAATAGACAAGATTCAACAAATTCATATTGAAGTGCGTAAAAATATATATGAAGAATATGGGGATGTTAACAGTTTAAGCTTTGATTGGAATACATCTTTTATCTCTATTGACTGTAAGAGTCACCAATTTAAACACTCTAGTAATAGTCAAAGTGAGTATGTAGATGGAAAAATGATTCATCAGTTGCAAAAAGATATTAACTTTCACATAGGGGATACATTATATGATTTGGATATATTTACTCTTGGTGAAAGTAATCAGTTTGATAAATGTCCCGCACGTGGGGGCATTGTAACAGTTAGGATTAAATGGACTCATAAAGAGGATACTCATTATATAGGAAATTTAACTGATCGATATATACCATCGTGGTATAAAAGTTTGATTGGTTTTATGAGTGTTTATATAGACGATAGATTATTGCAAGAATTTTTACCATCCACTAAAGAGTCAGACAAAAAAATCTATACCTATTGTTCTGTTTATATTTTTAAGTTTGATAAAGAATTTTACTATCGGACGGATAGAAATGATATTCGAGAAGGAGATCTTGTAAAAGTACCTTTTGGCTCAAATAATGAGGTCCGTAGTGGTCGCGTCGAATCAGTTACATATCATACTTGTTCAAATGTACCTTATGATTTATATCGAACTAAGTTTATTATCGATAAAGATACAGACTTCCTATGTGATTAATAATCATAAACTCTATAGGATGTGTTGAAATAACTTACTTATAGTGTTAAGATTATTAGTATATTAATATGCATGGAGGTTATTGTTATGAGCAAGAATATCGATTGGGATAATCTCGGTTTTGGTTATGTAGAAACCGACTACCGTTATTTAACGACATATAAAGATGGTAAATGGGACGAAGGCGGATTAATTACTGATGCTAACGTTGTTCTTAATGAATGTGCTGGTGTATTCCAATACGCTCAAACTGTCTTTGAAGGTTTGAAAGCATACTACACTAAAGATGGTCACATCGTATGCTTCCGTCCAGATTTGAATGCAGATCGTTTGAATCAATCTTGTGAACGCCTTGTAATGCCTACATTACCTGAAGGTCGTTTCCTTGAAGCTGTAAAAGAAGTTGTAAAAGCAAACAAAGACTTTGTTCCTCCTTATGGTCATGGTGCAAGCCTTTATATTCGCCCATACATGATGGGTACAAATTCCGTTATTGGTGTAAAACCTGCTGATGAATATCAGTTCCGTGTATTTACTACACCAGTAGGCCCTTATTTCAAAGGCGGCGCTAAACCAATTAAAATTCGTATCACTGATTTTGATCGTGCAGCTCCTCATGGTACTGGCCATATCAAAGCTGGTTTAAACTATGCTATGAGTTTATATGCTATCACTGATGCTCATAGCAAAGGTTATGCAGAAAATATGTACCTTGATGCGGCTACTCGTACACATGTAGAAGAAACTGGTGGTGCTAACTTTATCTTCATCACTAAAGATGGTAAATTAGTAACACCTAAATCTGATAGCATCTTGCCATCCATTACACGTCGTTCTTTGATGTATGTAGCAGAACATTACCTTGGTATGACTGTAGAACACCGCCCTATTCATAAAGATGAATTAAAAGACTTTGCTGAAATGGGTCTTTGTGGTACAGCTGCTGTTATTTCTCCAGTAGGTCAAATTGACACTCCAGAAGGTACTATTAATGTACCGGCTGGTATGGATGATATGGGTCCTATTACTAAAAAATTATATGACACATTACTTGGTATTCAACATGGTGAAATTGAAGCACCTGAAGGCTGGGTAGTTAAAATTTGCTAATCTTTAAATAGATTAATCTAGTAGATTATATAATTTAACATGTAAATAGAAATGGCATCTATCGTTGGATAGATGCCATTTTTGTCTTATTTTATTATGTTAAATTAAAAATTAGGGTATTGTACAATTAGTTATAGACTAATTAGTAAAACTTGTTATTAGTTAGATTTTGCACGACTTGTAACTTTAGCCATGAATTTTTCGTTATTAATAACAAATCGTTCATGAGTTCCTCGACCAATGATACCAACGCCGTCAGATGCTTCAATATCAAAGGTTATTTTACGTCCTTCTACAGCACTAACTGTAGCTTTAGCAGTTACTGTTGCACCAAGTGGAGTAGGGGCCTCATGAGTAATGGATAGAGCAATACCTACAGTGCCTTCACCTTCTTCTAAGTATGGTTGTACTGCTGCTTGAGCGGCTTCTTCCATTAAAGCACACATAGCTGGTGTAGCAAAGACCTCTAAAGAACCGGATTTCATTGTTTTAGCAATATTAGATTCTGTAACTGTTACAGTCGCCGTAGCTGTTTGACCTGCTGATACCATAATATACCTTCTTTCATTAAGAATATTCTCGTTATAATAGTATTATACATCTTTCGATAATTTTTATGCTAATGCTATTATACATATTTTATAGATACTACCAGTTAAAAGTAATTATTTTTAACTGGTAGTAATTAGATAAATAGAATGTTTAGGTTCTTACGTATAACAGTTCTATAGAATCCGTGATATAATAGAACTAGTTTTTTATAAAATGAGGTATATATGAGTACAAAAAAATTAAAGCCTTCTGGTGAAGGTTGGGTACAGTTAATAGCAGGCATTGGTTTTGTCATTCTATTAATTGCCATCAATATAGTAGATCCTACATTCTATCCTACTATGTGGCATTTAGCGACGAGTGGATCTATGGATGAAATAGCAGAGTATATTCAAGGCTTTGGCCCAATGGCCATGGTTGTTAGTATGCTCCTTGATATTTTTGTTAATGCTGTTGGTTTTCTACCATCTATCTTTATATCTACCGCAAACGGTCTCGTATTTGGCATGTGGCCAGGCATAATTATTTCTTGGCTAGCAGAAACGATTGGCGTAGTCATTAGCTTTTATATTATGCGTTACTTTTTACGTGATACAGCAGATAAGCTCATTGCTAAGAGTACAGTATTGATGAAAGTAGATGATTTTTCCGGTAAAAATGGTTTTGTGGTTATGTTATTTGCCAGATCCTTACCATATTTTCCATCTGGTGTGATCACAGCACTTGGTGCCATTAGTAAAATCAAACCGAGAGACTATATCTTAGCGAATTTAATCGGTAAATTCCCATCTACAGCTCTTGAAGTAGCTATCGGTACAGATATTGTAAATTTCCAGGAGAATATGGGGCGATTAGGAATCATCGTAGTTATTGCAGGTATTGTATACTTCATTCTTTGGAAAGTATATAAGAACTACATCAATAAGAAAAATGCTGAACAAGAGCATGATCCTAATGCTTAACAATCTTTAATTAAATGTTATTCAATTTAGTATATATGAAAGAGGCGATAGTATGAGCTTTTCTCTTCCTGAACGGGTAACCTTAAAAGGTCCTAATTTTATTCGTGAAGTTTTTGAACGTGGTGTAGGCGTAGAAGGTTTTATCAGTTTTGGTATCGGTAATCCTGCTCCAGAAGCGATTCCTGTAGAAGTTATTGAAAAAGCTTTTGACGAAGTGGTTCACTCTAATCCTATGAGTCTTTTACAATATGGTCCTATGCAAGGCGATGCAAAACTAGCTGAGCTTACATTGGAACGTTTAGTAAAAACACATAAGATGAATCCAGAAGGTCAAGGCTTAATTATCTCTAATGGGGCTGGTCAATTATTAGGTCTTGTACCGATTACTGTATTAGAGCCAGGTGATGAAGTATATATGGACGAATTCACTTTCACCAGTGCTATTAATTCCGTACGGAATATGGGTGGTAAAGCAGTAGGTATTAAAACAGATGAGCATGGCATGATTCCAAGCGAATTAGAAAAAGCCGCTCAATCTGGCAAGGGAAAATATATTTATCTCATTCCTAACTTCCAAAATCCAACAGGCATTACGATGCCGTTGGAACGTCGCAAGGAGATTTACGCCATTGCATCTAAATATGATTTGTTTATCTATGAAGATGATCCATACGGTGAGATTCGCTTTGCTGGCGAGTACATTCCAACATTTAAATCCTTTGATACAGAAAATCGTGTTCTCTATGCAGGTTCTTATTCCAAGACTTTGTCTGCAGGGTTGCGTGTAGGTTTCTTATTAGGTCCAGCTAACGTTATTGAAGCTATTCAAGCATTAAAAAATAATACGGCCGGTCAAATGCCATTAGTTACACAAAAGGTTGTAGCTAACGTGCTCGATACAATTGATTATGATGCGCATTTAGAAAATGTACGTAAAGTATATAAAACAAAATGTGAGGCCTTGTTAAATGCTTTTAACAAGTTTGCTAGTTCTAAAGTTAAGTTAACACAACCTACAGGTGGTATGTTTGCATGGATGACAATGCCTGCAGAAGTTAACTGTGATGAATTCTTCGAAGCTTGTATGGACCGCAATGTAGGTATTATTAAATGCGGTGCTTTTGCAGCGGATGGAGCAGGGGAAGGTCATGCGTTCCGCTTGAGCTATACTGTGCCAACTGTAGAAGAAATTACAAAGGGCATGGAAATTTTAGGTGGCTTAACTAAAGAATTTTGTGGCGAGTAATATATTGATAAAGTTTGATATGACATGATACAATGATATAGTAGATATATTCTATCTACCATATAGAAAAAAAGTTTTACATATAGATATGAGGTAGTTCCTCAAAGAAAGTAGGTGTTTACTATGGGTTGCGGTAGCAGCAGTGATTGTGGCGGATGCCCATCTCAATCTTCTGGTTGCGGTGGCGGCGCTCCTCAACAGCCTCAAGATCTTACAGCTCAATTACACGAGCTTAGTTCTGTTAAACATGTAATTGGCGTAGTATCTGGTAAAGGTGGCGTAGGTAAATCCTCCGTTACAAGCTTGATGGCCATTACAATGGCACGTAAAGGTTACAAAGTAGGTATCCTGGATGCGGATATTACAGGTCCTTCCATTCCTAAGATGTTCGGCATCAAGGAAAAAGCATATGCTGACGAAATTGGCATGTATCCTGTAAAATCTAAAGGCGGTATCGACGTTATGTCTGTTAACCTCCTTTTGGAAAACGATACAGATCCTGTTTTATGGCGTGGTCCTATTCTAGGCAATGTTGTAAAACAATTCTATACAGATGTAATTTGGAAAGACATCGATTATTTATTCGTTGATATGCCACCAGGAACAGGTGACGTAGCGATTACCGTATATCAATCCTTGAAATTGGATGGTATTATCATCGTTACATCTCCTCAAGACTTGGTATCCATGATTGTTGAAAAAGCAGTAAAAATGGCTGATTTAATGCAAGTGCCTATTATTGGCGTAGTGGAAAACTACTCTTACTTCCATTGCCCAGATAACGGTAAGGATTACCAAATCTTTGGTGAAAGCCACATTGAAGAAATCCTTCAAAAATACGGTCTTTTATTGTTAAACCGTTTACCAATTGATCCAACTATTGCAAACCTTTGCGACCAAGGTGATATTGAGTCTATCGAAAAAACAAATTTAGAGGACGTATCTCTACCTGAATAGGATTTATATGATAATGAAAGCTGTGCATACCTAGTGATGCACAGCTTTTTCTCACATCTTTTTATTTTGTAATATATTATATTATGATAAGAGGATGTAAATATATTTTTTGTTTTTTTCCTATGTAGGAGGTATGTGTATGAAAAAACTATTAAACTGGATTATTCCAGCGGCCTTCGGGTTAGGCCTTTGGTTTATTCCAACTCCAGAGGGTTTAACACCTCAATCTTGGCATTTATTTGCTATTTTTGTTGCTACTATCGTAGGCTTTATTACTCAGCCATTACCAATTGGTGGCGTATCTATCATTGTAATTACTGTGGCGGCTTTGACTGGCACTTTGAAAATCGGTGACGCTATCTCCGGTTTTGCTAACTCTGCTATTTGGCTAATTGTAGGTGCGTTCTTATTCTCTCGTGGCTTTATTAAAACTGGTTTGGGGAAACGTATTGCGTATAATTTGATTGCTGCTTTTGGTAGTAGTTCCTTACGTTTGGCTTATGCATTAGCATTATCTGATTTAATTTTGGCTCCAGCAACTCCATCTAATACAGCTCGTGTGGGTGGCGTTATCATGCCAATTACTACAAGCTTGGCAAAAGCGTTCGGTTCTGAGCCACAAGATGGTCCTCGTAAAATTGGTTCCTTCTTAATGCAATCTATTTACCAAGTCAATACGATTACATCTGCTATGTTCCAAACATCCATGGCTGGTAATACCTTGGTTGCAGCTTTAGCACTTCAATCTTTTGGTATTGGCATTACTTGGGGTGATTGGGCTATGGCAGCTATTGTGCCTGGTATCATTGCATTGATTATTATGCCGTACTTCATTTACAAAGTATATCCACCTGAAATTAAAGACGCTCGTGAAGCACAACAAATGATTAAGGAAGAGCTAAAAGGTCTTGGTAAAATGAGCTTCCAAGAGTGGGTTATGCTTGGCGTATTTATCTTGGCATTAGTATTATGGGCTACGTCTCAATTCACAAAAATTGATGCTACAACTGTTGCATTCTTAGGCATTTCTATTTTGCTTGCTACTAGCGTTCTTGTTTGGGATGATGTTAAAAGTGAAAAAGGTGCTTGGGATACATTAGTTTGGATGGGTACTTTAATGGGCTTTGCCGGTTTCCTTTCTAAATTAGGTTTCATCAAATGGGCAACAGTTCAAGTTGGTGGTTATATTCCAGAAGGATCTTGGATTATTGCCTTCGTTATAGCTGTACTTATTAATACATATTCCCACTATGTATTCGCATCTTTAACTGCACATATTTCTGCAATGTTCGTAGCATTCTCTGCAATTGCTATCTCTGCAGGTGCACCACCAATGTTGACATTGTTGATGATTGCATTCACATCTAACTTGTGTATGTCTTTGACTCACTATGCTGCAGGTCCATCTCCTGTAATCTTTAACACTGGTTATGTTCCTCAAAATACATGGTGGAAACTAGGTTTCTTTGCATCCGTAATCAACTTAATTATCTTCATGGGCCTTGGCTCTGTATGGATGAAAGCTATTGGTATGTGGTAAGAGCTGATAAGCATAAATTAATATACTTGTAATATACTAAGAATTATATATTTTATAGGTTCTCAAGATGTAGTTACAAAATATACGGAAAGCCGTCCCGTTTGGGGCGGCTTTTTTGTGATAAAATAAGAGTAGGTAATATATTATTAATGTATATGTTGTAATATTATACGTGAATGAACTATTCATTGTGAATATACGAATAGCATCATTATTTTACATAGGAGGAATCTATGAAATTTGATAATGAACAGTTATTGAAATATATTGGTGCTTGTACATCTCCGTATCATACAGTAGATACAAGTTTACAAATGTTATTGGACTCTGGATTTACAGAACTGAATTTAGATGATGAGTGGCAATTAGACTCTGGTTCTTATGTAGTTAATGTGTTTGGTACCACTTTGTTTGCTTTTCATATAGGAAAGAAACCAGAACACACATTACGTATTGCTTCAGCGCATACGGACTTTCCTGCAATTCGCGTTAAACCAAATCCTATTACATCAGTAAAAGGTTATACCAAGTTAAATGTGGAAATGTACGGTGGCCTCATTGAAAATACATGGCTTGATCGTCCTTTAGGGGCTGCGGGTACAGTCGTATTAAAAGGTGATAATGCTTTTGATGTAGACTCTGTATTGGTTGATACAAAACGTCCTATCGCAATCGTTCCAAACTTAGCTATACATATGAATCGTTCCGTTAATGATGGTGTTAAATTAAATCGTCAAAAGGAAATGCTTCCTATATTGATGATGGATCGTAAAGAAAAGGATAATTCTAGTAAATCTTTAAATGATCGCAACAATCCAAGCCTATTTACAGAGTATGATATTCAATACGATGAGTGGACTACGTTCTTGGCTGATGAAGTAAACTGTGATCCATCTGAAATTTTATCTTATGAAATGACATTATACCCAACAGAACAAGGCTGTGTATTAGGGACTGAAGGCGATTTTATTAGTGCGCCTCGTCTAGATAATTTAACATCTTGCTTTGGTGTACTATCAGGGATTATTAAGGCTCATAAGGCCAATGCTGATGGTGTACGTTGTGCTATTCTTTTTGATAATGAAGAAGTAGGGAGTCGTACTAAACAGGGCGGAGCAGGTATGCTTTTACCAAACCTTATTAAACGAGTATATGATGCATTAGGATATTCTAATCAAGAGATGGATAGTTTCATTTCAAAAGGATTTATGATTTCCTCCGATGTAGCACATGGTTTACATCCAAACTATCCTGAAAAAAACGATATTACTAATATTCCTACACTTAATAAAGGCGTAGCTCTAAAAATAGCGTGTAGTCAATCCTATGCTGGCGATGCACGGGCCATTGCAATCGTTAAAGGCCTTTGTGATGAGGCAGAGGCGAATTACCAAATTTATGTAAATCGTTCTGATGTACCAGGTGGCTCTACAGTTGGGTCTATTTCATCTGCTATGTTACCTATGAGAACAATGGATGTGGGGTTACCATTATTGGCGATGCATTCTGCACGGGAATTAATGGGTGCCAATGATCAAGAACAACTCAATCGATTAATGAATCATTTCTTAAGTGATTAATAACGTAGAATATAGAATTAGTTCGATGTGCATCGATAAAAGACATATGAGTTTTTGTCATGTACAGCAAATAATGTATTTTATGATTTCGTAATTAATATAATCCTTTAAATATGTGGAAAATATTGTATAATAGTAATATGTAATTATGAATATAATGCTTATCATAAAATTTGATAAGCTATCCAAATATATTATTTTGACTATAAGTATAGGAAATATTCATATATCAATAAAATTGAAAGCTGATAGTTCACATTAGTGGAAGCTAGTAGGAGGCAATACATGAGAAAAATTAAATCCGTATTGGTTGCCAACCGTGGTGAAATTGCAATCCGCGTGTTCCGTGCATGTAATGAAATGGGTATTAAAACCGTAGCCATTTACTCCAAAGAGGATACATTATCCTTGCACCGCAACCAAGCTGACGAAGCCTATCTCGTAGGGGAAGGTAAAAAACCAGTTGAGGCATATCTTGATATTGAAGATATTATTCGTATTGCAAAAGAACATGATATTGATGCTATCCATCCAGGTTATGGCTTCTTATCTGAAAATGAAGAATTTGCTCGCCGTTGTGGTGAAGAGGGAATCATTTTTATCGGACCTCATGTTGAACATTTAAATATGTTCGGTGATAAGGTTAATGCCCGTACACAAGCAAAATTGGCAGATATCCCAATGATTCCAGGTTCTGATGGGGCATTGCGTGATTTTGAACAATTAGAAGAGTTTGCAAATACTCATGGTTTCCCATTGATGATCAAAGCCGTAAATGGCGGTGGCGGCCGTGGTATGCGTGAGGTTCATCGTAAAGAAGATCTTCGTGATGCTTATGATCGTGCTAAATCTGAAGCTAAAGCTGCCTTTGGCGATGATGATGTATATGTAGAAAAACTCATTGTTGAACCTAAGCATATTGAAGTGCAAATCCTTGGCGATGAACATGGTAATGTAGTTCATTTACATGAACGTGACTGCTCTGTACAACGTCGTCACCAAAAGGTTGTTGAAATGGCTCCAGCTTTTGCATTGCCATTGGAAACTCGTAAAGCCGTATGTGATGCAGCTGTAAAAATCATGAAAAATGTTGGCTACGTTAATGCGGGTACTGTAGAATTCTTGGTAACTGCTGATGGCTCCTTCTATTTCATCGAAGTTAACCCTCGTATCCAAGTAGAACATACTGTAACAGAAATGATTACAGATATTGATATCGTTCATTCTCAAATCCGTATTGCTGAAGGTTATGACTTACATAGCCCAGAAGTAGGTATTCCAGCACAAGATGAAGTTCCTTGTAAAGGTACTGCAATCCAATGTCGTATCACTACAGAAGACCCTAAAAATAACTTCATGCCTGATACAGGTAAAATCTTGGCATATCGTAGCTCCGGTGGCTTTGGTATCCGCTTAGACTCTGGTAATGCTTTCACTGGTGCCGTAGTAACACCTTACTATGATTCCTTGCTTGTAAAAGCCACTGCATTCGGTCCTAACAACGAAGAAACTATTCGTAAAATGCTTCGTTGTTTAAAAGAATTCCGTATTCGTGGCGTTAAAACTAATATTCACTTCTTGATTAACGTTCTTGAAAATCCTGAATTCCAAAGCGGTAACTACACTGTTAACTTCATTGAAGACCATCCAGAATTGTTTGAATTAAAACCAGACCGCGATCGTGGTACTAAATTATTACGTTACATTGCTGACGTAACAATCAATGGCTACTCTGGTGCAGGTCCTCAAGTGGTACCTGATTTTGAACCAATTCAAATGCCATCTGATTTAGATGTATCTCCAGCAGCTGGTACAAAACAAAAATTTGATGAATTAGGACCAGAAGGCTTCAGTAAATGGTTATCTGATCAAAAACAAGTATTCTTTACAGATACAACATGGCGTGATGCTCACCAATCCTTATTTGCTACACGTTTACGTACCATTGATATGGCACGCGTAGCTGGTCGTGCTGCAAAAGGTGTTCCTAACTTATTCTCCTTGGAATGTTGGGGCGGTGCTACATTCGACGTATCCTATCGTTTCTTACATGAAGATCCATGGGAACGTTTACGTATGTTCCGTCGCGAAGTGCCTAATACATTACTTCAAATGCTTATTCGTGGCGCTAATGCTGTAGGTTACACATCTTATCCAGATAATGTAGTTCGTCAATTTATTCAACGTGCTGCTGCTAATGGTATTGATGTATTCCGTGTATTCGATAGCTTAAATAGCCTTGATAATATGCATGTAGCTATTGATGAAGTTCGTGCACAAAACAAAATTGCTGAAGTAGCATTGTGCTATACAGGCGATATTCTTGATAGCAACCGTCCTAAATACAATTTAGACTACTATGTAAATATGGCTAAAGAGCTTGAAAAAGCGGGTGCTAATATTATTGCCATCAAAGATATGGCTGGTTTACTGAAACCTCAAGCTGCTTATAATCTTGTATCTGCCTTAAAAGATGCTGTTACTGTACCGATTCATTTACATACACATGAAGGTTCTGGCAATGCTATCTATTCCTATGGTCGCGCTGTAGATGCTGGTGTAGACGTTATCGACTTAGCATACTCTGCATTTGCTAATGGTACATCTCAACCTAGCATGAACTCCATGTACTATGCATTGAGTGGACATGACCGTCAACCTGAAATGAACATTGATTACATGGAAGAAATGTCGCATTACTTTGGCAGCATTCGTCCTTACTACAAAGGTGTAGATAAAGCAGAAGCATATCCTAACACTGAAGTATATCAACATGAAATGCCAGGTGGTCAATATTCCAACTTGCAACAACAAGCTAAGATGGTAGGCCTTGGTGATCGTTGGGCTGATATTAAGAAAATGTACCACCAAGTAAACATGATGTTTGGTGATATCATCAAAGTAACGCCATCCTCTAAAGTTGTAGGTGATATGACATTGTACATGGTACAAAATAACTTGACTGAAAAAGATATTTACGAAAAGGGCGATGTATTAGACTTCCCTCAATCCGTAGTTGAATTCTTTGAAGGTCGTCTTGGCACTCCATACCAAGGATTCCCTGAAGAGTTACAAAAAATTATCTTGAAAGGTGCAAAACCAATCACAGTTCGTCCAGGTGCAGTATTGCCTCCAACAGACTTTGAACATGTTCGCAATGAATTGAGTGAAATGGGTGCTCAAACAACTGATGAAGATGTCAGTGCATACTGCTTGTACCCTAAGGTTTACCAAGATTACAATAAATTTAAAAAAGACTTTGGTAATGTATCTGTACTTGATACTCCAACATTCTTCTTCGGTATGAAACGGGGCGAAGAAATTCAAGTAACTATCGAAAAAGGTAAAACACTTATCATCAAAATGAATGGCTTATCTGAACCAGATGAAGATGGTAACCGTATCGTATTGTTCGAGTTCAATGGTCAACCTCGTGGTATTAAAGTTCATGATAAACATGCTAAGACTACTGGTGTTGTTCGTCGTAAAGCGGATGAATCTAACCCTGGTGAAATTGGTGCTACATTGTCTGGTTCCGTTGTTAAGATTCTCGTTAAAAATGGTCAATCTGTAGCTAAAGGTGAGCCATTGATCGTTACAGAAGCGATGAAGATGGAAACTACAATTACTGCTCCTATCGATGGTATCGTAGAAGAAATCCTAGTTCGTGAAGGTAGCCGCATCGAATCTGGCGACTGCTTGCTTCGCGTTGAAGATGCTCCTAAACGATAGTTAGAATAGTAGATAAAATTAAAAATATTATTTCTAAAGTATTTCATAACATAAAATGCTCTAGAATAATGGAAGAATCCCTAGGAAATCCTAGGGATTCTTTGTATTTTAAAGGCTTTCATGGTACTATATATAGTAGAGAAAATGGGCGTATTATGCACTATTTTAGAGTGATTATTAAAAAAGGAGTAGTAACAGATGAGATGTCCTTATTGCCAACATACAGACACGAAGGTAACAGACTCTAGAACGACTGATGAAGGTAATAGTATTCGCCGTCGCCGCGAATGTATCAATTGTGGCCGTCGCTTTACTACCTATGAAATTATAGAAGAAGTACCACTTATGGTATTAAAGAAAAACGGACGTCGTGAATTATTTGATCGCGGTAAATTATTAAATGGTTTATTGCGTTCTTGTGATAAACGTACCGTACCAATGTCTGTGATGGAACAAGTAGTGAATGATGTAGAGCGCGATATTCGTAATGAAATCAATCAAGAGGTAACTACTGATCGTATAGGTGAACTTGTATTGCAACAATTAAAAGATATCGACCAAGTTGCATATGTTCGATTTGCCAGCGTATATCGTAAGTTTGATAATATTGATAGTTTTATGGAAGAACTGAAAGCATTAAAAAAACTAGATGCTAAAAAACCAAAACGTAGTTAATTACTAATAGTATATGTGAGGCTTTATGATAGATTTACACTGCGATACGATTATGAAGTTAATAGATTATCCTAGTAATGGAGATTTGTATCGTAATACTTGGAAAATCGATATAGAAAAATTACAAAAGGCTCACAGCAAGGTGCAGGATTTTGCATTATTTATCAATCTTGGTGATACAAATGACCCTTATGGTCGTTATGAAGCGATGCGTAATTTATGTACATCACAAATTCATCACTATGGAGAGCACATACAACATGTGCTCTCTTATCAAGATGTAGAGTCTGTGTATGAGTCTGGCAAGATTGGAGCTCTCATGTCTATTGAAGAGGGCGGTGTACTAGGCGGCGATTTAGATAAACTAAAACAAGCTTATCAAGATGGGGTTCGACTTATTACGCTTACTTGGAATTATCCAAATGGACTAGGTGAGCCACATTGTGGTGAGCAGCATAAAAAATTAACACCAAAAGGTGTTGAATTTGTGGAGGCTATGCAAGACTTAGGAATAATTGTGGATTGCTCCCATCTTAACGATGCTGGTACAGAGCAACTAGGTGATGTATTAGATGTACCATTTGTAGCATCACACTCCAATGCGCGCGAAGTTACTGCCCATACAAGAAACTTACCGGATAATTTAATTAAGCTTATTGCTAATAAGGGTGGTGTTATAGGCCTTAACTTTGCCCAATCTTTTTTAGGCACATCACCGATAAGTCGAATTGAAGATATCGTAAAGCATGGCTTATATCTCATCAATAAAGGCGGGGAAGATGTTGTGGCATTAGGAACCGATTTTGATGGTATTAAGCCGGATACAGAAATTAAAGACACTTCTGAAATGTATCGATTATACGATGCATTTAAAGAAGCTGGTTTATCTGTGGAACAATGTGAAAAATTATTCTGGAAAAATGCAGATAGACTGTTAAAGGAGATTTTATAATGACTGATTTAAATCCAATCATTGCAGATTGTTTTACCGAGCATTTGGAAGTCTTTGGAAAGACAATGGAGCATATGGATACCATTCAAGAGATTGCATATCGCTGTAAGGCGGCTTTAGAGAATGGCAATAAAATTTTATTCTGTGGGAATGGTGGTTCTGCTGCTGATTCTCAACATTTAGCAGCTGAATTGATTTGTCGCTTTAAAAAGGAACGACGCTCTCTTGCTGGTGTTGCATTGACTACTGATACATCTGCATTAACAGCTATTGCAAATGACTATGATTTTGAATCTGTTTTTGCACGTCAAGTAGAGGGCTTAGGCCGTACAGGTGATGTTCTCATTGGAATTTCTACATCTGGGAACTCCAAGAATGTTGTAAAAGCTGCAGAAATGGCCCGTTCTATCGGCATGCATACCATAGCTTTCACAGGTGAAGGCGGTGGAAAACTAGCTGAATTATGTGATATCACATTAGCTATTCCAAGCAATGTGACAGCTCGTATTCAAGAAATGCACATTCTAGCAGGTCATATAATATGCGAAATCATTGAAGAAGATTATTAACCGTTACGGTCATATTTATAAATAGATACATGTTTGAAACCCAGTTTTTAGATAACTCGTTATACATGTATATTGTGGTAAGGAATAGGTGGATTATGATAAATGCTACCATTAATCAATTTTTGACAAAACAACTACCCAATCTAAAGATTGCCGTTATAGGTGATGTGATGGTAGATCGTTATGTTTTTGGTGATGTAAGTCGTATTTCTCCGGAAGCACCGGTTCCTGTAAACCGCGTGGCAAAGATGAAAGAAGTGCTTGGTGGCGCTGGTAATGTTGCGTCAAACTTATCAAATTTAGATTGCACAGTATATCTTGGTGCTATTGCTGGTAATGATGACCATGGTCGTTTATTACAAGAATTGCTAAAGGCTGATAAGATTGATACAACAGGTTTATTAACGAGTGATGATCGTTCTACCATTACTAAAATGCGTATCTTAGGGGATCGCCAACAGATGATGCGCCTTGATTTTGAAACGATTACAGATTTAACAAGTGAGGAAGAGGAACGACTGTCTGCTTGGCTAGAAAATCTATGTAAGACTGGTATCGATGGTATTGTCGTATCTGACTATGGTAAAGGTGTTTGTACACCAACATTGCTAAAAAAAATCTTTAGTTTAGCTAAGGAGTATGGCGTACAAACGATTGTAGATCCTAAGGGTTCAGACTGGTCTAAATATAATGGTGCAACCTGCATTACACCGAATGTAAAAGAACTAGGTGAATGTGTAGGTCATAAGTTAGCTAACGATGATGCCACCATCGTAGAGGCAGCTAAGTCAGTACTAGCCAATGTTGATTTAGAATATATTGTGGCTACACGGTCTGCTAAAGGAATTACTGTTATTGCAAAGGATGGACGCACATGGCATAATCCGGCTACACAACAAGAGGTATTCGATGTAAGTGGTGCAGGCGATACAGTTGTATCTATGATGATGACATGCCTTGCTAGCGGTTTATCTATGCGTTTGGCATTACATATCGCAAATGGTGCTGCTGGCATTGTCGTATCTAAGGTTGGCACATATCCAATCCACCGATCTGAACTATTGGATTTATGGCATTCTTATAAGCATAGTGTTCAATCTAAACCTTTATACACAAAAGAAGAGATGAAGCACCTTATTGCACAATGGCAAAACAAAGGTGAAACTGTTGTGTTTACTAATGGTTGTTTTGATATTCTTCATCGCGGACATATTACGTATTTACAAGAGGCGGCTCAGTTAGGAGACCATTTAATTATTGGATTAAATTCTGATGCTTCTGTTAGACGCCTAAAAGGGGAAACGCGTCCCATCGTACGTGAAGAGGATAGAGCAGCATTATTAAGTGCATTGCGTTGTATCGATGGTGTGGTCTTATTCGAAGAGGATACACCAGCTGAACTATTAGCTTATTTGCGTCCTAATACGCTTGTTAAGGGCGGCGATTATACGATAGAAGACATTATTGGACGAGAGTCCGTAGATCATGTAGAGGTGCTTTCATTTAAAGAAGGTTATTCTACATCAGATATTGTAGGGAAAATAGCTACTATGGCTAAGGAGGGTAAATTATGATTATCGTAACAGGCGGTGCTGGTTTTATTGGCAGTAATATTGTGAAAGCGTTAAATGACCGCGGTCGTACAGATATTCTTATTGTTGATGACCTTACAGATGGTCGTAAAATCCGCAATATTCAAAATCTAGAATTCTTGGATTATATCGATTGTGAAGATTTTGATTGTGCTATTGCTGATGGTACATTTGATGTAGGTCCTATCGAAGTTGTATTCCACGAGGGTGCTTGTGCGGACACAATGGAATATAACGGCAAATACATGATGAAAAACAACTATGAAGGTTCTAAAAATCTATTCCATTATTGCCAAGACCGTCGTATTCCATTCATCTATGCATCCTCTGCATCTACTTATGGTAATGGTACTAATGGTTTTGTAGAAAAACCAGAAGCCGAAGAAGCCCTCAATCCATATGCGTACTCTAAATTGTTATTCGACCGTTATGTGCGTAAATATGAAGGTGAGTATACAGCGCAAGTTGTAGGTTTACGTTACTTCAATGTATATGGTCCTAATGAAGCTCATAAAGATAAAATGGCTTCCTTAGTTCGCCAAATGTTCTACAAAAATAAAGAAACTGGTATTATCAATCTATTTGAAGGTACAGATGGCTACGAAGATGGTGGTCAAACACGTGACTTTATCTATGTTAAAGACGTAGTTAATGTAAACTTCTATTTCTGGGAACACCCTGAAATTTCTGGTACTTTTAACTGTGGTACAGGTAATGCTCATAGCTTTAACCAATTTATGCAAGCTGTTATCGACTACAACGGTAAAGGCAAAATTGAATACATTCCGTTCCCAGAGGTATTAAAAGGCAAATATCAAAGCTTTACAGAGGCTGATACTACTAAATTATTGGCTGCTGGTTATGATAAAGGGTTCCATAAAATGGAAGATGCTGTTAAAGAATATTGTGAACTACTCGATAATAACGAAGGGTATTTACGTTAATGCGCAAGGTATTATTTTTAGATCGCGATGGTGTTATCAATAAAGATGTTAGCTATTTATATAAAATCAGCGATTTAGAATGGGTGGATGGAGCTAAAGAAGCACTAGCTTATGCGTATAGCAAGGGCTATGACCTCATTGTAGTGACAAATCAAAGTGGTGTAGCTAGAGGTTATTATAAGGAATCTGATGTTCAGATTTTACATGATCACATGGCTCATGAACTAGATCGCAGTGGGGCACCAATTTTACATTTTTATTATTGCCCTCACCATAAAGAAGGATCTGTGCAACTTTATGCTGTCGATTGTGAATGTAGAAAGCCAAAGCCTGGCATGATTAATCAAGCTATTAAGGATTATGATGTAGACCCTAAAAGTAGTTTCCTTATTGGCGATAGTCAGCGCGATGTTGATGCAGCAGAAGCGGCTGGTGTAAAAGGCTATCTATTTACAGGTACTAATCTTTTAGATTTTATGAAAACTATCATTTGAGCTATTATTTAATTTACTGATCTACTATTTTAATCTACTAATCTACTATTTTAATATGCTATTTAGATTGTATTCGCTTTATTTTTAAATCTAATGTAAAGCTATTATAAGGTTGTTTTGCTGTTGTATTAGGGAGGCTATATGAAAGACTACAAGAATATACTCATCATTAAGATGAGTTCTTTAGGTGATGTGATTCATGCATTGCCTACCTTGTATGCAGTGCGTAAAAATTGGCCTGATGCGCATATTACATGGGCTATTCATGAGCAATTTTCTAGCCTCTTACCAGGTACACCATGGGTTGATGATGTGATTATTATCGACAAGAAACAACTTAAAAAGCCTGCTTATCTATGGCAGTTACGTAAGGATTTACATAGCCGTCATTTTGATATGACCTTAGACCTTCAATGTATTGCAAAGAGCGCCATTGTATCATTATTATCTGGTGCGCCTGAAAAATATGGCTACTGGGAGCTTCGTGAAGGCAGTAATTTAGTTAATAAAGCACTTGTTGGTGAACATAAATACGATCATGTTATCGAACGATACCTCGATACCGTACGTGCTCTTGGAGGTGATGTAGAAGGCGTAGAGTTTCCTATGCCTGCTTATGTGGAGGCGGAGAAGTCCGTTAAGCATAAGTTACAATCTCATGGTGTAGAAGATGAATATGTAGTAGTTGTACCAGGTGCTCGTTGGATTGTTAAGGAGTGGCCACTTCTTAACTTTGGCGAGCTATGTATCCGCTTATGTGAATCTGGTAAAAAAGTAGTTATTGCTGGTGCTCCAGATGATGCAGATAAAGGAGCTTTCATAGAAAACTATGTAAAAAATAAAAATCTCATCAACCTAGTGGGATCTACATCCATGCCAGAGCTAATTGAGTTGATTCGACACTGTGAAATTTTCATCAGTGCTGATACGGGTCCCTTGCATATTGCTAATGCTCTGAAGCGACCATTGATTGCCATGTTTGGTACTACGTCTCCTAAGCGGACGGGTCCATATGGTGGTAGTCATGTACATCTCATTATTTCACCTACATCAAAGGCTACACCTGAGCAACCTCTGGTAGATGATCCGGATTGTATGGCTCAAATCCCTGTAGATGCAGTATGGTCTGTGTATGAACAAGTACTTGGAAAGGAACTATAATGGAACTAGATTATAAGCGCATTGTGGTCACCTTTCTTATGCACTTAGGTGATGTTATTTTAACGACTCCATTCCTAGAGGTGCTACGTAAAGCTGCTCCACATAGCCATATTACATATGTAATAGATGAAAAACTGCAACAAGTGATGCAATATAATCCAAATATTGATGAACTTATCGTTGTAGATAAAAAGGGGCGTCATAATAGTATTTCTGGGCTCAATGAGATTGCTCGTGAGATTAATGCAAAGGGTAAACCTGATATCGTTATCAATTTACATCCTAATGAACGTACTTCCTATTTAGCTTGGAAGATTCATGCGCCTATTACGACTGGTATGAGTCATTTCCTATTTAGACCATTTATGACAAAGTATACCCGTCTAGACCGTAAAACTCGCCACGCTGCAGATATGTACATCAATGTACTAGAACAATTAGGTGTAACGGATATTTCTAACTCTGGTTTACATATTGAAACTTGTGAGGCATGGCGCCGTGAGGCTCAGGAGTTCTATGCTAGTCATGGTTTAACAGATAGTGATACGCTCATCGGTTTTAATATTGGTAGTGCTGTTCCTGAGAAACGCTGGCCTGCTGAACGATTTGCCCATGTAGCTGATTATTTGGGTCATTTAGGGTATAAAACAGTATTCTTTGGCGGCCCTATGGATCTCGAAATGGTGCAACCTGTAGTAGAACAAATGGAAACGAAACCGATTGTGGCTACCGGAAAATTCCAGTTAGGACCGTTGGCGGCGGCTATGAGCCGCTGTAATCTATTGATTACAAATGACTCTGGTCCTATGCATGTAGGCATCAGTCAAAAAGTGCCAATTGTGGCACTCTATGGACCATCAAACCCATTCTTTTATGGTCCTTACCAAGCTCATGCTATCGTTCTTGAAACGATGAACTCTTATGAAATTGGTAAAAGCATGAAGAAGATTATTAAAGAAGGAAATTACAAAGGGTTATCTGTAATTTCTGAAGAACAGGTTATTAAAGCGGCAGAAACGTTGCTTTCAGAATCGAAATAAAAGCCTATGAATTATATAGTATTTGATTTGGAGTGGAATCAACCATATAGCAACGACATTAGCTTTATGAAGCGCACTAAAATGCCGTTGACTGGTGAAATCATTCAAATCGGAGCGGTAAAACTGAATGACAAGATGGACATCGTAGATCATTTTACGAT
Source organism: Veillonella sp. T14073-2 (assembly GCF_002959875.1). NCBI lineage: Bacteria > Bacillati > Bacillota > Negativicutes > Veillonellales > Veillonellaceae > Veillonella > Veillonella sp. T14073-2. The sequence continues at coordinate 166,722 of NZ_PPDC01000006.1, forward strand.
GTTCATCAAACCTCAATACTTGCCACGGATGCATAAGCATGTACGAGAGCTGACGGGAATAACCTCTAGAGAACTGAATCATGGTGTGCCCTTTAAGACGGCTATGCAATACTTTCAAAACTGGTGTGGTGATGAATATATGTTACTGTCTTGGGGTTCTGATGATATTCTTATCTTAAGAGAAAATCTTATGCTCCATAAGATGAAAGCCTTATCCTATGATCAATGGGTAGATGCACAAATGATCTATGCCTATCAACGATACGGTACAAATCAGCAGTATTCTGTGGCACATGCTATGGAGGATCTCAATATATCGACGGAGCATTTGTCTGCTCACAACGCTTTGCATGATGCCGTATTTACGGCTCATATATGTCAGAAACTAGATATTCCACAAGGAATTTTGCATTACGACCAAATTCGCAAGGAAGGTAGTAATCCTTTCTTATATCCACCGATTTTGACATTTTTTATGTATGAAAATTTCCCTGAGAAGAAGCGCATTGTTCATGATAGAAGGGTTCGATTATCATTCTGCCCGTATTGTCAGACCCGCTTGGAAATGACGCGGCCAGAACGATTGCAAGGTGATAAGCATCTCGCTATAGGCGTTTGTCCGAAACATGGCGATTTTGCAGTGCAACTTAAAGTTGGAAAATATACGATTAAGTCTGGTAGTACTAAATTCTACGTTACAAAGGTATTAACTCATTGTACGGACGAAATTCGTTCTCTATATACTCAGAAGTCTGAAATTAATCGAGAGAAAGAGCGAAAATATTTAGAATTTCGTAAGGCGGAACTTGAAAAGGACCGCCAAAAATAATTGTTTTAATAGCGGTTCACACTATAGAGCTATGATGTTTATATTGTGAGCTCATGGAAAGGATAGATTATGGAACGCAAATATGCTTGGCATAATTATGATGATGCCACAATGGAAAAGGTATATGCCTTAAGTGATACATATCGCCAATTTTTAGATAATGGTAAAACAGAACGTGAATGCGTTGTACAAGCTGTTGAATTTGCAGAAGCAAAAGGATATGTAAATTTAAAAGATATTATTAAATCCAATACGCCAATTAAAGCAGGAGACAAGCTTTATTACACACATATGGATAAATCCATTGCTTTATTTAATATTGGTACTGATGATATTGAATTGGGTATGAATATCTTAGGTGCTCATATTGACTCTCCACGTATCGATGTAAAACAAAACCCACAATATGAAGATAGCAATCTTGTATTTTGGGATACTCATTACTATGGAGGCATTAAAAAATACCATTGGGTTGCGATGCCTCTTGCTATTCATGGCGTTGTAGTAAAAACAGATGGTACTCGTATCAACATCAATATTGGGGATAACGAAAATGATCCTGTATTCTGTATTACAGACTTGTTACCGCATTTGGGACAAGAGCAAATGCAAAAGAATGCAGCTAAGGTAATTGAAGGGGAAGCCCTTGATTTACTCATAGGCAGTCGTCCTGTAAAAGATGAAGAAAAAGAAGGGGTTACTAAATTTATTAACAACCTTCTTGAAAAAGAATATGGTTTTGTAGAACGTGATTTATTATCTGCAGAGCTTGAAATTGTACCAGCAGGTAAGGCGCGTGATATGGGCTTTGATCGTTCCATGGTTATGGCCTATGGTCAAGACGATCGCGTATGCGCATACACATCTTTAGTGGCTATGCTTGAAGTAGACAATGTTAAACGTAGTACTTGTTGCTTGCTTGTAGATAAAGAAGAAATCGGTTCTGTAGGCGCCACTGGTATGCAATCTCGTTTCTATGAAAATGCAGTAGCAGAAGTTCTCACACTTATGGGTAAACCTAATTCTGTAAGTGTACGACGGACCTTGGAAAATTCTCGTATGTTATCTTCTGATGTTAGTGCTGGCTATGATCCTTTATATGCATCTGCATTCGAAAAGAAAAATGCATCTTACTTAGGTATGGGGGTTGTATTTAATAAATTTACAGGCTCTCGTGGTAAAGCTGGTTCTAATGATGCGAATGCTGAATATATGGGCTTTATTCGTCGTGTCATGGAATCTAACAATGTAACATATCAAACAGCTGAACTTGGCAAGGTTGATCTCGGCGGTGGTGGTACCATTGCTTATATCATGGCCTTATACGGTATGAATGTTATCGACTGTGGTGTGGCTGTGCTTAGTATGCATGCTCCATGGGAGGTTACATCTAAGGCGGATATTTACGAAGCAAAACAATGCTATGTGGCATTCTTAAATGCAGCTGATGAGTCAATCTAAAATTATGGGGCTTTCACCAATGGTGAAAGTCCATTCTATGTGAGGTATATATGAATCAAACAGATTTAGGCGCAGCCATAGAGGCAGCGAAGGGAGAGGCAACAGAGGTTAAGACTGTAAAGGTCGATATCTTTGATATTCCTGAAACAAAGGCTGAAGAATATATTGCTAATCGTGAAGAAGTAGCAGAAGCTGCAGCACAGGTCATGAAACCATACTGTGTAACGGTAAAGCGTGAAACTTTAGATCCTGATGAAGGGGAAGCTGTAGTTGGTTATTATGTAACGGGTGAAATTTTAATGTGTGTCATTCTCGATCCATTTGAAGTACCTGTTATGAAGGTAGCACTTGATAAGGGGACCCTTAAAGACTACATTTTAGCAGCTAATGATTTAACAGAAGACATGTTAGCATCTCTCGAAAAATAAGAGGATTTCATATCTTAATGTGTTCTATAAATGGACAAATGTAAAATACTTTAATCTGCTACATTGATGTAGTAAAGAAATTTGTTTATAATAGATGTATTATAGTCATTGCAGATAGGAAGGAAATCCCCATGAATTTAAAAAAAGGTATTGCCCTAGCGCTCACGGCGGCAGCATTGATGGCATTTACAGGCTGTGGCTCAAATGGAACAACATCTAATGGTGAATACAAGGTTGGCGTAGTACAACTGGTTGAACATCCTGCACTTGATGCAGCAAATAAAGGTTTTGTTGATGCTTTGAAAGAAAAAGGCTTGGCAGATAAAATTACCTTTGACCAACAAAATGCACAAGCTGATCAATCTAATTTGAACAGTATTGCACAGCGTTTTGTTTCTGATCGTAAAAACTTAATCTTAGCGATTGCAACACCTGCAGCTCAATCTATGGCGAATGCAACTCATGATATCCCAATCTTGGGTACTGCTATTACTGACTACGAAGCGGCAAAACTTGTTAAATCTAATGAAAAACCAGGTGGTAATGTATCTGGTACATCTGATATGAATCCAGTAGAACAACAAGTTGATTTAATTTTACAAGTATTGCCGAACGCAAAAACTATCGGTACTATTTATAGCTCTAGTGAAGTAAACTCTCAAATTCAGGTTGAGAAAATGAAAGCTTACGCAGCTACAAAAGGTATTAAGGTTGAAGAGGTTACAGTTTCTAATGTAAACGATATTCAACAAGCAGCACAAAATCTTGTGTCTCAACATGTAGACGCAATTTATGTGCCAACAGATAATGTAGTAGCTTCTGCGATGAGCAATCTTGTAGCGATTACCGACCCAGCAAAAATTCCTGTGTTTGGCGGCGAAGATAACCACGTAAAAGGTGGTGCTGTAATGTCCTTGTCCGTAGATTACTACAAACTTGGATACCAAACAGGTTTAATGGCAGCTAAAATTTTAACTGGTGAAGCTAAAATTGAAGATATGCCTATTGAAATGCAAAAAGAATTTAAATTAGTTGTTAATAAAGATAAATTACAAAAATTGGGCATCACATTACCAGAAGAATTGATGAACAAAGCAACTATGATTTAATACAGAACTGGTAAGGAGTTACATATGAATTGGAAAAAAGGTATTGCAGTAGCACTTAGTGCTATCTCTATTATGGCTGTGGTAGCTGGTTGCGGTTCCAATACAGCAACTAATGATCAAAAGAAAATCGGCGTTATTCAATTGGTAGAACATCCATCTCTTGATGCCGCGAATAAAGGCTTTGTTGATGGCCTTGCATCTAAAGGTTATAAAGATGGGGAAAACATCAAATTAGACCAACAAAATGCTCAAGCTGACCAATCTAATTTAAATAGTATTGCTCAACGTTTTGTATCTGATAAAAAGGATTTAGTATTGGCGATTGCAACGCCAGCTGCACAAACTATGGCAAACGCATCTCATGATATTCCTATCATGGGTACTGCTATTACAGACTACGTTACAGCAAAACTTGTTCAATCTAACGAACATCCAGGTGGTAATGTTTCTGGTACATCTGATATGACACCTGTAGAAAAAGAGGTTGATCTTATTATTGCGTTAGTACCAAATGTAAAACGTATTGGTGCTATTTACACATCTTCTGAAATCAATTCCCAACTTCAAGTTGAAAAAATGAAAGCCTATGCAGCTACTAAAGGTATCACTGTTGTAGAAGCAACTGTATCTAACGTAAATGATATCCAACAAGCGGCTACAAATCTTGTGAACCAAGATGTACAAGCTATTTATACACCAACTGATAATGTATTAGCATCAGCTATGGCTAACTTAGCTCAAATTACTGATGCAGCTAAAATTCCAGTATTTGCTGCCGATGAAGGTATGACAATGACTGGTGGTGTAGCAACATATTCTGTTGACTACTATAAATTAGGCTATCAAACTGGTTTAATGGCTGCCAAAGTGCTTTCTGGTGAAGCTAAAATTTCTGATTTAGCCATTGAAACACAAAAAGATATTAAGTTAACTGTTAACGAAGAACGTGCTAAAAAATTAGGTATCACAATTCCTGAAGCACTTCGTAAAGATATGAAACAATAGAGGAGATTTTGATGTTAGATTTAGTGGTAGGCACCATAACAACCGGCCTTTTATGGTCTTTGTTAGCGGTTGGTGTTTTCATCACCTTCCGTGTATTAGATGTGGCTGACTTAACCGTAGAAGGTACGTTTCCAATGGGGGCGGCCATTTCTGCAATTTTAATTACTAGTGGTATGAACCCAATCTTATCTATCTTGATTGCCGGCATTGGTGGTATGGCCGCAGGTGCCGTGACAGGTTGGATTCATACAAAATTAAAGATTCCTGCGTTGCTCGCTGGTATCTTAACAATGATTGCTTTATACTCCATTAATCTTCATATTATGGGTAAAGCTAACGTATCTTTGCTTCGTATGGATACAATTTATACAATTATCGGTAGTGTACTTCATACAGCAAATATGTGGTCTGCAGCTATCGTAGGTATCATCGTAGCTGTTGTAGTTTGCTTATTACTATTCTGGTTCTTCGGTACTGAAATTGGTACAGCATTACGTGCAACAGGTGTTAACCCTCAAATGATTCGTGCCCAAGGCGTAAACACAGACAACATGATCGTTTTAGGTCTTTTGATTTCCAATGGTTTTGTTGGTATGTCTGGTGCATTGATTGGCCAATTCCAAGGCTTTGCCGACGTAGGTATGGGTATTGGTACCATCGTAATTGGTTTGGCTTCTGTAATTATCGGTGAGGTAGTATTTGGTACAAAATCCTTTGTACGTAGCCTCATCGCTGTAGTACTTGGTTCTATCGTATATCGTATCGTTATTGCGGCTGTACTCTATATGGGTATGCCACCAAACGATTTGAAATTATTCACTGCTATTCTTGTTGCCATCGCGCTTTCCTTGCCTACATTGAAAGCAAAATGGTTGGCTCGTTAAGGAGGACACTATGTTAGAAGTAAAAAATATGGTAAAAACCTTCTTTAAGGGCACAATCAATGAAAAAACTGCTCTTCAAGGTATTGATCTTCGTTTAGAAGAAGGCGATTTTTGTACTGTAATCGGTGGTAATGGTGCTGGTAAAAGTACGTTGCTAAACTCCATCGCTGGTGTATTCCCTGTAGATGAAGGCTCCATTACAATCAATGATATTGATGTCACTAAAATGCCGGAATACAAACGTGCTAAATACATTGGCCGTGTATTCCAAGACCCTATGGTTGGTACGGCAGGTAATATGCAAATTGAGGAAAATTTGATCCTTGCTATGCGCCGTGGTAAAAACTTAGGTCTTAAATGGGCTTTCAAAGATAGCGAACAAGCTTTCTTTAAAGAACGCCTTGCACTATTAGGTTTAGGCCTTGAAGACCGCTTATCTGCTCGAATGGGCTTGTTATCTGGTGGTCAACGCCAATCCATTACATTGTTGATGGCTACTATGCTTCGTCCTGAACTTTTATTGCTAGACGAACATACAGCGGCTCTTGACCCTAAGACGGCAGAAAATGTTTTGCAATTAACAGATAAACTCGTGGCAGAACATAACTTAACGACTCTTATGATTACCCATAATATGCGTGATGCATTGCGCTTTGGTAATCGCCTCATCATGATGGATGCTGGTCGCATCATCTATGATGTAAAAGGGGAAGAAAAGAAAAAATTAACAGTTGCCGATTTATTACAAAAATTTGAAGTAGCTGGGGAAAATGCATTGAGCGACCGTATGGTGCTAGGTGCGAAATAATAGAAGAGGGCACAAGCCCTCTTTTGTTTATTTACTGTATTTATTCTTTACAAGATAAGGTAGATACTGTATACTAAATAAGGTCGTAAGACATATCGTAAGCGAAGTATTCGAATCTCCAACGGTTACTTAAGCTTATCGGGATTATTTATTTTTTTAGGAGGTAACATTAATGTTAACTACAGAAGCTAAATTAGCAGTAATTAAAGAATACGCTACTCATGAAGGTGACACTGGTTCTCCAGAAGTACAAGTTGCGATTTTAACAAGCCGCATCCAATACTTAACAGATCACTTGAAAGAACACAAAAAAGACCATCATTCCCGTCGTGGTTTGTTGAAATTAGTTGGTCAACGCCGTAACATGCTTGACTACCTTCGTCGTAAAGATATCGAACGTTACCGTTCCCTTATCGAACGTCTTGGTCTTCGTAAATAATAAAATTAGCCGTCCTATTGGACGGCTTTTTTATTTTATTTCTTTATGTTATAATAACTTTAGGCAAAGGGAAACGAATGCCGATATTCAATTGTGGCAACACAAAAAAAGGACAGAGCGGCTACTCTGTCCTTTTTTATTTGTGCTAGTTGCTTTTAATAAGGTTAAAAAATAGCTTATTTTTAACTGATGATATATAATAAGAAGGTATACATATAAGAAGATTTTTAGGAGGAATAGGAATGGAAAAATTCCAAATGGACCTAGCTGGTCGTACGCTTACGATCGAGACTGGGGAACTTGCAAAACAAGCTGGCGGTGCCGTAATGGTTGGTTATGGCGATACTCGTGTACTCGTTACCGCTACAGGTTCTAAAGAGGCGAAGGATATCGATTTCTTCCCACTTACAGTAGACTACGAAGAAAAAATGTACGCTGTTGGTCGTTTACCAGGTGGTTTTATTAAACGTGAAGCACGTCCACCTGAATCTGCGATCTTGAATAGCCGTTTGATTGACCGTCCTATTCGTCCATTATTTGATAAAGGTGTACGTAATGAAGTACACGTAGTAGCAACAGTTATGTCCGTAGATCAAGATTGTGATCCAGCAATCTGTGGTATGATTGGCGCTTCCGCTGCTTTATCTATTTCTGATATTCCTTGGAACGGTCCTATTGCAGGCGTTCGCATGGGTCGTATCAACGGTGAATTTGTTGTAAACCCAACAAAAGAACAATTAGAAGCAACAGACCTTAACATTGTTGTAGCTGGTACAAAAGATGCTATCCTCATGGTTGAAGGTGGTGCTCAAGAGGTTCCAGAAGAAACTATTCTTGAAGTCATTATGGCAGCTCATGAAGAAATTAAAAAAATCGTAGCTTTCCAAGAAGATATGAAAGCAAAAGTGGGCAAGGAAAAACGCGTATTTGAAAGTAAAGACGTGCCAGCTGAAATTGCTGATGCAGTTCGTGCGTATGGTCATGATAAACTTGATGCAGCAGTACGTTGTGCAGATAAACAACAACGTGATGCACAAGAAAGTGAAGTGCGTGCAGATGTATTAGCACACTTTGAAGAAATCTACCCAGATAACTTGGGCGATGTAAATAAAGCATTTGATGCTATGACAAAAGAAATCGTACGTCATATGATCACTGTTGAAAAAATTCGTCCAGATGGCCGTAAACTTGATGAAGTGCGTCCTATCTCTTGCCGTACAGGTGTATTACCTCGTACACATGGTTCTGGCTTATTTACTCGTGGTCAAACACAAGTGTTGAACGTTGCTACTGTAGCTCCATTGTCTGAAACTCAAACAATTGATGGCATTGGTTTAGAAACAGAAAAACGTTATATTCATCATTACAATTTCCCATCCTTCTCCGTAGGGGAAACTCGTTCTTCCCGTGGTCCTGGTCGTCGTGAAATTGGCCATGGTGCGTTGGCTGAACGTGCATTAGTACCTGTTATTCCTAGTGAAGAAGAATTTCCATATGCATTGCGTTTAGTATCTGAAGTGTTAGAATCTAACGGTTCTAGCTCCATGGCATCCGTATGTGGTTCCACATTATCTTTGATGGATGCTGGTGTACCTATTAAAGCTCCTGTCGCTGGTATCGCTATGGGTCTTGTAACGCAAGGTGAACACTACACAATCTTAACTGATATCCAAGGCATGGAAGATGCTCTTGGCGACATGGACTTTAAAGTGGCTGGTACAGCAAAAGGTGTAACAGCAATTCAAATGGATATCAAAATTTCCGGCTTATCCCGTGAAATCCTTCATGAAGCATTAGAACAAGCTCATAAAGGCCGTATGCATATCATGGGTATCATGCTTGATACAATTGCTGAACCACGTCAACAAATGTCTCAATACGCTCCACGTATTATTACAATGAAAATTGATCCAGATAAGATTCGCGATGTAATTGGTTCTGGCGGTAAAGTAATTCGTGGTATCATTGACGAAACAGGTGCAAAAATCGACATTGAAGATGATGGCACAGTATTTATCGCTTCTGTAGATCAAGATGGTGCTGCTAAAGCACAACAAATCATTGAAAACCTTACTAAAGAAGTTGAAGTAGGTGAAGTATACCTTGGTAAAGTAACTCGTTTGATGGCATTCGGTGCTTTTGTAGAAGTATTACCAGGTAAAGAAGGTCTTGTACACATTTCCAAACTTGCGAAAGAACGCGTTGAAAATGTAGAAGATGTAGTAAATGTAGGCGATGAGATTATGGTAAAAGTTATCGAAATCGATAAACAAGGCCGTATCAACTTGTCCCGTAAAGATTGTTTAAAATAAGAGGTGTTACATGGATATTCGTGGCTTTGAAGTAGTTTCTGCTTTTGAAGAACAAGATATCAATTTACCAACACGTAAAACAACAGAAAGCGCAGGATATGATATTGAATGCGCTGAAGCTGTTACTTTAGAACCAGGTCAAGTAGTATTAGTGCCTACAGGTATTAAAGCTTTCATGGCATACGATGAATACCTTGCCATTCACATTCGTTCTAGCATGGCCATTAAACGACATCTAGCACTTGTGAATAGCACAGGTATCATCGACAGTGATTACTATAATAATGAGGACAACGAAGGTCATATCATGATCGCGTTACTCAATTATGGTAATGAACCAGTTTCCCTTGAAAAAGGCGAACGCGTGGCCCAAGGCATTTTCTCTAAATACCTTATCACTAACGATGACGATGCAACAGGCGTACGTACTGGTGGTATTGGTAGCACTGGGACTATGTAAACTAAATACGATTCTGAATAGAATGGTGAAAGCCGCTCAACAAAAGTTGGGCGGTTTTTTTATGTGTAAAAATTTTAAAAATAATTATTGACACACACGGATGCGTGTATTATAATTACATCATCAGGTGAAAGATATCACCGACATATTGAACAGAAAGACTTAGATTCTAACAGCAATTCTATAACATAAATAGCTTGATTAAGATGAGTATAGAATCTAGTATAATTTCATAGTTATCGTTCATAAACGATTCATAAGGTTAGACACTATCAGCAATCCTTTGATTAAATAACCAAAAAAGTAGATTTGGAGACCCCTTGGTCTAGAGTTCCGTGTCTAGTTAACCTTAGCCTCAGTGAGGTTAGTAATTGTCTTGAACTTTGTATTGTAACCGCTTATGGTTGTCTTGTTTATTTTGCTTTCAAAATTTACGTTGTGATAATCTGGAGCGGTTTTTTATATGCTAAGGAGATAGGAACTATGAATACATTTATGAACGCTTTAACAAATAATGAAAAATCTTATACTGCGAATGATGGTACAGCATATCGTACAAGTGGTAGCCCTTTGGTGGACCTTAATTTCTCTGTGCCTGTATTGCGTCAGGCTGCTGTTGATTTCTATGGTAAAAGTAAACATAACAGTCATTTTTATAGTAATGATCGTACTATGGATGCTGTAGAGTCGTTACGTCTATTCATTACATCCTATGAGGAAGATCCTCTTTATACTATGAAATGGCTTATGTATGCACGCCATATTAAGCTAGGTCTTGGCGAGCGAGATATATTCCGTATGATGCTCACTAAAATAGGTGATTTACATCCAGAGATGGCATTGCAGTTTATCATCGGCACTGAATTGTGGAACTATGGTCGTTGGGATGATGTGTTGCGCATTTTCTTTGATACGACGAGTACTATCTTATATGATGGGCTAGGAGAAGTAATTTCCAATCAGTTTAGACGTGATGTTATTGGTTGTAGTCTCGGCGACTCTATTAGCTTATTAGCAAAATGGATGCCATCCAATAATACATCCTCTAAGGAGAAGCGTTCTGAGGCAGTTATTTTGCAATCCTTGTTACATTTAAGTGCACGTGAATACCGTAAAACCTTGTCTAGGTTACGCGAATATTTAGCGGTTGTGGATAGAAAGGCATCCCTTAACCAATGGAATGATATTAATTATAATCATGTACCCTCTAAGGCAAATCTTAAATATCGTAATGCTTTCTTAAAACATGATGAAGAACGTCGCCAGGTGTATCTTGCATCATTAGAAAAGGGAGACGACTCAGTTAAGATTAATGCAAGCTCTATGTTCTTGTATGATATTGTACAAGCATACGTAAAGGCGGATAGTTGCTGGGACAGTAGTCTAAATCCATATGACGAAACATTAGAGCAATTATGGAATGCCCAAGAATCTCCTAAGGATTATGACGATATCTTAGTTATACGCGACGGGTCTGGATCTATGGGGCAACAACTATCTGGTAATAGTTCCGTTACCGCACTTAGCGTAGCAGATTCGATTGCATTGTACTGTGCGCAACATAATAAGAATGAATCCTTTAAAAATCGATTTATTACCTTTAGCAATCGGCCTCAAATGGTAGATATTTCGATGTGTCAAACATTACGAGATAAGCTAAGACGATTGCATCGCTTTGACGATTATAGCAATACGGATATAGAGGCAACCTTTGACTTAATTCTTGATACGGCTGTTAAAAATCATCTGCCTCAAGATGAGTTACCTTCATCATGCCTTATCATTTCAGATATGCAGTTTGATCAGGCTACAGCTCATGATGATAATATAACTGTTATCGAATCGTGTCGCCAGAAATTTGAATCCCTTGGGTATAGTATGCCACGACTAATTTTCTGGAATGTATCCGTCTATGCACATAATACAATTCCTCTACAAGTACATCCAAGCGGTGTTATTCTCGTATCTGGTTTCTCGAAATCTATCGTAGATATGGTGGTGTCTAGAGAACTCAATCCTGAAACGGCACTCAAAGCTGAGCTAGATGCAAAGTGTAGTATTGTAGATACAGTACTACAGGACTATGTAAAGGTAGCGTAATATTTATATAGTTTTGTTCCATAAGGTTCTTATTAGTCTAGTTATGACTAGTAGGACCTTATTTTTGTGTACATAATTTGTGCTATAATTAAGAGTAAGTTTTATAAGGTAATATTCATTATATATATACGAGGAATTATATATGGCAATTAGCAAAGAGATACAAAAATCTAGCGAAATGAAATTTGATGGTAAACTAATTAAAGTTACTTATGATATAGCTGATGTTAATGGTAATGAAGCGTGGCGAGAGGTAGTTCATCATCCAGGGGCAACTGCGATTGTAGTTGTTACGGAAGATAATAAAATCGTAATGGAGCGCCAATTCCGTTATGCTCTGCAACAGCCTTTGCTTGAAATTCCAGCAGGTAAATTGGATCCTAATGAAGAGCCTCTAACTTGTGCTAAACGTGAGTTAGCAGAGGAGACAGGATATCGTGCTAACGAGTGGATTCCATTAGGTACTATTGCAACAAGTCCTGGTTTCTGTAATGAAGTATTACATTTATATTTAGCAAAAGATCTCACTATGGGTGAAACTAATTGGGATCCCGATGAGTATGTAGAGCTTGAGTATTTTACTTTGCCTGAATTATTAGAGGCAATTAAGGGTGAACAAATTAAGGATAGTAAATCTTTGGCAGCGCTTATGCTTGCAATGCCGTACCTCAAATAATAGTGCGTAATAGGAGGATATATGTTTAAACGAATTATCCTATTAGTTATGGATTCTGTCGGTATTGGTCACGCCGTGGATGCTGCAAAATTTGGTGATGAAGGTTCTAATACATTAGGCCATATTGAAGCGGTGGCAGGCCAGATTCATTGTCCTAATTTAAAATCTTTTGGCTTAGGTCGCATTGCTGATATTTCTGATGATGGTGAAAGTATTAAAGGTGCCTTTGGCCGCATGGCAGAGCTCAGTACTGGTAAAGATACGACTAGTGGTCATTGGGAGATGATGGGGCATCACGTTACCGTTCCATTCCCAACCTTTTACGAAGGTTTTCCAAAAGAATTAATGGATACTTTCACAAAAGAGACAGGCTATGGTTATCTTGGCAATGAAGTAGCATCTGGTACAGAAATTATTGAACGTCTAGGGGCCGAACATATTAAAACCGGAAAGCCTATTATCTATACCTCGGCAGATTCTGTATTTCAAATTGCCGCCCATGAGGATGTGATCCCTCTAGAGGAACTATATCGTATATGTCAAATTACCCGTGATAAGGTTTGCGTTGGCGATTATTATGTGGGTCGTATCATTGCACGTCCATTCGTAGGTGAGCTTGGCAGTTTTGTACGTACCTCAAATCGTCATGATTATAGTCGTATGCCAGAGAAAAAGATGGTACAACAAGAGTTACAAGATGCTGGTGTGCCAACCGTAGCCGTTGGGAAAATCGGAGATATTTATGCCCATGTAGGATGGGATGAAAGCTACCCAACAAAGACTAATTCCCATGGCATGAATATGGTTCCATACTTACTTGGCTCCTCTTTTGAGCATGGTCTAATGATGGTTAACCTTGTTGAATTTGATAGCTTATATGGTCATCGCAGAAATGTAGATGGATACAAACGGGCTATTGAGGACTTTGATTACCAACTAGGCGGCTTATTGCAATTACTGAATGATGACGATTTACTACTCATCACCGCTGACCATGGAAACGATCCAACTTGGAAGGGAACCGATCATACTCGTGAATTAGTACCAATTCTTGGTTATAGTCCACGTATTGATGGCCCCATAGACCTTGGCGATAGAAAAACCTTTGCTGATATTGGGGAAACTATATTAGAAAACTTTGGTCTGAAACAATGGGGCATTGGAACATCATTCTTAGAGAAACTTAGTAAATAATTTTCTAATATGTTTTTTGTACTTTTAGGTTCAGAATCTATATTATTACCTATGTACGACACTGATATAATTTCAAAATAACAAAATAATATGCTATATATGAGATACTACCAGTTAAAAATAAATACTTTTAACTGGTAGTATCTTTAAAATAGTTAGTTACATCATAAAGAACGACCAACTTATGTACATCATAAGTTGATCGTTTTTTTACTTTATAGAAGTATATTTCTTATTTAATTATAGCAAGCCTTTACGCTCCATCATTTCTTTTATATTTAGTAAGGTGGATTTACAAACTACATCATATTCTAGTGTACTCAAGAAATCTGCAAATTTTCTATCATCTTCGTTTTTACAGTTTTCGTAAGGAATTTTACCATTTTGTTGATATGGTTCTAGAATCCGGTTACGTCGGTGCTTCCAAGTATTATAATAAGGACCTTTAAATTTTGTCATAAAGCCATTGCTATCAACTAGTACAAATCCTTCAGACTCATGATGTGAATTAAGTTCCTTATTTATGATGCTATTCAGTTCGTCCATTGTATTAACTTGTTGAATTGTTTTTACAATAGATATTAACTGAGTGTCATACTTTTTAAGGATGGAATCTAGTTCTGCTAGTCGCTCCCTAGAGAAAGATACATCAATATGCTTGCCATTTACATCTAACGTATTTTGAATCATATCAAGTACATAAAGATGGTCTTGGTCATATTTTATAATATGTGTATCTTCTTGACTAATGACTTCAAACATCATAGAACAGCTATTACGTTTTAATAACTCTTTGATTTCTTCTTGTAAGCTTGTAGGTAGTTTTTGGAATAAATTTTTAAACAGATCTACGTGCATACCTTCTGTAGTAGATTTAGAAGCAAAGACTAACTCATCATTAATAACACCAAGAATAGCGAGGTATCCATTTTCTTTAGTTCGAATTTCTACAGGGAAGGAGAGAGTATTAGCTAAATTATTTAACTCAGTTTCTGGTCGTTCATTGAGATTAAAGAATTTATTATAACTACGTAATTTCACATCTCCTGTCATACGATCAACAAATAACCCTCGAGCCTGTACTGTATTTTCATTCCATAATCGTTTGTGGAATACACGTGAGGTAAAGTTCAAGGAATATAGGTTAGGGGAGCATTTTTTTACTTTTACTAATTTAGAATTACCTAAAATATTAATATCTTCATTTTGCGTGAAAATGACATGTTGTGTCATGTTTTGGTATTCATGGCGCATGTACTCTTTATAGTACACATCATTTTTAATACCATTTTTAGTAAAAGCATCTGCAGTAATATCAATGTATTTGAGTTCTCCACCAAACTCTACTTCTCCTTCTAAGCAGAAGGAACATTTACCATCCGGAACACCGCGATGACCATGAATTTGAATAAAGTCCTGACACATTCCTTTTTCATAATTTGTATCATATATTTTAGCAATATCTGTTTCGTAAGCTCCAAAACCATTTATAAAGGTAGAGGTAGCTATAAAGGTCATGTTAGGTACATAGGAAAGACCAGCATGGGATACTAAATATTTTTTGCCATGAAAGCTGAAAGGATAGCATTGACGAAGTGATTTATAAAAGAGGCGTAATTCTCGTTGAAGTGATTCTACATCTTTTTTCGTCATATCTTTTACGATAGGTGCCACTACTTCTTTCATAAATCGTTTGGAATGATCTAAGTTTGAATTGAATGCAAAGTTTGCAATATGTCGTTCGTGATTACCTTCCAACATAATCGTATTAGGCAATGTACTAAGACGCATCATTTCGTACATCATTTCTTTATTTTCAATACCGCGCTCCAAATAGTCGCCACAAAAGATATACAGTGTTTTTTCATCCCATGGAGTGATAGCTTGTTGTAATGCCGTGTAACAGCCGTGAATATCACCGATGACACGCACTCGTTCATATCGATTCGTTAAATTTACAGTAAAGTAATTGTTGATTTCATCGATAGAATTTATTTTCCTACAAAATTTTGGTAATGTAGTTGTTTTAATCATCTTGTGCATGCGTTGTATAACTTGCTCAGGTACTCGTTTGTAATCTGTTCGTGTAGCATTACGAGCTAAACATTCTTCTAATGAGGTATCTGGTTCGTAGTAATATACAGTATATTTATATTTGTTAAGCAATTCTTTATATGCATTAACAGCTTTAGATGTAGTGTGGGTAGCATCTAAAACGACAAAGTCGCCATTGCTCATTCGTTTCTCTAAGCAATCTAATAGGAGTTCCCAGGCCGGACCATTATCCTCTTGTGAAATATACCAGCCGTTTTCACCAAGGGAAGGGCTGCGTAATAGCATACGGAAATGATCGGCTTCTAAGGTGTAAGCCTCAAGATTGTTGTCACGAATCCACTGAGACTTACCACTAGCAGGAGCACCACGCATTAATAATAGTGTTCTCATAGTAATAGTCCTCTAATCTGCCCATAGGGCGTAATAAAATATAACTGTATAAAAAACGAAACAATCATTATATAAAAAAGGGCATAAAAAAACAGCCTCAACGGAAATCCGAGAGACTGTCTTACTTGCTTTTAAAATTATAAAGCGTTTACTTTAGCTGCAAGGTTGGATTTTTTGCGAGCTGCAGTGTTTTTATGAAGTACACCTTTGGAGGCTGCTTTATCAATTACGCTAGTAGCATGAACAAGTGCTTGTTTTGCTTCTTCTACTGCGCCTGCTTGAACAGCTTCTACGGTTTTACGACTTGCTGTACGGATTTGAGATTTTACAGCGGCGTTTTTCGCACGACGTTCAGCATCCGTTTTTACGCTTCTAATACTGGATTTAATGTTTGGCAATTGAGTCACCTCCTTAAAAATCGTTTCTTATACCTGAATGATTATATCATACCACATATTGATACGCAAGGACTTTTCAGCCCAATATTTTCCTTGTTAATATGAAGTATAAAACATTTTCTATTGTTATTTAACTATAGCATATAAGTCTGTTTTATGAAATCAAGATTATTAATATATTTGCTAGTGTTGTAATTAGTTATTTATTTTGATTTTAAAAGTTACTTAGCTCCCTTATGTTATAATAAAGGATAGAATTAAGCGAGGTGTATTATGAAAAAATTAATGATTATAGATGGCAGTAGTTTGTTATTCCGTGCTTTTTTTGCATTACCACCGTTGAAGTCTGCTTTGGGGACTCCAACGAATGCAGTGTATGGTTTTTTAACAATGCTCATCAAATTGTATGAAGAAATTAATCCTGATTATATTGCAGTAGCTTTTGATAAAGGTCGTCAGACTTTCCGTACTGAAATGTACAGCGAATATAAAGGCAATCGTCCAGATGCACCAGAGGATTTACGTCCACAGTTTAGTCTTATTCAAGATGTATTAAAAGCTTTAGGTATTTGTGTTATTGAAGAAGAAGGCTTTGAAGGGGACGATATTCTAGGATCTTTAAGTAAGAAATTTGGTACATCAGAGATGGCTGTTCAAATTATTACTGGTGACCGCGATAATCTCCAGCTCGTTACAGAGCATAGTCACGTGTTCTTAACTAAAAAAGGTATTTCTGATATGTTAGAGGTTACTCTTGATAACATGGAAGAACTCTATGGCTATGGTCCTGATAAGGTTATCGAAATGAAAGCCCTTATGGGTGATTCCTCTGATAATATTCCAGGTGTACCAGGTGTAGGAGAAAAAACGGCTCTTAAATTGATTACAGAATACGGTGATCTTGAGTCCGTATATGACCATATCGAAGATATTTCCGGTAAGAAATTAAAAGAGCGACTCGTAGAAAATAAAGACTTAGCATTTTTATCTCGTGAATTGGCAACCATTAAGACAGATATGGACTTATCTTACAAGGTTGAAGATTTTGTACAAAATTTCCATACCTCTGAGGTACAGCCTTTATTCGAAACCTTGGGATTTACTAAATTAACGCCTCGTATCGTACAAGTAATGGGCGGAGAGGAAGCTGATTTTGGTGATCCTGGTTCTTTATTTGCTCCACAAGAGGAAATTTCTCTAGATGATTTAGCAGATGCTAAGGCTTTAACCTCTGATTTCTATACAGATAAAACGGTGGCAATACATGTTGTGCTAGATGGTAAAACCCCATTTAGAACAGTAACGAATGTGTATTTATCTAATGGTGATACTATTGTAAAAACAGATGATACTAAAGCTGTATTAGCGGTTTTACAAGGGGCAAATGCTTTCGTTACTACTCAAACTAAAGAGATTATTGAAGCCTTTGGTGAAGATGCACCAGCCGAGATTTCTTTATTTAACGATGATAAAACTGCTCGTGTCCATGATATGTCTCTTCTTGCGTACTTGTTAGATCCTACGCGTACTAACTATGGTTATCTATATTTAACGGAACGTTTCTCCGTGCCAAGCATTGCTAGTGGTAGTGTAGATGTAGAATGCGTATCTATGGTAAAAGCTTTACTCGCTATGAACGAAGTAGCTTGTGAATCTGCACGCCGTGAAGAGCTTTGGTCTCTATATGAAACAATTGAGTTGCCATTGATTCATACTTTAGTAGTAATGGAGAAAAATGGCATTTATATTGATACAGAAAAATTAGCTGAAACTACGGCTCGTTTTAAAGAGGAACTAGCACAAGTACAGCAAGAGATTTACGATATCGCAGGGGAAACTTTCAACATTAACTCGCCTAAACAATTGGGTGTTATCTTGTTTGAAAAGATGAACTTACCAATCATTAAGAAAACTAAGACTGGCTATTCTACTGATGCAGAAGTACTTGATATGCTTCGTCATGAAAGTCCGATTGTAGAGAAAATCTTGGCATACCGTTCAGTAGCAAAATTAGTATCTACCTATTGTGAAGGCTTGGCGGTTCTTATTAATGATAAGACTAAGCGTATTCATACGACCTTTAATCAAATGGTTACCGCAACAGGACGTCTTAGCTCTTCTGACCCTAACTTACAAAATATTCCTGTCCGTACTGAAAAGGGTAGAGAAATTCGTGCCTTATTCTATCCAGGTGCAGGGTACGATACTTTGGTCAGTGCCGATTACTCTCAAATTGAGTTGCGTATCTTAGCTCACTTGTCTGGCGATGAGGCTTTAATTAAAGCCTTCGTTGACGGCAAGGATATTCACCGTTTTACTGCTGCGGAGGTACTAGGAAAATCTCAAGAGGATGTTACGAGTGAAGAGCGTTCCCATGCGAAGGCGATTAACTTCGGTATCATTTACGGTATTTCTGATTTTGGCTTGTCTCGTGACCTCGGTATTACACGGGGTGAAGCTAAAAACTATATTGATTTATACTTTAGCCGTTATCCGAAGGTTAAAGAGTATATGGATCGCATGGTTCAAGAAGCTCATGAAACTGGTAAGGTTCGTACTATGTTCGGCCGTCAACGTGAATTGCCTGATATTAACAGCCGTAACTTTAACCGTCGCTCCTTTGCAGAACGTACGGCAATGAATACACCAATTCAAGGCACAGCTGCTGATATTATCAAGTTGGCTATGAACCAAGTCGAGAAAAAGCTAGAAGATGGAAACTTTACATCTCGTCTTTTATTACAGGTACATGACGAACTTGTATTAGAAGTGGTCAATTCTGAATTAGAAGCAGTAGAAGAATTATTACGTACGACTATGCAATCTGTTGTGGAGTTACAAGTACCTCTTATTGTAGATGTACATCATGCGGAAAATTGGGCGTTAGTTAAATAATAGTTTTTTATATTAGTTTATTAAAAATAGAAGGCATATATGTTTAAAATAGGATTAACTGGTGGTATTGCATCGGGCAAGAGTACAGTCCTTACCTATTTTAAGGACAAAGGGATACCTTATATCGATGCAGATATCGTCGCTCGTGAGGTAGTAGAGCCCGGTACTGAAGGTTTAGAAGCAATTGTAGATGCCTTTGGTTCTAATGTACTGCATGATGATGGTACATTAAATCGTGAAGCATTGGGCGCTATTGTCTTTCACAATGAAGAAAAACGACAATTGTTAAATGGCTGTTTAAAAACACATATTCGCAATCGTATTTTGGAACTAACATCTCAATATGAATCGGTTAATACACCGATTTTAATCTATGATATTCCATTACTCATAGAGGGGGAATGGTATACCATGATGGATGAGGTTTGGCTTGTTTATGTAAACGAGCCTACTCAGATAGATCGCTTAATGAGTCGCAATGGATATACCAGAGAGGATGCTTTGGCTCGCATTAATAGTCAAATGCGGCTTGATGATAAACGTGCCTATGCAGATGTAATCATTGATAATAATGGTACACCTCAGGCTTTGACCGCAAAATTAGATACAATTTGGAGTGAGCGTCTAGAGCTGCTTTTACAAAAACCTCAATAATAACAATAGATGTGTCAAAATTGGTATATAAAAAATAGTATTAAATGGTATAATAAGCCCATGAAATTTAGTATTATAGTATCCTAGCATTTGGTTATAGCTAGATTATGGTAAATGTCATAGTAGTTATATGTAGAAAGGGGGATTTATGAAACGTGCAACGGCAACGGCGTTATCGTGCGTCGTACTTGGGTGGTTTTATTTTGCTCATTTAGATGATCCTTTAGCGCGTCAAGTGGCGTACCCCTTTAACTATAGAGATGTAGTGATGGCTGCAGCTGAGAAGGAACAGGTTCCACCGTCCTTGGTAGCTAGTGTTATCTTAGCTGAAAGTAAATATAAGAATACTGCTGAGTCTGAAACAGGTGCTCTTGGATTGATGCAACTCATGCCAGATACAGCGCGTTGGGTTGCTCAACAAGTTGGTCATGGTAATTATACAGATCGTCAGCTAAAAGAGCCTGAAACAAATATTGAGTTAGGAACATGGTATCTAGGCCATTTGTTAAAAGAATTTAATGGCGATGAGGTGCAGGCGTTAGCTGCGTATAATGCGGGACGCGGCCATGTTGAATCCTGGCTCAATGAGAATAAATGGAATGGCATGGTTGATACTATACCATTTCCAGAAACACGTAGCTATGTAAAAGCTGTTTTACAGTATCAACAGAAATATGAGGCATTATATGGAAACGATTATTGAAGCTTGTAAAGCATTAGATTATTCATGGTTGCCTCAGCAGATTGTGGGATTTACCTTAGTAGTATCCAATGAATCTGATTACACTGCGCTACTTGAACGCATTACAGCAGGTGAAGAGGTATTAAAGGTACCTATTTTCCATTATCAAAATGATCTAGGGTGGCGATGGTCTGCCTTATATGATAAAGAGGTAGAGGACTATACGGTTCATATTGAAATGCCACTCTTTTCCTTTGTGGATATTTCCTTTGTGCGTGCTGATTTAGAATCGTTCTGGAAGGGGTTACAAGATCGCTGTGTCAAAGGTTTAACTAATATGTTAATCGAGCCAGCAAATAACTTTACTTTTACATACCGTCGCCGAGGCATACCTGAATGGGATTTTTCCGAGGTCATGCCTAAAGAATTGGAAGGTTTTATATGTGATGTTGATCCATCTCACGGAATTCGGATGATTAATGGTTCTTTTATTATCGGTGAATATCGTAAGATGGATGAATGTACTGGATTATTGCTATATTATAACGAATTACGTGATGAGTACTTTGCAGAGCTTCGCTATAAAAACTATCCTGAAATAGACCATCATTTAGATGCTAAAAATTTAGTTGATTTAACAGCTGTTCTTCGTGAGCATCTAGGACCTATATTAATAGGATTAAATGATCGGGTTGACTAATAATTGTAAAGTGTGACTATGCTATTTTTTGAGTTATTTTATATTATATGAAATAATCTAAGTGGGAATGTTTGGTTAAAGCCCATAAGAAAGCGTAGAATTTGTATATACACAGTAAATGTGATATACTATATATGACTTTTATATAAATCTTTTAAAAGAGTGGGCTTATGTCCACTCTTTCATTTATGATTAGCCTAATTTTAAGGTGTTTGAAATCAAGAGATATATACAAGATGTAGTAATGAAGGAGGCGATGGCTATGAAGAGAGAAGCAGTAGAGGAATTTGTATCCTCTGTAGTTGAAGGTATTATAGCCGGCACCGAAATGGAACTAGTTGATGTAGATTACGTTCGTGAACGCGATTGGTATTTACGTGTCTATCTCGACAAGCCAGGTGGTGTAGATTTGGATGACTGTCAGTTGGTTAGCGAAAAACTAAGTGCTGTGCTCGACGAAAAAGATCCAATTACGGAAAACTATTTATTGGAAGTATCTTCTCCAGGCCTAGATCGAGTTCTTAAGAAGGATAAGGATTTGGTTCGCTATAATGGTCGTGATGTTGATATCCAACTATTTAAACCGATTAATGGCAGTAAACAATTTACTGGTGCATTAGAAGGTTTTACAGACACAACTATCGATTTTACTATCAATGGTGAAAGCATGACATTCGAACGGTCTGCCATTGCACAAATTCGATTACATCTTGATTTTTAATATATGGAGGCATACGAGTGAGTCAAGAATTAATTCAAGCGGTAATGGTGCTTACAAAGCAAAAAGGTTTTGCTCCTGAGGTTATTTTTGAATCCTTAGAGGCTGCATTGTTGCAAGCATATCGCAAAGAACCAACATCTAATCCAGATGCGTACGTTGTGATTGACCGTGAAACAGGCGTTTACAAAGTAATGGCTAAAAAACAAGTAGTAGAAACTGTGGAATTGCCAGAAACAGAAATTAGCTTGTTAGAAGCGCGCAAAATTGACAAACGTTTTGAAATTGGCGACGTAGTAGAAGTAGATGTTACTCCAGCTAACTTTGGCCGTAGTGCTGCCCATACTGCAAAACAAATGCTTATTCAACGTTTGAAAGAGGCTGAACGCAGCGTAGTATACGAAGAATACTATAGCCGTGAAGGCGATATTATTACTGGCGTTATTACACGTGTTGAAGGTAAAAATGTATTTATCGATTTAGGTAAAACAGAAGCAATCTTGCCTCCTACTGAGCAAATTGCTACAGAAACATATCGCGAAGGAGATCGTATTAAATGCTATATCGTAGAGGTTAAGAAAACTACGAAAGGGCCTCAAATCATGATTTCCCGCACACATCCTGGTTTATTAAAACGCCTCTTTGAGTTAGAGGTACCAGAAATTTATGAAGGTGTGGTAGAGCTTAAATCCGTAGCTCGTGAGCCAGGTATGCGTTCTAAGATTGCTGTTTATAGCCGCGATGAAAATGTTGACCCAGTAGGTGCTTGTGTAGGTCCTAAAGGTCAACGTGTACAACATATCGTTGATGAGTTACATGATGAAAAGATTGATATCGTTAAATGGGATGAAGATCCAGCAATTTATATCGCAAACTCTTTGAGTCCAGCAAAGGTTGTATCTGTTGATGTAAGTGAAGAAGAAAAATCCTCTTACGTTGTAGTTCCTGATTATCAATTATCCTTAGCAATTGGTAAAGCTGGTCAAAATGCTCGATTAGCAGCCAAATTAACTAACTGGAAAATCGATATTAAGAGTGAAACTCAAGCAGCTGAAGAACCTTTTGCGGGTTTTGGCAATGCTGAGGATGGAGAATAGTCATGAAACCGAAATCCCAACCTATGCGCACCTGTGTAGGATGTGGTGAGCCAAAGGTAAAACGTGAATTGATTCGCGTAGCCTTGAGCCCAGACGGTAACATCAGTATTGATCGCACTGGTAAAGCACCAGGACGTGGAGCCTATCTATGTGAATCCATGTCGTGCTTTGAACAAGCCTATAAGGCAAAACGATTAGAACGATCATTAAAGCATAGTGTATCGAAAGAAATATACGAAGCGTTACAACGTGATTTACAAGAGCATGAGTAATCACTGATATACATGAATGAAGATAAAATTTTGAATCTCTTAGGTTTAGCACAACGAGCAGGTAAGGTTATTTCTGGTGATTTTATCGTAGAAAAGGCTATAAAGAGAAAGGAACCAAAATTGGTGCTTCTCGCTGGTGACTGTGCAGCCAACAATGAAAAGAAATATACTCAATTAGCAGAAACACATCAGATTCCACTTCATAGTATTGCCAATAAAGAGGTGTTAGGAACAGCTATTGGTAAAGAAGTTAGGGTAGTAGTCGCCGTACTAGATGATGGATTTGCAAAGGCAATAGTAAAAGAGATTGATCGATAATAAGGGGGTATGTAGATGTCCAAAAAGCGCGTCCATGAAATCGCCAAAGAGTTCGGCGTAGAAAGTAAGCAGGTTATTTCTATTTTGCAACAACATAATGTAAATGTTACGAAAGCAGTTAATTCTGTAGATGATTCCGGTTATGAAATTGTAAAAAAACAATTGAGTAAGAAATCTGAAGCACCTAAAGTAGCACAAAAAACAGAACAAAAAGTAGAACAAAAATCTGCTCCAACTGCAGCTCATAAACAAGAAGCTGCGCCACATAAACAACAAAATCCAAATCGTTCTAACGAACAGAAAAAGGATAATCGTAAACAAGGTGGTCAAAAACAAGACGATCAATCTAAACAAAATGACCATAAAAAGGGCAATGTACGTCATGTACAAATCTCTGAACCTACACGTAAATCCGAAGGTAACCAACAATCTGGTGACCGCGCTAACAACCGCCCTAACAATAATAACCGCAATAATGACAACCGCAATAACAATGGTCGTCCTAATGATGCACGTAATAATGATAATCGCAATAACGACAATCGAAACAATGATAACCGCAATTCTAATAACAATGATCGTCGTAACAAGAAAAATAAAAAAGGCGGTAATAACCGTCCTCAATCCTTGTTATCTACATCTATGCAAAAGAAAAAGAATCGCGTAAAACATCGTAATGAACAGTACTTACAACAAAAAGCTGAGGCTGAACGTAAGGCTGAAGCAGCGATTGCTACGGAAATCGAATTATCCGGTCCTTTAACAGTTAAAGAATTAGCTGAAAAAATGGGCCGCGAAGTATCTGAAATCATCAAAAAGTTGATGCTTCTAGGTGTTATGGCTAGCATTAACCAAGAGGTTGACGTTGATACTGCTACAATCGTAGCTGAAGAATTTGGTGTAACTGTAACAGAAGTAGAACCTGAAGAAGATCCTACTGATATCATCGAAATCGAAGATGCACCAGAAACATTAAAACCTCGTCCTCCAGTTGTTACTATCATGGGTCACGTTGACCATGGTAAAACATCCTTGTTGGACGTAATTCGTCAAACTAATGTAACAGCTGGCGAAGCAGGTGGTATTACTCAACATATCGGTGCTTACCAAGTTCGTTATAACGACAATAAAATTACATTCCTTGATACTCCTGGCCATGAAGCGTTTACAGCTATGCGTCTTCGCGGTGCTAAATCTACAGATATCGCAGTTCTCGTTGTAGCTGCTGATGATGGTGTAATGCCGCAAACTATTGAAGCCATAAACCATGCTAAATCTGCAGATGTACCTATTATTGTTGCTATCAACAAAATGGATAAACCAGGTGCTAACCCAGACCATGTTAAACAACAATTGTCTGAACATGGCCTTTTACCAGAAGAATGGGGCGGCGATGTAATCATGGTTCCAGTTTCTGCGAAACAAAAACAAGGTATCGACGACTTGCTCGAAAATATCTTGCTCGTAGCAGAAGTTATGGAATTAAAAGCGAACCCTAACCGTAAAGCTTACGGCGTAGTTATCGAGGCTCAACTTGATAAAGGTCGTGGTGCTGTATGTACCGTATTAGTACAAAAAGGTTCCCTTCGTGTAGGTGATACTGTACTTGCTGGTACTGCTTATGGTAAAGTACGCGCCATGACAAATGAACGCGGTGAAAAGGTAAAAGTAGCTCGTCCTTCTATGCCAGTTGAAATCTTGGGCTTCTCAGAAGTTCCACAAGCTGGTGAAATCATCAATGGTATGGATGATAACGAAGCACGTGCAATCGCAGAAAAACGTATTGCTAAACAACGCGTTCAAGAATTGCAAGCTACTCACAAAGTTACATTGGATGATATCTTTAACCAAATTCAACAAGGTGAGTTAAAAGACCTTAACATCATCATTAAAGCAGATGTTCAAGGTTCTGTAGAAGCATTGCGTCAATCTTTAGAAGGTATTAAAAACCCTGAAGTTCGTATTGTTATCGTTCATGCTGCAGTAGGTGCTATTAATGAATCCGATATCATGTTGGCTTCCGCATCTAATGCAATCGTTATGGGCTTCAATGTACGTCCTGATGCTAATGTACGTCGCGCTGCAGAAAATGAAAAAGTTGACCTTCGTACATATCGCGTAATCTACGATGCTATCAATGACGTTGAGTCTGCGATGCGTGGTATGTTGGCTCCTCAATTCAAAGAGGTTGTCGTTGGTCGTGCAGAGGTGCGTCAAGTTATCTCTACACCTAAAGCTATCGTTGCCGGTTCTTATGTAACAGAAGGTCGTATTACTAACGATTCTGAAGTACGTTTGATCCGTGATGGTATTGTTGTATTTGAAGGTAAGGTTGACTCTTTACGTCGATTCAAAGACGAAGTAAAAGAAGTTAAAACATCCTTTGAATGTGGTATCTCCTTAGAAGGTTACCGCGACATCAAGGAAGGCGACGTAATTGAAGCGTACTTGATGGAAGAAATTGCACCTCAACTATAGGAGGTTTATATGAGTGACGTTCGTGTCAGAAAATTACAAGAATTCATCAAACAAGAGGTAAGTCAAATGTTGATGCGTGGATTGAAAGATCCTCGAATCGGCTTTACTACTATTACCGATGTTCATGTAACCGGTGATTTACGTGAGGCTACAATTTACGTTTCCTTGTTTGGTTCCGATAAGGAAAAAGAAGATACTCTTATTGCTTTAAAGCATGCAGCAGGCCATATTCGTACTGAGCTTGGTAAAGTACTTAAGTTGCGCCATATTCCTTCTATCACATTTGATAAGGATACGTCTTTAGACTATAGCATGCATATTGAATCCCTTTTGAATGAAATCAAAAAGGACGAAGAAAAAAATTAACACAAAGGATAGAGGACATGAGTAAGATTACTATTAATCAATTACATGTGGCTCTGTGTGAAGCTAATTCTATTATGCTAACCGTCCATGTTAGACCTGATGGTGATGCTATCGGGTCCATGGTGGCCTTTTACGAAGCCCTTGTAGGGCAAGGTAAAACTGTATATATGGTAGTGGATGATGTAGTTCCTGAGAAGTACTCATTCTTACAATATACGGACCACATCCATGATGTAGCGTATTTTGAAACAAATCCTGTTGATATTGATATGCTAATGGTATTGGATGCTAGCACGTATGAGCGAATTGGCAAAGTAGGTGCACTATGGAGTGCACCTATTTTTAATATAGACCACCATATTTCTAATACGGAGTTTGCTGATTATCTATATTTAAAGCCTAATTTTGCTGCCACTGGTGAAATTATTACCGATTTATGTACAAAATGGAATTGGCCTATCACTGAGTCTATGGGCACTGCATTATATATGGCTATTGCTACAGACTGTGGTTTCTTTAAGTTTAGTAATACCACAGCCAATACTTTAGAAATGGCTGCAAAATGTGTAGCAGCTGGTGCTAGACCTAATGTTATTTCTGAAACGATTGAAGCTGTGTCTGCCAGTCGTCTTGAATTAACAAAACAAGTTATGCAAACTATCGAGTTTTACAAGAATAACACAGTGGCTACAATCGAGTTGAATCGTGAAGCCATGACAATTCTTGGGGATGATACGGATGGTTTTGTAGATATTATTAGAAACGTCGATACTGTTGATATAGCTATTTTATTAAAAGCTGAAGCTGATGATAGAACGCGAGTAAGCTTGCGTTCTAAAGGAACCGACGTGAATGCTATAGCTAGTAATTTTGGCGGTGGCGGACATATTCGAGCTTCCGGTTGTACCATTAATTTACCATTACAGGAAGCAAAACAAGCTCTTATTGAGGTGATTAAATAATGGATGGCGTTTTACCATTTTTAAAACCTCCTGGAATAACAAGCCATGATGCTGTTGCCATTTGTCGCCGCATTTTAAAAGAGAAGCGCATAGGACATAGTGGTACTTTAGATCCTATGGCATATGGTGTATTGCCAGTATTTCTTGGTAAGGCTACGCGACTTATTGAATACACTGATGGTTTTGATAAAACCTATGTGGCAGAATGTAAATTCGGGACTTTTACAGATACTGAAGATAGTTCAGGTCAACCCGTATTGCCTGATAATGACATGGTATTGCGAGATGGCGTTCTATTAAATGAATCGACTCAAAGTTCAGAACTTGCTGATGCTATAGTAAAACCAACTTTTGAAGAATTAGTCAATACATTGAATACGTTCTCTGGAGTTCAAAATCAGAAACCATCAAAATATTCCGCTATTAAAGTAAATGGTATTCGTGCTTATGAATATGCCCGTAAAGGTATTCCTGTAGAATTGCCATTACGGAAAATTCATATAAAAAATATTGAGCTTGTAGCGTATGGCTTTCCATATTTTACAGTTCGTGTAACATGCTCTGGAGGCACTTATATTCGTTCATTATTACGTGATATATGTGTTTCATTAGGTATACCAGGAACGATGACATCTTTGGCGCGTACTCAAGTAGGGCCCTTTGATATTGGTTATGCAAAAATGGCTGAGGAACTGATGATTCATGGTGAAAGCCTATTGCTACCAACGGATACGGCGGTATCTCATCTTTCAAAAGTAACGGTAAATAGTGTACAATTAAAGATGATGGTTCAAGGCAAACAATTATCTATTGATAGTGAATTTTCCCATACCGAACCAGATCATTATTATAGAGCCTATGGTCCTCATGGATTCATTGGTATTATGAAACGAACAAACCACACATTAAAGGTGGAAAAAAATATTTTTATTGAAGGATAAGTATGAAGCAATTACATTCGTTTGATGAACTACGTCAAATCAAAGATACAAAAGTATATGCCCTAGGTACCTTTGACGGCATTCATCGAGGTCATCAACGAGTTATACGGAAGGCTGTTGAAGAAGCTGCATCAGTTAATGGTGTTAGCATTATCATTACCTTTGAACATCATCCGTTGACAATTCTACATCCAGAACGTGTTCCTAAGCGAGTTATTCAAGAAGAGGTTATGGATAACGTTCTTGATGATTTGAATGTAGATTATATTTTGCGATTACCTATGAATGAAGAACTACTGCAAATGAGTGCTGATGAATTTTTAGATGCTCTTTGTACGGATATGAATGTTCAAGCCATCGTAATAGGTGAGAATTTTACATTCGGTGCAAAAGGATTAGGTAATCCTACATATATGAAACAAGCATTGGCAGATAAGCATATACAAGTCCTAGTACAGCCTTTATTGCCTTGTGATGGTCTTACTACACCTATTTCAAGTACTGAAATTAGAAAAGCGATTCGAGAAGGGCGTTTAGAAGATGCTACTCATTGGCTAGGAAGACCATTTCAATTTAAAGGGACTGTTATTAAAGGTGATCAACGAGGACGTACACTAGGGTTTCCTACATTAAATTTATTACTTCCTAATGAAATGGCTACACCTCCAGATGGAGTGTACGCTAATCGCGTGTGTATCGATGGCATTTGGTATGATGGGGTAGGTAATATTGGGGATAATCCTACATTTAAAAATCAGTACCATAGATGCGAAGTACACTTGTTTAACTTTGACCAAGATATATATGGAAAAACAGTCCTTGTACAATTTATTTCATATATTAGAGGAGAAGTTAAATTTAACAACTTACAAGATCTTATTGATCAAATGAAGGTGGATGAAGAACAGGCTTTAGCTATTTTGGCTAATGCATAATAAGGGGGTTCTCATGGATATTAAAGAAGCTCGTAAACAAATAGATAGCATTGATGCTGTATTAGTCGCTGAATTTGAAAAAAGACTATCTTTAATCAAAGAAATTGGTAAATATAAAGATGAACATCATTTACCTTTAGTAGATGAAGCGCGTGATGAAAGTATTGTTGCATTGCATACTGCAAATTGCAAAGATAAAACGTTATCACCGTATGTTGAAAATTATATAAAGACTGTTGTTTCTATGAGCAATGAGTTTTTAAAAGAGCATATGCATAAGCATATTTTTCTCATCGGTATGCCAGGAGCTGGTAAGACTACAGTTGGTAAAATGTTAGCCAAAGAATTGGGCCGAGACTTTTACGACTTAGATCAAACAATTCAAGATAAAGTAGGGAAATCTGTACAAAATATTTATATTTATGATGGTAAAGATGCTTTCAGCGAGTATGAATACAGTACAATTAAAGAACTAATTCATAATAAGCCATCTGTTATTGCTACCGGTGGTGGTACTGTTACCTATGACAAAACAGTAAAGTTAATGCGCAATAATGGTCTTGTTGTATTTGTTAACCGCGATGTAAATCATATACTAGATGATTTGGATCTTGAAATTCGTCCACTTGTAAAAGAAAGTATCGAGTATATCTTTAATGTATATGAAGAACGATACCCTTTATACGAAGAAGTGGCTCATATCAAGATTGGCAATGAAGGTAGCATTACCGATGCGGTACAAGAAATTATTGAAGCCCTACCTAATACGGAGAAATAATGGACGCTATACGAGGATTTGTATACCGAACTATATATGAGAATACACAACGTACGTATTGCGTGTTTGTCCTTAAGGATTATAATGAGGAATACATTACTTGTACTGGTAAATTTGAGTCTCCTAAAGAGGGAGAAGATATCGAAGTTCGCGGCCGTTATGTAGAACATGAAAAATATGGTCGACAATTTGATGCTACTAGTGTAGAGAAGTTAAAACCTGACAATATGGGTGTTGCAAAGACCTACTTATTGAACTTAGGGATTAAAGGTTTTGGTGAAAAGTCCGTAGAAAAGATACTTGATTATTTTGGTATTCGTATATTAGAAATTTTACGACAGGAACGTCCTGAAGAAATTAAGGATGTTCCTGGTCTTCGAAAAAGTGTTAAGGATGAACTATTTAATACGTTACTTGGTGAAGGCATTTTGTCCGATTTAAATCACTTTTTTGAAAGTCATCATATTTCATCTAAATGGAGTCGAACTGTATATACTTATTATGGTGTTCAGTCGGTAGCTGTTATAGAGGATAATCCGTATACCTTGTTACGTGTGGCTCCAGACATGCTCTTTGGTACCGCTGATACGCTAGCAGAACACTTGGGTATTACAGGTAGTGACTCTCGCCGTTTAGAAGCAGGTTTAGAATGGATTTTGCGCAGTTTGGATAACCAAGGGCATACATGTTTGCCTGTTGATCAACTTATTGGTCGTTTAGATGATCTATTACAAACTGATGTAGATGATATTGCTAACTTTATTGAAAGTCTTTTAGAGCAGGGTGCTTTATATAGTACTTATTATGAAGACATTTTATATATTTACCCTCCAGAAATGTACGTGTCTGAAGTAGAAAGCGTTCATTATACAAAGGATTTCTTATTAGAGGCAGATCCAATTTCCCTAGATATTCCAAGTTTTATAGAGAAATTTGAACAAGATAACTATATTACTTTTGGGGATGCCCAAAAAGAGGCTATCCAGTTATCCTTCTTTGAAAAGTTTTCTCTTATTACTGGTGGCCCTGGTACGGGTAAAACGACGATTATAAAAGCCCTAGTAAAAGGATTTCAACTTGGTGGCTTGGGACGCATTATTCTATGCGCCCCTACGGGTCGTGCTGCGAAACGACTTACAGAGGCTACCGAGTTTGAAGCAACTACGATACATCGCTTATTAGTACCTGTTCAGGGCAGTGATTCTTATGATTTTACTAAGAATGAAGATGATCCTTTAGATATAGATGTTATCATCATTGATGAAGCATCTATGCTCAATGTACGTTTATTCTATTCGTTAATGGCAGCTATTCCAAAGGACGCTCATGTTATTATCGTAGGTGACGTAGATCAATTACCGCCTATTGGAGCAGGCTTTGTATTAAAAGATTTGCTCGATAGTGACTGTGTGCCTTATACGCGACTTAACCAGATTTATCGACAAAATTCTGGTAACACTATTGTAGAAAGCGCCTATGCTATTAACCGTGGTGAAATGCCAAAACTTGATAGTCTAAGTGAAGAGTTTTCCTTTATACCTGTTAAGTCTTACGATATGATGATGAAAGCTATCATAGATGTATATAAGCGAGAACAGGAGCATATTGAGGATGAATTAGATATTCAAATTATTTCTCCTATGCGACGTGGTGAAGCTGGAAGTACGCTCATTTCTCAGTATGTACAACAAGCAGTTAATCCTCCAGATAGTTTTAAAGGAGAAGCACGCGTTAATGGTATTACATACCGTGTAGGGGATAAAGTTATCCAAATCCTCAATGATTATGAGTTAGAAGTCTTTAATGGTGAGATTGGGATTATATATGCTATTACACGGACCGATATTTGTATCCGATTTATCCATAAAGAGGTTCGTCTACCTATCGACGAAGCACATATGATTATGCCAGCTTATGCTATTACGGTTCATAAGAGCCAAGGTAGCGAGTATGGTGTAGTTATCATTCCATTTGTTCCACGTTATGGTGGTATGTTGCAACGTAATTTGTTGTACACTGCTGTTACACGAGCTAAACGGAAGGTTATTATCGTTGGTACAACGAGCGCTATAGAACGTGCTGTCCGTACTGTAAACGGTGATGAACGATATACATTGTTTAAAGAACGACTACAAGGGAGATGTGATTCGTAATGAGTCTTTGGGATTTCCTGTTTCCACCTGTATGCCCACACTGTGGAGCCTCTGTAGCAACACAAGGGGATTGGTGTGAATCTTGTTTTACTGATCTACTGCATATTCGTCATGTACCAAATAAATTTCTACATTATGTAGAGGATGTATGTGTATTAGCTGAATACCGTGGTGGTCTAAAGTCTATGATTTACGATGTAAAATTCAACGAAAAAAAGGAGCAGTCCAAAGGGGTTGCTCCTTTTTTAGCATCGTACAACCTTTACATGAAATATGATGAGTTTCATATTGTTAATAGTAAGTGCTCTGTTATTTATGATTATATTATTCCTGTTCCGTCTAGCGAAAGGAAAAAAGCTAAGAGAGGATATAACCAAGTTGATTTATTTTTTATCAACTGGGCTAAATCTTTACAAAATATAGATAATAAACATTTTGCTTGGTTAGACTGTTTATACAAATTTGATACTTCTAATGATATGTGGGCGTTAACGAATAAGGAACGACATCAAAATATTGAGGAAGCCTTTGTCATTGGTGCTAACTATAAAGATATTGAATTAAAGGATAAAACAATACTTATAGTAGATGATATATATACTACAGGGGCTACGATTGAAGCCGTAGCAAAGGTCATTAGAGCATATAAACCCAGTAAAATTGATGCATTAACATTAGCTAGTGGTAGTTTTTAAGTATATAAAAAAGCGTTCACCTTATGGTGAACGCTTAATCATGAGACTAACCAAGAACATCGATAAATGCTTTTACTACATCTGGATCA
This sequence comes from Veillonella sp. T14073-2, assembly GCF_002959875.1. Taxonomy (NCBI): domain Bacteria; kingdom Bacillati; phylum Bacillota; class Negativicutes; order Veillonellales; family Veillonellaceae; genus Veillonella; species Veillonella sp. T14073-2. Next base: position 200,003 of record NZ_PPDC01000006.1, read on the forward strand.
AAAAGGGAACCGGATGCACTAAAGAGTTCTTCTTTTGCTTTAGCTTTAGTTTTTGCCCAAAACTCTGTAGATGGATTTACTGTTGTATCATAGTAATCGGCAACAGCAATGATTCGAGCTCCTAATGGAATGTTAGCACCTCGTAAATGTTTTGGATAACCAGAGCCATCCCATTTTTCATGGTGGTAACGAATATAAGGCAAGATTTGTTGGCAGCAAGGGTAGTTTTCAATCATATTGGCACCACTTGCAGCATGTTGCTTATATTTGGACATTTCTTGTTTATTCAAATATGGAGATTTTTGAATTAATGTATTAGGTACCATTAAAAGCCCTACATCATGCAGTAAAGCTGCGTGACGAATTTGCTCAATTTCATTTAATGGTAAGCCCATTTTAGCAGCAATACTAACTGCATAGTTTGAAACTTGGATAGAATGAGTATAGAGATGATAGCTCTTCATTTGTATCATTTGTAAGAGCTGAGCACTAATGGCTTCTAAACTGTCCTTCTCCAGTTCGTACAACCCTGATGGTTGCATTAATGATAACATAAACATAATAAACCCCTTTAACTAACATGTAGAACATATGGTACAACCCCTCGTACTTATGTTCATATCGTACAACTTTAGGCCGTTCTTATTTAATAGTATACAAATTATACACCATAAATAATATTTTGTGTATGATACGTATGTTCTGTTATACATGTTGTATTCATATTTAGCATACTAAAAATAATTGACATTTTAGGAATGCACTAAATATAGTACCTTGAAATATTAATTTTATAAATATTAAAATAATATGAAGAATATTTTAGGTTTTCTATTACAATTTTCTATACATCGGAAAAAAGGGGTTGCAAATTTTATTCTCATTTCAATGAGAAATAAACGTTAATATGTTCGACAAAGATACAAGTTTTATATATTGTATTTAATTATATATCTTCGTAAATCTAGACATGAATTATGTTATTCTTTATAATACGTCTATACGGGTCTGTGGTTGAAAGTCGATGCCAGTCGCAGGCAAAACGATCCACATAAGCAACCCAAGGGGTTGTGAGCATGGTGCGGCTTAGGTGTAAGTCCTGCCGGTAAAACCGAGAGGAGTAGTAGTGGGGAGTCTCGGACTTATGAGCGAACCTTCCAGCAGGCGAGTGTGGGGGCAAAGACCAGGTCAGCCGTATACGGGCACATGAGGCTTTTCTCATGTGCTTTTTTCTTTTTATACATCTGTATATTAAAAAATCTATAGAAAACCACTATCTATGGGAAAGTTTTTATACATTGATGTTATAATTATACATTAAGTGTATAAAGATGAAATACAAATATAGTGATTTATTGATATTAAAGAAATTTCTATACAAAATTGTTGACATAATTATACTAAGTGATATACTAGTGTAATAAAAATAGTTAGTTTAGTGAACGAGGATGATTTGATGTTAAATAGGAAGTTAAAAAAATTAATCATTGGTGGTTGTATGTTAGTAATGGCTGGTACTGTAATTGGCGGTTGTGGAACTTCTACACAAACAACTTCTAATAAATTAATCGTTGGTACTAATGCCACATTTGTTCCATTTGAATTTAAAGATGAAAAAACTCAAGACTATACAGGCTTTGATATTGATCTTATTCGTGCCATCGGTAAGCGTATCAATAAAGATGTAGAGCTTAAGAATGTTGCCTTTGATGCTTTAATTCCAGCGTTAAATACACATGATATTGATGTAGCAGCATCTGGTATGACTATTACAAAAGCTAGAAGTGAAAAGGTGTTATTCTCTTCTCCATATTATGAAAATGCACTTGCTGTAGTATATAAAGATGGTGCCAATATTACATCCCTTGATGATCTTAAAGGTAAAAAGATTGCTGCTCAATTAGGTACAACTGGTGCTGATTTAGCTCATAAAATTGAAGGTACTACTGTAAAAGAGTTTGACCATAGTAATGAAGCTTTGTTAGAATTACAAAATGGCGGTGCTGATGCAACTGTAATTGACTTGCCGGTAGCTCAATTTTATAGTACTAAACATCCAGACCAACATATTAAATTTATGGCATATCCAAATACGAAAGAATATTTGGGCTTAGCAATCAATAAAGACAACAAAGACTTGCAAGAACAAATTAATAAAGCAATCGCCGATATGAAGGCTGATGGTGAATTTAATACATTATATAAAAAATGGTTTAATGTAGATGCACCAGCTGATATGCCAGTAGTATTAGAATTTAAATAATAGGAGAGATCATGAGTTTTAATTGGGGGTTAATTGCGGATAATTTACCGCTTTTATTACAAGGTGCACTTGTAACCGTTGAAATTACAGCCATGTCTGTAGGCTGTGGTTTCTTTATCGGTCTATTAGTAGCCATAGCAAATTTATCTAAATTTACTGTAGTTAGATTATTAGCAAAATGCTATGTAGATATCATTCGTGGTACACCACTATTGGTACAAATCTTCTTGATTTACTTCGCATTGCCAATGATTACTGGACAACGTATTGATCCATTTATTGCTGCTGTTACTGCATGTAGTATTAACTCTGGTGCTTATGTATCTGAAATCTTCCGTGCTGGCATTCAGTCTATTGATAAAGGTCAAATGGAAGCGGGTCGATCTCTTGGTTTGACTTGGGGCCAAACTATGCGTTATATCATCATGCCGCAAGCTTTCAAAGCAATTATTCCACCATTGGGTAATGAATTTATTGCTATGTTGAAAGACTCCTCATTGGTTTCTGTAATTGGTTTCGAAGAATTGACACGCCGTGGTCAACTAATCATTGCCAAAACATATGCATCATTTGAAATCTGGGGGACAGTTGCTGTTATCTACCTTATTATGACAGTAACAATTTCACAATTGGTTGGTTACCTTGAAAGGAAATATAGCATTAAATGATTAAGTTAGAAAATGTACATAAATCCTTTGGTAAAAATGAAGTATTAAAGGGCATTGATTTACATATCGAAAAAGGTCAAGTTGTAGTTATTATTGGTCCATCAGGTTCTGGTAAAAGTACAGTATTGCGTACTATGAATTACTTAGAAGAGCCTACATCTGGTAAGGTCATTGTAGATGGTATGGATCTTTCAGATAAATCTAAACTTAATGAAGTCCGTGCGGAAGTAGGCATGGTATTCCAAAACTTTAATCTTTTCCCACACATGACTGTAATGGAAAATTTAACCTTAGCACAAACTAAGGTCCGCAAAACATCTAGTGATGAGGCTAAAAAAATTGGTCAATCTTTATTAGATCGAGTAGGTTTGAAAGATAAAGCAAATGCTTATCCTGACTCTTTATCTGGTGGTCAAAAGCAACGTGTTGCTATAGCTCGTGCTTTAGCAATGAAACCAAAGGTTATGCTCTTTGATGAGCCTACCTCTGCATTGGATCCAGAAATGGTTCGCGAAGTTCTGGATGTAATGAAGTCTCTAGCCGAAGAAGGTATGACGATGGTTATCGTTACTCACGAAATGGGCTTTGCCAAAGAGGTTGCGGACCGAGTATTATTTGTAGATGGTGGATTAATTCTTGAAGATGATACTCCTGAAAAAGTATTTGATGCACCAACAAATGATAGAACAAAATTGTTCTTATCGAAAATTTTATAATAATAATTTCTAACATAAAAGGAAGTAAATTCTGTTTACAGAGTTTGCTTCCTTTTTTGACTATTTTTAAAGTTAACTGAATTTGTACATATTAGATTTTATGATATATGAATCTATTTATATCTATTAATATATTTGATAACTTGATTTCAATTCATTCAATTAGCCCCTATAAATAAGCCATTCTAGGTATTAATTAATCTATGAAATACGATTATTGCCATAAATATTTGTGATATATAAATATTTTATACATACATATCTTATGACAATAATTTTTAATTCATATAATTTTATGATTATAAAATTATGCAATAAATTAATATGCTGTTCGCAAATATTTATAACGTTGATAAATAAAGGGTTTTATGTGATTTTTGTAGGGTGGGATACAAATAAGATATCTTTGTATATTCATTAAAAGTGTTAATATTATTGTTTGATATTTTATACATGCTGTGTTATGATACAAGTGTAGTGCAAGACAGTAAGACAATATATATATTTTTAGGAGGATGTTACCATGTTAGGTAAAGTAAAATGGTTTAGCGCAGAAAAAGGTTATGGTTTTATTGAACGCGAAGACGGTAGCGATGTATTCGTACATTACTCTGCGATCCAAGACGAAGGTTTCAAATCTTTGACAGAAGGTCAAAATGTAGAGTTTGATATCGTTGATGGTAACCGTGGCCCTCAAGCTGCTAACGTTGTAAAAGCGTAATTACATACCAAAAAATACATAAAAGCAACATATAGTAAAACTCTGATATCGCATGATATCAGAGTTTTTTTGCTACTACTGAAAGTAATATTTATAATTCTACAAAAAATATAAAAATTTTTTGAAAAAAAGAGGAGTTTTATATGTGAATGTAGAAATACTAAATATAACACGAGAGATAAGTAAAAAAAATACTACACACTCGTATCTCGTGGATGATTTTTAGAAAGGGTGTTGACTTATGAAAGTAGCAATCAGAGGTAAAAACATTGAAGTGACAGATGCTTTAAGAGCATACATCGAAAAGAGATTGAGCAAATTAACTCGTTACTTCGATGATGAGTTAGATGCACAAGCGGTTTTATCCGTTGTAAAAGATAAATCTACTGTTGAACTTACATGCTTCGTTAATAAAATTGTTCTTCGTGGTGTAGAAACAAACGATGATATGTATGCTGCTATTGATTTGGTAATAGACAAAATCGTACGTCAAATTCATAAACATAAAACTCGTTTAGCTAAACGCTTTAAAAAACAAGAGGCTTTCCATCCAGAAGCTTTAGCGGCTCCTGTAGAAGAAGAAGCTATCGAAGTTGTAAAACGCAAACGCTTTGCAGTGCGTCCTATGGATGTAGAAGAAGCTATTTTACAAATGAATCTTATTGGTCATGACTTCTTTATGTTCTTCAATGCTGAAACAGAAGCAATGAATGTAGTATATCGTAGACATGATGGATTCTATGGCTTGATCGAGCCAGAATTACAATAACTTATAATGTCGGCTGACAATAATCCTAACTCCTTTCTACTTTTTTAATCAGCCGATTATTATACTAAGGTGGATGACCATTTTGAGTCATCCACCTTTTTTATAAAAACCTATAAATAATCGTGAAATGCCTTGAATTCTTTGACTATTCAAGGCATTTTCGTTATAATAAATTAGATAAAATAATGTAAGATGTCCTATAGAGGAGTGATTTGTTTGTTAAGCTTTTTACAAAGGCTATTAGGCAATAATAACGCAAAAGAAATCAAGAAAATGCGTGCTATTGCTGATCATATTAATGAAATTGAACCGAATTATGTTAAATTAAGTGATGCTAACTTAGTAGCAAAAACCGATGAGTTTAAACGTCGTTTGCAAAAAGGGGAAACGTTAGACGACATTTTACCAGAAGCATTTGCCGTAGTTCGTGAAGCGTCTAAACGCGTGTTAGGCATGCGTCATTTTGATGTACAGTTGATTGGTGGTATTTGCCTTCATAGAGGTAATATCGCAGAAATGCGTACTGGTGAAGGTAAAACATTAGTTGCTACATTACCAGTATATCTAAATGCATTGACAGGCAATGGGGTGCATGTTGTTACAGTAAATGATTATTTGGCGACTCGCGATAGCGAACAAATGGGGCGTTTATATAACTTCTTAGGGCTTTCTACAGGTCTTATTGTAGCTAATCTCGATTTTAACCAACGTAAAGAAGCATATGCATGCGATATTACATATGGTACGAATAATGAGTTTGGTTTTGACTATTTGCGCGATAACATGGTATCTGATGTATCACAAATGGTACAACGTCCATTGAATTATGCAATTGTCGATGAAGTTGACTCCATCCTTATCGATGAAGCGAGAACTCCACTAATTATTTCTGGTCCTGGTCAACGTTCCACTGATAATTACTATAAGTTAGCTAAAATTGTTCCTCATCTTGTGAAAGATGAAGATTATACAATTGATGAAAAACAAAAAACTATTGCACCTACTGATTCTGGTATTGCAAAAGTCGAAAAAATGCTTGGTGTTGAAAACTTATATGATTCTGAAAATATTGAGTTAAATCATCTGCTTGGTGCATCTCTACGTGCTTATGCTATGATGCATCGTGATACTGACTATGTAGTTAAAGATGGTGAAGTTGTTATCGTCGATGAGTTTACAGGTCGGTTGATGTTTGGTCGTCGTTATTCTGATGGTTTACATCAAGCAATAGAAGCTAAAGAAGGCTTGAAGGTTGAACGTGAAAGCCAAACATTGGCTTCTATTACATTCCAAAACTATTTCCGTATGTATAATAAGCTTGCTGGTATGACTGGTACAGCTAAAACAGAGGAAAAAGAATTTATTGATATTTACGGTTTGGAAGTATTACCTATTCCACCAAATAAACCATTGGCCCGTGTAGATTTGCCTGATCAAATCTTTAAAACAAAGGCCGCTAAATATCGTGCTGTAGTACGTAATGCTGTAGAACGTCATAAAGTGGGACAGCCACTTTTGATTGGTACTACGTCTATTACACAATCTGAAGAACTTTCAGATATGTTATTACGTGCAGGGGTTCCTCATAATGTATTGAATGCTAAACACCATGAAAAAGAGGCGGAAATTGTTGCAAATGCTGGTCAAATGGGTATGGTAACAATTGCTACAAACATGGCTGGTCGTGGTACTGATATTACACTTGGTGAAGGTGTCCCTGAATTAGGCGGTTTGGCCATCTTGGGTACTGAACGTCATGAAAGTCGCCGTATTGATAATCAGTTGCGTGGTCGTGCTGGTCGTCAAGGTGACCCAGGTTCCTCTCAATTCTTCTTATCCTTAGAAGATGATTTAATGCGTATCTTTGGTGCTGATAATATTACAGGTATCATGGATAAATTAGGCATGGAAGAGGATGAGCCTATTGAGCATTCGTTGATTACTAAATCTATTGAACGTGCTCAAAAGAAAGTAGAAGATCATAACTATAATATTCGTAAATATGTCCTCGAGTATGATGATGTTATGAATCAACAACGTGAAGTATTATACGAACAACGTCGTCGTATTTTACGTAACGAATCCTTACGTGACACAATCAATGAAATGATTGATAAACTTGTTACTGAATCTGTAGATGCTTATGCAGATGAAAAATTATATCCAGAAGAATGGGATTATGAAGGTCTTTATAAGCATTTAAGTCAATATTTCTTAACAGAAGAGATCATGTCCTCTCAAGATATGGAAGAGTATAGCCGTCAAGAATTGTTAGAACGTTTACTTGAAATTGCTCATGCTGAGTATCAAGATCGCGTTGATATGCTTGGTGATGCTATGTTTGGACAACTTGAAAAGGCTATTATGTTGCGCGTTGTTGATAACAAATGGATGGAACATTTGGATAATATGGATATGTTGCGTGAAGGTATTGGTCTTCGTGCATATGGCCAAAAAAATCCATTGGTGGAATATAAATTTGAAGCCTTTGATATGTTCCAAAACATGATTGCTGCAATTCAAGATGAAACAATCATGGCGTTATACAAAATTCGTGCACAATTGATTCAAGAAATTGAAGAACCAGTTGACCACTTAGAAGGTGCACAACCCCATCATGAAGATGTGTTGGAGCCACAAAACATAGATTAAGATTTGTGAATGGCACGTTGCTCAATGGGATTTCCTTCTGGGCAACGGCCATTTTTCTATTTTATTAAGGTAATAATTTATCGATGTAATAAGCTAATAAGTTAAAGGTGGTGAACATAAATTGTTAGAAGATTTAAAACCGATTATTTCTAATCTAGAAGAACGTATTTATGGAATGAGGGATTCACTTTAACATTGCTCAGAAAGAAGATAGAATCTTTACATTAGATGTGCAAATGAGCGATCCTACATTTTGGGATGACCCTGATAAAGCTCGTGAGATTTCTCAAGAAGCCACACAATTAAAGAATGCTGTGGAAAGCTATAAACAACTTGTTAGTGATATTGAAGATGCTAATGTAATGCTTGAGATGGCAATAGAGGAAGATGATCGTTCTTTAGAAGGAGAGATTAAGGGTTATGTTCAACAAATAGAAGAAACTGTAGAAAAACAAGAGGTTCTTTTATTGCTTAGTGGTGAGTATGATGCTAATAATGCGATCTTAACATTCCATGCTGGTGCAGGTGGTACAGAAGCTCAAGATTGGTGTTCCATGCTCATTCGTATGTACTTACGTTGGGCTGAAAAAGCAGGATTCTCAATTGAACTGATGGATGAACAACCAGGTGATGAGGCCGGTACTAAATCTGCTACATTTTTAATTAAAGGTGAAAATGCTTTTGGGTATTTGAAATCTGAAAAAGGCGTACACCGTCTTGTTCGTATTTCACCATTTGATGCTGCGGCACGTCGTCATACATCCTTTGCTGCTGTTGATGTAATGCCAGAAATTGATGATACAGTAGAAATTAATATAGATATGAAGGATGTACAGGTAGATACATATCGAGCTAGTGGTGCTGGTGGTCAGCATATTAATAAAACTGATTCTGCTGTACGTATGACGCATAGACCAACAGGTATCGTAGTACAATGTCAAACTCAACGTTCTCAAATGCAAAATAGAGAACAAGCACTACGTTTATTACGAGCAAAATTATTTGAATTAGAATTAGAAAAACAAGCAGAACTTAAAGAGAAAATAGGTGGTACATACCAAGCCATTGAATGGGGCAGTCAAATTCGCTCCTACGTATTCCACCCATATAATCTCGTTAAGGATCATCGTACAGGTGTTGAAACAGGGAATGTACAATCTGTTATGGATGGTAATTTAGATCAATTTATGGAAGGTTTCTTGAAAAAAGAAGCAAATTTAACAATTTAGGAGATATTTATGAAAAAGTTTTTGCTATTCCTATTAGTGCTGATTATTGCTTTAGCAGCAGCAACTCAATTTTTATTACCTTCTTATATTAGTTCTCGTATTGAAAAACAGCTAAATGATTCGTTAAAACCATCTGCTCAAACTGTAAATGTTGAGGCTCAACCTGGATTTAAACTATTATATGGTGAAGCTGATCATGTGTATGGTTCTTTAGATGATGTGAAACTTGGTAAATTGAATTTTGCAAACTTTAAATATGATGCCACACAAATTCTTGTTAATCCAATTTCTTTATTAGCTAGCCAAGAAATTGATGTTGTCAGTGTAGGTAGCTCCAGTATTGATGGTACTGTTTCTAATGAAGACTTGGCTAAATTCTTAAGCACTCAAGCGGGTAGCGAAATTCAAGATGTACAAGTAAACATTACCAAAGATAACATAAGCTTAACTGGCAATATGAATGTAGGTATGGTATTTAAGGGCTCTGTTAAATTAGATGGTAATTTAGAATTAAAGGATAATACTTTACTATTTTCACCTAAGAAATTCACCATTAATGGTGCTACTATCCCAGGTTTAACATCTAATGTATTAGAAGCTACTGAAATCTATAACTTCAACAACTTCCCAATTCCTGTAAAAGCAGAAAGCTTGACAGTTGATAATGGTGAAATTCACATTAAAGTTAAACCAGTGCTCAACTAGAAAGGATTTGTCGTGAATCATCGGAACACCCAAAAAAGTAAGTACTCTTGGATTCTTATATTATGTATCATTGTTGGTCTTGTATCCTCTTTATACTTAGTATTTGAACGCCATCAGATTGAAAAATCTCAAAATCATATTGAAAATATCGTAGATTATGATGCTGTTCTAAGAGCAAATGCCTTTGAAAAGCGAAGCCAACAAGAAGCTTTTGATGCACTTCGCAATGCTGGTGTAACAGCATTTGCTATTTATGATCGTACTTTAGAAAAAGCAAAAGATGCTGGTCAAGTTAAGGTGTTAACCTCCGAAGAAATGGACTCTGTCCGCGTCAATGGTGCGTCCGTTAAACACGGTGCACTTTATGTAGGCTTAGTTTCTGGTAAAGAAGGCTATTATAAAGAAATTCGCGAGGATTTATATCATCGTATAGGTAAAGATAAGGTAAAAGAACTTAATACTAGTATTGGTCCAGTCCTTGAATTATATGGTGCCACTGCAGATAGTTATTTACAAATGAACCTTGGTATTTCCAAGTTACAAGCACAAGAAGTTGCTAATCGTGGATTTAATGTTATTGTTCGACCTACAAATTACAGAAATGTAACGTCTGAAGATCTTCAATATCTATTTAAACGTCTTGAAGGAATTCCACATGTTACTGGTATGATTTTTGCTGGCAAAGAAGCTCTTGGTGCGCCTAACTTAACTGATGAAACCTTAGAATTATTACATAAAAATCATATTCCTTTAGTTGGTATCGAAGCTGTTAACCAACTTCAATATGAGCCACAACAAGGTTTCTTAGAAATGGCTGCTAAAGAGAATTATAGCGTTGGTCGTGTATATACAATTGCTAAGGACGAATTAAAGAAAATTACTCCTGAAGAAGCCGCGCAACGTTTCTATATTAGTGATATTGAACGAAATATTCGTTTCAATTTATTCCCTATGTATGAAACTGGTGTAAATAATGAAACAGTATTACAAACTACCATTAACTATATTGGTATGACTACTGAAAAATTATCTACAAAAGGTTATGAATTTGGTCCTGCTGATATTTATCCAGCATATACACCTAATCCATTGTTAGTAGTTATTACTATGATAGGTGCTATTGCACTTTTCATTTACGTTGGTCAAATGTTAATTCCAATGTGTAAACATAAACAATTGGTAGCATTTTTCGGTATTTCATTACTATCTATTGTATTATTCATCATTACAAGTGGCACACTGATTACTCAAATTTGGGCATTATCTAGTGCTATTATGGCTCCTGTAGGTGCTATGATCCGTTTGATGGAAGAATGGCGTCGTTATGATGGGTCTCGTCCATTAGGTGCTATTAAATCAACAGTATTAGCAGTATTCTATCTCGTTATTGCTGCACTCTTTGCAGCTATTGGAGGAATGTATATTGCATCTTTACTAGGTAATACAAAATTCTTCATGGAATTTGCTATCTTTAGAGGTGTTAAATTAACATTTGTACTTCCAGTTCTATTGGTGATTATCGCTTATTTACAACGTTTCCCATTGTGGAAAGGTCGTATGATTAACTCTAAAGAAGAAGCAAAGAAATTTGTAGTTGAATTCTTAACAATGGATGTTAAATTCTACGTATTCTTTGTAATGGCTGCTCTTGGTGGCGTGGCATGGGTGTTTGTTGGCCGCAGTGGTCATACAGCAGGTGTTCCTGTACCAGGCTTTGAGCTCATGCTTCGTCGTTTCCTTGAAAATACACTGTATGCAAGACCTAGAGAAAAAGAGTTTATTATTGGTCACCCTGCATTAATGTTGGCTACTTTTGCATTCTTACGCAAATGGCCTACAGTGATTCATTTCTTATTAACTATAGCGGGTGTTATTGGCATAGCGTCTATGGTTGAAACATTCTGTCATATTAGAACTCCTGTATTCATGTCTATTATGCGTGGATATGATGGTTTATTAATTGGTGCTCTCTTAGGTTTGCTTCTTATCATTGCTGTACGTTTCATGATGTACGTAACACAATGGTTCCAAGCTCGGGAGGTTGACCATGAGTAATATTGTTATCTCTGGCTACTATGGTTTTGGTAATGCTGGTGATGAAGCAATGCTTTGTGCTATTATCGATGCCATTCGCAAAGAGGAAGCAGATGCGCATATTACTGTTATTTCTGGTAATCCTACAGAGACGAGCAAAAAGCATAATATTCATGCGGTGGGAACCTTTTCTGCATTCGGTATTCTAAAGGCAATTTCAAATTCTGATTTAGTTATCAGTGGTGGAGGCAGCCTGTTACAAGATGCTACTAGTATTCGTAATACATATTACTACTTAAGTATTATGGCTTTAGCAAAAATGATGGGTAAAAAGGTGATGCTATACTCACAAGGTATTGGACCTTTAAATCGTCCTTCCACAAGGAAAGCTGTTAGCTTTGTTTTACGTTTTGTGGATACTATAACGGTTCGTGATTCTATTTCTAAATCTGAATTAGATTCCTTAGGAATTGAAGATGTTGAGGTTACGGCTGATGCTGTATTAGCTATGCAACCAGCTGATTTGTATATTGGAAAACGCATTCTAGACGGCTATACATCAAAGCTACCTATATCCACAGAAGCTCCAAAACGAATCGGAGTAGCTGTTCGTAGTTGGAAAGATGATACAGAATACCGTGAATCACTAGCTAATGTGTTAAGTCGACTGCAAGAACAGGATAATGTAGAGATTATATTTATACCTATGTCTCATCCAGAGGATACAAAAGAAGCTAAAATTATTGCTAGTTATATGCCAAAAGGAGCTATTGTTCTTGAAGGACCATTCTCTACAGAGGAACAAGTATCCTTGTCTGGTAATGTAGACCTTATGATTGGCATACGTCTTCATGCATTAGTATTTAGTTCTTTAATGAAGAAACCTGTAATTGGCATTTCCTACGATCCTAAAATTACAAGTTTTTTACATATGATTGGTCAAGAACCAATCGGTACAATGACCCATCTTAGAGAAGAGGCTTTATATCAGAGATGTCATAAGCTCTTAAATTCAAGAGAAGAGTACCAAGCATCTTATGATCGTATTGAAGCATTACGTGTTAACTCTCAACGAAATGCAGAAATCGCTATTTCATTACTTAAAGATTATTAATATTTTGGATATGATCCAGAAAGTGAGGTCTCTATGGCTACATTAACACAAGATGTTAAACAATTAGTTCAAGAGAAGGCAAAAGCTATTCGCGTTAGTATTGTTCAGTCTGTAACGGCAGCGAAATCCGGTCACCCAGGAGGTTCTTTATCTATCGCCGATGTGATGGCCTTGTTGTACTATGTAGAAATGAATGTAGATCCAGCAAATCCAAAAGCGCCTAATAGAGATCGTTTTGTCCTTTCTAAAGGTCATGCTGCACCTGCATTATATGCTACATTGGCTGAAAAAGGTTACTTTTCTAAAGATGAGCTTTTGAATTTACGTAAAATTGACCATATGTTACAAGGTCACCCTGATATGAAACATACTCCAGGTGTTGATATGTCCACAGGTTCCTTGGGTCAAGGTATCTCTGCAGCATGTGGCATGGCATTGGCTGGTAAAATCGACAATGCAGATTACCGTGTTTATTCCATTCTTGGTGATGGTGAACTTGAAGAAGGTCAAGTATGGGAAGCTGCTATGTTTGCAGGCCATTATAAACTCAATAATTTAACTGCTTTTGTTGACTTTAATGGTCTTCAAATTGACGGCGATATTACAAAAGTACTTTCTCCATTGCCAATTCCTGAAAAGTTCAAAGCTTTTAATTGGAATGTTATTGAAGTAAATGGTCATGATATTGATGAACTTCATAATGCTATTGAAGCTGCTAAAGCTTTCACAGAAGGCCCTACATGCATCGTAATGCATACTGTAAAAGGTAAGGGCGTTGAAGAAATGGAAGGTCAAGCAGGATGGCATGGTAAAGCACCAAGCGCAGAGCAAGGTGTAGCCTTTGTTAATGAAATTATGGGGGTACAATAATGGGTAAAGCAACACGTGAAGCATATGGTAATGCGTTAGCTCGAATTGGTAAAGAAAATACAAATATTATCGTATTAGATGCAGATTTATCTAAATCTACGAAAACTGATACATTTAAAAATGTTTGTCCAGAGCGATTTTTTAATGTAGGTATTGCCGAACAAAACTTGATTTCTGTGGGGGCAGGACTTGCAGCAGCAGGTAAAATTCCATTTGTCTCTTCTTTTGCAATGTTTGCAACAGGTCGTGCATTTGAACAAATTCGCAATGCTGTATGTTATCCAAAATTAAATGTAAAAGTTTGTGCTACACATGCAGGGATTACAGTAGGTGAAGATGGTGCTACCCATCAAAGCTTGGAAGATATTTCTTGTATGCGTACATTACCTAATATGACTGTAGTAGTACCTGCAGATGAACGTGAAGCAGAAGCAGTAGTCGAATGGGCTGCATCTTATGAAGGGCCTGTATATGTTCGTTTAGGCCGTGCTGGTGTAGATGATGTAACTGCTGAAGGTTATACATTTAAGCCTGGTAAAGCTACTACTTTAGTAGATGGTTCTGACGTTACTATTATCGCTTGCGGCGCATTAGTAGGTCCTGCTGTAGAAGCTGCTAAAGTATTGAGCGAAAGTAATGTATCTGCTCGCGTTATTAATATGGCATCCATTAAACCTATTGATGCTGAAGCGATTGTAAAAGCAGCTGTTGAAACAGGTGCTATTGTTACTGCTGAAGAACATAATATCATTGGCGGGCTCGGATCTGCTGTGTCTGAAGTTGTAGTGGCTAATAAGCCTGTTCCTATGGAATTCGTTGGTGTTCAAGATACATTTGGGGAGAGTGGTACACCAAAAGAATTAATGGCTAAATATGGCTTAACAGCAAAAGACATTGTAGAAGCAGTAAAACGTGTAATCACTCGTAAATAATCAAAGGGGATCCCATGATTGAATTTAAGAATGTTAGTAAAGTCTATGATAATGGTTCTGTTGCATTAGACGATGTGTGTTTAACTATAAATGACGGCGAATTTGTCCTCATTTGTGGTCATAGCGGTGCAGGGAAATCAACTCTATTTAAATTATTAACTCATGAAGTAGTACCTGACACGGGTACTGTTATAGTTGATGATTTTGATGTTACGCGTATGAAGCGTAGTAAAATTCCAAAATTACGTAGAAAACTTGGTGTTGTATTCCAAGATTTCCGGTTATTACCGAATAAAACGGTATCAGAAAATATTGCTTTTGCACTTGAAGTAATTGAAGAGAAACCAAAAGTAATTAAAGAAAAGGTAAGTCATGTACTAGAGCTTGTTGGGTTAACTGACAAGGCAAATGATTTACCAGAGGATCTATCTGGTGGTGAACAACAACGTGTTGCTATTGCCCGTGCCATTGTAAATCGACCATCTGTGCTCATTGCTGATGAACCGACTGGTAATCTTGATCCTGATACAAGTAAAGGTATTGTAGATTTGTTTAAGCATATCAATAATTTTGGTACAACTGTTATTATGGTTACCCATAATATGGATCTTGTTTCGTATTTAAATAAACGTGTTATTCGTCTTAAAGATGGTCGCGTTCAAAGTGATAATATGAGAGGTGCTGAAATTAATGAAGCCTAGAACATTGAAATACTTTTTTAAAGAAGCCCTCAAATCTATGAAGCGTAACGGTCTTATGACGTTAGCATCTATTTCTACAGTGGCTTTATCTCTATTTATGCTTGGTGTATTCCTTTGCGGTGTTATCAATTTGAATAACATGGCATCTAGCTTAGAAAACCAAGTTCAATTGAGCATTTACTTAAAAGACGGCTTAACAACTGACCAAATTATGGCTGTAGGTAAGCAAATTAAGGCCATACCAAACCTTAAAAAGCTTGAGTTTGTTAATAAAGAGCAAGCCATGAAGGAATTCAAAGCTCGCCTTGGTGATCAACAACAATTAGTAAATGCCTTAGGTGATGTAAATCCATTGCCAAATTCTTATGTATTAACATTTGATAATCCTAGTGATGTTAAGGCTACAGCTAAATTAGCTACTACATTCCAAGGTGTTGAAAGTACACATTATGGTCAAGATATTGTGGAAGAACTCTTCCGTATAACTCAAGTTATCAGAATTGGTGGTATCGTATTAATTGCATTCTTAGCAGCAGCTACATTATTCATCATTTCTAATACAATTCGTTTGACTGTGTTTGCTCGTCGTAAAGAAATTGCCATCATGAAATATGTAGGTGCAACAAATGGCTTTATCCGTTGGCCATTCTTGATAGAAGGTATGTTATTAGGTTTAGTTGGAGCTATTATTGCCGTTCTTTGTGTAGGTGAATTCTACCATTTCATTACTATGGAAGTTTCTGAGTCTTTAGCATTCTTCCCATTAGTACCAATGTTCCCATTCTTCTATGATGTGGCTATCTATATTTTAGTTGGCGGTATTATAGTAGGTGCTATTGGTAGTACAATTTCTTTAAAACAATACATGAAGGTGTAATGTTTATGAAATACAACACAATCAAATCTCGTCTGGTGGCAACAATATTAACAGGTATAGTAGTACTGGGAACACCACTATACATTGTTGCGGAAGATGAGGATTTAACGAATCAATTAGATTCAATTCAACAACAAGTTAATCAACAAAACTCTATTAAAGCTGATGCTGAAACTGTTATTGTAAGCGTATCTGAACAGTTGCGTCAAATTGAAGAGCAATTGCGTCAAGCTCAACAACAGTTAGAGTCTATTCAACAACAACGTGTAGCCGTTGAAAATGATATTACTGTTAATGAAAAGCTACTAGCAGAAGCACAAAAACGTTTAGAAGGACGTGAGTCCGTATTTTATAAGCGTGTACGTGACATTTATATCAATGGTCGTCTAAGTTATTTAGATGTTGTTATTGGTTCTAAAGACTTTAGTGATTTTGCAAATCGACTAGAGATTTTAAAGCGCATTATTGATTCTGATATTAAATTAATCGATGAAATCAAAAAAGAACGTGCTGAAATTGCTGCACGTAAGCAAGCTCTTGAGCAATCTCGAGCTAAATTAGTGGAGCTTGAAAAGGCAGCAGTAACTAAACAAGCTGAAATTGAACAAAAGAAGAAAGAACGGGAAGTCGTTCTTCAAAAGGCACAAAATGATCGTGCCACTGCAATGCAAGCTGTGGAAGAACTCAATGCTTCTTCCGCTCAAATTACTGCACTATTAAAAGCACGTCAAGCGGAACGTGCAGCGGCTCGCGCTGCTGCAGAAGCGGCGGCCGCAGCAGCAGCTCAACAGTCTGCACCAAGTTACTCTTGGGTGCAAGGTTCTGGTCAACTAGGGTGGCCTGTAAGTGGTGAAATTACTTCACCATATGGTTATCGTACACATCCAATTTGGGGAACAACAATTTACCATTCTGGTATAGATATTGGTGTTGATGAAGGTACACCTGTTCATGCTGCTGATGGTGGTACTGTTGTTTGGTCTGGTTGGATGGGCGGCTATGGTTATGCGGTAGTTATTGACCATGGCAATGGCATGTCTACCCTTTATGGCCATAATTCTGAGCTTGCCGTCTCTGAAGGACAAGATGTTTCTAAAGGTCAAGTCATTGCCTATGCTGGTAGCACTGGTAATAGTACTGGACCACATGTACATTTTGAAGTTCGTATAAGTGGGGATCCTGTGGATCCTATGGGATATTTATAATATGAAATTTGATACACGTACGGTGTTATGGGGCCTATTGAAATACATAGGCTCCGGCATTGTTATTATGTGGCTCACGTTTTGGTATTTATCTGGTTCATTCTGGGGATTACCAAGACTATTTGTAGCCTACTATGCTGCGAGTCAAGTGTTTATGACACCAATGCCTAAAGCGACCCTTTATGATGGTATGCTTAAAGGCTTAATTGCCTCTTTGGGAGAACCCCATAGTATTTATTTAGATGCTGACGAATTTAAGTCCATGAAAATGCAAACATCTGGAACTTATGCAGGTGTAGGCATGGTTCTTGGTCATGATGATAAGGGTTTATATGCAGTTAGTATTATGGAAGATCAACCAGCTTTCAAAGCGGGCATTAAACCTGGGGACCATATTATTGCTATCGATGGTCAATCCACAAGTGATATAACTGTAGAAGATGCATCCTCTCGAATTCGCGGTGAGGCCGGTACTGTTGTAGCCCTTGATATAGAGCGTAATGGTGAAACATTGCACTTTGATATCACTCGTGAATCCATTGTGTTACCAACTGTTAAAAGTAAAATGCTCACAAGTACAGTGGGATACATTCGTATCAGTCAATTCGCTGAAAATACAGCTGATGATTTTGAAACACAGTTTAAAGAATTGCAATCTCAAGGTATGAAGGAACTGGTGTTAGATCTCCGAGATAATCCTGGTGGTTTGTTATCTACAACAGAAAAGATTTCTAACTATATTATGCCTCCAGGTACACTAGTAACGGTACAAAATCGAGCTGGTAAAAAAGATGTTTATAAGTCGAATGGCCCAGAAGTAGCTATGCCATTAGTAGTTCTTGTTAATAAAGGCTCTGCTAGTGCATCTGAAATTATAGCTGGTGCTATTCAAGACCGTAAACTAGGTACCATTTTAGGTACTAATACATATGGTAAAGGTACAGTTCAAACTATTTACCCTAGCCTTGATAATGAAGGTGTTAAGGTAACTATAGCTAAATACCATACACCAAATGACCGTGTTATTGATGGCATTGGTATTAAACCAGATGTAGAACTTGATCTACCAAAAGGTGTAAATCCATCTAGTACAGTAGATGATATTCAAATTAAAAAGGCATTAGAGTTGTTACAGCAATAATGCATAGGAGTTAAAATATGTTTATAGATAGAGCGCGTGTCTTTGTTAAGGCCGGTGATGGTGGGGACGGCATGTCTAGTTTCCGCCGTGAGAAATACGTGCCAAATGGCGGCCCTAGTGGCGGCGATGGTGGTAAAGGGGCAGACGTTATTTTTAAAGCGGATAAGAATATTAATACTCTTGTAGACTTTAGATATAAACGTCAGTTTAAGGCGCCTGCTGGTGGTAATGGGGAAAGCTCCAATAAGCATGGTCGCGGTTCTGAGCCACTTATTATCCCAGTTCCGTTGGGCACTGTAATTAAAGAAGAAGAAACGGGAAAAATTTTCTGTGATCTCGTTAATGATGGTGATACATTTGTTATTGCTAAAGGTGGTCGTGGAGGCCGTGGTAATGCACGTTTCCAAACAAGTGCTAACCGTGCACCGACATTTGCAGAGAAAGGTGAACCAGGCGAAGAGTTTTGGTTACAATTAGAATTAAAAGTATTAGCAGATGTAGGTCTATTAGGCTATCCATCTGTTGGTAAATCCAGTATATTGCGTAAAGTTTCTAAAGCTCAACCAGAGGTAGCGGCTTATCACTTTACTACATTGACACCTGTACTTGGGGTAGTAACAATCTCTGGAGACCGCAGTTTTGTACTAGCTGATATTCCTGGCCTTATTGAAGGTGCTAGCGAAGGTGTTGGTCTCGGACATAACTTCTTGCGTCACGTAGAACGGACTAATATTTTAATTCACGTCCTTGATGTATCTGGTATGGAAGGACGCGATCCAAAGATTGATTTTGATGCAATTAATGAAGAGCTTCGTAAATATTCTGAAAAATTAGCCAATAAAAAACAGATTGTTGCACTCAATAAGATTGATATGGTCTTTGATGATACAACAATTCCTGATACAAAAAAATATTTTGAAGATAAAGGCTATGAAGTATTCCTTATCAATGCATTAAGTGGCGAAGGTTTACCAGAACTTATGGAACGAGCATACTACTATGTAGAAAACTTTGAGCCAGAACCAGAAGCAACTGATGATACAGTAGTATACGAAGCAAAACCAGATGTAGAATTTGTTATCACCCGTGGTGACGATGCTGCATTCTATATTACAGGTAAACGTATTGAACGTTTAGTAGCAATGACAAATTTAAGCGATGATCAATCTCTTCGAAGATTCCAACGCATTTGGCGCTTTATGGAGCTAGATGCTAAATTAAAAGAAAAAGGTTGTAAAGACGGTGATGAAGTTGTGATTGGCGATCAACGCTTTACATTCCAAGAGTAGGAGTAATAATGACAGGAAAACAAAAACGGTATTTACGTTCTTTGGCAGCAACAATGCCACCAGTAGTTCAAATTGGTAAAAATGGTTTAGAAAATAGTGTTATTGATAGTGCTCGCGCAGCCTTAATGGCTCGTGAATTAATCAAGGTGAAATTACACAACAATAGCCCTGAAGATAAGACGATTTTCCAAGAGTTAGCCGATATGTTAGGTGCTGAATTAGTCCAAGTCATTGGTTTTAATGGTGTTTTATATAAAGCTAAAAAAGAACCTAAAATTATTCTACCTTAGTAAATCGTCATATTACTAAATTTTATTAAAGTGGGAACTTCACAACCTGTTGGCCTAGGAGGTTAATCTATGCGAAGTGCTATCATCGACGCAAAAAGAATAGTAGTTAAAGTAGGCAGTAGTACGCTATGTTATGCTAATGGACATTTAAACTTAGAGCGCATAGAAAGATTAGTACGCCAATTATCAGATTTAGCTAATCAAGGTAAAGAGGTTATCCTTGTTTCTTCTGGTGCAACGGGAGCTGGCCTTGCCCCTCTAGGATTTAAAGAAAAACCTAGAGACCTTGTTTTGAAACAAGCTGCTGCAGCAGTAGGACAAGGTATCCTCATCCATATGTATGAGCGTATGTTTCGTGAATACGGTCGTACAGTAGGTCAAATTCTTTTAACAAAAGAAGATAGTACAGGCCGCCATAGTTATCTAAACTTGCGCAATACACTACATACGTTATTGCAACTCAATGTTATTCCTATTATCAATGAAAATGACGTAGTTGCTATTGAGGAATTTAAAATTGGTGATAATGATACTTTATCTGCTACAGTTGCAGGCATTGTAGATGCTGATTTGCTTATCATCTTATCCGATATTGAAGGATTATATACAGCTAATCCAGCAACTCATCCTGATGCAACATTGATAGAAACAGTTTCTGAAATTACAGATGAAACGTATGCTATTGCAGGTGGTGCTGGTTCTAACATGGGTACTGGTGGTATGTATACTAAAATTAAAGCAGCTCACATGGCGACTAATTCTGGCGTACCTATGGTCATTACTTCTGGTGAAGTAGAGGACTCTGTGCGTCGCGTATGTAAGGGTGAAAATATTGGTACCCTATTTGAAGCACATGATGCCGGCTTATCAGGAAAACATCACTGGCTTGCTTTTGGTAAACGATTAAAAGGATCAATCACTATTGATGATGGTTGCGCTCGTGCTGTATTAGATAAAGGGGCTAGTATATTGCCTGCTGGCATTGTTGATGTGGAAGGTACATTTGGACCTGGTGATACAATTTCTATTTATCATAATGGAAAAGAAATTGGACGTGGCCTTATCAACTATAGCGTTGATGATATGAAGGCTATTAAAGGTCATAATACTAACGATATAGCTCACATTTTAGGTATTAATACGACTTATGATGAAGCTATACATCGTAATAATCTAGTTTTATTACACTGAGGATACTATATGAACCAGTATGAAGAAATTTGTAAAGATATGGGGCTAAGAGCTAAAGCAGCTGCTTTTGAATTGGCTCAACTTGATCAAGGTACGTTAGATGCTGCATTATTAGCAATCGCTGATGCTGTGGAAGCACAAACTGATGAAATTATGGCCGCTAATAAGCAAGATTTAGATAAATCTGGTGACTATCATGTACCTCAAACCATGATTGATCGATTAACATTGACACCTAATCGAATTGCTCAAATGGCTGAAGGGGTTCGTCAAGTCGGAGCTCTTGAAAGCCCTGTGGGCTCTGTTATGGAAAGGATTACACGTCCTAATGGGTTGACTATAGAAAAAAGAGCAGTACCTTTTGGTGTTATTGGTATTATTTTTGAAGCTCGTCCAAATGTAACGATTGATGCTGGTGTTCTTTGCTTAAAAACAGGAAATGCTACGATTTTACGCGGTGGCAAAGAAGCATTCCATACGAATCAAATCATTGTGTCTATCATGCGTAATACTCTAGAATCTTTGGGCATTAATGGGGATGCTATCCAATTAGTCAAGGTTCTTGATCGCGATATGGTTGGTGTATTATTACAACAACGTAAATACATTGATGTCATTATTCCTCGTGGCGGGGCTGGACTCATCCGCCGTGTTGTAGAGGAAAGTAGTATTCCTGTAATTGAAACTGGTAGTGGTGTATGTCATACGTTTGTAGATGAATATGCTAATCTCGATATGGCATTAGACATTGCTGTTAATGCTAAAGTGCAACGTCCATCGGTATGTAACGCTATGGAAACTTTGTTAGTTCACCAAGCAGTGGCTGCTGAATTTCTACCTCGCCTTGATAAAGCATTACAAGAATATGGCGTTCGGATTCACGGTGATGAAGCCGTAGCTCAATATATGAAAAATACAATTCCTTTAACAGAGATGTCCTTTAACACTGAATACAATGATATGGATTTAAATGTACGTATCGTTGAAAATCTTGAGGAAGCTATTGATCATGTAAATAGATATACTACTCATCATTCTGAGGCTATTATTACTGATGAGCCTATGCGTGCTACAGTATTTATGAATTTAGTGGACTGTTCCACTGTGTATCATAATGCGTCTACACGTTTTACAGACGGCTTTGAGTTTGGCTTTGGTGCGGAAATTGGTATTAGTACCCAGAAGCTTCATGCTCGCGGACCAATGGGATTACAAGCACTAACATCATATAAATACTTTGTATTTGGAGAAGGCCAAGTTCGAAAGTGAAGACCGTATATTACTTAATAAGGGCATACTACAGATATATTAAGACTCCAAAGGGGCGATACGAATGGATATCCTATGGGAAGGCATTGCTCTTGTTTATCGTTATCTGTGTCATTGTCATTAAGGGTGTGACATTATTATGGTAGAGAAACGTCGTATAGGAATCATAGGTGGAACATTTAATCCTATCCATTTAGGGCATCTAATGATTGCTGAGATGGCTTGTGAAAGTTTTAACCTAGAAAAGGTAATTTTTGTACCTGCCAATATTCCGCCTCATAAACAACATGATGTAATAGATAGTCGTCATCGATATGCCATGACGGCAGCAGCCGTATCAGATAATCCTAATTTTGAGATTTCTGATGTGGAGATGCGTCGAGAAGGCCCTTCGTATACAGTTGATACTATTCAACATTTTAAGGTTCTTTATGGACCAAATGTTGAATTTTACTTTATCGCTGGTACTGATACAATTCGTGCATTACCAACGTGGAAGTTTATTGAGGAATTATTAGATGAGGTCCACTTTATTGGTGCTACAAGACCTGATGGATCAAGTGCAATTGACGAAACATTAGCAATTTTAGGCCCTAAAGCATGTGAAAAAATACATCTTATGGAGGTTCCTGAGATGAAATTATCTGCTACGTATTTACGAGAACGTCTACGCTCTGGTAAAACAGTTCGATATATGTTGCCAAAATGTGTGGTGGAATATATAGAGGAAAACCATATTTATGGGAAGGAATAAAGGATGTTATCATTTGATGAAATACAACTTAGAGTGAGTCAATGGCTGAGCAAGAAACGATTTAAGCATACTCTTGGCGTTGTGGAATCGGCTACTCATTTAGCTAAGCTTTATGGCGTTGATGTTGAAAAGGCTAGATTAGCCGCATTACTACATGATTGCGCTAAAGAATTGCCTTTACAGGATATGCAAAATCTTGTGAAAAGTGAATCTTATGATGCTGATCAAGAATTATTAAGTAATGGCAATCTTTTACATGGCTTAGCTGGTATGATTCGAGCAAAAAAAGAGTTTTCTATATCTGATGATGAGGTATTAGAAGCCATTCGAGTTCATACGACTGGAAAGGTACATATGTCTACGCTAGATAAGGTGATATTTTTAGCAGACTATATTGAGCCTAATCGAGATTTTCCCGGTGTGGATGAGTTGCGTAACGTTTCAGAACTAGATTTAGAAAAGGCTGTATTGCTTGGTTTTGACAATACTATTATTCATCTTATAGAGCAAAATTTATCGATTTATCCGTTGACCATTCTTGGTCGTAATGATGTGTTACAATCTTGTAAATAATGGAGTTTATATATGGAAGAACGTGAACGAGCAAGAGCTCGCCGTCGCAGAAGAAGGCGTCAACAAAAGTCATCTGTTAAATGGCCTAGATTTATAGTAGCTGTTATTGTAGTACTTGCCTTACTTGGTGGTATAGGCTATGGTTTGTATACTGGAGTATCTTATGTGTATAGAGCTATTACAGGTACTACTGAGATAACTGATACAGCTGTAGATAATGGAAATAAACAAGATGGTAATACTGTATCTGTAGAACAAAAAGGGTTAGATAAACCATTATACATTCTCGTTGTCGGTACTGATGATAATAATCCTAGTCAAAGTGATAGTTTATTTTTGTTATCCATTAATTTAGATCAAAAAACAATGGATGTTATTGGCATTCCTAGTAATAGTAAAATTGATAATAGAGATCAGACAGATGCAAGTATGCTCAATAGCATCTATGAAAAAGGTGGTATTGATCTAACAAAGGCTGTCATTGAAGATATGTTCCATATTTCTATACCGTATTATGTTGTAGTTAATCAAAATGCTTTCAAAAAGACTAACGATGTATTAGGGAATCAACAAATCTATGTAGAACAAAATATGGAACATGTGGATGCAGAGGGAAATAAAGATATTGATTTACAACGAGGATATCAAACATTAGATAGTGATAAGGCTTTATCCTATTTACGGTATTCTGATCCAAAACACGATACATTTACACGTGTACAACGACAAGAAAGATTTTTGAAACTTTGGGTAGAAGAAGAGCATAATTCATTTTTCTTAACAAATGCATGGCATATTTGGAGAATTTGGGATCATTATGATAGTAATATTTCTACATTAGATGCCATTAAGCTTGTGTATAATGCTAGCAAAATTAATAAGGAAGAGATTCATTTCTATATTCTTCCTGGTGAAAAAGAGTTAGTTGGCGATATGACATATTGGAAGGTAAATCCAACGGAAGCACAACGATTAGTAGGCATTACGATGGGAAATCTACCAGCCAATGAAATGACACAATTTGTAACAGCTCCAACTAATAGCACAGCTAAGGTTGCACCTGAATCAGAACATAATGGCGGTACTATCACAAAGCCATCAGAACCGGGTGATGAGAGTACTAATAAACGTTAAAAGGGGAATAGTATGAAAAATAAAGAAGAAGTTAAACAAATCGTATTACAATTAGCACAAGCTGCTTTTGATAAAAAAGGCAGAGATATTGAAATTCTCGATTTAGAAGGTGTATCTATGTTAGGGGATTACTTCCTAATTGCTAGTGCAAATAATATTAAGCAATCTCAGAGTATTGCTGATGAAATGGAAGATAAAGCAGCAGAATTGGGCATGACAGTAAATCATAGAGAAGGTTATCGCGAAGGTGAATGGATTTTACTTGATTTTGGCGATATTATTTGTCATGTCTTTGGTGGTGATGAGCTGCGAGAATTCTACGGTTTAGAAGAATTATGGAATGATGCAGTTCGAGTTCCATTTGAAGGAGTATAGTATGGCTACAGAATTGTTGGAAAATACAATTGCCACATTAAAAGTATTGCGTACTAGTGATCAAGGGGCTTTTCTAGATGGTCAAACTGGCAATACAAATGATGATATTTTGCTTCATAAGGATCAACAAACATCTCCTGTTGCTATTGGTGATGAAGTAAAGGTATTTTTATATCGCGATCCAAAGGGGCGTTTGACTGCTTCTATGCGTTTACCAGCGATGAAGGTAGGCCAAATTGGGTATGTTGAAGTAATCAATACTACAAACTTCGGCTGTTTCGTAGAGGTTGGTACTGAGCGTGGTATCTTCATGCCTCACGCAGAGATGCGTGGTCGTCCTCAAGTGGGCGAAAAAGTTTGGGTTCGACTCTATACAGATAAATCTGGTCGTTTTGCGGTATCTATGGATGTTGATGACGAAATGCGTCGCGCATCTAAGGCTGCTACAGATGCTAAAGTAGGGCAAGTTGTTAAAGGAGCTATCTATAACTTGACTAGTGATGGGGCATTCTTCATCACTCCTGAACGATGGATTGCCTTTTTACATCGTTCTGAGATGACTAGAAAATTAAATGTAGGAGAAATGGTTGAAGGTCGAATTACTTTCAAACGTGAAGATGGTCGTGTCAACGTATCGATGCGTCCTACTAAGGAAAAGGCACTCATTTCTGATGGAGACATTATAATGGAGTACCTTCTTAATCGTGGAGGCAAAATGCCATATAGCGATGAATCTTCTGCGATGTTGATTAAAGATAAATTTAATATTAGTAAAGCTGCCTTTAAGCGTGCTTTAGGGCATTTGATGAAAGAGAAAAAAATTGTTCAAGATGATGGTTGGACATTGTTAACTGAAACAGGACGTCAATGGACACCTCCTGTTGGTAATGAATCACAAGAAGAGGAATAAAGGCGATGAAAATTGTCATTGTAGGTGCTGGTAAGGTTGGCTATTCCTTGGCACAACGATTGATACAAGATAATCATGATGTATATGTAATTGATCGTTCTCCAGAACGTATACAAAATCTTGAAAATACACTAGATGTTAGCCTTGTTCAAGGAAATGGCAGTGATATACAATTGCTCAACGAAATCGGTATGGATGATGTAGGAATGTTTATTGCTGTTACCGATTCTGATGAAGTAAATATGTTATCTTGTTCTGTAGCTAAAATTACAGGTGTTCCTACAACGATTGCTCGTGTGCGAGATAATACCGTAGCAGAACATATGGATGATGAGATGCGTGCTAAATTAGGGGTCGATTTATTTATCAATCCTGAAATGGTTACGGCTCAAGAGCTTTTACAAATTCTAGAGACTCCATCAGCTATTGATGTAGAAGAATTTGGACAAGGTACTGTACGCCTTATGGAATTTAAGATTACAGATGATATTCCATTAATAGGTCAACCTTTAAAAGAAATTAAATTCCCTGAAGGTGTTTTACTAGTAGGGGTTTTACGTTATGGTGAAATGATTATTCCCCATGGTGAAAGTATTCTACAAGTTGATGACAGTGTATTCTTCTTAGGCTTAAAAGAGTCTGTTGAAGAAGTAGAAAATCTTTGGTTCCATAATCACAGTACATTTTATAAACGGGCTGTTATCATTGGGGCTGGTCTATTAGGTAGAAATCTAACAGTTCTTTTAGAACAAGCTGGATTCTCTGTTAAGGTTATTGAAAAAGATTTTGACCGCTGTGAAAAACTTGCTAATCTTGTAGATAAGTCTATGGTTATCAATGGAGATGCTACAGACTTTGACCTTTTAGAAGCAGAAGAAATTGCAGATAGTGATGTTATAATTGCTGTTACAGATGATGATAAGCTCAACTTGCTCGTTGCTCTTGTAGGCAAGCATATGGGCATACCAAAGACAGTTGTGCGCGTAGGTCGACCTGAATACATTATGCTTATGGAACAAGTGGGGATTGATGTGGTATTCTCGCCACGTTTATTTACAGCGAGTCAAATTTTACGTTTCGTGCGTAGTGGAGAAGGTGTTTTATCTATTTCGACCTTTGAAGGTGGAAAAGCGGAATCTATAGAGGTTGCCATTACAAGTGAATCACCTGTGGCTGGTAAACAATTAAAGGACATCCGTTTACCAGGGAAGGCGTTAGTTGGTGTAATTTTACGTGGTGATGAAGCTATCGTACCACGTGGTAATACTGAAATCTTAGATGGAGATCATATTGTTCTATTTGCGTTACCTGAATCTGTAAGTAAATTACTTAAATATCTTACCTAGTATGGAGGGACTATGCGCATTCAAATTGTCATGTCCTTAGTGGGGCGATTATTATATATCTTTGGGATTTTTACATTAATTCCTTTTATATATGGTATTGTATTTGAAACTGCATATTGGTCGTTTTTGGTTACTACTGGTATTTCATTTGGCTTAGGTGGACTTTTATCTTATTATGGTCATGAAACTCAAAGCTTTAGTCTTCGTGATGGGTTTTTAGTTGTATCATCTACATGGATATTAACAATTATCTTAGGTTCCTTACCATTTATTCTTAGTGGTATATTAACCAATGTATTTGATGCTCTATTTGAAGCTACATCAGGGATTACAGCAACTGGTGCTACCATTATTAATAGCGTAGATGATTTACCTAAGACATATGTTTTATGGCGTGGATTAATGCACTGGATTGGTGGGATGGGGATTATTGTCCTTATTTTATCGTTCTTAAAGAACTTAGGTGCAGATGCAGCTCATATGTTTAATGCAGAAGCATCGGTACCAAAACCTGGTGTTGTTATGCCTCGTATTCAATCAATGGCCAGTAAACTTTGGCGTTTATATGTTGCTTTTACCGCCATTTGTTTCGTTATGCTATGGGCTGGTGGTATAGAGCCTTTTGATGCATTAAATTATGCATTTTCCATTATTGCTACAGGTGGTTTTGCACCTACATCTGCAGGTACATTTATTTATGAACAAAGCAACTATATCTGTTTTGTATTTATATTTTTCATGATACTTGCTGGTGGTAATTTTGCAGTATATTATAATGCACTGCAAAGAGGCATTCGTGTTTTGATTGATGATTTTGAAACACGTATGTATTGGCTAGTTATTTTTATTGGAATTACTATCATATCAATTTCGATGGCAGTACAATCAAATATTAATGATCCAATTCAAATCTTTAGAGATGTTTCCTTTAATTATGTATCGATTCAAACTGGTAGTGGATTTGCTGTAAGCGATTATGATTTATGGCCAGCCGCTGCACAGATGATGTTATTTATTTCATCATTTTTTGGTGGTTGTAGTGGTTCTACAACAGGGGGCGTAAAAATTATTCGCCTCATTATTCTAATTAAGAGCAGCATTATTTATTTAAGAAAATCAATTCATCCTGAGATGGTACAAGTCGTGCGCATTAATGGTAAACCGATGCCTACTAAATGGATACAGATGTCACAGCAATTTTTATTTTTATATTTAATGATTTACGTTATATCTGTTTTCCTTATGACTTGTTCTGGAATGTCTACTTATGATGCGATGCAAATTATAACAGCTTTTCTTAGTAATGTAGGCATTGGATTTGGTGGTTTTGGGCCTACAGATGCCTTTGGTAGTATGTCTGATAGTGCTAAATGCGTAGCCATGGCAGACATGTTATTAGGTCGTTTGGAATTATTTACAATTCTTGTTATGCTTCATCCTCAATTCTGGGAAGGGTATTTTATAAAAAAACAACCTGCTAAACGGTATCGTATCCTATAGGAGGGCGAATAATATGAATATTATAAAACGCCCTCTAGGGCTTTATAAAGCAAATTGTTATGTATTAATTAAAGATGGAAAATCTCTTATTATTGATCCCGGGTTTCATAGTAAGCATATAATTGAAATGGTAGGAGATTCTGAGCCTATAGCAGTATTATTAACACATGGTCATTGTGATCATGTGTCGGCTCTTGATGAGGTTTGTGAGTATTATAATATTCCTGCTTATTTACATCCTTTGGATCAAGAGTTATTACAACTAATCCGACGTAGACCTAGTGTATATAAAAAGAAGATGTACACGAATTGTAAAGATTTAGTGGCCGGTAAATTAGAGGTAGGGCCTTTTAAAATAATCGTACATCATACACCAGGCCATAGTGCTGGCTCAGTTTGTTTGGAGATCGGTGGACATCTTTTTTCTGGAGATACTTTATTTAAACAAAATGTAGGAAATACCGACAACTATAAGAGTAATCCGGATGATTTAATCATTAGTTTGAAGCATATATTAACGTTGTCAAAGGATTTAATTGTTGAACCAGGACATAAAGAATCTACAACATTAAAAGATGAAGAAGAATTCATCAAAAATATTGTAGGATAGTGTTGACAAAAGTCCTGATAACCGATATACTAAGCAAGTACTTTGGATACGGCCCCGTGGTGTAGCGGTTAACATGTCGCCCTGTCACGGCGAAGATCGTCAGTTCAAATCTGATCGGGGTCGCCATTCATGCCTCGGTAGCTCAGTTGGTAGAGCAACGGACTGAAAATCCGTGTGTCGACAGTTCGATTCTGTCCTGAGGCACCATGTACATGCGGGAATAGCTCAGCGGTAGAGCACCGCCTTGCCAAGGCGGGGGTCGCGAGTTCGAATCTCGTTTCCCGCTCCAATTTTATATGGCGGCATAGCCAAGCGGTAAGGCAGAGGTCTGCAAAACCTTTATTCCCCAGTTCGATTCTGGGTGCCGCCTCCACAATCGTTACCCATGCCGGGGTGGCGGAACAGGCAGACGCAACGGACTTAAAATCCGTCGGTTGGAAACAACCGTACCGGTTCGATTCCGGTCCTCGGCACCAATTAAGACTAACTTCGGTTAGTCTTTTTTCTTATGTAAATCTAAATTTTAAATGTGTATAATTTAAAAATATGAGAGTGCGTTTGTTATTAGATGATCTATTTCAAATACGATTCTCTATGTTTAATAATGTTATGAATAATAAAGCAAAATTATTAATTAGTGAATGTTTATGTGGCGTATCCTGTCGTTATGATGGGAAAGACAATCTTATAGAACAGTTACCACTGTTAAAGGATACTTTTGATTTAGTAACCGTATGTCCAGAAGTATTAGGTGGGCTTACCATACCTCGAGATCCTGCGGAACGACAAGGTAAACGTGTATGTACAGCTAATGGAACTGATGTAACCACAGAATTCCATAAAGGAGCTCAAATTGCATTGCATATAGCAATTCAACAGGGATGTAAGCAGGCTCTAATGAAAGCAAAAAGTCCTAGTTGCGGTTATAAGCGCATTTATGATGGTACCTTTAGTAAAACACTGAGAGAGGGGCACGGATGTACTGTAGAGGCCTTATTAATGAATAATATTGAGGTTTATACGGAAGAAGAAATTGACTTATTAATGGAACAAAAAAAGAGATGAGTTTTTAACTCATCTCTTTTTTCGTGTTAGTGAAACCTGAATTACATTATACTAACATAATAAAAATACTTTTATATTACTAGAAATGTTAAAAGTTTATTTTCCTGCGTTTACAGGATCATTAGTTAATGGTTGTTCCCCTAGTAAAGTAGTTAGGTTATGTAAATTGAATCTATACTTACCATTACTAAAGTCTCTTGTTACATCATACCGTTGATTAGGTGCGTGCATAAGACCAATCAATGTGTCATATAGTAAATCATTTGTAAAGTATTGATGTTCGTGTTTAGAGAGTTCTTCTGCTGTTTGAGGATACTCAGCACGATAGTGAGGGGATAAATATATCCAGAATGGAATATGTGTCATAACAAAGTCGAATGTATCTGGATTGTGAGACTTATCTAAGCTTTCACCGTGATCGGAGAAGTATACCATAGCTTGTAAATTCAATTTATCTTTACCATAGGTGTAAATTTGTTGTAATAACCAGTCTGTATATAACTGACTATTGGCATATGCTTCTTGGCCGTCAGGATACGGACCTTGTTTCCATTTACTAAATTCATGAGGGTAACGGTCATTGTAATAAATATGACTACCCATAATATGAATAACGATAAAGTTATTTTTACTTGGATCAACAGACTGTAATAAAGGTAAGAGTGATTCATCATAGCGATCAGAGAAAGCATAGGATTCATGTGACCATTTAGTGGTATCTGCTGTTTTTGCCATTAGTGAAATAGCTGTATCATATTCGCCAAATACACCTTGGTTACTAAACCAAGAAGTAGTATATCCTGCTTTTTTAGCAACATCTAAAATATTCGCAGAATCAAGGAACGGTTTATCGTCATATTGATTTCGTTCAGATAGAGCACGCTCTAAAGTTGGTACTGTCTGTACATAAGAGGAATAGGCGTTGTCAAAGAATACAAAATCTTTATTGTCTGCACGCATTTTTCCTTGCCATGGGGTATCATCATAAGGGAAGTTCGGATTATATACCTTCATATAATCACGAGAACTAGATTCACCGATAACTAATATGATAGTTCCTGGTGTTTTATTCGCAGAGGTTTCCTTTGTATCCAAATTGAAGGAATCGAATACTAAATGATGGTTATCATTATATTGTTGCATTTGTTTTACATAGTCGCCAGCTGCAATCCAGTTTGCTACAATACATGTTTTCGGGAATAAGAAGAATGGTACGTATACTAAGAATGCTACTATGGATACAATGAGCAATGTGGAGCGCATAGGTCGTGTAGTATTTAAGTTTACTACTGCTTTCATTCCTAGATTAGACCAGTAGAGTAGATAGGTCCATATTACAAGGCCAATACCGACAGCGATAAGACCAGGAATACCAGCAGCATTTTTTAAGAAACCAAATGCTTCTTCAGGATTTGTCATGTATACTGCTAGTAAACTAGCTGGCGTTAAACAATGCCATGTAGTTAGATAGTATCCTATTTGTAAGAATGGGATAAGGCTCAATATCATGGTAATAATTGCCATGATTAATGATGTAGTTTTATGGAGACGATTCGTTTGGTTCAGTAAAAATTGAATCCCCGATAAACCCATAAAGATTAATAAGCCAAATAAAAAGTCATTAGCAAATTCATAAAAATATAAAGGTTTTACATAGGACCAGTGGAAGAGAAGTGGGAATGTAAGGGCCCAAAGAATACCGACTAAGCCATATCCTAAAAATGGTCTATGAAAAACGGTACATCCCATAAAATATTGAAATAAAAAAGTACCTACAATTGTTGGTACTGCTAAAATCGTTATATCTTCAACATCTAGACCTAGTGTAATAGGTTCATAGATGAAAAATAGAGCTATATATAAAGCAATACCAATGATACCAAAGCGAAAGATGGGGTTTCTCCCAATTTGCTTTAAACTAGATGACATAATAAATCCCCTCTTGAAGGAATACACAATAAATTTTTTTCTATAATATATAATAATTACTATAATAAAGATAGCAGATGACTGTAAAAAAAACAATTATTTGAAAGTACTACTATAAATGCTTTATAATTATATGGTTAAGTATATTTTCTAAGGATTGGGGTTTATGGGAGATTATAATTATAAGTTGGATGTCTTTGAAGGTCCTTTGGACTTGCTTTTACATCTTATTGAAAAACATAAAATAGAAATCACCGATATTCCTATCGTTGAAATTACGAGTCAATACTTGGAATATTTAGATAATTGGAATCACTTTGATATTCATTATAGTAGTGAGTTTCTTGTAATGGCTTCTACTTTGTTACAGATTAAATCGCGTATGCTATTACCTAAAGCTGAACCTGAGCCAGAGGATGCTGAAGATCCACGTGATGAATTGGTAGCTAAATTAGTAGAGTTTAAAAAAATCAAAGATTTTACAGCTATACTGATGGAACGTACGGCTGTATCCGCCAATATATTTAGTAGACCTGAAGAAACAAGCGTACTTGGGTTAGATAATGTATATAATTTAGAACTTTCCCGATTATATGAGATTTTTTATCAGACCATAAAACGCGCTAAGGAATTACCTGAAGAAGAGCCTATTCGCGAGGTTAAGGTTGAAAAAGACAGTTATAGTTTAGAGGATATGATTTTGTCTTTATCTAGTCGAGTACGACGTGGTGAAAGTTTATATTTTAGGGAGTTATTAATAGCAATTGAAACAAAAAGTGGTATGGTAACAATCTTTATGGCTGTTTTAGAATTATTGAAGCAACAAGTTATGGAGATGCGCTATGAAGAGGATGATATTATATTCACTGCAGCCTTAGAAGGTACCGTATAGAAAGGGGGCTATATGAGCTTACCAACAATGCATTTAGAGGCCGTGTTGTTCTCAGCGGCAAAACCTATATCAATAGAAATGCTTGAAGAAGTATTTGAACTTTCAAAAGAGGAAGTACAAGATTATATAGATACATTACAACGGGAACTAGAAGAGCAAAATCGCGGCATCCGTTTAAGAGTATCTGGAGCAGGTATTGAGTTAGTTAGTGCCATGGAAAGTGCTGACTATGTAGGTCATATCCGTAAGAGAGAAGATAAATTATCTAATGCAGCGATGGAAACATTAGCTGTCATAGCCTATAAACAACCTATAACTAAAGCTGAAATTGAAGAAATCCGCGGTGTAAATAGTGATAAGATTATTAAACAATTACTCACTCGATCTCTTATTGCGGAACTAGGTCATAAAGATACTGTAGGAAGACCTATTCTTTACGGAACAACTGACGAGTTTTTAAGGAGTGCTGGCGTAGAATCTATTGAAGCTTTACATCAAGAAGTTTCAGAAACAGAAGGATAATATGGAACGATTACAAAAATTTATTGCTAGTTGTGGTGTAGCATCACGACGCAAGGCAGAAGAATTGATTACAGAAGGAAAAGTTCAGGTTAATGGTCGTAGAATCACTGAATTAGGTGTGAAAATTGATCCTCAAAAGGATAAAGTTAAGGTTAATGGTCAATTATTAGCCCAAGAGAAACCAGTTTACTACTTGTTAAATAAACCAAAAGGGGTTATAACATCTGTGTCTGATCCTCAAGGTCGTGAAACTGTTTTAGATTATATTAAAAATGAATCAAAACGAATCTATCCAATAGGTCGCCTTGACTTATATACAGAAGGGTTATTGTTGTTGACAAATGATGGTGAGTTGGCGCAAAACTTAACTCATCCGTCTAAGGGCGTAGAAAAAACATATGAAGTGCGTATTAAGGGCCGTGTTCGTGATGAAGATTTACAGGTTATTGCCAATGGTGTTGAACTGGAAGATGGTATAACAGCTCCTGCAACAATTGTAGATCTCGGTTTTGATGATCATAATGGTGTTCATGAAGTAGAAATTACAATCCATGAAGGTCGTAATCGACAAGTTCGTCGTATGTTTGAACACTTTGGGTACCGTATTCATAACTTAAAACGAATTGCCTATGCTGGGCTTACCTTAGGTGGTGTTAAACGTGGTGGTTCTCGTCAGCTTACAATTCGTGAAGTAAAAGCCCTAAAAGCGTTAGGAGCAGGTAAGGAATGAAACAAATTGTAGTCATTGGCGGTGGTGCAGCAGGTCTTATGGCAGCTGTTATAGCTGGTCGTGAAGGGGCACGTGTCATCTTACTAGAAAAAATGAATATGGTTGGTAAGAAGATGGGAATTACAGGTAAAGGCCGCTGTAATATTACAAATAGTGCAGATATGACCGAGTTCATTAAAAATACGCCTGGTAATGGTAAGTTCCTATATGGCGCTTATGAACGCTTTAGTAATGAAGACTTGCTTGAATTATTACATAGTTGGGGCTTAAAAACTAAAGTTGAACGAGGAGGACGTGTATTCCCAGAATCTGATTCTGCTTTAGAAGTACGCAATATATTCATGAAAATCCTTAAAAAGTATAAAGTACAAGTTCATTTAAATGAACCTGTTACATCTATTACTGTTGAGGATGGTCGTGTTGTAGGAGTTGCAACAGATAAGGAACAATATGCTTGTGATGCTGCTATCATCTGTACAGGTGGTGCCTCTTATCCGTTAACTGGTTCTACTGGTGATGGATATGCTTTAGCTAAAAAAGTTGGTCATACTATTACAGATATAAGACCATCATTGGTACCAATTGTAACAGAGGAATCTTGGGTAAAAGATATTATGGGGCTTAGTCTTCGTAATGTTGAGGTATCCGTTATTTCTAAAAATAAGGTACAAGCAAAACAATTTGGGGAAATGATGTTCACTCATTTCGGCCTTACGGGTCCTACGATTTTGTCTTTAAGTCATACAGTAGGCAAATTGTTGCGTAAGAAAAATCCACAAATCACTATTGAAATAAATCTGAAGCCTGCATTAACTGCAGAAGTTTTAGACAAACGCTTACAGAAGGATTTTGATTTATATTCAAAAAAACAATTAGCTAATGGTATGAAAGATTTATTGCCGGTAAATCTCATTCCTATTGTTATTAAGCTTGCTGAATTAGATCCAAGCAAACCAATTAATCAAATTACAAAAGAAGAACGTATGCGTTTATGTCATGTATTACAACATATGACATTAGCTGTAAAGGAGTTACGCCCTGTAGCAGAAGCAATTGTTACAGCCGGTGGTATTTCGTTAAAAGAGTTTAGTCCCAAAACCATGGAATCTAAATTGGTGAAAGGCTTATATGGTGCTGGTGAGGTTCTGGATATTGATGCCTTCACGGGCGGCTATAATTTACAAGCCGCTTTTTCTACTGGTTATGTGGCGGCTATGCATGCTGTACATGGTGATGAAGAATAGAGGTTATTATGAATACTAAAAAAATTGCCATTGCTATTGATGGTCCTGCAGGGGCTGGTAAAAGTAGTATTTCAAAAGTAGTGGCCAATGAATTGGGTTATTTATATATCGATACAGGCGCTATGTATCGAGGTGTAACATGGGCGGTTCTCGATAGCCATGTTAATGTGAAAAATCAAAAAGATGTAGAATCATTGCTCCCTTCATTAGATTTAACATTAGAGCCTACTGCAAATGCTTGTAAAGTATTTGTAAAAGGTCAAGACGTGACAGATTTAATTC
The DNA here is from genome assembly GCF_002959875.1 of Veillonella sp. T14073-2. Taxonomy (NCBI): domain Bacteria; kingdom Bacillati; phylum Bacillota; class Negativicutes; order Veillonellales; family Veillonellaceae; genus Veillonella; species Veillonella sp. T14073-2. Next base: position 236,505 of record NZ_PPDC01000006.1, read on the forward strand.
GACAACAACAAATCAATGAGAATGTATCAACTATTGCCTCTTATAAAGGTGTTCGTGAATACTTAGTTGAACGCCAACAAGCTATGGCTGCTGTTGGTGGTGTTATTTTAGATGGTCGCGATATAGGTTCTGTTGTACTACCAAAGGCTGAGTTGAAAATATATTTAACAGCATCTGCAGATGCACGAGCAAAACGTAGATGGCTTGAAGTTCAAGGTACTTCTAATGAACAATCATTAGAAGACATCAAAAAAAATGTGGAAAGTCGCGATGAAATGGATAAAAATCGCGATGAATCTCCACTGGTGTGCGTTGAGGATGCTATTGTTGTGGATTCTAGTAACATGACGTTTGATGAAACAGTGGAACATATATTACATCTAGTACAGGAGCGAATCTAAGATGAATAAATTTTCTACATGGCTTTGGCGTACGGCCTTTTGGTTGCGCTATAAAGTCGGCTATGGACTAAAGGTATATGGGCGTGATAATTTTCCTATGGAAGGTCCCGTTATTGTTGTACCAAATCATTTGAGTAACAATGATCCACCTATCTGTGGCTATGCATTACCTAGACATGTACATTTCATGGCGAAACAGGAATTATTTGTGAATCCCATTTCTCGATTTTTCTGTACGTGGCTTGGTGCGTTTCCACTAAATCGCGGTGCTATCGATAAGGTAGCTATACGTCATGCCTTAGGATTATTGAAAGATAATAAGGTACTGGGGATATTTGCTGAAGGAAACCGCCAAAAGAGCGGTAAGCTTGGAAGATTTCATGATGGCGCAGCATCAATTGCATTGCGTACAGGCATTGGTATAACACCAGTTGCTATTATTGGATCCCATAATATGAAGAAAAATCAAGTAGCTTGTATTATTGGTAAACAAGTTCCTGTTAATAAAGCTAAACCAACACCTGAAGCAATCAAAGAGGTTAATGATCGTGTTAAAGGTGAAATTCAACGCATGATAGATTCGTATCATGAAAATCGTATAGAGGAGACTTTATGGAAATAATTTTGGCTGAAAACCATGGCTTTTGTTATGGTGTTAAGCGAGCCGTTGAAATGGCTAATGAAGCTGCTGATGGTAAGGGTAAAAGTTATACATTAGGTCCTATCATTCATAATCCTCAAGTTGTAGGTCGCCTTGAAAGTAAAGGTGTAAGTCCTATTCAAGAGGTAGCAGATATTGACGAAGGGACAATGATTATTCGATCTCATGGTGTAGGCCCTGCTATTTATGCAGAAGCTGAAGAAAAGGGATTACATATTTTAGATGCTACATGTCCTCATGTAAAAAAAGCGCAACAAGATGCTAAGTCTGTCATAGAAGATGGAATGACTTTGGTGATTTTGGGCGAAAAAAACCATCCTGAGGTAAAAAGTATCAATTTATGGGCAAATAACAAAGGAATAATCATCGAAGATGAAGAATCCGCCCAAAAACTACAAATTGTGGAAAAAATGGGTGTTGTTGTACAAACAACCTTTTCACAATTCAAATTTAACAGTATAATAGAGATATTAGAGAAAAAATCTAAGAATCTTAAGGTTTTCAAAACGATATGCAATGCAACGCAAGAACGACAGAACTCTGCCGTTGACTTAGCACGTAATGTAGATCTTATGATAGTGATAGGCGGTAAGAATAGCGGCAACACAAACCGATTGGCAGAGGTTTGTCGTGACGTTGGATGTACAACTTATCACATTGAAACTTCTACTGAATTACAACTGGAATGGTTTAACCGAGTACAGACGGTAGGAGTTACAGCAGGAGCATCGACTCCCGACTGGATTATTAAGGAGGTCATTGAGACAATGAAAGATTTTGCAGAATTATTAGCAGCAGAAGGTCAAGAAGAATTTAAGAAAGGGAACGTTGTAGAAGGTACAGTAGTTCAAGTTGAAGATGAACGCGCTTATGTATCTTTTGGCTACAAAACTGAAGCCATTTTGAACAGAACTGAAATTTCTTATCCAGCACCAGAATCTGCCAAAGATGTGTTGAAAAATGGTGATGAAATTAAAGCAGTTATCATGAACCACATCAAAGAAGATAATCCTATTTATCTTTCCATGACTCGCTTGGCTAAAGATGAAGATTGGCAATATGTTATCGAAGCACAAGAAAAAGATGAAGCTATCGTATGTAAAGGTATTGATGCTATCCCAGCAGGTTTGGTAGTAACAGTTAAATCCCTTCGTGGTTTCATTCCATTGTCCCAAGGTGATGTTCATTTCGTAAAATCCTTGGACAACTTGGTTGGTACAGAATTCGAAGCTAAAGTACTTGAAATCGACGAAAAGAAAAACCGTTTGGTTCTTTCCCGTCGTGCAGTATTGGAAGTAGAACGTCAAGCTAAATTAGCTGAAGCATTGAAAAACATCAACGTTGGCGACAACTATAAAGGTATTGTTCGTAAAATCATGCCTTATGGTGCTTTCGTAGATATCGGTGGTATTGAAGGTTTACTTCACATTTCCGACATTTCTTGGCAAAAAATCAAAAAAGTGGAAGATGTTCTTTCCGTTGGTCAAGAAATCGAAGTTAAATTACAATCCTTCGACGCTGAAAGCAACAAATTATCCTTGTCCTTAAAAGCTTTAACTAAGAGCCCATGGGACGTAGCTGAAGAAACATTGCATGTTGGCGATGTTATTAACGGCAAAGTTGTTCGTTTGGTAGCTTACGGTGCATTCGTAGCTGTTAACGACGACATTCAAGGTTTACTTCACATTTCTCAAATTACAAAACAACGTAATGCGAAAGTTGAAGACTACTTAAACCGCGGTCAAGAAGTAGAAGTTAAAATCATTTCTCTTAACAAAGACGAAAAGAAATTGGGTTTGGCTTTAACTGAATTGATGGAAGCAAAAGAAACTGCAGAAGACGCTGAATAATTCATTGTCTAATATAAGGCTAACCAAGGTTTCCTTGGTTAGCCTTTTTGCGTACCTTACATAGAATATGATAAAATATAGTAATGTATTAGATTAGATAATGAGGTGAAACCATGGCAAAACCATTAGTGGCTGTTGTAGGTCGTCCAAATGTAGGGAAATCTACACTTTTTAATGCCATTGTTAATAAACGAATCTCTATTGTTGAAGATATTCCTGGTGTAACACGGGATCGTATTTACTTTGACGCAGAGTGGTTAAATCGTGAATTTACAATGATAGATACAGGTGGTATCGAATTCATAACAGATAATAGTCATGTTATTCCTAAAATGATGCGTTTACAAGCTGAATTAGCAATTGAAGAAGCAGACGTAATATTATTTGTTGTTGATGGTAAACAAGGTATTGTTCCTGCCGATGAAGAAGTTGCAAATATCTTACGTGCTAGTGGCAAACCTGTAGTTTTAGTTGTAAATAAAATTGACAGTGTTAATCAAGAACCTAATATTTATGAATTCTATAATCTTGGCTTAGGTGATCCAATTGGTATTTCTGCTAAGAATTTAATGAATTTAGGTGACTTGCTAGACGATACAGTTAAACATTTCCCTCCAGTTGGTACAAATGTTGATGATGAAGATACTATTCATGTAGCGGTTATTGGCCGTCCTAATGTAGGTAAATCTTCTTTGACTAATGCATTATTAGGGCAAGACCGTGTAATCGTATCTGATGTAGCAGGGACAACACGTGATTCCATCGATACATATTGGACCCATGGAGATCAAAAATTTGTCCTTATCGATACTGCAGGCATGCGACGTAAATCTAAAATCGAAGAAGCTGTTGAACGATATAGTATTGTGCGTTCTTTACGCTCTGTAGACCGTTCTGATATTGTTGTTCTTGTGCTTGATGCTCAAGATGGTGTTACAGAACAAGATAAGAAAATTGCTGGTTATGCCTATGAAGCAGGCAAGGGTGTAATTATTGTTGTAAACAAATGGGATCTTGTTGAAAAAGATGATAAAACAACACTGCGCTTTACTGAAGATATTTATGATGAATTAGGGTTCTTACAGTTTGCGCCGATTCTATTTGCGTCTGCATTGACTAAGCAACGTATTCATCGATTAGCAGATATGTTGAAATTTGTTTCTGAACAACAGTATCGTCGTGTATCTACAGGTACATTAAATCAATTGTTGCAAGATGCTCAAACAGTAAATCCGGTACCATCTCGTAATGGCAGAATTCCAAAGATTTACTATATGACACAAGCAAGTGTTAAACCACCTACTTTTATTTTGTTTGTAAATGAACCAGAGTTAATTCACTTCTCGTATATGCGTTTCTTGGAAAATAGATTACGTGAGTCCTTTGGCTTTGAAGGAACACCAATTCGTTTAGTGTTGCGTGGTAAGAAACGGGATGATGAAGACTAATGGATATTATGGTTATCGTATATGCTATATTGGCATATCTTATTGGTTCAATTCCTAGTGGTTTAATTATCGGTAAAACCTTCTTTAATACAGATGTCCGTCAATATGGTTCTAAAAATATAGGTGCCACTAACACATATCGCGTTATAGGTCTTAAAGCTGCATTACCTGTATTTCTCTGTGATGCCTTAAAAGGCGCGGCTGGGGTAGTATTATTATCCTCTTATGGACCTATGTATATGATCTTAGGTGGTATCCTTGCTATGATGGGCCATAACTGGTCTATATTCTTAGGCTTTAAAGGTGGTCGTGGCGTAGCTACAGGACTAGGTGTATTAATTGCTTTGTCACCATTAGTTGCTTTGATTGCCTTCTTGGTATGGGGCGTTATTGTCTATTTCACTAAGCTCGTATCACTAGGATCAATTATAGCTGCCGCTTTGGTGCCAATCTTAATGTATTTTACAGGCGAATCGTATTGGTTCGTTGGCTTTGGCGCTTTGGCTGCTTTATTTGTCATTGTTCGCCATTGGGATAATATCAAACGTTTACTTGCAGGTAATGAGTTAAAAGTAGAACGTATCAAAAAGGATTAATATATGAATGTTGTTGTTGTCGGCTCTGGTAGCTGGGGGACTGCTCTTGCTATTAAATCCGTATTAGCTGGAAATACCACAACTTTATATTGTCGTCGCCCAGAATTTGCAGATCAATTAGCTAAAGATCTAGAGAATAAAGAGTATTTACCTGGCGTAACATTGCCAAATGAATTAGTATATAGTTCAGATCTTGCTACCTGTATTAAAGGGGCTGATATCATTCTCATGGTTACGCCATCTGTACATGTACGTACTAGTTTAGAGTCTATTAAACCATATGCTCATAAAGATCAATCGTATATACTTTGTTCAAAAGGTGTAGAGCGTACTACTGGTAAATTGCTGACTACAGTTATGAGAGAGGTTCTAGGAACAGTTGGATGTAATCTCGCTGTTTTATCTGGTCCAAATCATGCGGAGGAAATCGGACGAGATTTACCGGCTGCATCTGTTTTAAGTACAGAAGATCTTGATGTGGCTACAATGCTTCAGAAAGCATTATGTAGTCAAAACTTTAGAATTTATGCAAATACAGATATTACTGGTGTTGAGTTAGCGGGGGCTACAAAGAATATTATTGCTCTCGCTGCTGGTATTGTAGACGGTCTAAAGTTAGGGGATAACTGTAAAGCATTACTCTTAACACGCGGGTTGCATGAGATGACCCGCTTTGGTGTAGCCTTAGGGGCACAAAAAGAGACCTATGCTGGCCTAGCTGGAATGGGTGATTTAATTGCTACATGTATGAGTCCCCATGGTCGCAATCGAGCAGCTGGCCAACAATTAGCAGATGGAAAGACGATGGATTACATCATTAATCATACGAATATGGTTGTAGAAGGCTTCTTTGCTACTGACATTATTTATAAAATGGCTTGTGAGCATCAAATTGAAATGCCTATAACTAAGGCATTGTATGAAGTTTTATATGAAGAAAAATCTCCTGCTTTGGCTTTAGCTGAATTGATGGGACGAGATATTAAAATTGAAGTATCATAAATAAAAGATACTTTTAATTTACTGCTTTATATAATATAATTATTGAGTATAATCTTGTGAGGGTTGTATGCGAATTATTGGCGGAACTGCAAAGGGACATACTATAAAAGCACCTAAAGGGGTAGATACTAGACCTACACTTGATCGTGTACGTGAAAGTGTGTTTAACGTATTATCTAATAGAGGTATATTTGGTACTCATGTATTAGATATTTTTTCAGGTACAGGTGCAGTAGCTATTGAAGCCTTAAGTCGTGGTGCAGCACATGCAGTAGCGGTAGACTTTAAAACAGGAAGATTGATTTTAGAGAATGCCAAACATTGTCATGTGGAGGATCGGTTAGAAATCATTCCGAGGAAACTTTCACAATTAAAAAATTATATAATGGGACGACAGTTCGATTATATTTTTTCTGATCCACCATATGAAAATGGATTTATACAAGAGACCATAGATATGGTTGTAGACTATGATTTATTAAAGCCTGATGGTGTTTTACTTCTAGAGCACCATAAGGACGAGGCATTTACCTTGCCTGAATCATGGAAATGTATAAAAGAACAGAAATTTGGTTATACCATGGTTTCCTATTTTGTAAACACAGCTGAAAGGAGCTAAACCTGTGCGTATAGGTGTATGTCCGGGTAGTTTTGACCCAGTAACAAATGGACATGTTGATATTTTTGAACGAGGCAGTCGATTAGTTGATAAATTAATCATTGCTGTCAGCTCTAACCCAAATAAAAATTCCTTATTTACCATGGAAGAACGGGTTGAGATGATTCAAAATTCTGTCAAACATATTCCTAATGTTGAAATTGATTGTACAGGTGGTCTACTTAACCAGTATGTTAAATCTAAGAATGCGACTATCATCATTCGAGGATTGCGAGCTTTAAGTGACTTTGAATATGAATTTCAACGTGCGTTGTTTGCAAAATATTTGGATGATGATATTGAAACTGTATTTATTATGACAAATAACAAATACTCTTTCGTCAGCTCCACAGGTATTCGTGAACTTGCAAAATTTGGTGGTAAGCTAGATGGTTTAGTTCCGGATGATGTTAAGGAAAAACTTGAAGAACGCTTTAATACGGTCCATAATAAATAGGGGTGAAATGTATGAAAACAGAAAAATTATTAGAAGATTTAGAGGTTCTTATTGAATCTAGCAGCCGTATTCCTATGACTACAAAACGTATGGTTGAGGAAGACGAAATTATGCGTATTATTGATTCTATTCAAGAGTCTTTACCATTGGAACTTGAAGAGTCTCGTCGTATTGTAGCCGATAAAGATAAAGTACTAGCTGATGCTCAACGTCAAGCCGAAACTTTAATTGATCAAGCTAAAGACTACATTGCTAAATTAACTGCTGAAAGTGAACTAGTTAAACAAGCTCAAGAACAAGCTAATCAAATTATCAATGCAGCTAACCAATCCTCTGAGGAATTGAAATCCAGCTCCATTCAATATGCTGGCGATGTTCTTAAATATGTGGAAAACAATTTAGAAAAAACATTGGAAAGCTTACGTCAAAATCGTGAAAGTTTGAAACAAACTGAACAACGTACAGAAGAAAACCAATAATACTATAAGAAAAGAAGCGAAGGATTTCCTTCGCTTCTTTTCTTATTCGGCTTATAGGACAAAAAGTGTGTGTAAAAACCCTTATAACACTAGATATTTACTAGTGTTATAAGGGTTTAATCTTTTTTTGGAGAAGTTTGAGGGTGGACAAAAAGTGTGGGTGAAAACATCAATTAACCCTTGTAATTACTGACTAAAATGAGGTTATATCTTCCTATATATAAACAAATATGGAGGAAGAGTTTATGCGACAAATAAAATGTCCTGATTGTAATGAAACATGCATTAAACACGGTGTTTTAAAATCTGGTTCTCAGCGTTGGTTTTGCAAACATTGTAAGGTGGCATTTACCGTTAAAATTAATAATTTAAGTAAAGAGTTAAGCCTATTCTTGAATTGGTTATTCAGCACCAATATTCAAGCTGATATGCCTGGTAAAGGTCGTACATTCAGGCGTAAAACCGCTAAATTTTGGTCCATATGGCCATTGCCACCAAAAGTGGAAGAAGTACATGATGTGGTATATCTTGATGGAATTTACTTAGCTAGGAATTTATGTGTTTTGATTTGTTGCAATGATACTCATGTTCTAGGATGGTATGTCTGTCGTTATGAGCATGCTAGAGCTTGGCAGTGTTTAATGGAACGGATTGCCGAACCTAAAGTTGTTGTGTCTGATGGTGCTAATGGTTTGCCTAAAGCATTACGTAAAGTTTGGCCTCATAGCAGTCACCAAAGATGCTTGTTTCACATTTTTTGTCAGGTTAGACGATATACGACAAGTAGACCTAAAACGTTAGCAGGAAAGGATCTTTATACTCTGGCTAAAGATTTATTTAATGTGAAAACAATGGATCAAGCTCTTGTATGGATTAATGAACTTTCAGCGTGGCGAATGACATATTCTGATTTTTTACGAGAAATGACGATTGATGAATTCGGAAACAAACGCTCTACACATGAGCGTTTGCTTAAAGCCGAATCATCATTATGGCGTCTGATTAGGCAACAAACTTTATTTACATTTTTGGAATGTATTGATATTACAGTACCTACAACAAATAATCGTATTGAAGGTGGAGTAAATGCTCAACTAAGAAGTATGTTACGATCTCATAGGGGCCTTTCACTTGAAAGAAGACTAAAAGCGGTCTATTGGTGGTGCTATATGCACTCACCAAGACCGCTTTCTATTTCAGATATATTAAATTGTATGCCTACAGATGAATCGATTGCTGCTATCTACAAACGGTTATCTGATTATTGCCAAATAGATCGCTCAATACCTCAATGGGGTGATGCTCCTGTTTGGAATGAGCTACATATGTCTACAGATTTTCCAACTTATTGGGATTAGTCACACACACTTTTTGTCCTATAACCCTCTTATTCATTGTAATTATCAGGCTTTTTAGGTTCTACGATCATTGTTTGGTGAGTATTAAAAATAACAAAACCAAGTGGAGACCCTGGTGGCTTTTTGATATTTTTAATGTATGTATAATCTACAGGTACTTTGCTGGTTTCACGTGCCTTACTAAAGTAGGCTGCGTATTGAGCAACTTTAGATAGAATCATATCATCAGGCTCTACATTAAGTCTTAATATGAGATGTGAACCTTGAATATCTTGTGTATGGAACCAAATATCTGTTGGTTTCGCAAATCGATGAGTTAAATATTCATTTTGTTGATTGTTACGGCCAATAAATATTTCACCTTCATCGATGGTTAAATGAATGTAATTTGATTTACCTAATTTATATGATAATGGCTTTTTCGATTTTTTGATAATGCCTGCATCCATACATTCTTTACGAATTTCTTCTAAGCTTTCACGGGTAGTGGCTAATGAAATACTATATAAAATTGATTTGAGATATTCAAGTTTTGTAGTACTAGCATTAAGTTGATATTCACCACTGACCTTACGATTTTTTAATTTAGTATAGAGCTTATAATACCATTGACCGTTTTCTACAATTGTAAGATTTGGCTTTAGAGGAATTGTTAATAATTCTCCATCTTCAGAAAGAAGATTTGGTAATTGGATAGAAGGTTCATATTGAACTTGTAAGTGAGCATTAATCATTAAGATATCACCATATAGTTTATATGTATCCATTTTATTGGTGTCATCTAATTCATCTTTAATCTTTTGATGACGAACTTCTTCTTTTTTTATGGCTGCTGTTAAGATCTTTTCTAGTTCTTTATCTGCAGTGTGAATGGATTTTGTATTATGAATCGATTCTTCTAAGGCTTCTGAAATTGTACTATATTCTTTAAGGACTTTATAATTTTGTAGGATAAAAGTGGCGTGTGCTTTTTTATTATTATCATTAATTAAAGTAAGCAAACCATTACTTTCATTGAGCTTAACTTTTAACTCATATAATCCCTTAGCTAAGGCATCAACTTGCGCGAGACTTAAGTCACTTATGATTTCATTACCACTAAGATTTGAAGTCAATAATACTTCATCCAACAAAGGTTTACCAAAACCGTTAAAGATGGCACGTATAGATTGTTGTACAGTACCATCACCGAAGGAGTTAAGTAAATTTTTGATTTCATCATAATCAAAATCCATTAAACTTACACGATTAGCATTAGGTGGTAATTCATAGTGTAGTTTAGGACTAATAGAACGTTCCCGATTCATTAAAGGAGATACGTGAATTAAAGATTCTAAAATAACTCCATCTTGCACAAAAATACAGTTTGAATACTTGCCCATTAATTCTACATAAATAAATGTGCTCGTAATAGAACCATCCATTTCAAGCTTATCCGATTGGATGCACATGATCCGGTCTCCATTAATTTGTTCTACCTTTACAATGCGGCTTCCTTCAATATGCTTACGTAGGAACATACATAGTGAACTAGGTTCCTTTGGTAAATCTTGAATAGGTTTACTGAGATACATTGCAGGGGTTGCACCAACAGTGATGACCAAGCTTTGATCTTCGTTAAGTGCACGAATTTTAAATAGTAATGTAGTTTTATCTATTTGATATAATTTTTGTATTTGACCTGTTTGTAATCGCTCATTTAATTCTTTAGCGAGAACAGACATGGTAAGTCCGTCTAAATTCATAGTACTCCTTTCAATTCTATTTAGAAGTATAGTTTAGTATAACATAATGCACATATAATTCTTAGTATTTAAACACGGAATGTATAATTCGTGGTACAATAATAAAAACTGCTAAGGAGGATATCATATGAAAAGTATGACCGGTTTTGGTTCTGGTACGGCAACCAAAGATGGCATTACCTGTACGGTAGAAATTAAGTCTGTAAATGCACGATTCTTGGATTTATTTATACGTAGTCCAAAGCAAATCAACCCTTTTGAAAGTATTATTCGTGGATTAGTACAAAATCGGATTACTCGTGGTAAAGTTGAAGTATCTGTTTCTATTCAGGATGCAGGGGAAAGACCTAAAACTTTTACAATAAATAGTGTATTGAGAAAGCAGATACAAGAATTGCTTGTTCAAGAAGAGTTTTATGATGACCCTAAAAAAGTGCCTTTACAAGCGGTCAATTCCATTTCTAATGAATGGATACAACAACAAGATACTCCGATTGCAGAAGATGTGCTTTCAGAAATAGTACAAGAATCTACAAACCAAGCACTAGATGCCTTAATAACAATGCGTGCTGTAGAAGGTAAACATATTGAACAAGATTTATTGTCTCGTATTACTACTTTAGAAAATATAATTAAGAGTATCGATGAGAATAAGTCCGGCGCTGAAGATGCGTATCGTGAGAATATAAAGGGAAAAATTCAAGAATATTTAGTGTCTTTAGAGGCGAGTATAAGTGAAGATCGTTTTTTGCAGGAAATTGCTTTATTGGCTGACAAGACTGATATTACGGAAGAGATTGTCCGATTTACCTCACATGTGGTACAATTAAAAAACACACTTGTAGATGAGAATTCCATCGGTCGTAAGGTGGATTTTATTTTGCAAGAAATGAATCGTGAAGTGAATACAATTGGTTCCAAAGCTATGGATTCAAGTATTACAGAGTTTGTGGTTCAGCTAAAATGTGAGTTAGAGAAAATTAGAGAACAAGTACAGAATGTAGAGTAATAGGAGGTCCATAAATGAGTATTCAGTTATTGAATATAGGCTTTGGTAATATGGTATCTGCTAACCGTGTTATGGCTATTATTAGTCCCGAATCTGCACCGATAAAACGTATGGTTCAAGATGCGCGTGACAAGGGCCTACTCATTGATGCTACATATGGTCGTAAGACTCGTGCTGTATTAGTTATGGATAGTGGTCAAATTGTATTATCTGCAATTCAACCAGAAACCGTAGCACATCGACTTGTGCAATATGATGTAGACGAAGATACAGTAGAATCATAGGAGTACATATGTCAGACAGAGGATTATTAATCGTTATATCCGGGCCATCTGGCGCAGGTAAAGGTACGATTTGTGCGAATATTCGAAAGGAAATGCCTAATTTAGTATATTCCGTTTCAATGACCACACGGGCACCTCGTGTTGGTGAAGTGGAAGGGATTAATTACTTCTTTCGCTCGAAAGAAGAGTTTGAAACTCTATTAAGTGAAGATGCATTTTTAGAATATGCAAAAGTATATGATAATTACTACGGTACACCGAAGCAACATGTAATGGATTTATTGGATGATGGTAAAAGTGTACTGTTAGAAATTGATATTCAAGGTGCTATGCAAGTTAAAGAACGTTTTAGTGATGCTGTATTTATCTATATAGTACCACCGTCATTAACTGAGTTATCTGAGCGCTTACATAATCGCGGTACAGATGCGAAAGAAGTTATTGATAAACGGTTGTCATTAGCTTGTTCTGAATTGGCATTAGCCCATCGTTATGACTATATAGTTGTAAATGATGATCTCGGAGAGGCATCTGAGAAGGTTGCATCTATCTTACGAGCTGAATCCTGTAAGATTAGTCGCAATAAAGAGCAAATTCAATTTATTTATAAACAGTATCAAGAGTCTAAGGAGAAGTGATAGTATGATGGTAAAACCTCCATTGAAAAAATTGGAAAATCAAGTAGATAGTAAATATACTTTGGTAACATTGGCAGCTAAACGTGCTCGTGAATTAACAGATGGCGAACCATGCTTAGCTGAATCTACACATGCAACTGACAAGCCTGTATCCTTGGCATTCTATGAAATTGCCGAAGGTGAAGTAACTTATAAACGCACTAAAGAAGGCATTAAATAAGAACAACAATTCCTTGTATCATTGATACAAGGAATTTTTAAAAGGAGAAGAAAATGCGAGGAAAACATATCATTGTCGCTGTATCTGCAGGTATTGCTGCATATAAGGCAATTGAAGTAGTGAGCAGACTTCGTAAAAAAGGTGCTGAAGTAAAGGTGGTTATGACTCAAAATTCCACTCATATAGCTTCACCTCTTACATTTGGTGAAATTAGTGGACATCCTGTAGCTATCGACATGTTTGAACAAGTACATCAATGGGATGTGGAGCATATTGCATTAGCTACATGGGCAGATGCATATGTGGTTGTTCCGGCTACGGCAAATGTAATTGGTAAAATATATGCCGGTATTGCAGATGATATGCTAACAACAACAATAATGGCTACTAAGGCTCCAAAATATCTTTGCCCTGCTATGAATACAGAAATGTATAACAATCCGATTACTCAACGTAATTTGGAAGGTTTACGTTCTCTTGGCTACCATATTATGGAACCTGCGGAAGGATGGCTTGCTTGTGGGGTTACCGGTGTTGGGCGTTTACCAGAGCCTGAAGCCATTGTAGATTGGCTTGAATCACAGATGTGCAAAACTAATGAACTTGAAGGTATTACAGTACTTGTTACAGCTGGTGGTACACAAGAGAATATTGATCCTGTTCGTTATATTGGTAATCGATCTAGTGGAAAGATGGGGTATGCTATTGCTGAGCAAGCAGCCCGGATGGGGGCTAACGTTATATTGATCAGTGCACCGACATCTTTAGACGTACCTAGTGGAGTGGATTTTGTTCCTGTTGACTCTGCTTTATCTATGCAAAATGCTGTTGAATCTCGATATGGCGAGGTAGATGTGGTTATCATGGCGGCAGCAGTATCTGATTTTAGAGTCCTTCACAAGGCAGAACAAAAAATAAAGAAAATGGAGTCCATGACATTAGAACTTGTTAAAAATCCAGATATATTACAAGGTTTAGGTGCTAAAAAGACTCATCAAATTCTTGTAGGTTTTGCAGCAGAAACTGAGCATGTTATTAAATATGGTCAAGATAAAGTAATTAGAAAAAACTTAGATATGCTCGTAGCAAATGATGTTAGTAAATCTAATGCAGGCTTTAATGTAGATACGAATGAAGGTTACTTCTTATATCCTCATAAAGATCATAAAGAAATACCTAATATGAAAAAATCTGAATTGGCCCATAATATTATGAAAGAAGTTGTGGAATTAGTAAAAAATAAATAACACGATACATGAGAGTCTCTTATGTTTGTAGTTTGTAATTGATAGTGCCCTTCATAAGGCAGAGCATGATTTAGCATTAGAAGAAGCTAAATAGATATAATAATGACTTGCTTTATCACTGTAAATACACTATAATATTTCTGTAACTCATCAAGAGTAGTGGAGGGATAGGCCCTGTGAAGCTACAGCAACCATTCCAAGAGGAAAAGGTGCTAATTCCTATGACAAATGTCGTTAGATGGGAGGGTCTCTCATGAGTACATGAGAGGCTTTTTTTCGTATTAGGAGGATAAAATGGCTGAAAAACATATGTTTTTTACTTCTGAATCTGTTACTGAAGGCCATCCAGATAAAATAGCTGACCAAATTTCTGACGCTGTTTTGGATGCGATTATTGAAAAGGATCCAACTGCTCGTGTAGCTTGTGAAACTTTAGTTACTACTGGTCTAGTTCATGTAGTAGGTGAAATTTCTACTAATACATATGTAGATATTCCTCGCATCGTACGTGATACAGTTCGTGAAATTGGTTATACACGTGCAAAATTTGGCTTTGACTGCGACACTTGCGGTGTACTTGTTTCTATTGATGAACAATCTGCTGATATTGCGATGGGCGTAGATGAAGCTCTTGAATCTAAAGATGGTAATGGTGAAGCACTAGATAAAATCGGTGCTGGTGACCAAGGTATGATGTTTGGTTATGCATCTAATGAAACACCTGAACTTATGCCAATGCCTATTTCTTTGGCTCATCGTTTATCCCGTCGTCTTACAGAAGTTCGTAAAGACGGCACCTTAACTTACCTTCGTCCAGATGGTAAAACTCAAGTGACTGTTGAATATGTTGATGGTAAACCAAAACGTATTGATACAATTGTTATCTCTACGCAACATAGCCCTGAAGTTACGCAAGAACAAATTAAAGCTGATTTAAAACGCTTTGTTATCGATGCAGCATTGCCTGCTGAATTTGTTGATGAAAACACAAAATATTTCATTAACCCAACTGGCCGTTTCGTAATCGGTGGTCCTCATGGTGATGCTGGTTTAACTGGCCGTAAAATCATCGTAGATACTTATGGTGGTATGGCTCGTCATGGTGGCGGCGCTTTCTCTGGTAAGGATCCATCCAAGGTGGACCGCTCTGCGGCATATGCAGCTCGTTATGTAGCTAAAAACGTTGTTGCAGCAGGTCTTGCTGATAAATGTGAGGTACAAGTTGCTTACGCAATCGGCGTTGCTCATCCTGTATCTATCTTAGTTGATACCTTTGGTACAGGTCATGTTGAGGAAACTAAAATTCAAGAACTCGTTAAGAAACATTTCGACCTTCGTCCAGCAGGTATTATAGAAATGCTTGATTTGTTAAAACCTCATTATCGCAAAACTGCAGCATATGGTCACTTCGGTAGAACTGATGTAGATTTACCTTGGGAACGTACTGACAAAGCAGCAATTTTAAAAGCTGAAGCTGGCTTATAATACAAAAGGTCTTAGTAGAATTTCTACTGAGACCTTTTATAGTAAATGAAAGGATATAATGTATGCGTGTCGCAAAAGTTATTATTAATAGAGCGGCCAAACAACTTCATAAACCGTTAAGCTATTTAATGCCTGAAAAGTTTGGTAATGTCTTACCTGGTACACGTGTACTTATTCCTTTAGGTAATAGTCGCGAAGAGGGAATTCTGATTGGTTATGAAGAATTAAGAGAGCCCCCTGAGTTTACATTGCGAAATATTGTTCAAGTATTAGATAATGAACCTTGGTTCACACCTGAAATGATGGATACTGCTCGTCGTTTAAATGAATATTATTTATTTTCTTATGGCGATGCATTGCGTTTATTTACAGTTAATAAAACCCTAAAATCTTATGAAGCGCCTAAGGAAGAATGGCTTGTCACTACACCTGCTTTCACGGTAGAACAATTTAGTGAACGAAAAAAGAAACAACGAGAGTTGGCAAAATATTTACTTGAAGTAGGGGGCGCATCAAAAGCTTTATTATTGGCTAAAGGTTTTTCTCGAATGGTCATTAAACAAGTTAGTGAAGCTAAGGGGATTACTATTGAATCTAGATTTAAAGCTACAAAAACCTCTTTTGATGAACTATTAACAGAAGAAGTAAATATACCATTAACTGATGCACAACAAGCTGTGTATGAACCGATACAAGTGGTGATGAATTCACATCAGCATAAAACCTTTTTGTTGCATGGCGTAACAGGTAGTGGAAAAACTCAATTGTATTTAAAAGCTACAGCAAAATGTATTAGCCAAGATAAAACTGCTATTATTTTGGTTCCAGAAATTATTTTGACAGATCAGATAGTGCGTCGTTTTGTAGAAACCTTTGGAGATGAAGTTGTAGTATTTCATAGTAAATTAACAGTTCAACAACGCAATAATAACTGGGAGCGTTTACGTCGCAAGGATAGTCATATTATCATTGGTGCACGATCAGCAGTATTTGCTCCAGCTGAGGATATTGGACTTATCGTAGTAGATGAAGAGCATGATACTTCTTATAAGCAAGAGGACATGGTTCGTTACCATGCTAGAAATGTTGCATTATGGCGTGGGGAAGCACATGGTTGTCCTGTAATACTAGGTTCTGCAACACCATCTGTAACCTCCTATTACAAAGCTAAGCAAGGGGAGTATCATTTGCTTGAATTACCACATCGTATTTTTGAACAACCAATGCCAAAAGTAACTATTGTGGACATGAAGGAAGAAATTCTTCATGGCAACTATTCTGTTTTTTCTGATGCTATGAGTAGCTTAATTCAAAAAACATTGAATGAACATAACCAAATGATTATTCTTTTGAATAGACGTGGGTACAATACATTTGTTATGTGTAGAGATTGCGGGGAAACTATTATGTGTCCTCATTGTGATGTAGCTATGGTGTATCACCAAGCAGGTGAAGAATTACGGTGCCATTATTGTGAACATCATGAACCAATTCCTACTATATGTCCTAATTGTAATAGTAAACGCATTAAATTCTTTGGATCAGGTACACAAAAGGTGGAGGAAGAGTTGCGACGTCATTTTAAATCGGCTCGCATTGCCCGCCTTGATCAAGACGTAACTAAAAACAAACAATTAGCAGAAGATATTTTACATGATTTTGGGACTCATAAATATGACATCTTACTGGGAACACAAATGGTGTCAAAAGGTCATGACTTTAAAGATGTAACAGCTGTTGGTATTTTAACGGCTGATTCAGTTTTAAATATTCCTGTATATTCCGCATCTGAAAGAACTTTTGATTTACTTACACAGACATCTGGCAGGGCTGGTCGTGGTGATAAACCGGGCAGTGTAGTAATACAAACATATAATCCGTTAAATTATGCTATAATAAAGAGTAAGGCTCATGATTATGTAGGCTTTTACAATGAAGAAATTCAAAATCGTAAAGCCTTAGGATATCCTCCATTTAGAGAGATGATACATATGGTAGTGCGTCATCAGAACAGGGACACATTGGAGACCATTGCTAATCGCATTGTAAGCGATTTAGAGGCTCATAAAGGTGATACCGATATCTTTATTAATGGACCTTATGAAGCAAGTATCAAAAAAGTACGGGATATGTATCGTTTAGCGATTATGATTCGCGGTACTGACTTATCAAATTTAAAAGAATATATATATAATTCATGGATCTTCACACAAGAAGGACTTTTGATTGATGTAGATCCTGTTTAGTATAGGAGTATAAATGGCAGTATTAGATGTTGTGAAAGCAGGTCACCCCGTTTTAAAACAAATTGCGGAACCTGTAGAACATGTTAATAAAAAACTTAGAGCCCTTATCGATGATATGGCGGAAACAATGTATGAAACTGAGGGCGTTGGACTTGCTGCACCTCAAGTAGCAGTGTCAAAACGAATTATCGTCGTAGATGATCATGCCGGTAGTGGTCTCATTGCATTAATTAATCCTGAAATTACACATGCTGAGGGATCTCAAGTGGGACCAGAGGGTTGTTTAAGTGTACCAGGGTATTTTGGCGATGTGGAAAGATTCGACAAAATTTCCGTTAAAGGTATAGACCCTCATAATAAAAAGGTAACAATTAAAGCTGAAGGATTTTTAGCGCGTATTTTTCAACATGAGATTGATCATTTAGAAGGTCATTTGTTTATTGAAAAAGCAACTAACTTACGATTGATTACTGATCACCTAGAGGAGAAAGAAATTGTCTAATCAAAAACAATTGCGCGTCGTATTTATGGGGACGCCTGACTTTTCGGTTCCTACTTTGGAAGCATTAATAAAGGCTGGTCACTCTATTGTTGGTGTATACTGTCAGCCAGATAAACAAAAAGGTCGCGGTAAACAAGTTCAAATGCCACCTGTAAAAGTGGCAGCTTTAAAACATAATTTACCTGTATTCCAACCGGTAACATTACGTTATGAACGAGTACAAGCAGAACTAGAAGCTCTAAATCCCGACGTAGTAGTGGTTATTGCATACGGTAAAATTTTACCGCCATGGCTTATTCGTTTACCACAATATGGATGTATTAACGTACATGCATCTATTTTACCTAAGTATAGAGGGGCTGCACCAATTCATTATGCCATATTAAATGGTGATACTAAGACAGGTGTTACAATTATGCATATGGATGATGGCCTTGATACAGGCGATATTATTGACATAGTAGAGACTGATATTTTGTGTGGTGAAACAACAGGTCAATTATTTGAACGTATGGCGGTGCTTGGTGGCGAAACTATTGTTCCCGTATTAACTCGGTGGGTTAATGGAGAAATTGTGGCTACGCCACAAGATGATACAATGGCTACACATACTGCTAAGATTTCAAAAGAAATGGGGCACATA
The DNA here is from genome assembly GCF_002959875.1 of Veillonella sp. T14073-2. NCBI lineage: Bacteria > Bacillati > Bacillota > Negativicutes > Veillonellales > Veillonellaceae > Veillonella > Veillonella sp. T14073-2. Next base: position 255,434 of record NZ_PPDC01000006.1, read on the forward strand.
GACTGGTCTAAGCCTGCTAATGAAATTGCAAACCTTATTAGAGGTCTTAATCCAGCTCCTGGATGTTATACGTACCTCGATGGAAAACGTTTAAAAGTATGGTCTGGTGAAGTGGTTCCAAGTGATACGACTCACGGTTTGATAGATATCCATGGTAAACATGTACCAATTGCTATATCAGCCACAACTATACCTGGTACAATCGTATCTAAAATAGCCGGTTTAGGTGTATTTTGTGGTGATGGAAATATAATTTTATTGACAGAAGTCCAACCAGAAAATAAAAAGCGCATTTCTGCTATTGATTTTATTAATGGACATCAGATTAAGGAAGGTATCGTTTTTGGAGACTCAATATAAGCAGTACGAAACGTATCCGTTATACCTGATATTATCATCAATTACATGTGTCATAATTACTGTAATTATGGGATTTCTAATGTATATATTAGAGCCTGGGCTATCACAATTACATCCTATTGCACCCATAATAAGTACAGTGATTTTTTCTGTATGCATTTGTGTTATATGGTTATTGTGCGCATCCTTGATTATTGCTAGTTTCGGTATACTACGGTTACATCCTATTGTTTTAAGGCTTGCTAACCAGTTTATATATGGATTGTTTCCAGTGTCCCTATTGATTGGTAAAGTGAGAGGGGTTACTAAGGATCAATTGCGTCAGTCTATGATTGACTTAATTAATCATCTAGTGATGCTTGATATGTATACAGTTGATCCAGAACGTATATTGTTATTGACACCTCATTGTTTACAGGAAAGTTCATGTGTTCATAAGGTTACACATGATGTATACAATTGTAAGCAATGTGGTAGATGCCAAGTTGGAAGTTTATTGCAAATTGCTAAAGAGTATGGCTGTCAATTTATAGTGGTAACAGGTGGTACATTAGCGCGAATGAAGGTAAAAGAAGCACGACCAAAGGCTATTGTAGCTATTGCTTGTGAACGTGATTTAGCAAGTGGTATGGCTGATGTATTTCCCATACCTGTCATTGGCGTTTTAAATGAAAGACCTAATGGACCTTGTTGCAATACTACAGTAGATCCTGAACGTGTTCGAGCCGCAGTTGAACAATTAATTGGTAGGAAAAACGATGACTGAAGTTAAAACGAATCAACAACTAAATATTCGATTGCTCGCCGTGAAAGCTTTGAGTGATATTAATCGTAATGGTGCTTATGCCAATATCATGTTACAAGAGTATTTACAAAAATATCATTTATCCGATTTAGATCGAAGATTTTTCACGGAGTTAGTCTATGGTGTCATCCGTAGAAAAAATTATTTAGATGCCATTATTGTTCATTTCGCGAAAAGACCATTAAAGAAATTATCGTCCATGGTTGTAGAAATCCTTAGACTTGGCATTTATCAAATTATCTATATGGATAAAGTCCCTGAAAGTGCAGCGGTCAATGAATCTGTAAAACTTGCAAAAAAGTTAACTAGAGGATTATCTGGCTTTGTAAATGCTGTATTACGTTCAGTATTACGTGAAAGTGGTACTATTTCTATTGGTGAACTTGCTAAGTCTGAGGCTGAAGAAATTTCTTTCATTTATAATCAACCTTTATGGTTAGTTAATTTATGGATGAATGAAATGGGGAAGAATAAGACTATAGATCTTTGTGCTTGGTTTAATGAACAACCTCGTTTGACAGCACGTATAAATACTGTAAAAGTATCTATTGAGGATTGCTTAAAAGAACTACGAGATTTAGGTTGGACTATTGAACAGGACAATGATATTCACGAAGTAGTCTATATTGATAGTCACCAAGGTCAATTAGAAAAAGTAAAACCAGTTATAGAAGGTCATATTACCTTTATGGATAAAGCATCTATGCTCGTTGCTCATGTAGTAGACCCCCAACCAGGGGACCGTATCTTGGATTGCTGTGCTGCACCAGGTGGTAAGTCTATGCATATGGCAAGTCTCATGAATAATACGGGTGCTATTATGAGTTGTGATATATACGATCATAAATTGGAGCTTATGAATCAAAATGCTGAACGACTTGGAGTATCCATTGTTTCAACTAAGCTACAAGACGGTCGTTATTTACCCGATAATTGGAAAGAACAATTCGATCGCGTCTTAGTAGATGCACCGTGTTCTGGACTTGGCATATTACAAAAAAAATTGGATATGCGTTGGCGTAAAACAGAATCTTTACTTACTGACTTGCCTCCATTACAGCTTGAAATATTAGAAAAAGCTGCTGAAATGGTTAAAGTTGATGGATATTTAGTATACTCTACTTGTACTATCAATAGTGGGGAAAATGAGGATGTACTAGAAAAATTCCTAGCAACTCATAAGAACTTTATCATTGATCCTGTATCATTTGATGGATTGCCACAAGCTGTAGAGGGTATGATTATAACATATCCGCCACGAGATCAGATGGATGGATTCTTTATGGCTCGTGTAAAACGCATATCATAATAATAGAAATGGAGTACCATGATAGAATTATTGGGTAAGTCTTTAGAAGAGTTACAATCTATCTTTAAGACCCATAATATACAAAAGTTTCGAGCGAAACAGTTAATAGACTATATTTATCATAGATATATATTTGATTTTGAAGAGATGACGCAGTTTCCTAAAGAATTGCGTCAATGGTTAAGTGATAACTGTGTTATTTCTTTACCAACATTAATTACTGAGTCTGTATCTCCAGATGGGAAGACTCGTAAAATCCTTGTTGAAATGACAGATCAAAGCCGGGTAGAAGCCGTTTTAATGGAGCAACATTATGGATACTCTGTATGTGTTTCTTCTCAAGTAGGGTGTGCTATGGGCTGTGTTTTCTGCGCCTCTACACAGGGTGGTTTATATCGTGATTTAACAGTGTCTGAAATCATTGGACAAGTCGTTATTTTTGGAGCTCTTACAAAAGAGCAAATCCACTCTGTTGTAGTTATGGGGGCAGGGGAACCATTACAAAACTATGATAATGTTTTGCAGTCACTGCAACTATTACATGATCCTATGATTTGTAATATTAGTTATCGAAAGATGACTATTTCCACTTGTGGGTGGGTTCCGAACATCTATAAATTAGCTGATGAAGGATTACCTATAACTTTGGCACTCTCATTACATGCTACAAATAATGAAGTGCGTCGTAGTATTATGCCAGTTGGGGCTCGTTATGAATTGACGGAAGTCTTAGATGCGGTAAAATATTATTATGATACGACTCAACGTCGTATCACCTTTGAGTATATTCTTATAGATTCAGTAAATGCATCTATGGAGGAGGCTCATGAATTGGGGCGAATCTGTAAAGATTTCCCAAATTGCCATGTTAACTTAATACCTGTTAATGGCAATGAACATATAGAATTATATAAACCATCTATTACGAATATGAATACATTTAAAGACATCGTTGCTTCCTATGGTGTGTCTGTAACGGTACGCAAAGAGATGGGCGATGCAATCCAAGCCGCATGTGGGCAATTAAAAGCAGCTCATGGTCGGAAAAAGGAGAATCATGAATAATTTTGTTGGTTTAAGTAAAATTGGACTTGTGCGTCAGCGCAATGAAGATCGATTTTTTATAGACGGTCCTATTTGTGCTGTCACTGATGGCATGGGTGGATATAGTGGCGGTGAAATCGCTAGTACCTATGCTGTTGATGAAATTAAAGAGTATTTAGCCTCCCTTGAAACAGTGGGGCAACAAGATTTATGTGATGCTATTATTCATGCCAATGAACGTATAGCCAATCGCGTAGCTCATGAAGAACGTCTTGCTGGTATGGGCACTACTGCTGTTGTTACGGCCGTTGATGGTGACCAATTATACTGGGCAAGTGTTGGTGATAGTCGTTTGTATGTATATAGAGATGGTCTTTTACGACAAATTACTACAGATCATTCTATGGTACAAGAATTATTAACTGCTGGAGAGATTACAAAGGATGAAATGCTAAATCACCCTCAACGAAACTTATTGACCCGTGCAGTTGGGGTTGATGATACTTTAGAGGTTGATAGTGGTGTAGAATCTATTCTTCCAGGTGATCGTATTTTACTTTGCACTGATGGACTATGTGGTTATGTATCAGATGATGTTATTGCTAGTGCATTACAATCTAATAATGATGATATGAAGGTTGTAGAATCATTGATGAAAGCCGTATATGATGTCGGAGCAGGAGATAATGTGACCATTGTGGTGGGAACAATCTAATCTAGAAATGGAGAAATAATGAGTACTATGAATATAAAAGGTATACTTCTAGATAACCGCTACCGAATTGTTGACAAAATTGGCGTTGGCGGAATGGCTGACGTATACCTTGGAGAAGATACCTTATTAGGTAGACAAGTAGCAATTAAAGTATTGCATGCTAACTTTGCTAATGATGATGAGTTTGTTACGCGTTTTAAACGAGAAGCACAAGCGGCGGGCAAACTAAATCATCCTAATATTGTAAATATGTATGATGTAGGGTTTGATCAAGATTTACACTATATCATTATGGAATATGTAGATGGTGAAACATTAAAAGAGTATATAACGCGACATGGAAGACTATCCATAGACGAGGCTGTAAAATTCACTATTGCTATCGCAGAGGGGTTAGAACACGCGCATACGATGGGAATTGTGCATTGTGATATTAAACCTCATAATGTCATTATTACTCGTACGGGGCGTGTAAAAGTAACTGACTTTGGTATTGCTCGAGCTATGAATGCTACTAATACAGTTATGTACACGAATTCAATTTTAGGCTCTGCTCACTATTTATCACCTGAACAAGCTAGTGGGAAACCAGTAGATGGTAATACTGATATCTACTCTTTAGGCGTAGTTTTATATGAAATGCTTACAGGTAAAGTTCCTTTTGAAGGGGAGACTCCAATTGCAGTAGCATTAAAACATGTACGTGAAAAAGTAGCCCCTCCAACTCGATATAATCCTTCAATCCCACCGCTTTTAGAAGCTGTCGTAATGAAGGCATTATCTAAAAACCCTGTAGATCGTTTTGATTCTATTTCTGACATGATAAGTGATTTACGATTGTCTCAAGGCTTTACAATGGGGAAAACTCAACGTCATGAACCGTATGATTTTGCAACTCAAATGATTCCAGCTGTTGATCCTGAAGCACTTGAGGATTTCAGTGATATTCAAGAAGAGCAAAAAGATGAGGGTAAAAAGAAGAGCATGTTAAGTAAAATAGCATCTATCCCACAAAAATATATCGTCCTAGGGGCTGCTGTAATTTTCTTAGTAGCTTTCTTAGGTGCCTTCTTGAGTTATGGTAATTTCTGGAGTAACACAACTGTAGATGTACCTAATGTTGTGGGGAAACAAGTTTCTGTAGCTAAAAATATTTTAGAAGATAAACATTTGCGTGTTTCTACAAGCGAGGTTACTAATCCTGATGTACCAGCTGGTCAAGTTATTTCTCAAACACCAGGTGCAGGAGAGAAGGTTAAAGAACAACGTACAATTCACCTTGTTGTATCTAAAGGTGTTGGTGATATTACAGTACCGGATTTGTCTGGTTTAACAGTAGACCAAGCTCGACAACGACTTAAAGATGTTGGTTTAGTTGTTGGTAAAGTAACACAACAGTCTGTAGATAATAAACCTGATGGTGTTATCATAGCTCAAAGTCCATCTGGTGATTCTAAAGTTTCTAAAGGTACAACAATTGATCTCGTTGTAAATAAAGCAAAAGCTAAAAAAATTCAAATGCCAAATGTTATTGGTATGACTTTAAAAGATGCACGAGATACATTGAGTAATGCTCATCTTGGTGTTAATCAAGTCGCTGGTTCTGTAGAGGAGAAATCTATTGTAACAGAACAAAGCATAAAAGCTGGCGATGAAATTGATGAAGGTACTGCAGTAAATCTAACTACTGAATATAAAGATGGCAAAAAGAAAGATGATAAAAAATCTGACAGTAGTAGTAATAAAACCACTGGTACGGTAGATATTACAGTACCGGCAGGCTCTAAAAACCAAGAGTTAAAAATTGTCGTAAAAGATGATGACGGTTCAGCTGTTATCTACGATGATACAAATAAACCTGGAGATCGTATTGTTAAAAAAGTGTCTGGTGTAGGTAATGTTCGTATTGAGGTTTATCTCAATGGTGCATTAGTACAAGAAACAGCATTATAGGGGAATTATGATTACAGGTATTGTTGTCAAAAATATGAATGGTTACTTTTATGTACAAGATGATGCAAGTACTGTTCATGAATGTAAAGTTCGAGGTAGATTAAAGAAAGGTCGCTATAGTTTACTTGTCGGTGATCGTGTTACGATTTCTGAGGATGGATTCGTTGAATCCATCCTCGATCGTCATAATTCCATGGTTAGACCTGCAGTAGCTAATATTGATCAAGTTGTATTGGTTGTAGCTGCTCATGAACCAGATATTAATGAGCTTTTACTAAATAAAATGCTTGTCATGATTGAACATGCAGATATCCCGATTGTATTATGTATTAACAAATGTGATTTGATGGATCCAGATACAGAAGCCATGGTAAAGCTTTATAAATCTATCGGCTATGAAGTATTGATGACATCTACATATAATATGACAGGTATTGATGAGTTACGTCATGTGTTAGAGCATAAGGTAACTGCCTTTGCAGGCCCTTCTGGTGTTGGTAAAAGTAGTCTATTAAATGCTGTTGATCCTAAGTTTGCATTCCAAACGGGGGAGGTTAGTGACAAAATAAAGCGCGGTAAACATACCACTCGTCATGCTTCTTTATATAGTTTGGATTCAGATTCTTTTATTATGGATACACCTGGATTTAGTGCGATTGAGTTTAACGATGTTTCATTAGAACGGTTACCCACGTTATTCCCTGAATTTAGTAATTATGTTGATACATGTAAATTTAATCCTTGTTATCATGAACATGAACCTATTTGTGGCATAAAAGATGCTTTAGATGCAGGCCATATTCATCAAGGACGATATGATGCATATATGTCTATACGTAATGACATAGAAAGTCAACGAAAGAGGTTTTAAAATGATTAAAATTGCACCATCTATGCTCTCTGCAAATTTTGCAACATTAAGTGAAGAAATAAAATCTATTGAATTAGCTGGAGCTGATTTATTGCATATTGATATTATGGATGGTCATTTTGTACCAAACTTAACATTTGGTACACCTATCGTGAAAGCAATCCGTCCTTATACACAATTACCATTTGATGTTCACTTAATGGTTACAAATCCTGGTGACTATGTAGAAGAATTTGCAAAGATTGGTGTAGAGTATTTTACATTTCATCAAGAAACTGTGCCACATATGCATCGTTTAATCCAGCATATTAAACAATGTGGCATGAAAGCAGGGGTTGCACTTAATCCGGGTACACCAGTGTCCTTGTTAGAGGATGTGGCTGCTGACCTAGACATGATTTTAATTATGTCTGTAAATCCTGGCTTTGGTGGGCAATCTTTTATTCCAAATGCTATTAAAAAAGTTAAGCAAGCTAAAATGCTACTAGAGGAAGTTGATAATACAACTGCAGTTATTGAAGTAGATGGTGGCATTAATGATATTACATGTGTCCCAATTAAAAGAGCAGGTGCTACTGTTTTAGTAGCAGGATCTGCTGTATTTGGTGCTGATGACCGAGCACATATGATTGAAGCTATTAGAAATAATTAATATTATTTTTGATAAAGTACTGATATATATAGTAACTAATCCATATTATTAACTCTATAGATTTTATAAATTTTAGGAGTGAGGAATTCTTTAAGAAATCCTCACTCCTTGCTTGCTTTTACCATAAATTTTTGTTAAAATTATCAAGTATGAAAAATATGCACGTCGGTGGACTTCGGTACTGTGCCTAATTTTGGGTGACCCGAAGGATGAAGCGGCGGAGGTTAATTAACAGGAGGTGCCACAATGGCAGTAGTATCAATGAAACAATTATTAGAGGCTGGTGTACACTTTGGTCATCAGACTAGAAGATGGAACCCTAAAATGGCGAAATTCATCTTCACTGAACGCAATGGTATTTATATCATTGACTTGTCTAAAACAGTTAAAAAAGTAGAAGAAGCTTACTCTTTCTTACGCGAAGTTGCTTCCCAAGGCGAAGTAATCTTGTTCGTAGGTACTAAAAAACAAGCTCAAGAAGCTATTAAAGAAGAAGCTATCCGTGCTAACATGTTCTTCGTTAACGAACGTTGGTTGGGCGGTATGTTGACTAACTTTAAAACAATTGAAACTCGTATTAAACGTTTAAAACAATTGGAAGCTATGGCAGAAGATGGTACTTTCGAAGTATTGCCTAAAAAAGAAGTTATCGGTCTTCGTCATGAAATGGAAAAATTGGAAAAATACCTTGGCGGTATCAAAGATATGCCTAAAATGCCAGGTGCTCTTTTCGTAGTTGATCCTAAAAAAGAAAAAATTGCTATTGCAGAAGCTAAAAAATTGGGTATTCCAGTTGTTGCAACAGTTGACACTAACTGTGACCCTGATGAAGTAGAATTCCCAATCCCAGCAAATGATGACGCTATCCGTGCTGTAAAATTATTGGCTGGTAAAATGGCTGACGCTGTTCTTGAAGGTCGTCAAGGCGAATCCTTGGACGGTGCTGAAGCTGCAGAATAATTCTGTTAAGCTACTTAATCATTTCTGATTAGCATTTGAAAGATAAATCTATAACATATATAATTAGGGTAAGGACTATATCCTTACCTTAATTAGTACTAGGAGGAATAAAATAATGGCAATTACTGCTGCTTTGGTAAAAGAATTGCGCGACATGACTGGCGCAGGTATGATGGACGCTAAAAAAGCATTGGTTGAAACTGACGGTAATATCGAAAAAGCGGTTGACCTTCTTCGTGAAAAAGGTTTAGCTGCTGCAGCTAAAAAAGCTGGTCGTATCGCAGCTGAAGGTGTTGTACAATCTTACATCCATGCTGGTGGTCGTATCGGCGTATTGGTAGAAGTTAACTGTGAAACTGATTTCGTTGCTAAAACTGATGATTTCCAAAACTTGGCACGCGATATCGCTATGCAAATCGCAGCTGTTAATCCTACATACTTAAATCGTGAAGAAGTTCCTGCTGAAGTAATCGAACATGAAAAACAAGTATTGTTGGAACAAGCTAAAGCAGAAGCTGAAGAAGACGTTAAAGCAGGTCGTAAACCAAAACCTGAAGCTGTTTTGGAAAAAATGGTTAATGGCCGTATTGAAAAATTCTATAAAGAAAATTGCCTATTAGAACAAGCGTTCATTAAAGATGGTGACAAAACCGTTACTGATATCATTAATGAAAATATTGCAAAAATCGGTGAAAACATCAACGTACGTCGTTTTGTTCGCTACGGTTTGGGTGAAGGCATTGAAAAACGCCAAGATGACTTCGTAGCTGAAGTAATGGCATCTGTTGGTAAATAATTAAGATATAATAAGAGAACACCGTACAGTGTTCTCTTATTTTGCAATAGAGGAGTAAACACATGGCAAAGAGAAACTTTAGACGTATTGTTTTGAAGTTAAGTGGTGAAGCATTAGCGGGTGAACAAGGTTTTGGTATTAACCCTGATGTTGTTGAAGAATTTGCAAAAGAAATTGCGGCTTTAGCAAAATCCACCGATTTAGAAATCGCAATTGTTGTTGGTGGCGGTAACTTGTGGAGAGGGTTAGCTGGTAGTAACCAAGGTATGGATCGTGCTACAGCTGACTATATGGGTATGCTAGCAACAGTAATGAACTCCTTAGCATTGCAAGATGCATTAGAACAAGCAGGCGTAGATACTCGCGTTCAAACTGCTATCGAAATGCAAGAAATTGCAGAACCTTATATTCGTCGTCGTGCCATTCGTCACTTAGAGAAAAAACGTATCGTAATCTTCGGTGCTGGTCTTGGTAAACCATATTTCTCTACAGATACGACTGCTGCATTACGGGCTGCTGAAATTGAAGCAGATGCAATTCTGATGGCGAAGAAATTCGCTGACGGTGTATATGATTCCGATCCTAAAACGAATCCTAATGCCGTTAAATTTGATGAATTAACATATAATGATATCATTACAAAAGAATTAAAGGTTATGGATGCAACATCCACAACTTTATGTAAAGATAATAATATTCCTATTATTGTATTTAGCATGGACATTCCGGGTAACATTACAAAAGCCGCTAAAGGTGAAGAAATTGGTACCATTGTTCGAGGAGAATAATTCAAATGGAAATTAAAGAATTGTTACAACAAGCAGAAGAACGCATGAATAAGTCTATTGAGGCTTTAAAACATGAATTCGCATCTATTCGTACAGGCCGTGCTAGTGTAGCATTGCTTGATAAAGTAATGGTTGATTATTATGGTAGCCCTTCTCCAATTAACCAAGTTGCGAATATCTCTGTACCTGAGCCTCGCATGATTGTAATTGCACCTTGGGATAAAACTATGATTGGTGCCATTGAAAAGGCAATTTTACAATCCGATCTTGGTTTAAACCCAGGTAATGATGGTGCTCAAATTCGTTTAACTATTCCTCAATTAACTGAGGAGCGCCGTAAAGAAATCGTTAAAGTTGTTCATAAAAAAGCTGAAGATGCTAAAGTTGCAGTACGTAATATTCGTCGTGATGTAAATGATGCATTGAAAAAAGAAGAAAAAGCTAAAACAATTACTGAAGATGATGCTAAAGACGGTTTAGATCAAATCCAAAAACTTACAGATGCTAAAATTAAGCAGATTGATGAGTTAAAAGCAGTAAAAGAAAAGGACGTATTAGAAGTATAATGTTAGATTCTAATAGCCTTATTGGAATGCCATGGCAGCTTGCAAAGTCTCGTTTGCAGGCTGCCCATATTCCTTTTAAGGTAATGATTGGGGGATCCTTTAATCGCTTTTTTGATATTGCCGATAAAGGACTTTATGTAGCACGTATTACCAAGGTTGATGAGTGTTTACATATACTAGTGTATAGACCAATGATTGCCAGCGACTTCGGAAATTCTATCGAGGTAGACTATGCTAAAGAAATTATTTAACCGTAAACCATCTGATACGCCTGATATTGATAGTAATGCGATACCAAAACATGTTGCTATTATTATGGATGGCAATGGTCGTTGGGCTAAACGAAGAGGGATGCCACGATCTATGGGGCATCGTGCAGGAGCCGACGTATTAAAGCAGATTGTTATTGCTGCAGATGAGATTGGAATTAGAGCTCTTACGGTATATGGTTTCTCCACAGAGAACTGGAAGCGTCCTGAACAGGAAGTTTCTTTACTTATGGCTCTCATAAAAGAATACTTAAACAATAATGTTAAGTATATGCATGAACATAATGTACGCATTCGCTTTATTGGATATATTAGTGCTCTTTCAGAGGAGCTTCAAAAGATTATTCGCGATGCAGAATTATTAACTCAGAATAATACAGGCCTTACCTTACAGTTAGCTATAAACTATGGTGGGCGTGATGAAATAGTTAGGACTATCCGCAACATTACAAACTCTGTTGCAGATGGAACTTTAACTACAGACGATATTACAGAAGACTATGTTAGCTCTCAACTTTTCACTAAAGAGTTTAGTGACGTAGACTTATTAATTCGTCCAAGTAGTGATTTTAGAATTAGTAACTTTTTATTGTGGCAGCTAGCTTATGCTGAATTCTGGTTTACTGATTTACATTGGCCGGATTTCACTAAAGAAACATTATTGGAAGCTGTTGCAGCATATCAAAAACGAGAACGCCGATTTGGTGGCTTACGTGATGAGGAATAAAAAATGTTAAAAACACGTGTTATAACCGCTGTTATAGGTTTTATTATTGCCTTAGGGGCCATTACATTAGGCGGATCTGTGTATGATGTTCTTATTACATTATTAGCTCTATTGGGATGGCGTGAGTTTGTTTTGCTCGGCAAGGCTAAACATGTGCGAATATCCATTTTATGGGGTTATATTAGTATTTTATTATTGATGATTGCTTTTGCATGTCATCAGTATATTTTAACAATAGCTATATTAGTATTGAGTTTATCAGCCAATTATATGTTATGTACATTTGGTGAAAATAAATACTCTTTAGCTAGCGTTTCTTTTAGTGTATTTGGTTTATTATATGTTGGTATTGGCATGATTTCTTTGCTCATGATTCGTCATGACTCTATTTACATGTCTTTATCAATGCCATTTGAATTATATAATTGGGGAACAATTACTCTTTGGCTAGTATTGTTTACCACATGGGCTAGTGATACTTTTGCGTACTTTGCGGGTCGTGCTTTTGGTAAACATAAAATTGTTCCATCCATTAGTCCTAATAAAACATTAGAAGGTTTTATTGGTGGCTTTATTGGTTGTATTATTACAGGTGCTGTATTTTCGTATATCGTAGGTATTCCATGGTGGATGGGTATTCATGTTGGTATGATTAGCGGTATACTTGCACCATTAGGTGATTTATTTGAATCAAAGATTAAGCGATTATGTAATGTGAAAGATTCTGGTACTTTATTACCAGGTCATGGCGGTGTATTGGATCGGTTTGATAGCTTATTATTTACGGCACCTATTACATTGATTTATATATTACTATTCTCGTTCTAATCTAATAGAGGTAAGCTTATGAAATACCTAAGTATTATTGGCAGTACTGGCTCAATCGGTACACAGACACTAGATGTAGTGTCTCAACATCCAGATCAATTCAAGGTGGTTGCCTTAGTGGCACATCATAATATTGACCTCTTAGAAAAACAAATTAAAGAATATCAGCCATTAGTAGCCGGTCTAGTTGATGAAAGTGCTTTTAAAGAACTACAAGGACGCTATACAGGTCCTACAAAACTTGTGGGCGGTAAGGAAGCACTCATAGCTGCTGCTACGATTCAAGAAGCAACAATGGTTGTAACTGCTATTGTTGGTGCTGCAGGTATCGAACCTACTGTAGAGGCTATAAAGAAACGTAAGACTATAGGTCTAGCTAATAAGGAAACATTAGTTGCTGGTGGACCATTGATTACATCTTTGGCTAAGGAGTATGGCGTACAAATTCTACCTATTGATAGTGAACATAGCGCAATATTCCAGTGTTTAGAAGGGCAAAATCGCGAGAATGTTGATTCCTTAATTGTTACTGCTTCTGGTGGCCCTTTACGCACTTGGGACTCTGATAAAATTCAAACTGCCACAGCTGCTGATTGCCTACGTCATCCAACTTGGAATATGGGGAACAAGATTACGATTGACTCTGCATCTCTATTTAATAAAGGGTTAGAAGTAATTGAAGCTCATTGGCTATTTGGTTTTGATTTTGATCATATTGACGTAGTGGTACATCCACAAAGCATTGTTCATTCAATGATACGAATGAAAGATGGGGCCATCTTAGCACAAATGGGGAATCCTGATATGAGGGAGCCTATTCAGTATGCTTTGACATATCCTAAACGTGAAACTTTACATATGAATCACCTAGATTTTTCAAAGGCTTTACAATTAGAATTCTTGCCACCTCGATATGATGATTTCCCGGCTCTTCGTCTTGCTTATGAAGTGGGCCGATCAAGCGGTTTTAAACCAGCTGTGTTTAATGCTGCAAATGAAACTGCAGTTTATGCATTTTTAGATGATAAAATCGCCTTTGGTGATATTTATAAAGTCGTCACATCAGTCCTTGAATCTATGGGACCTGAAGATGACTTTACATTAGACAATTTATTGGCCATTGATAGATGGGCTCGAGAAAAGGCCACATCATTGATGGTATAGGAGTATATATGACAACGGCATTAGCCACAATATTTGTATTTGGTTTAATCGTGTTTATTCATGAATTAGGCCATTTTATTACAGCAAAAATGTCAGGTATGCAAGTAGACGAATTTGCTATTGGTTTTGGACCTGCCATATTCAAGGTTCAAAAAGGGGAAACTTTATACTCGATTCGTATCATTCCTCTTGGTGGATTTAATCGTATTGCAGGTATGACAGCTGACGAGCCTCTTAATGAGCGCTCATTTTATACTAAACCTGCATGGAAGAAATTTATTGTTATTTCTGCAGGTGCTGTATTTAACTTTTTATTGGCCATAGTTTTATTCTTTGGTCTCAATGCAACAGTAGGTAATCTCACGTATACAAATGATCCTGTTATTGGTAATATCATCCCAGGTAGCGCTGCTGAACAGGCACATTTACAATCTAACGATAGAATTCTTACCATCGATGGTAAAAAGATTTCTACATGGGATGAAATCCGCCCTAGCCTACAAGGTACTGCCAATCATGGTGTTACTGTTGTAGTAGATAGAGAAGGAGAAACTGTAGAAACTACAGTGATTCCAAAAATGGAACAGGATAGTCCTAAAATTGGTATTTATCCTAGTTATACTCGAGAAACTTATAGTATTGGAGAATCTTTTAGTTTAGCCGTTACTCGCACAGGTCAAACAATTGTTGCTATGTTAAGTGGCTTATATGATATGATTCGAGGCACACAGGCAGCAGAGCTATCTGGCCCTGTAGGGATTTCACAAATGGCTGGTACTATTGCACAATCTGGCTTTGCGCCACTATTAAGTTTTGCAGCATTTTTAAGTATTAACTTAGGGGTTATTAATCTTTTGCCATTACCTGTATTAGATGGTGGTCATTTAATTATTATTTTGGCTGAAGCTGTCACAGGTCGTAAGTTACCTGCTAAGGCACTTATGTATATTCAAATGGTTGGTGTTGCTTTGATGGTAGCATTATTCTTATATGTAACAACTCAGGATATATTCCGATTACTATAAGATAGATGGGAGATTACAATGATTGTACGTAAACCAACAAATGGTATCTATGTAGGTACAGTTAAAATAGGTGATTATGCACCGGTAAGCATTCAATCAATGATTACCACTGATCCGGTTCACACGGAAAAGGCTATTGCTGAAATAAATCGCTTAGCTGAGGCTGGTTGTGAATTAGTACGTGTTGCAGTACCTACAATGGCATCTGCAAAAGCTTTAAAAGCAGTTCGTGCTGGTATCGATATTCCTTTAATTGCTGATATTCATTTCGACTATAAATTAGCTTTAGAAGCTATTGAGAATAATGTTGATGGATTGCGTATTAACCCAGGAAATATTGGTGGAGAGGATAAAGTGTTAGCTGTTATTGAAAAAGCTAAACCTAAACAAATTCCAATTCGTATAGGTGTCAATGCTGGTTCTTTACCTAAGCATATCCTCGATGCTCATGGTGGCCATCCTACAGCAGATGGCATGGTAGAGACTGCATTAGAACATGTGCGAATTCTTGAAAAGCTCGACTATCGCCAAATGAAATTATCCATTAAAGCAACGGAAGTTCCTTTAATGGTAGAAGCCTATCGTAAGTTATCCGATAAGATTCCTTATCCTTTGCATTTAGGTGTTACTGAGGCTGGGACGATAAAACAAGGTACCATCAAGTCTGCTATGGGCATTGGTGCTTTATTATTAGACGGCATTGGTGATACATTACGGGTATCTTTAACGGGTGACCCAATACATGAAATAGAAGTAGGCCGAAGTATTTTAAGTAACTTGGGATTACGCAACTTTGGTGCTACAATGATTTCCTGCCCTACATGTGGCCGATGCCAAGTCAATCTATTTGACATGGCGGGAATTGTAGAGGAGCGCTTAGCATCTATTAAAGCACCAATTAAAGTTGCTGTTATGGGATGTGTTGTAAATGGGCCTGGTGAGGCTCGTGAAGCTGATTTTGGTATTGCTGGTGGTAATGGTCAAGGTATTGTTTTCCGAAAGGGTGAAGTTATCAAGACTGTACCAGAAGCTGAATTAGTCGATACATTATTTAGAGAAATTGATCAATATTTAGAAAACTTAAATGAGGAGTCTTTATGTTAGCCACTAAATTATATGCACCTACATTGCGGGAGGTTCCATCTGACGCTGATGTAGTTAGCCAACAGCTTATGCTTCGCGCAGGTTTTATGCGAAAAACTGCAAATGGTTTATATAGCTTTTTGCCATTGGGTTGGAGAAGTATCAAAAAAATTGAAGCCATTGTACGTGAAGAAATGGATCGTGCTAGTGCTCAAGAAATTATGATGCCTATCTTACAACCTGCAGAAATTTGGAAAGAGTCTGGCCGTTGGAACGCATATGGCGCAGAAATGATGCGTATTAATGATCGTCATGATAATGAATTCTGCTTGGGGCCAACTCATGAAGAGATGATTACAACTCTTGTAAAAAATGAGATTAACTCCTACCGTCAACTACCAGTAAATTTATATCAAATCCAAAGTAAATTCCGTGATGAACGTCGTCCACGTTATGGTTTGATGCGTAGTCGCGAATTTATTATGAAAGATGCATATTCTTTTGATGTAGATGAAGCTGGTTTAGACGAATCTTATAAATCTATGTATGATGCATATACACGTATTTTTACGCGTTGTGGTCTTACATTCCGTCCTGTAGAAGCTGATAGTGGTGCCATCGGCGGTAGTGGAACACATGAGTTTATGGCAATTGCTGAAGCTGGTGAAGCTGATATTGTATATTGTACAAAATGTGACTATGCTGCAAACATTGAAATTGGCAAACCTGGTATTATGAAACAGGAAGAAGAAGCACTGCAAGAATTATCCGTTGTAGATACTCCTAATGCTAGTACTATTGAAGCTGTGGCAGAAATGTTGAACTTACCACTACATAAAACTATCAAAGCTGTAGTATTCTCCATTGATGGTAAAGTGGTATTAGCAATTGTTCGTGGTGATCATGAAGTTAATGAAGTGGCAGTACAACATGCTGTACTTGGTTCTGTAGAGCCAGAAATGGCTACACCTGAAGAATTAGAAAAAGTTGGCTTAACAGCTGGCTTTATCAGCCCAGTAGGATTAAAACAAACAGAGGAGTTTGCTATTGTTGTAGATGAATCTGTTATGGAAACTTACAATGTTTGTGGCGGTGCCAATAAAAAAGATGCGCACTATGTTAATATCAACCCTAAACGTGACTTTAATGTAGAAGATATTATTGTTGCACCAATTCGTTTAATTACAGATGATGATGTTTGCCCAACTTGTGGTGGTGCCTTAGAACATGCCAAAGGTATTGAAGTTGGTCAAGTATTTAAATTAGGCACAAAATATTCTGAAGCATTACAAGCTACATTCTTAGACCAAAACGGTCGTCCTAATCCAATGATTATGGGCTGTTATGGTATTGGTGTATCTCGTACATTAGCTGCAGCTATTGAGCAATACCACGATGAAAATGGTATTATTTGGCCTCGTTCTATTGCACCATTTGAAGCTGTTATCGTACCTATTAATGCTAAAGACGAAGCATTGATGTCCACAAGTCAAACCATTTATACTGCATTACAAAATGCAGGTGTAGATGTGTTACTTGATGACCGTAAAGATCGAGCTGGTGTAAAATTTAAGGATGCTGATTTAATTGGTTATCCACTTCGTATTACAGTAAGTAAAAATACACTTGAAAATAATGAAGTAGAAATTCAAATTCGTAAGTCTGGAGAGACCATTACATGTGCCATTGATTCTGTAGCAACTAAGGTTACTGAATTGCTTCAAGATTTATAATTAAATTGCGATTCTAGTGAATACTCATTAGGGTCGCAATTTTTCTATCTTAACTTGAATTAATAGACTAAATCAGTCATAATTAAAAGATAGGATATTTGTAATGGGAGGTACTATATGCTTGTAGATTTTCATATGCATTCTGTTTATTCCGATGGTATTGAAACACCAAAGGCATTATTGCGTCATGCCTTAGATTGTAATCTATCTATGATGGCTTTAACTGATCATGATGAAATTGATGGCATAAAAGCATTGCGTACTGCTCAACAAGATTTAGATCCTAATAAAACGATTAAAATTATAAACGGCTGTGAATTTAGTGCTGATTATAAAGATAAGTCTATTCACATTTTAGGATATTGTTTTGATGAAAATAATAAAGAGTTAAATGATTTTATTACGTTCTTTAAAGGAAAACGTGAAGAACGTGTTGATGAAATGATAAGACGCTGTAATAGCGAAGGATATCATATTACAAAAGAAGAATTAATCAAACAATTTCCTGATACTAAAGCTTATGGACGTCCACATATTGGTAAACTTTTAATTGATGGTGGATATGCTAAGGATGTTAATGAAGTCTTTAGAGGAATTCTACGTAAGAACAGTCCTTGCTATGTGCCTAAGGTAAAAGTTGAGGTTCAACATATTATTGATATTATTCATAAAGCTGGTGGTTTTGCCGTTATGGCACATCCCAAATTAGTTTCCAGTGATGAATATGTGCTAGAAATGTTAGATTTTAATTTTGATGGTATAGAGGTGTATCATTCAAAACATAATGATGAAGATGTAGAACGATACAAAGCGTTAGCTAAACAGTATAAACTTTTTATCACTGGTGGTTCTGATTATCATGGAATTCCAGGAAAAGAACCAGATAATTTTGGTGATTATTTAGTATCTGGACATGATGTATCAGAATTTATTAGTTTGTTATAAATAATGAGGTTGACTATGGAAGTCGTTGCATTTGTAGGTAGTAGTGGCACTGGTAAAAGCCATCGTGCGCTCGTAGTTGCTCATGAAAATAATATTGATTGTATTATCGATGATGGCATTTTAATTCACGATAATAAGATTGTAGCTGGCTTTTCTGCAAAGAAGGAATCTAGCCGATTAAAAGCTGTTCGTCGTGCCATTTTCCAAGATGAAGTGCAAGTAAAATCAGTACGTGAGCAATTAGATAAAATCAATCCTAATAAACTTATGATTATTGGTACATCCGATAATATGGTTAAGAAAATTACTAAAGCATTAGGCTTGCAAGATCCTGATCGGTATATTCGCATTGAGGACGTTGCTACACCTAAAGAAATTGAAAAGGCACAACATGCTCGTCTAAAAGAAGGTAAACATATTATTCCAGTTCCAACGATGGAATTGAAACCTCACTTTAGAGGGTACTTAATTGATCCAATCAAAACTATGTGGCGTCGACGTACATTAAAAAAACAAGACCAAGATACATTGGGGCAAATTGGGTCAGAAGGCTTTGAACGTTCTGTAGTACGCCCTGCTTTCAGCTATTATGGACGACTCACCTTTGATGATGATGTAATTATTAAATTGATTCGCAATGGCCTTAAAAAAGTAGCTGGTGTTGACGAGTCTAGTGTTATTTCTTTCAAAAAAGGTGATAAAGGCCAAAATGGTCTCGTTGTAGATATGGCTGTTGTTATTGAACATGGTTATCCTGTAAAAACATTGATGCAGCAAGTACAAAAATCTGTACGCAATGAGATTGAATACATTACAGGCATGTCTATAGAACGGATGTCCATAAAAGTTAAAAATATTATAGAAACAAAACGTAAGATTGTTAAAGTATAGGAGTTAGAATGAAGTCTTATTATATTTACACCTATGGTTGTCAAATGAATACTGCTGATTCTGAGCGCTTATCGCATCAGTTAGAATCTGTTGGGTATACGCCAACAGAGGACGTAGAAACTGCAGATTTAATATTATTAAATACTTGTGCAGTACGTGAGAATGCAGAAACAAAAGTCTATGGCCGCATAGGTGAGCTAATGAGACTGAAGAGAAAAAATAAAAACTTAATTCTTGCTGTTACAGGATGCATGGCACAGAAGAATCAAGCAGAAATGTTTAAGCGCGCTCCACATATTGATATTGTCTTAGGTACTCATAATATTCAACATATTAATGAAATGATTGAAGAGGTACAACGAGGTCATACACACCAAATCAATGTAGATATGGATAATTCCGTGTTACCTGAATTGGAAGCAAAACCTAATGGTACCTTTTATGCATGGGTACCTATTATGAATGGGTGCAATAAGTTCTGTACGTACTGCATCGTTCCTCACGTTCGTGGTAGAGAAATTAGTCGTCCTGTAGAGGCCATCGTAAAAGAGGTAACCGAACTAGGGGCAAAAGGGTTTAAAGAGATTACTTTGTTGGGGCAAAATGTAAACTCTTATGGCTTAGATTTTAAAGATGGTACTGATTTTGGTACATTAGTGGACGCTCTTGATGGTATTCCAGGTATTGAACGTATTCGGTATATGACAAGTCATCCTCAAGATATGACTAAATCTATGATAGATGCTCTTGGTCGATCTTCTAATATTGTTACTCATTTACATTTACCGATTCAATCTGGTTCAGACCGTATTTTGAAGAAAATGAACCGTCATTATACGGTGGAGCATTATAAAGAATTACTCTCTTACTGTCGTGAGAAAATTAAAGATGTAGTAGTTACTACAGATATTATCGTAGGTTTCCCGGGTGAAACAGAGGAAGATTTCCAAGCTACACTACAATTATTAAAAGATGTACGTTATGATATGGCGTATACCTTTATTTATTCCAAACGTTCTGGAACGCCAGCAGCGACTATGGATGATCAAGTACCAGAAGAGGTTAAACGCGTACGTTTACAAACATTGATGGATGTGCAAAATGAAATCTCTTATGAATTAAATAAACCTATGGAAGGGCAAGTGTTTGATATTATTGTAGAGGGGCCAAGTCCTCGTGATGAAGATATGTGGTTTGGTCGCACATCAGGAAATAAAATGGTATTATTCCCGAAAGACGATTCTTTATCAATTGGCGAAACTGTACCTGCATATATTGATAAAGCACAAACTTGGGTTTGCTACGGTACAATACAAAAGGGGTAAGTATGGCAAAAAAGCAAACACCTATGATGGAGCAGTATTTAGATATTAAATCTAGATATTCTGAAGAATTACTGTTCTTTCGGTTAGGTGACTTTTATGAATTATTTAATGATGATGCATTAATTGCATCTCGTGAACTTAATATAACCTTAACCGGTCGCCCAACAGGAGATGAGGAACGCACACCAATGTGTGGCGTTCCTTTTCATGCTGCTGAAAGTTATATAGAAACATTGGTAAAAAAAGGTTATAAAGTTGCTATTTGTGAACAATTAGAAGATCCTAAAGCAGTTAAGGGTATCGTTAAGCGTGACGTTATTAAGGTTATTACACCGGGAACTGTAATGACTGAAAATGGTAATGATGCACGGTCAAACAATTTTTTATCATTATTTTATATGGTAAAAGATGCATGGATACTCGTATTTTCAGATGTATCTACTGGGGAAGTTATTTGGCATCGTATTACTGATTGTGAAAAACGAAGTGATATGTTTGATGCACTCAGTATGTATCGTCCAAGTGAAATTATATTGCCTGAAGGAACTGTATTACCGCAAGATATAAAAGACTTTATGGATAATCAATTCAGCAATATTGTATTATCTCCATTTAGTACATATCATACACAACGAGAGGTAGCGGAAAAAGCAGTTACTCACTTTGGTGATTTAGGCCTTATGGAAGAGGATGTATGGGAAGCATTAGGGTATATGCTTTTATATTTAGAGGATATTATTAAGTCTGAAATTTCCCATATTAACTATGTACATCAATTGAGTGTAGGTAATCGTCTAATCTTAGATACATCTTCCTTACGTCATCTTGAAATTACCCATAATTTACGTGATGGCGGTCAAAAAGGTACATTACTCGATGTACTTGATCGAACATTGACACCAATGGGGGCGCGCCTATTAAAACAATGGCTTGAAAGTCCGTTGACTGATGTAAATCAAATTCAACGTAGACAAGCTGCCGTAGCAGAACTTATTACACGCGGTGCTGAACGGTCTCATATCCGTAGCTTATTAGATTGTATTTATGATTTTGAGCGCATCGTAGGTCGTGTAGAAACTGGCTCTGTGTCACCTAGAGATTTAACGGCTCTTCGTGAATCTCTAGCAGTATTGCCAGATATTAAAAATGTATTAGGTACATGCTCAAGTTTAGCATTAACATCTATTAATGACCGCATCCAAGATCATAAAGACATTTATGATTTATTATGTCGTGCTATTGCTGACCAACCAGCATTGACATTAAAAGAAGGCCGAGTTATTAAAGATGGTTTCAATCCAGATTTAGATGAACTACGTTCTTTAGCTACTAATAGTGAGCAATGGCTAGCTAAGATGGAAGCTGATATTAAAGAGGCTACTGGTTTATCTAAAATTAAAACTGGTTATAATAAGGTATTTGGATATTACTTTGAAGTATCTCATAGTAAATCTGAACAAGTACCTGATTACTTTATTCGAAAACAAACTTTAGCTAATGCAGAGCGTTATATTACGCCTGAGTTAAAGGAATTTGAAATCAAAATTCTTAGCGCTAAAGACAAGATAATCGCTTTAGAGCATGAATTATATCAACAATTACGAAATGATATAAAACTTGTTATTAAAGATGTACAAGAAACAGCTCGTGCTCTTGCTGAGCTTGATGTATTGTGTTCTTTGGCACTAGTAGGTTACGAAGAAAATTATATTTGCCCTACCATCGTAATGAATGGCCAAATCAATATTCGAGATGGTCGTCATCCTGTAATTGAAAAATTCTTGAAGCGTGAAGTTTTTGTACCAAATGATATCGTTTTAAATCATGATGATGAGGAATTCTTGCTCATTACAGGTCCTAATATGGCCGGTAAATCAACATATATGCGTCAAGCGGCTATTTTGATGATTATGGCTCAAATAGGCTCCTTTATTCCTGCCCGTGAAGCATCTATTTCTCCAGTGGATCGCATCTTTACCCGTGTAGGTGCTAGTGATGATATTTCTACTGGTCAAAGTACGTTCATGGTAGAAATGAAAGAGGTAGCCTATATTTTAGAGAATGCTACACATAACAGCTTAATTATCTTAGATGAAATTGGTCGTGGCACTAGTACATTTGATGGTTTAAGTATCGCTCAAGCTGTAGTTGAGCATATTTGTAAGCATATTCACGGCAAGACATTATTTGCAACCCATTACCATGAGCTAATTAGTTTAGAAGATAGCTATAGTAAACTAAAAAACTACACTGTTGCTGTTAAAGAAAAAGGTAAGGATGTTGCCTTCTTGCGCCGTATTATTAAAGGTGGTGCAGATCGAAGCTATGGTATTCATGTTGCTAGATTGGCAGGCTTACCGAACTCTGTATTAAAACGGGCAGAGGTAATTTTGGAATCTTTGGAAGACCAAAGTCATGATGCTAGTGATTTAAATAATCGTGTTATGGGAGCTCAACTTAATAATGTAGTGAAGCCAGTTACTAAACAAGTGAGTGATTCTTCACTAGGTAACTTATTTACTCATTCTGTAGTCGATAGCTTACTCGAAGTGGATGTAATGAGTATGACACCGATTGAAGCATTAAATAAATTATATGAACTACAAGAGGAGGCTCGTAAAGGAGGCGGGAAATAATGGCAACCATTCATGTATTGGATGAAACCACAATCAATAAGATAGCTGCTGGTGAAGTTGTGGAACGTCCCGCATCAGTTATTAAAGAGCTCATTGAAAACTCCATTGATGCGTCCGCCACTAATATTGAGGTTGAAATCGGCGATGGCGGTGTAGCTTACATGAGGATTACCGATAATGGTATCGGTATGACAGAGGAAGATGCACGCCTTGCAATTTTACGTCATGCTACCTCTAAAATACAACAGGTAGAGGATTTATTTGATATAGCATCCCTCGGCTTTCGTGGTGAGGCTTTGGCTAGTATTGCCTCGGTGTCTCATTTTTCTTTGACTACACGTAAAGCTGACTCTGATTTGGGCACTCGTATTACCGTAGATGGTGGTACTTTCACCGATTGTATTCCTTATGGTGCGGCACCTGGTACAACAATTGAAATTAAAGATTTGTTTTATAATACGCCAGCGCGTCGCAAATTCTTGAAAACAGAGCGTACCGAATCTTCTAAAATTCAAGATATTGTAGGCAAACTGGCCCTTAGTAATCCACATATTTCTTTTAAACTCATCGTAGATGACCGTGTAGCTATTATTACTCCTGGAAACGGCATTATTGGTGATACGGTAGCTGCATTATATGGATATAAAACGAAGGATGACATTTTCACTGTTGCTTATGAAAGTGACTCTATTTATATTGATGGTGTAGTTAGTAAACCTACACTTCTAAAAAGTACAAGAATTTGGCAAACTATTATCGTTAATAACCGTGTTATTTCCGATAAAACAATAATGAAGGCTATCGATAATGCTTACCATGCATTGTTACCTAAAAACGGTCATCCTTTAGTGGTACTTAATATTACTGTACCTGCTGGTATGGTTGATATTAACGTTCATCCACGAAAGAGTGAAGTAAAATTCTCGGATGATAAGATTATATTTAAAGCTGTTTATCATGGTATTTTAAACGCCTTGAATAATCCTCTACATGAGCGATACGAACGAGAATCATCTTCTTATATGAATGGCACAATTAATAATGGAGCTGATTTCCGTAATAATGAAACCAATAGTAATGACGTAAATACTAACAGGAATGCTACAGTTACTAATTCTAGTTCATATGGTAGTTTATCTCATCATGGCAATAGTACGTATGATTCGTATAGAACGCCTTCTGTTGTACAAGATGAGATGCAGTCTGCTGAGCATATAGCTACTGCGGTAGATTATGACAAAGTATTTGGTAGTCGCCGTACTAAAGGATACGAAGTCATGCGTGGCGAAACTACACAGTTTGTGGAGAACCTTAAAGCTAAGGGATATACGCCACCTCCGCCAAAGGCTACTTATGAACAATCATCTTTTATAGATGAAAGTTTTGACGCTGTTCCTAAGGAATACACTAGTTATACTAAAGAGGATATAGAACGCTTTAAATCTTTATCTCATGACATCCGTGAACAAGATGTGGAGGAACGAACAATTCAAAACTCTGGCTTCCTACCTATGGGCCAAGTCGCTTCTTGTTATATTTTAGCTAAAAAGGGTGATGATCTCTACATAATAGACCAACATGCAGCTCATGAACGTGTACGTTATGATAAGCTTTGTAAGTCTTCTGAATCCATTCCTATGCAATCTATATTAGTTCCTCAATATAGCGAGGCTACTGATGATGAAATGAATTTGGTAGAAGAGGAACGAGAAACCTTACTTGATCTTGGCTTTGATGTAGAGTTAGGTGGTCCTACGAAAATAAAATTAGTAGGGGCGCCTGTAGATTTAGTAGAGTCAAAGGCTTTTGAAATTCTCCAGTATGTATTCTCTTACTTACATGAACATCAACAGCCTACTAAGGCTCAGTTACGTCATGAAATGCTAGCGTATGCATCTTGTAGAGGGGCCATTAAGGCAGGTCATAATTTAAATATGTATCAAATGACTACCTTAATTGAGGATTTATTTAGTACTGAGAAACCGTACGTATGTCCTCATGGCCGTCCAACGATAATCAAGTTTACACCTGATGAATTAGGTAAATTATTCTTACGGTCTTAATATGAATATACTAACCACATCTCAAAAATCTAATGAGGTCATTCAGGAGGAAGCCAAAGCACTGGCTTCCTCTATGCATATGACATATATTAAACGAGGTAAAACATCGATACCAGCCTTATTCGGTAAGTATCAATGCGAATATATTGCGGTTCTTGCTGGTTCTGGATTAACTATTCATTTCCCAGAAAATCAACAACATACCTTTCATTTGTCTATGGCTCAATTACGTATATTGCGTTTACAACGCGGTGAAGGCGATCATCTCGTTAATGCGGTACATGTCATATTAGATAAAAAAGGATTATCTAATAGAGATAGATTTACGTTTTTAGACTGTACAATTGGACTTGGTAGTGACAGTATTGTAGTGAGTTATGGTTACCCACAGGCTCAAATAACTGGCCTAGAAGGTTCTTTACCTATATGGCTTGCCACTAGTTATGGTTTAGCTCATTATATTCATAGTGATGATAGTGTGACGAATGTATTGCGACGTATTATAGTAAATCATGATACCTTTGAGCACTATTTACCAAACCTACCTGACAATAGTATTGATATTATTTATTTTGATCCTATGTTTGAAGTTCCTGTAGAGGAAAGTCCTCAATTCAAACCTCTTCGGGGACATACAGTGGAAAGTCGTATAGATGATAAAATCATGGCACAGGCTATGCGTGTCGCCACTTATGGTGTTATTATTAAAGAACGACCATTTAGTTCGGTCTTTCAAAACTATCCACCTCATCAATGGGTGGGCGGAAAATATAGTCGTATAGGCTATGGTGTATATATGAAGGAGTTAATGTGAATCCCTTAATTACCATCGTTGGATCAACGGCGGTAGGCAAAACAGATCTTACCTTGAACTTAGCAGAACAGCTACATTCTGAGGTTATTTCTGGTGATGCTTATCAAGTATATAAACAACTCAATATTGGTACCGCTAAACCATCGGCGGATGAACTTAACCGTGTGAAGCATCATCTTATCGATATATTAGAACCAAATGATTCATATTCAGTATCTATTTTCCAACATCAAGCTAAAGAGATAATTGGTAGATTAAAAGACAAAAATATTCTACCTATTTTGTCTGGTGGTACAGGGTTATATGTTCAATCATTATTAGAGAACTATAACTTTAATGACGTTAAGCCTGATGAAAGTTTACGATTAGAACTAGATGAGCTATTTAATGCTAAAGGTATTGATGGTTTACGCGAATATGCTTTCACCTTAGGAACAAAACATAATATAGAAATTCAATATAGTGATAAGCATCGTTTGTATCGAGCTATTGAAATATTGCATCATGGTGATGTAGATTCGTTACGTAATCAAACAAAAGATGGTGTATCTTATAAAGGGCCTGTTATTGGTCTTATGAGAGATCGTGATCAGTTATATGAACGCATTAATTTACGCGTTGATATGATGTTTGATGCAGGTTTAATTGAAGAAGTTGAGCAACTTGTTAAGTCCGGTGTAAATCCTGATTGCCAAGCCTTTAAAGGGATTGGTTATAAAGAGGTTGTAGACTATATAAATGGCACTATTAACCTTGATGAATGTAGAGATTTGATCAAGAAAAATACTCGTCATTTCGCAAAGCGACAAATCACTTGGTATAAGCGTATGCCATATATTGAATGGATTCATATTGATAATAATATATCTAAAGATTTTATATTTAATAAAGCTATGGAATTAATCCGTAGAGAAGGATTAGCATGACATTAGAAGAAATACGTAGTAAAGCCCTCGAGATGGCTGAACCTGAATTTAAAAAGTTTGAACCTATTGCATTGGCCAATACAAAAAAGGTATTAGAAGCATTTAAAGAATGCCAAGTTTCTGATTATCATTTTACAGGTACTACTGGATATGGTTATAACGATGTGGGCCGTGAGAAGTTAGACGAAGTATTCGCCTATGTATTTAAAGGTGAAAAAGCCATCGTTAGGCCACATTTTGTTTCTGGCACACATGCACTAGCAACAACTTTGATTTCTTTAATGGGGAATGGTTCAAAAGGGACTGAATTTATCTATGCAGTAGGGGCTCCTTACGACACGATGCAATCTGTTATCGGTGCATCTCGTGAGGTGCGTGGATCTCTTGTAGAAAAAGGATTTACCTATACTGAGGTACCTTTGAAGGATAATACTTATGATGTAGATGCCATTGCTAATGCTGTTAATGATAATACGCGTGTGGTCGTGATTCAACGCTCTCGTGGTTATAGTACGCGCGAACCATTATCTATTGCTGATATTAAAATTATTGTAGATGCTGTAAAAGCTAAAAATCCTAATACGATTTGTTTTGTAGATAATTGCTATGGTGAGTTTACAGAGCTTCAAGAGCCTTTAGAAGCAGGTGCAGATATTATGGCTGGTTCTCTTATTAAGAATGCAGGGGGTGGATTAGCGCCAACAGGTGGCTATATCGTAGGTCGTGAAGACTTAGTTGAAGATGCAGCGTACCAACTCACTGCTCCAGGACTTGGTGATCATATGGGTTCTTATGCGCCTGGTTACCGCTTGTTCTTCCAAGGTTTATTTATGGCTCCTCACGTAGTATTACAAGCTCTTAAAGGTGCTGTATATACGGCTGCAGTAGGTGAATTGTTAGGCTATGATGTCTTCCCTAAGGTAAATGCTGATCGCTATGATTTAATTCAAGCTATTAATCTAAAAAATGGAGAAGAAATGGAGCACTTCTGTGTAGGTATGCAAGCATATTCTCCTGTAGATGCTCACGTACATCCTATTCCTGGCGATATGCCTGGGTACGAAGATAAAATCATCATGGCCGGTGGTACCTTTGTACAAGGTTCATCCATTGAATTGAGTGCAGATGGTCCTGTTCGTCCTCCGTATACGATTTTTATGCAAGGTGGCTTAGTATTTGAACATTCCATGCTCGGTATTCTAGGAGCCGCTGAAGAGCTTTTAAAACATAGATAATCATTTGAATCCCTTTTGTTATAAGAAAGGGATTCTTTTTATTTCAAATCTTTTCAATATACCTAATTCTAGGCTATAATATAAGTTGCTATAATTTCATAGCAATACTACTCGGACTTTTACACCGAACTAGTGTTTTACACGTCAGGCTTTCACCCTGATTAGTTTTATGATCAAGAGATCATTAAAAGGAGAAAGTATGGAAAAAGTTATCGCTGTAGCTATGAGTGGCGGCGTAGATAGTTCTTTAACTGCTGCAATGCTACTAAAACAAGGCTATAAAGTATTTGGTATTACCCTATGGTTGTGGGTGAGTGGTACACCTTATGATTCAGTGCCTCTCGCTGTAACAGATGCTAAGAAGATGTGTGATTTTCTTGGTATTGAGCATCATGTTATTGATGCTCGTGATGTATTCTACGATAATGTAGTAGATTACTTCGTAAAAGAATATGCCTATGGTCGTACACCAAATCCTTGTGTATTCTGTAATAAAAATATCAAATTTGATTTGATGCTCAATCGAGCCCTTGAACTTGGTGCAACACATATGGTTACTGGCCATTATGCACAGGTTAAGCATAATGAAGAAACTGGTTTATATGAATTACATAAAGGCGTTGATCCTACCAAAGATCAAAGCTATGTTATGTACAATATGAACCAACGCATTTTGAGTCACCTCATGTTCCCACTAGGTGGACAATATAAGACTGAAACACGTAAATTAGCTGCTGAATATGATTTGCCAGTAGCTAAAAAACCAGATAGTGTAGATATTTGCTTCTTGCCTCACGGTAACTACCAAAAACTCGTAGTAGAAGAAATGAAGGATAATCCAAAGTCTGGTAATATCGTTACTGAAGATGGTGAGGTATTAGGTAAGCATAATGGCTTATTTAATTACACTATTGGCCAACGTAAGGGCCTTGGAATTGCATATAAGCATCCATTATATGTAATTGGCTTTAATGGTGAACGCAATGAAGTCATTGTAGGTTCTAATGATCGACTTTTTACGAATCGTATGATTTGTAAGTTCTATAATTTCCTGGATGATACGATTCATAAAGAATTAAAAGCAGAAGGTAAAATTCGCTATGCAGCAAATCCTTCACCTTGTACTGCACGTATCTTAGATGATGATACGATGGAAGTTATCTTCGAAGAACCACAACGGGCTATTACACCAGGTCAGTCCGTAGCCTTTTATAATGGCACTCAACTATTAGGAGGTGCTGTTATCGATCGCGTATGTTAGAAAGGAGAATACAAGTTCCTTGAACTTGTTTACATAGTATGTCAACGAAAAAGATTAGAAACTTCTGTATTATAGCTCATATTGACCATGGTAAATCTACCATCGCCGACAGATTAATTGAATATACTGGCACATTACAAAAACGAGAAATGGAAGCGCAAGTCTTAGACTCCATGGATTTGGAACGAGAACGCGGTATTACTATTAAGGCGCAATCTGTTCGCATTTTGTATAAAGCACAAGATGGAGAAGAGTATACTTTGAACCTTATCGATACTCCTGGCCATGTGGATTTCAGCTATGAAGTATCTCGTTCTCTTGCAGCTTGTGAAGGTGCATTGCTGGTAGTAGATGCTGCACAAGGTGTAGAGGCTCAAACGTTGGCAAATGTGTATCTCGCTTTAGAACATGATCTTGAAATTATTCCTGTTATCAACAAAATAGATTTGCCTTCTGCCGATCCTGAACGGGTTAAACATGAAATTGAAGATATCATTGGTTTAGATGCATCAGAAGCAGTATTATGTTCTGCTAAATCTGGCATTGGCATTCCAGATATTTTAGAAGCTATTGTAAATAAGGTGCCTGCACCACCAGATAAATCTGATGAACCAACAAGAGCATTGATTTTTGATAGCCGCTTTGATGCCTATAAAGGTGCTATTGCTTATGTGCGCGTAAAAGAAGGTACTATTAAAGCAAAAGATACGATTCGCATGATGCATGATAATAAGGATTTTGATGTAACTGAGCTCGGTATCTTTACTCCAAATCTTGTGCCTGTTCAGGAATTACCATGTGGTTCTGTAGGTTGTATTGCGGCAAGTATTAAGAATGTAGCAGACTGTCACGTAGGTGATACGGTAACATTAGCTGATAATCCTGCACCAGAACCATTACCAGGTTATCGTAAGGCTGTATCTATGGTATATTGTGGTCTCTATCCGACAGAGTCTAAAGATTACGAAAATCTTCGTGATGCATTAGAAAAATTACAGCTTAATGATGCTGCCTTAGAATATGAAGCTGAAACATCCTTGGCATTGGGATTTGGTTTCCGTTGTGGCTTCCTTGGACTTTTACATATGGACGTTATTCAAGAACGGTTAGAGCGTGAATATAATTTAACGCTCATTACGACCGCTCCATCTGTAAACTACAAGGTATATAAAACAAATGGGGAAATGCTAGAAGTAGATAATCCTGCTAAATTGCCACCTCCTACAGAAATCGATTACATTGAAGAACCATATGTAAAAGCTACTACAATTGTGCCTAAAGACTTTGTTGGTACTATTATGGAGTTATCTCAAGATAAACGTGGTGAATATCAATCCATGGAATATTTGGATGAAACACGTGTATCTGTTGTGTATCACTTGCCTTTGAGTGAGATTATTTACGACTACTTTGATAAATTGAAATCTGCTACCAAGGGTTATGCATCTCTTGACTATGAGTTGATTGGGTATAAACAATCTCCAATGGTTAAGATGGATATTCTGTTAAATGGTGATCCTGTGGATGCATTGTCTATTATCGTACATAAGGACCGTGCTGCTACACGTGGTCGTGCGTTAGCTGAAAAATTAAAAGAATTGATTCCTCGTCAAATGTTTGAAATTCCAATTCAAGCAGCGGTAGGCACGAAAATTGTGGCTCGTGAAACCGTAAAGGCTTGGCGTAAAGACGTTTTAGCAAAATGTTATGGTGGCGATATTTCTCGTAAACGTAAACTCTTAGAAAAACAAAAAGCCGGTAAGAAACGCATGAAGTCAGTGGGCTCTGTAGAGATTCCACAAGAAGCATTCATGGCTATTCTCAAGGTTGAGGACTAATATAATGAAAACAGATTCTAATACTTTGAATCTGTCTACACTTGGGGATATGGGCTTGTATGTCCATATCCCTTTTTGTAAACAGAAATGTATGTACTGTGATTTTCCTGCCTATCAAAATTTACAAGATTATTATGAAACCTATGTATATGCATTAGTACAAGAAATGGATCTTTGGGTTTCGGAACACCCAGAGTCTAAAGCTAAACCTATTGACACTATTTATTTTGGTGGTGGAACACCTACTGAATTATCAATTCAACAACTACAGATGATTGTAGATAAAATCAAAAGTACTTTTACTATTACTGACGATTGTCATATGACTATAGAGTCTAATCCTGGTGAAGTAGATCTACAGTATCTAACTAAGTTAGTTAAACTAGGTTTTAATCGCATTAGTTTTGGCGTTCAAACCTTTGATGATAAGGCGCTTACCATGCTACATCGCAGTCATAATGGAGAAAAGGCAAAACAAGCTGTTTATGAAGCTAAAGAGGCTGGCTTTACAGATATTAATATTGATTTGATCTATGGATTACCTCGACAGTCTTTAGAAGACATAAAGCGTAATTTAGAGATTGTAAAAGATCTGCCTATAAACCATATTTCTACTTATGGATTACAGGTGGAGGTAGGAACCTATTTATACCATCTAGTACAAAAGAATCTCATTTCTATTCCTAGTGAAAGTATTGATGAATCCATGTATGATACGATGATGGAAGGCTTAAAAGAACTAGGTTTTGAACGATATGAAATTTCCAATTTCGCTAAGGGTAATTCCTATAGTCGTCATAATTTAAAATATTGGCACTATGTAGACTACTTAGGATTTGGTGCTGGAGCTCATTCCTTTTATGATGGTATTCGCCGCAGTAACAATCGAAATGTGATGCCTTATATACAATCTGTTGATCGATACACTATGCCTACTATCGATACGGAGACGATTACTGTAGAGCGAGCGCAAGAGGACTTTTGCTTCTTAGCGCTTCGCACTAAGTGGGGCCTTGATGAGCAAAAATTTGAGGATAGATTTGGTGTATCTGTTCATAATTTATTTGGTAATATATTAGAAGATTTGGTTACTAAAGGCTTATTAGAGTATCAAAATGGTAGTTATCATTTGAGTTCTGAAGGGGCTAAGCATGGTAACTATGTATTTAGTCAATTTATTCGAGAGTAATTTCTCACAGTTTCTCAAAATCTAATATGTTAGTATAAATAGGATGATGATGAATAAGCATGCTAGATTTGAGGAGGAACGATGAAGACATCTGTCATATTACACGGTTTACATAACGAATTTACTTTAGATCAAATGAAGGCATGCATAGAATTAGCTGAAAAATATGGTGGATCTTTCCGCCATGTTGTAACAGGTATACAAATTACAGGTATTGAAAAAGACGATAAGGAAAAACTTATCTCTGAATTACCAGAAGGTGTAACCACTGTTATTCATAGAGGTGTTAATTCCTTAATTGCCTGTGTAGGTAAAGGCTACTGTAAAAATGGCCAAATGGAAACTAAAGAATTGGCTGATTATGTAGAGAGAAAACATTACGGCCGAAAAACATCTCACAAGTGCAAAATTGGAATTAGTGGCTGTGGTCGTAACTGCCCAGATGCAATGGTAAAAGATATTGCTTTTATTGGAACATCCCAAGGTTTCATGTTAGCTGTTGGTGGCAATACGGGAATGCGACCAGAGGCTGGTAAAATTTTGGCTAGAAAGCTTACTGTTGAGCAATCCAAAAAAGCTGTAGATATCTTAGTAGATTGGTATGCAGAACATGGCGAGCCCCGTGAGCGTATGGGAAAACTATTAGAACGCCTAGGTAATCCCTTAGAAGGTGTAGAATTATAAGTTGCTATATTTTTAGTGCTAATGGTTTTATAGTTCTTGATCTGTACGTTTAACTAGAGAGTGATTAGTTTTTCTCCGAATTTTAGTAACAATAAAATTATTACATATAAACACTTATACTATTTTATGGTTTTAATAATAAAAATTTTATTAGACCATCATATTCTACTTTTTAGATTTTAGAATATGACATAAATGTAGATAGTATAAGTGTTTTCTTATTATTACACTTTGATTTTTTGACTAATTAATTTAAAATATTCAATTGTCTTTTTGACTAAATAGATATTATTTGACTTTTTAAGGATTTTTTTGCTTGACAATTTTTTCCTATGTGATAATATTATACATGCGATTAGCACTCAAAGTTTATGAGTGCTAACAAGAGGTGTCATTATGGATGAAAGAAAACAGCGCATCTTGCGAGCCATAATTGAAGACTACGTTAAATCTGCTGAACCTGTAGGTTCCAGGACGATTGCAAAGAATTATAACCTTGGTATTAGTCCTGCAACAGTACGAAATGAAATGTCCGATTTAGAGGAGTTAGGCTTTTTGGAGCAACCTCATACATCGGCGGGACGTATTCCTTCAGCTAAAGGCTATCGCTTATATGTTGATTCTATGTTGAGTCAACAACCTGTTCCATTACAGGATGCTGAGAAAATTGAAATGTTATGGAAACATTCTAATGGATCTACCAGTGAGCTCTTCTTAAATATGGCTAAATTATTATCACAAGTGAGCCATAGCATGAGTTTGTTCTTAGCTCCAGCCCATGATAGAGCATTAATCAAATACATTCATGTATTGCCCCTTGATTCACATCAAGCTGTCATGGTTGTTATTACTGAGACTGGTGCTCTTGATAATGAATTAATGTACTTTACTGAAGGCGTTTCGCCTGATGTATTACAAAGTTTAGCTATGCAATTTAGCAATGCTTTACAGAATATAAGTATTGGTCATGTAACGGCTGAAGCGTTAGGAACACTTTTGATTCATATGGAAGGTCCACAAGGGATTTTAATGATCCTTTCAGAAACATTATTACGAGCAATTAATAAACGTAAGTTGTTCTATTCTGTAGG
The DNA here is from genome assembly GCF_002959875.1 of Veillonella sp. T14073-2. Classification (NCBI taxonomy): domain Bacteria; kingdom Bacillati; phylum Bacillota; class Negativicutes; order Veillonellales; family Veillonellaceae; genus Veillonella; species Veillonella sp. T14073-2. The sequence continues at coordinate 289,980 of NZ_PPDC01000006.1, forward strand.
TACCACAGAGTTATTAAATCAACCAGAGTTTAAGTCTGTTGAAAAGGTACAACCCTTACTTTCATTAGTGGAAGAACAAAATCAATTGGGGCAACTATTAAAGGATGATTCACCTACACCTGTAAAGGTAAAGATTGGCAATGAAAATGATACCGAAGCACTTCAATCGATGAGTGTAGTACAAGCTGATTTTACAAATCAAGATCAACCTATCGGTACTCTTGCTATTCTAGGACCGACACGAATGGAATATGGTCGTATCATTGGCATGTTGTCTCATATGAAACATATAATGGAATCTATGGTAAAAGAACAAAAATAGAAAGGGCATATAATGGCTGAAGAACAAGACATTAAACAAGAAACAGTTGACGAAACAGTGGAAACTACAAATGTAGAGACGCCAGCTGTTGAGGAAGCTGAAGAAGTTATGGCGGACGCAGCTCAAGTATTAGAGGAGCTCAAAGCAGACTTTGATAATCGCTATAAGCGTTTACAAGCGGACTTCGACAACTTCAAACGTCGTACTAATCAAGAAAAAGAGCAACTTGCAGGATATGTTAAAGGGGATGTACTTACAGATCTACTTCCTGTATTAGATAACTTTGAACGAGCTGTTCAAAGTCCAGCAGAAGGTGATGCAAAAGTGTTCCTTGATGGATTTATCATGATTCATCAAAACTTGATGGCTATGTTATCTAAACATGGTTTAGCCGTTATCGATGCGGTAGGTAAACCATTTGATCCAAATTTCCATCAAGCGATTATGCGAGTGCCGTCAGATGAATATGAATCTGATACGGTATGTGAAGTATTACAAACTGGCTATACTGTTGATGGTCGTTGTATTCGTCCAGCAATGGTAAAAGTTGTTGAATAGATTATAAAGGTTTTAGGAGGCATATATTATGGCAAAGGTAATTGGTATTGATTTAGGTACTACAAACTCTTGTGTTGCGGTTATGGAAGGCGGCGAACCTACGGTTATCACTAACCAAGAAGGCGCTCGTACAACTCCTTCCGTTGTTGGTTTTGCAAAAAATGGCGAACGTTTAGTTGGTCAATTGGCTAAACGTCAAGCTGTATCTAACCCAGAAAACACAATCATTTCTATTAAACGTCACATGGGTACTGACTACAAAGTAACTGTAGAAGGTAAGTCTTATACCCCTCAAGAAATTTCTGCAATGATTCTTCAAAAAATCAAAGCTGATGCAGAAGCTTACTTGGGCGAGCCTGTTAAACAAGCCGTTATTACAGTTCCTGCTTACTTTACAGATGCTCAACGTCAAGCTACAAAAGACGCTGGTGCCATTGCAGGTCTTGAAGTACTTCGTATCATCAACGAACCAACAGCAGCTGCTCTTGCATATGGTGTAGATAAAGATGAAGACGGTAAAGTTCTTGTATTTGACCTTGGCGGTGGTACATTCGACGTATCCATTCTTGAACTTGGTGATGGCGTATTTGAAGTATTAGCAACATCTGGTAACAACCATCTTGGTGGTGATGACTTCGACCAACGCATTATGAACTACCTTATCGAAGAGTTCAAAAAAGAAACAGGTATCGATTTATCCAATGATAAATTAGCTGATCAACGTTTAAAAGAAGCTGCTGAAAAAGCTAAAATTGAATTGTCTGGCGTAGCAAGTACAAATATCAACTTGCCATTCATCACAGCTGATGCTACAGGTCCTAAACACTTGGATGTAACATTGACTCGTGCTAAATTCGAAGAATTGACTGCTGATTTGGTACAAGCTACTATCGAACCTACTCGTAAAGCTATGAACGATGCTGGTTTATCTGCATCCGATATCGATAAAGTATTGTTAGTTGGTGGTTCTAGCCGTATTCCAGCTGTACAAGAAGCTATTAAAAAAGTATTGGGTAAAGAACCAACTAAAAACGTTAACCCTGATGAATGTGTAGCTATTGGTGCTGCTATTCAAGGTGGTGTATTAGTAGGTGAAGTAAAAGACGTATTGTTGCTTGATGTAACTCCATTGTCTCTTGGTATTGAAACAATGGGTGGTGTATTCACACGTATTATCGATCGTAACACTACAATTCCTACATCTAAATCTCAAGTCTTCTCCACTGCAGCAGATAATCAACCATCTGTAGATATCCATGTATTACAAGGTGAACGTGAGTTCGCAGCAGATAATAAAACATTGGGTCGCTTTAACTTGGATGGTATTCCAGCAGCTCCTCGTGGGGTTCCTCAAATCGAAGTAACATTCGACATCGATGCTAATGGTATCGTACATGTAAAAGCAAAAGACTTGGGTACTCAAAAAGAACAAAAAATTACAATCACTTCTTCTAGCGGTTTAAAAGAAGACGAAATCGATCGCATGGTTAAAGAAGCTGAAGCACATGCAGCAGAAGATAAAGCTAGAAAAGAAGAATTAGATGTTAAAAACAATGCAGATTCCTTGGTATACCAAGCTGAAAAAGCATTGAAAGAACTTGATGGTAAAGGCGACACAGCTTTGTTGAAAGAAGTTGAAGAAGCAAAAGATAAATTGAAAAAATCTATCGAAGCTGGCAACATTGAAGACATCAAAAAAGATAGTGAAGCTTTGGAACAACCATTACATAAATTAGCTGAGCAAATGTATGCAGCAGCACAACAAGCTCAACAAGCAGCTGGTGGTGCAGAGCAAGGTCAACAACAAACAAAATCTGATGACAATGTAGTTGATGCTGATTACACAGTAGTGGATGACGATAAGAAATAAGAAGGGTTGGTAACTAATGGCACGTGATTATTATGACATCTTAGGGGTCAGTAAAAATGCCTCTCAAGATGAAATCAAAAAGGCCTTCCGTAAAAAGGCACGCCAATACCATCCAGATGTAAATAAAGATAATCCAAAGGAAGCGGAAGCAAAGTTTAAAGAAGCGAACGAAGCTTACGAAGTATTGTCTGATGAAACTAAAAAAGCTCAATATGACCAATTCGGCCACGACGCCTTCAAACAAGGAGGCGGCGCTGGCGCCGGTGGTTTCCAAGGTGGCTTTGGCGGTTTCGGTGGTCAAGCTGGAGGCTTTGGTGATATCTTTGGCGATATTTTTGGTGGCATGTTTGGCGGTGGTCGCCAGCAACAAGGACCTCAAAAAGGTAATGATTTGCGCGAAGATATTGATATTTCCTTTGAAGATGCAGCCTTTGGTAAATCTATGGAAATAGAAGTGCATCGTCATGAAGAATGTGATCACTGTCATGGTACTGGTGGTGAACCAGGGTCTCGTGTCGATACTTGTCCAAACTGTCATGGTTCTGGTCAAGAAGCGGTTATTCAAAATACTCCATTTGGTCGTATGCAGTCCGTTCGCACTTGTTCTCGCTGTCATGGTACTGGTAAAAGCATTGAAAAACCTTGTTCTAAATGCCGTGGTACTGGTGAAATGCTTGCTAAGCGCAAGATTTCTATCAAGATTCCAGCTGGCGTAGACAGCGGTTCTCGCTTACGTGTAGCTAATGAAGGGGAACCAGGTATTTTGGGCGGTCCTAAGGGTGACCTTTACGTATATATCTTTGTTCGTCCTCATAAGGAATTTGAACGAAATGGTAATGACGTTATTAGCCGTGTAAATATTAGTTTTGCTCAAGCTGCATTAGGTGCTACTATACAAGTTAACACCTTAGATGGTAAAGTAGAGTTAAAGATCCCAGAAGGTACTCAAACGGGAACGGCATTCCGCGTAAAGGGCAAAGGTATTCCATATTTGCGTAACCCTAAGCAACGAGGGGACCAACATATTGTGGTAACTGTTCAAACGCCTAAGAAGTTGACAGATACTCAACGTGAGTTGTTATTACGCTTTGCAAACGAAAGTAACGAAGATGTAAATAACTTACAAGTGAGCAAAAGTCTTTTTGAAAAAATTAAGGACGTTTTGACTAAATGAACAGCTCATGTGAAGGAATGGTTTGTTCCGTCACATTCCCTATAAAGGAGCATATATGCAGTGGATAGAAGTATCCATTGTCTGTGAAAGAGTAGCCACCGATGAGGTGACTACTCTTTTTGACGATTATGCAGACAATGGAATTATAGAAGAAGATGTAGAAAATCAACCAAATTTAATTAAATTAACTATGTATGCAGATCCATCATTGGACTCTAATACAATTAAGTCAGACTTAGAAAAACGTCTTACAGAAGCAAATATTAGTGTCACATCCGTTGATACAAATATATTAGATGAATCTACATGGCTTAATTCTTGGCAGCAATATATTGAACCTACAGAAATTCTACCTAATTTAATTATTAAACCTGCTTGGCAAGAATATGATAACGTCCACAATAAAACAATTATAGAAATCGATTCCGATATTTCCTTTGGTACTGGCTCTCATGAGACAACACGTACATGTGCCGAACTATTGAAATCTTATTGTGAATCCATGGATCTTAATCAAGTTACTTGTTTAGATATTGGTACAGGAACGGGTATTCTCTTATTGGTAGCAGCACATTTAGGGATCAAGCATTTGGTTGGGATTGATATTGAGGAATATGCTGCCAATCAAGCTCGCGTTAACTGTGAGAATAATCATGTATCTGCAGAGATTATTTGTGGTAATTTGGATAGTGATTTCAATGGTACTGCCCAATTAATTTTAGCTAACTTAACAGTGGATCCACTTAAAATACTATTACCTCAAATTGGTAAAAAACTAGAGGATAAGGGGATTTTAATTATAAGTGGCATTATAGATGATCGGCATGATGAGATTATGCCATATATTGAGGCTGATTGGCATATTATTGAGGAGCGCATTGCAGGGCCTTGGCATACATTTGCGCTAGAAAAGCGATGAAAAAGATTTTTATTCCTACACCATTAGATGAAAGAATAGAATTACCGAAAGATGTGACACATCATGTGTTACATGTATTTCGTTATAATATGGAGAAACCCATTACTGTAACGGGCGGTGATAATCGTTGTGGTATCTATCAGATTACCGATGAAGTGGATGGTATAGCACAGGCTAAACTTATTGAATATGTAGCGTCTGATATATCGTCGTATCGAACTATTCTAGTTCAATCCTTATTGAAAGGTGAAAAGTTAGAATGGGTATTACAAAAGGCGACGGAGTTAAATGTAGATACCATTTATCTTGTATCTACGGCAAACTGTGTAGCTAAATATGATGATAAGAAACTACAATCAAAAGTCAGTCGTTGGGAAAAAATTATGCTAGAAGCAGCCCAACAGTGTGGACGCAATCAACTGCCCACACTTGTAGTAGGTGAAACGCTTTCACAAGTATTAACAATCGAAGCTGACGCATTAAAACTAGTAGCTTATGAAAATGAAGATGGTCATACTATTAAAAATGCACTACAATCAGTACACACTAATCAAACTATAACTGATATTCTAATCTGTGTTGGTCCTGAAGGGGGCTATCAAGAGAAGGAAATCAATGCTATTATAGAGAGTGGTGGCAAATCAGTATCGCTGGGCAATACTATTTTACGAGCTGAAACAGCTGCCATTGGATCATTAGCAATGATTCAATATGAATTAGAACTATAAATTAAATAAGAATAGAGAGGTGCAATGAAAACCGTTGCTTTTACAACCTTGGGCTGTCGTGTCAATCAGTATGACACAGATGCTATGAAAGGTTTATTTTTACAAAATAATTACGAAGCAGTAGACTTCGATGAAAAAGCTGATATATATGTAATTAATACATGTTCTGTAACCAATATGGGGGAAAAGAAATCCCGTCAATTGATTCGGAAAGCAAAGCGTCAAAATGAAGATGCTTATGTAATCGTTACTGGTTGTTATGCTCAGCTTGATCCAGATGCGATTGCTGCTATTGACGGTGTTAACCTTGTTATTGGTACCAATAATAGATCTAAAATCGTTGAGCTAGTAGAGCAATTAGAATCTACAGAACGTCAAATCAATGCTGTTAGAGATATTATGAACGAGTCTAACTTTGAAGAAATGCCATTATATGGTAATGAATCTGATAAAGCTCGTGCTTTCATGAAAATTCAAGAAGGTTGTAATAACTACTGTGCCTTTTGTATCATTCCGTATACTCGAGGAAAATTAAAATCTCGTAAAGTAGATGATATTGTACAAGAAGCAAAACGTTTAGTAGACCATGGATTCCATGAAATTGTATTAACAGGTATACATTTGGGGAATTATGGTGTAGAATTGCCAGGTCGCCCTACATTAGCCGATGTAGTAAAAGCTTTATTAGAGATTCCTAATTTATATCGTATTCGTTTCGGGTCTATTGAGTCTGTAGAGGTTTCTGATGAGTTAGTAGAATTAATGGCTACTAATAAACGTGTTTGTCCACATTTACATTTACCACTACAAGCTGGTTCTGATCATGTATTAAAGTTGATGAAACGCCATTATACATTGCAAGAATATAAAGACTTGATTGCAAGTTTGCGTTCTCGTATTAAAGATTTATCTATTACGACTGATATAATTGCAGGTTTCCCGCAAGAAACAGATGAAGACTTTGAAGAAACATTAAATACAGTACGGGAAATTGGGTTTACCCATATTCATGCATTCCCATACTCTATTCGTGAGGGCACACCTGCAGCTACTATGCCGGATCAAGTACCTGAAGCTGTAAAGAAAACTCGTGTAGCGCTTTTAAATGGTCTTAGCCAATCTGGCTATGAAGCATACGCAAAATCTCGCATTGGTAAGCCTGGTGAGATTCTCATCGAAAAAGAAGAGAATGGATATTATATGGGCTTAACAAATGAGTATGTAAATGGTAAAGTAAAGTCTGATGGATTACATAAGATTGGTGATCTAATCGGAGGTACTGTTGTAGGTTTAGAAGATAATTATTTAATTATTGAATAAGGAGTTATCGTATGAGTGACTGCATTTTCTGTAAAATTATCAATGGTGAAATTCCATCTAAAAAAGTATTAGAAAACGATAAATTTTATGCATTCCATGATATTGAACCAGTGAAAAAAGTACATGTTCTTATTGTGCCAAAAAATCATGTAGCTAACATTGCTCATCTTACTGAAAAAAATGAAGACTATGTGGAAGGTTTATTGCCATTCGTACGTGATGTAGCAAAAGAACTAGGTATTTCTAAAGATGGTTATCGTTTGATCTTTAATACTGGCGCAAAAGCAGGTCAAACTGTATTCCATATGCATGCACATCTTTTAGGTGGCGAAGAAATGGGCTGGCCTGAAGCTTAAAATGGAGTATAATGTATTCTTTTTATAATACTTATTAAAATTCCTATAAAATATACCGGAAAATATTGACAACATCTATACCTATACATATAATATTATATGTGCGTATGTAAATTATCAGCACTTCCCGAGATTATTTTTGGAGGGAGGGATATAGATGTCTGAAATCAAAGTCGGTAAAAACGAAACGCTTGAAAGTGCTCTTCGTCGATTCAAACGCTCCTGCCAAAAAGCGGGTGTTTTGTCTGAAGTAAGAAAACGCGAACACTACGAAAAACCAAGCGTAAAAAGAAAGAAAAAATCTGAAGCAGCAAGAAAACGCAAATTCAGAGCATAAGATGATTACCCTAATTCTGCCTTTTCATGGCTTCATGAAATCCAGAATTAGGGTTTCTTTATATATAAAATAGGAGGAACTATGAGCTTAAAAGATCAATTAAAAGAAGATATGAAAGCGGCTATGAAAGCGCGTGAAGAAGGTAAAACCGCTCTTTCTGTAATTCGAATGGTTAATAGTGCTATTAAGAATACAGAAATCAATGATAAAGTGGAGCTTGATGATAATGGTATTCTTGGTATTTTGGCAAAAGAAATGAAAACTCGTCAAGACTCGTTAACTGAGTTTGAAAAAGCTGGCCGTGAAGATTTAATTAGTCATGTTAAAGAAGAAATGGCAGTACTACAAAAATATTTACCAGCTCAAATGAGTGAAGATGAAATTCGTACAGTCGTAAAAGAAGCGATTGCTGCATGTGGCGATGCTGTAAATATGGGAAATGTTATGAAACATGTAATGCCAAAAACTAAAGGCCGTGCAGATGGTAAAGTAGTTAATAATATCGTTAAAGAGTTACTTGGATAATATATTGTAAAATAGCTAATTAAACAGTTGATATAGTTAGTATATTTAATTCATTAACATAGAACTCTTAAAACTATACTTAAGAGAATTATGAAATTCTATAGAAAGTTATTGACATGTATTTTCACTATATGATATTATGATTTCAACAAAATAATTGGTCAACGAAGACTCCACGTTAGATATATGGAATATATATCTATTTGTTGGAGTCTTTTTATTTTTAGGAGGAACCATTATGACAAATACTAAAGATTTATTGTATTACATTCCAGCAGGTCAATATGGTAAAGAAGGTGTTCTTGCACTATTAGAACAACATCCAGAAATTAAATTTGTATCTCTTGTAGGTATTGATTTAGCTGGTAATGATACAGATGAAAAAATCCCTATGGCAGCATTCTTTGATGATTATGAGGCATTCTTCGAAGGTCGTGCTGTTCAAACAGATGGTTCTTCTGTAGTACTTACAAATATTGCCACATTGAATAATGCACGTGTAGATATGTGGGGCGACCCAAGTGTAAACTGGTTCGTTGATTATAACTATGAAAATATCGATGAAGCAACAGGTTTACCAACTGGTACACTTCGTATTCCTGCATTCTTGATGCATAACTACCGTTATGTTGACTCTCGTTCTATCTTAAAAAATAGCTGTGATTATGTTCGTGCAGAACTATTATCCTTGATCAAAGAACATGGTCTACCTGGTATGCCTCATGTGAAAGCTGATGACGTTGTAGATATTATCTTTACATCTGCTACAGAATTGGAATTCTGGGTAAAAACTCCATCTAGAACAGTTACTAAAAAAGAATTATCCGTATCTCAAAAATTACAAGAACAATACTGGCAACGTACACATGGTACAGTTCGTACTGCATTAGAACAAGCAGTTGAACGCTTAGACCAATACGGTATGGTTGCAGAAATGGGCCATAAGGAAGTAGGTGGCGTTAAAGCTAAACTTGATGAAGATGGTCATGAAGCAGTTGTACTAGAACAATTAGAAATCGACTGGAAATTCTCTAATAACCCATTACAAACAGCAGATAATGAATTACAAGCTCGTATTATTGTTCGTGAAGTGTTCCGTGAAAATGGTCTTGATGTAACATTCAATGCAAAACCTATTATTGGCGTAGCTGGTTCTGGTGAACATACACACTTTGGTGTTATGGCTAAATTAAAATCTGGTAAACTTGTAAACTTGTTTAGCCCAGAAGATATGCGTAAAGAATCTGCTAGCTCCTTGGGTATTGGTGCTATCATGGGGTTATTGAAACACTATGAAGCAATCAATCCATTTATCAGTTCTACAACAGACTCCTTAAATCGTTTAAAACCTGGCTTCGAAGCTCCAGTATGTATCGTTACATCTTTAGGTACTGATCCTTCCGAACCAAGCCGTAACCGTACAATCCTTTGTGGTTTGATTCGTGATATCGATAATCCTATGGCTACACGTTATGAATTGCGTTCTCCAAACCCTTACACAAATACATATACTGCATTAGCATTGATCTTCATCTCTGCATTTGATGGTATGAAATATGCTATTACATCTGGTAAAACACAAGCACAATTAGAAGCAGAGCTTTCCAAAGAAGTGGGTGAATCTGCTGATTACCTTGCTACAAATCGTGCATATCGTACAGAAAAAGACGTATTCGATGATTTCACTCAAGAAGAACGTAATCAAATGTTTGGTGTTGCACCAGCTACTGTATGGGAAAATATTAAAGGTTACCATAACAATCCTGAATTAGTTGAAACATTAGCTCAAGGCAATGCATTCGCTAAAGACTTGATGGATTCCTTCATCGCATCTATCTTGAAACGTTGGAAACTTGTATTGGCTCACCGCTTAATTCCTGATAATCTTGATACAGTTCGTAAGATGGTAGCTATTCATACTGATAGCCGTAATAGTGTAGATGATAAACGTTTTGCAGAAGTTAATGACTTACGTTTCTATCTTGCTAAAGATAGCGATGATCGCAAATCTTTATTCACTCGTTTAATCGATGCACTTAATGCTGGTGAATATGACTTAGCATCTCAATTGCAAATTGAAATGAACGATAAAATGGAAGAATTAGAAGCTAAATATGCTAACTATGCAAAAAACATCTTCTAATATCGGTTGATTCTATTACTCAAAAAGGGCTCCTACATTTGTAGGAGCCCTTTTATTCATATTAACTTTTTATAATTTAGTCGTTAAAGCTATTACTCGTTATGTCCTATAAACTTTTCTACTAAAACTAAGCTACATACAAGTACAAAAATTGCAACAGACCAGATTAAATTATCATATGACGATTCATGATCGATGATTAGCAGTCTAACAATTGCAGTTATGCCAATATATAAAAAGAAATTAAGCGGGAAGTGGAAGTTATTTTTAAAGTATTTTACGATGAGAGCAATAAACTCAAAGTATAAGAAGAAGGTAATTAATTCTTCAATTAATAAATAGTAAGTGCTATAACCTTGGATATTTGCCCACGTAATAAATCCTAGGCTAATTAAGGTATTAATGAGGGCAATACAAAGAGCAATGCCTACACCTACAAGGGCTATATTTTTTATAGTTAATAATAATTTAGAAATACGTATCCACATATATAATTCACCTACAATAAATATCTAAATACTATACCACATAAAAAAGACCGTACACCGTACGGTCTTTTTACGATTACACCACAGTATAATCAAGAGAATATCAAAGGATTAGATATCAGCTTTAATTGCTTCTAATGCAGCATCGAAGTTAACTGCTTGAGTTACTTCAGGAACGTATTCAACATAAGTTACTTTATTTTCTTTGTTGATTACTACTACGCCACGAGTTAAAAGACGAAGTTCTTCAATCAAGAAGCCATAGTTTTCACCGAAGGAAGCGTCTTTGTGGTCAGACAAAGTAATAACTTTATCTACGCCAGCAGCGCCACACCAACGTTTTTGAGCGAAAGGCAAGTCCATAGAAATTGTCAATACTACAACATCATCAGAAAGTGCAGTAGCATCTTGGTTGAACCAACGAGTTTGAGCGTCACAAACGCCTGTATCAAGGGAAGGAACAACGGAGATAACTTTTACTTTACCTTCGAAATCTTTTAATGTTTTAGGTTGTAAGTCGTTGCTTAAAACTGTGAAGTCAGGAGCTTGTTGACCTACTTTAACTTCTGGACCAACCAATGTGATAGGGCCACCTGCAAATGTTACTACGCCAGTACGTTTTTCCATGTTGTATTCCTCCTAAGAGTTTTAATTCTAATGTTCGTAAGGATACGTTTTGTATCTATGCATAGTATAACACTTACATTACCATAAGTAAACTAAAAAATTCGATATAGTGTTTTTAAGGGAATAAATAGTATGTTATTGGCTTCATAATCAAGAAAATATCTTAAAACTACATTATATACGTATAGGTGTATTATGATATATGAAAAAAATGTGTATACTATAAGGAGTATATTTAAATAATGATAATCCTGTAATACAGAAATTTAACTGAGAGGTCCTATGAAACCTATAGATCTATTTATGCAGTTTTTCCGCCGAGAAGGCTGGGTATATGCCATCGGCTTAACTATGCTAATCGCTATTGATATAGCATTTTTATTTGTTCCACAATTCATTGGTAATGCCATCGATACACTAAGTCACAATAAAGAGGGCTTAGTCAATTATATTATTTACTTTATTTTATTATTTATTATTATAACGATTCTAAAAGTTATTTCGCGACGCACCTTACTTGGTTCCATCCGTCGTATGGAGTACCTTTTTCGTGAAATCTTGTGTAGAAAAGCATTACAAATAAAAACAACATATTATGAGGCAAATGGACCTGGTAAAGTTATGGCGTTGATGACAAATGATGTTACATCTCTTCGTGTAGCGTTAGGTTTAGGTGTAATGATCGTGGTGGATATTATATTTTATTCCATTGTAGGATCTATTATTTTAATACAAAAAATAGATGGTCTATTAGCTTTTAAAATCATGACACCTGTATTCTTCATCATTGTTGCAATATTTGTGTTGGGCAGAAAATTACGTGCTAAACAGCGTAGTGCTCAAGCTACTTATAGTGATATGACAGAGTTTGGGCAAGAATTATTCCAAGGTATAGATGTAATTAGAGCCTTTAATCGAGAACGTATTATTTCTGACTCGTTTGAAAAAATAAATAAATTGAACTATAAGAAAAATATGGAGGTTGCCTTATTAGATTCTGTACTAACACCGTTAACAAGAATTGCACCGTTTATTTGTATTAGTATCAGTATTTTCATATGTGGTCACCTAGCTGTAAATGGTCAAATGTCCATAGGTGAATTTGTAACTATCAATTCATTCATTATGCTAATCGTAGGACCTTTAATTGGCTTTGGTGGACTCATTTCGATTGTACAAAAAGGCTTGGCATCGTTAGATCGTATTACCGATTTCTTACGACTACCAATAGAGTCAATTGATGACTCAACTGAAGTATTACCACTTGAGGATATTAATATACAATATTTAGATTTTAATTATGAAAATTCTAAAGGTCATGCATTGTCTCAAGTATCTACAACTATTCGTAAAGGCTCTTTTATAGGCATTGTTGGTAAACCTGGATCTGGTAAGAGTACGCTCTTTAAATTACTTATTGGTTTACAACAAAGCCCAGCTAAAGCTATTTATTTTGGGAACCAAGATATTTCAGACATACCTTTATCTAAGCTTCGAAATTCAATAGCTTATGTACCAACTCAGTCTTACTTGTTGAGTACTACTATTGAAGATAATATTAAATTTGGTAAAAATTTACCTATGCATGAATCTGTAGAGGTGGCTGCTAAAAAAGCCGACCTATATAGAGATTTAGGAAATCTATTAGATAATGACTTACATACTCTCGCAGAAGAAGGACATGACTTATCTGGTGGTCAAAAGCAACGTATTAATATGGCTCGAGGATTTTACAAAAATGCACCATATTTATTATTAGACGATTGTTTCTCAGCTTTAGATGCAGTAACAGTAAATACTATTTTAGAGACATTACATACGGTAAATGATCAAACCATATTATGTATTTCGCAACGATTAGAGGTTATTGAAAAAGCAGATAAAATAATTGTCTTTGATGAAGGCCATATAGTTGAAGAAGGTACACATGATGCATTATTAAATCGAAACGGTTTATATAGAACACTTTATGATGCACAGAAAGGAGAGGCGCACAGTGAAAAAGCATAATATTAGAAATGATTGGGCTCTATTCTCCTATATAACTACATATATTAAACCCTATTTAGGAATCTTATTAGTAGCAACAATTGCTCTTGCGGGTAATCTTGTACTACTATTATTTAGACCATATCTTACAAAACAAGTCATCGATCTTGGTTTTGCTACAAATGATATTCATGTCATTGAATATTATGCTGTTTTATATGGTCTCACTATCATTGGCAGTGTGTGCTTTATTTTCATAGAAAATTACTTTTTAAAAAGTTTTGGCCAAAAGATTATCTACAATATTCGCCATATTGTGTTCCAAAAAATTCTACATAAATCACATGATGAATTCTATAAATTGCCTATTGGTAATTGGGTAACACGCATCACAAATGATGTGGAATCACTGCGTACCTTATATACCGATGTATTATTGAATTTAGCTAGTAGTGGATTAATGATTATCGGCATATTGGTCTTCATGTATGCCATTAATGTACCGTTAGCTATTATTATGACGATTTTAGTGCCTATCATGGGGGGCATTATTTGGGTCTATCAAAAGTTTTCTAGAAAAGCTTTTCGCCAAGTAAGACGATCTGTAGCAGCATCAAATTCGAGTATTAAGGAATTACTAAATTATATTGTTATTGTAAAAGCCTATGGCGGAGAAAAGGTTATAGAAGGCAGATATGATACAGTTAATAAAGGTTTCTTAGAAGCTGGTCTTTTTGAAGTTACTACATTTTCTATTTTTAGACCTCTCGTGGATGGATTGTTCTTTGTAGCTTTAATTGTTATATTTACTACTACAAACTTAATTGATTCTGTAGCTGATGCAGGTACGGTTTTTGCTTTCATTCAGTATATGGATCGATTCTTTCAACCATTAAAGGAAATTGCAGATAAATATAATTCATTACAAAGTGCATTAGCTGGCGCAGAACGGTTAGTTCCATTACTAGAAGAAAAAGATAGAAATATGGCTGATGAAGTTCCACAGGAATTAATTCCAGTAGAAACAATCGATTTTGATCATGTTTGGTTTTCCTATGATAATAACGATATCTATGCATTGGAAGACTTTACATTGCATATTAAGTCTGGAGACTTTATTGGCATTGTAGGACCCTCTGGCAGTGGTAAATCAACACTGTTATCTTTATTAATGGGTATTTATATACCTACAAAGGGTGCTATCTATATCAATGGAATTGATATTGCAAAATATGATAGTTCTGTACTTCGTCATTTAATGGGCTATGTATTCCAACAAGCTTACTTATTTAAAGGTTCTATTAAAGATAATCTTACACTTTTTGATAACTCTATATCTCATGATGAAATGGTAAAAGCTGCAAAACAAGTAAATTTAGATTCTATGATTGAACAATTACCTGAAGGCTATAATACACCTGTTGGGTACTTAGGTTCTTTATTATCAGATGGACAAAAGCAATTACTAGCCTTTGGTCGTACATTAATAAGAAATATACCTATTTTATTATTAGATGAAGCAACTGCTAATATTGATAGTCATACGGAAAAACAAATACAAGCAAGTATCGAAAATATCCGTGGCAGTAAAACAATCGTAAGTATTGCTCATCGGCTATCCACCGTACAAGACGCCAATGAAATTGTTTATATTGAATATGGTAAAATAAAAGAAAAAGGTTCTTTCAACGAATTGATTGAGTTAAAGGGCGCCTTTTATAATCTATGGATTCGTCAAAAAAGTGGGAGTTAGCATGGAATTTATCCAATCTAAAGATAATAAAACTATAAAGCATATAGTTTCTCTAGGGCAACGCAAAAATCGTAGTAAATATGGTGAATACATTGTAGAAGGGATTCGTTCCATTCGTGATATTTCAACTATGGGAGTAATAAAAGCAATTGTTATACGCGAATCTAAATGTAAAGATAAAAATATAGAGGCATTATTATCCTTAGAGTCGATGCAATCGATACCTACTTATATTGCTCAAGATCCGGTATTTGATAAAATTGATAACACCGTAAATGGACAAGGTATCGTTGCAATAGTATCTAAACCTAAACATAGTATGGAATCAATTTCTATTGAAGATGGTGTATATATTACATTAGATGGCGTACAAGACCCGGGTAATCTAGGTACGATTTTACGTACCGCTGTAGCGGCAGGTGTGAAGGGGATATTTTTAATGAAAGGTACTGTTGATCCATATAATGATAAGACTGTACGTAGTACAATGAGTGCATTACATAAAATACCTGTTTATGAAGATGTTACATTATCTATGCTTAATGATCTTATTGCAGAATCTAATATGTCTACCTATGTAACTGCCCTAGATAATTCAAAACCATACCATATGGTGGCCTATGATAAACGATGTATGTTGATTTTAGGCAATGAAGGGAATGGTGTAACACCAGAGGTTATGAATCTATGTAAACACCGTATTATGATTCCTATGTATGGAGATATAGAATCCTTAAATGTGAGTGTGGCAGCAGCTCTATGTATGTATAAAGCACAAGAACAATTGATGTGCTAATTAAAATATATTAGGGTTGAATTATGTATTTATGATAAAAATTTATAAGTATATCGAAAGTCCTCTACTAGTATACAAGTAGAGGGCTTTTGTATTGATTTTATAGCTCTGTATTTGGTACAATAACATATATCCTTTGTGGGAGAACAAAGTTCTCCCTTTTTTTTATGAAAAGGAAGTAAACTATGTCCAAATTAATAGTAAATGCAGATGACTTTGGTCTTCATAGTGCAGTTAATGCTGCCGTCATTGATGGTCATCGTACAGGTATCATTACGAGCACCTCTCTATTAGCGGGAGGCGAAGCTTTTACAGAAGCTGTAAGTATGGCAAAAAATAACCCTAAGTTGGGCATTGGTGTTCATATCGCCTTAGTAGGTGGACTTAAACCAGTATGTAATCCAGCTGAAGTTCCATCGCTGCTGACCTCTGAGGGCGTATTTCCAGAAACATATATCGATTTTATGAAGCGAATTTATACTGGAAAGATTAATTATAGTGAATTGCGCAAAGAAATTCACGCTCAAATGGAACGTATTATGGATTCTGGTTTACATGTAACACATATTGATGGTCATCAACATATGCATGTATTACCGACGGTACTACCAATCGTAATAGAGCAAGCAAAACAGTATGGTATTAATGCTATACGCATTCCAGATGAGTCTTCTTTATTTGTCAATTATATGTACTCTCCTGTGCGATTGTTAGGTAAGGTGGGATTATCTACTGTGGCTGCAAAAGCACGTCCTACAATACGTGATAATGGCATGTATTCCACACAATATTTTTGGGGTATGGTAAATGGGGGACACATTAACCAAAAAACGTTAATGGGTATATTAAAATCCATATCTAAAAAATCGGGTACTCATGAATTGATGATTCATCCAGGTTTAAATAATACGCTTCTTGGAAATCAATATAAATGGGGCTATCATTGGGAAGATGAATTACAAGCTGTATGTTCAAACCATACGCATTTATATATTAGACAACATAATATTGAGCTAATTAATTATGGAGACTTGATATGAGTAAAATGATGAAGAGAGGCATTTTTATGTTTCTCTTACTATTGGCTGTGTCAATTGGTATCATTTACTACACTATTGATCTAGATGCATTAAAAACAATTTCATCATTTAATAGTATTTCTTTATTATTAGCTTTAGTGGCCTTAATAGCAGGCATGTATTTTGATGGTTTACGGTTACAAAGACTCGTAAAAATCGGAGGATATAAGTTATCTATAAAGGCTGTACTTCGTGTAATCTTTAGTAATTATTTCATGGCTATGTTAACCCCAGGTGCTAGTGGGGGTGCTGTTGCACAAGTATTAGTATTACGGAGTTATGGTGTGCCAATATCTAAAGGGACTCCTATTGTGTTAATACGTACCGTATTTTCTATTATGTTCCTTGTTATTATGTTACCCTTCGTATTCTTAAGAGATGCTATTGAAATTCCATATATTTCAAGAGATATGCTATTGATTTTTGCAGTAATATCTGTCATTGCAATACTGGTAGGTACTTATATCTTACAAACTAAATATATGCGTCAATTTGTATATAACTTAGCGCAACGGTTTAAAGCACATAAAACGAAAGATTGGCTTTCTAAATTAGAAACGTTAAATCAAGGTTTAGGATTACTATATAAACAACCAATTCAATCGTTTATTGTATTTATTGAATCTGGGTTGAGTCTATTATGCTTATACTGTATTGCGCCAGCATTAATGTATGCTTTTACACCGGATATTCCGATCATTAATATATTAGATCGAATGATTCTATTGAATCTTATTTTATATTTTGCACCAACACCAGGGGGAACAGGGATTGCAGAAGGACTATTTGTAGTATTGTTTAGTACCTTTGTCCCTAATGGAACGGTTGGTATTATTGCTGTAGCATGGCGCGTTATGGCAGAGTATTTGCCATTTTTTGTCGGCATGTATGCGGTGTTAACATTATATGGGCGTCAATTTGTAGCCCAAGAAACTTCAACAGAACAATAAGGGAGTGTGTGTTCTATGACTAAACCAAAAAAAGATAAGTTTTATCTGGTGCAAGAAGATATTTTACCAGAAGCGATAAAAAAGACGATTAAGGTAAAAGAAATTTTGAAACTAGGTGAGGTTAAGACTATTAATGAAGCAGTGGAAAAGATGGATTTGAGTCGTTCTGCATACTATAAGTATAAAGATTATGTATTCCCATTTTTTGAAATTGCTCAAGGTAAAATTGTAAGCATTTATGTTTCAATGTCTAATGAATCAGGTATGTTATCTAGTGTGTTAAAAGCAATTGCAGAGCGCAATGGTAGCATATTGACAATCAATCAAGACATTCCACTACAAGGTATAGCTAATAGCAGCATTTCCTTTGAAACTAAAGACTTACAAGGTTCATTAGAAGATTTATTATTAGATATTCGCTCTATGAAGGGCATTATTAAAGTAGAAATTTTAGGCCAAGCATAGGCTAATTAAGAGAGTAGGACAATTATGACCAATATAAAAATTGCGTTATTAGGTTTTGGTACTGTTGCACAAGGTACATTTAATTTATTGCAAGATAATGCTGAGTTAATTAGAAATCGTACAGGTGTTAATGTTGAAATTTCTAAAATCTTTGTACGTAATCCTGATAAATATAGCCATATTACATTGCCTGAAACAGCTCAATATGTAACAGATATTGATGAAGTACTAAAAGATGATTCCATTCAAATGGTTGTGGAATTAATGGGTGGTACAACCTTTGCTAAAGATTGTGTAGAAGGTGCTTTAAAGGCTAAAAAAAATGTAGTAACTGCAAATAAAGATTTGTTAGCAGAATCCGGCCCATATCTATTAGACTTAGCTAGCAAAAACGGCGTAGATTTACGCTTTGAAGCATCTGTATTAGGTGGGATTCCAATTATCCGTACATTATATGAGTCTTTAGCTGGCAACCGTATTACTGAGCTCATCGGTATTATGAATGGTACTACAAACTTTATTTTAACTAAAATGTCTGAAGAAGGTTTAAGCTATCAAGACGTACTAAAGGAAGCGCAAGATCTTGGTTATGCTGAGGCCGATCCTACAGCAGACGTTGAAGGTCTAGATGCGGCACGTAAACTTGCTATCCTTGCATCTATTAGTTTCAACCGTCGCATTTTCTTTGAAGATGTATCCGTAGAAGGTATTACTTGCATTGATACGGAAGATATTAAATTCGGTAAAGAATTTGGTTATAACATCAAACTATTAGGTATTGCAAAAGAAACTAGTCAAGGGTTATCTCTAAATGTATACCCAGCATTTATTCCTACTACACATCCTTTAGCATCTGTTCGCGGTTCTTATAATGCGATTTATGTAAAAGGTAATGGTATTGATGATGTAATGCTATACGGTCGTGGTGCTGGTAGCTTACCTACAGGTAGCTCTGTAGTATCCGATATTATGGAAGTGGCTAAAAATGTTTCATACAACGAAACAGGTCGTTTGAAACCATTCTATTATGACCAAAAGAATATTTACTCTCCTGGTAAGATTCAATCTAGCTATTACTTACGTTTGGAAGTAGATAATAAAACAGGTGTATTGGCTAAAATTTCTGCTAAATTAGCAGAACAAAAGATTTCTGTTTTATCCATCGTTCAAAGAAATATGGATCCAGAAACTGCTGTATTAGCGATTGTAACCTCTAAATGTCCTAGATCTTATATTTTAAATCTTATCGATTCCTTTAACAGCTTGCGTTCCGTTAAGTCTGTTAATAGTGTAATTCGTATTATGGAAGCTTAAACTATGAACACTGTTCGCGTACAAGTACCAGCCACTAGTGCTAACTGTGGACCTGGTTTTGATTGCTTAGGTTTGGCACTCAATCTATACAATATTTTTAGCTTTACACCTGATGTAAAAGCTACTGAATACACCTATACTTTTGAAGGTTTTGGCGCAGACATTTTACGTGCTGAAGATCCTAAAAAAAATCTTATTGGCTTTGCAATGGATCAAGTTTTTGCTACTGTGCAAGAACCAATTCAATATGGACATATTACGTCTGAAACCTTAATTCCACCATCTCGTGGTTTAGGTAGTAGTAGTACGGCAATTGTAGGTGGGCTTTTACTAGCAAACGCGTTAGTAAAACATCCTCTTTCAAAGGAAGAGTTACTTGTTATTGCAAATCGCATGGAAGGTCATCCAGATAATGTAGCACCGGCTATTTATGGTAATCTATGCTGTGCAACTGGTTTGAAAACCAAAGTGCTTAACACAGTTATTTCTGTCCCCTCTGAATTGCATTTTGCTGTTGTAGTACCTGAGGTCATGGTTTCTACAGAATACGCTCGTTCTGTTTTGCCTAATCATGTACCATTTAAAGAGGCTGTGCAAAATGTGAGCCATGCATCTTTATTTGTAACTAGTTTGATTACACATCAATTAAGCAATTTATCTGTTGCATTAGATGATAATTTACATGTTCCATATAGAAAAACATTGATACCACATTGTGATGCAGCCTTTGATGCTGCTAAAGCAGCTGGCGCATATGGTGCTACAATTAGTGGATCAGGTTCTACTTTAATTGCCTATGTAGATAAAGCCCACGTACAAGCCGTAGCAGATGCTATGGGTGCTGTATTTACAGCTAATGGTATTGAAAATAAAACCTACTGCTTAGAAGCCGATAGTACAGGAGCGTCAATTATCTAGTTTGTGGTATAATTATAGTGTTAGGCATAGTCCATAACTATAATTGGAGGAAACTATGAACAATATGAAAACAACGCTTTTATTAGCGACTTTGACGGCCATTTTAGTGGTCTTAGGTGATATGATTGGCGGTAGAAGTGGTATGATGATTATGTTCGTTATATCCATGGGCATGAATTTTATGTCCTATTGGTATAGCGACAAAATCGTTTTAGCACAATATGATGCACAACAAGTTACTGCACAATCTAACCCTAAATTATATGGTATGGTAGAACGTTTGGCTAAGAATGGTAAGTTACCAATGCCAAAAGTTTATATCATTCCAAGTGATGTACCTAATGCATTTGCAACAGGCAGAAATCCGAGTCATGCAGCAGTTGCTGTTACAGAAGGTATTCAACGACTATTAACAGATGACGAGCTAGAAGGTGTTCTAGGACATGAATTAACCCATGTTAAGAATCGTGATACATTGATTAGTACTATTGCAGCTATGATGGCGGGGGCTATTTCTATGATTGCTCACGTTCTTCAATTTTCTGCAATCTTTGGTCGCTCCGATGATCGAGAAGGTTCTAATCCTTTAGAATTAATAGGTGCCATAATTATTGCTCCTATCGCAGCAGGTCTTATTCAGATGAGCATTTCTCGTGCCAGAGAATTCTTGGCTGATGAAGGTGGCGGAGACATGTGTCGCAATCCTTTAGCTTTGGCATCTGCCCTTGCAAAAATTGATTACTATTCAAAACATGGTGCATTGCCAAATGCAAGTAATGCAACAGCCCATATGTTTATCATCAACCCTATGGTTGGTATTGGTGAAAGCTTGAGCAATCTTTTTAGTACACATCCTCGTACAGAGGAACGTATTGCAAAATTGAAACAACAAGCAATGAATCCTAAATATAAAGAGAAAGCATTATTTTAATTAATATCTACAGGAGGATATCATGCAAGAAACATTAGTTTTAATAAAACCAGATGCAGTTAAGCGTCAATTAAGTGGTGAAATTCTTAGTCGCTATGAACGTAAGGGTCTTGTTATTAAAGCACTAAAGCTACTACAGGTACCTCGTGAACTCGCTGAAGAGCATTATGCTGAGCACAAAGAAAAACCGTTCTTTGGTGAATTGGTTGACTTTATTACATCTGGTCCAGTTCTCGCTTTTGTTTTAGCTGGTGAGAATGCAATTGTATCCGTACGTGCTTTAAACGGTGCCACAAATCCTGTAGATGCGGCCCCTGGTAGTATTCGTGGTGACTATGCCTTAACAATGGACGCTAACGTAGTACATGCTTCTGATTCTCCAGAATCCGCTGCTCGCGAAGTTAGTCTTTGGTTCCCAGAATATAAATAATCTCAAGATTGAGAACATATAGCTTTTCATTCTACATTTATGTATTTCTATAGGAGGTAATACATATGGCAAGTAGTGTTTACACAAAAACAGGCGATGCTGGTACAACTGGTTTATATACCGGTGAACGAGTACCTAAATCCTCATTACGCGTAGAAGCTTATGGTACAATCGATGAATTACAAGCCTTTTTAGGCTTGGCTCGGTCCTATGCGGAAAATTCACGTGTTGCTACTGAATTATATGATATTGAGCGCAATTTATGGACTTTAATGGCCGATATTGCTAGTTTAAATGCAGCGCCAGTCATTACAGAGCAACATGTTAAACATTTAGAAAAGGTCATTGATCGCTTTGACGAAAAGCTTGAACCATTATCTAATTTTGTGATTCCTGGTGAAAAACAATCTTCAGCTTATTTACATGTAGCGAGAACGATTACTCGACGTGCTGAACGCGCTTTATGGCGTGTATTAGATGCTGGTGAAAGCGTTCACGAATCTAATTTAAAATATTTAAATCGTCTATCCGATCTTTGCTTTATTATGTGTCGCGTAGAAGAGGAAATTGGAGCTGAATAAACAAAAAAAGCTATGTATTTTACATAGCTTTTTGCTCGTTATAGACCTTATTGTGAAATTGTTTGATTTAAAACATCGTGCGGACTTGGATAGTAGAAGAAAATATGAGGAATTTCATAACGGAATTTTTCTCTCAATAGATCAGAAAGTGTTGTTTCGAAGTTTATAATCTTATCAGCTCCAAAATCAAAATCTTCTACCAAAACCAATAGCTGTGGTTCTACTTGAGGTGCATTTTCTGGTAACATTTCTGGTGGTAGTGGAACATTTACTACTACACGTGCGGTGCCAATATATTTACCTTGTCCATCGTCGATGGCAACACGATAGGTATTATCCCATAACGTAGCCATCATTTTTAGTTTCATATTCATAATTTCCATAGTATCGCTCCTTTGTTATACTTATAATGATACTGAAATTATAAATTCTTGTATAGGTGCATTATGAAATCACAAATTATATTGTGTTCCGGTGGGGCACGAAGTGGAAAAAGTGAATTTGCAGAACGTTTAGCCCTTGCTACAGAAGGTCGAAAAGCTTATGTAGCAACAGGACAAGCTTTTGATGATGAAATGGTTGATCGTATAAAGAAACATCAAGAGCGACGTGGTAATATATGGACGAATTTTGAAATACCATTATATTTGGCCGAAGAGTGGCAACATATTAGTAGTGTAGCGGATGTAATACTCATAGACTGTTTAACCATGTTTACAACAAATCATATGATGGCTCATGGGTCAATTCAAGGCCAACAAGATGCAAATCGGTTAGAAGATACGGTACTTTCAGAATTAGAAGCATTATTAAATCTAATCAAAGTAAGTGATGATAAAATAGTTATATTTGTAACTAATGAAATTGGTCTTGGTATTGTACCAGATAATAAGCTAGCAAGATATTTTAGAGATATTGCAGGCCGCGTCAATCGAACAGTAGCAACTGAGGCTGACAAATTATACTTAACGATTAGTGGCGTTACCATTGAATTAAAATCCCAGGAGGTTCATATAAATGGCTAAGAAAATTATGTTCCAAGGAACAAGTTCCAATGTAGGTAAAAGTATTTTATGTACCGCATTATGCCGTATCTTTTATAGAAGAGGTTTTAAAACTGTTCCCTTTAAAGCTCAAAATATGGCCCTCAATTCTTATGTGACAAAATGGGGCGATGAAATTGGTCGTGCTCAAGTAGCGCAAGCTGAGGCTGCTGGCATAGATCCTATTGTACAAATGAACCCTGTGTTATTAAAACCTACAGGTAATCAATCTTCTCAAGTTGTATTGATGGGTAAACCTGTGGGCGTTTATAGTGCTAAAGAATACCATACCAAATATTCTTTAACCGCCCTTGATAAAGTAAAAGAATCTATCGATTTCTTAGATTCCAATTTCGATATGATGGTTATTGAAGGTGCAGGTAGCCCTGCAGAAGTAAATCTCAAGGCTAATGATATCGTAAATATGCGTATTGCTAAAATGACGAAAGCACCTGTATATCTCATCGCTGATATCGATCGTGGTGGTGCTATTGCATCTATTGTGGGTACATTAGAATTACTCGAACCAGAAGAACGAGATCTCATTAAAGGTATTGTTATCAATAAATTCCGTGGTGATATTAAACTATTAGAACCTGCACTTACCTTCATTGAAGAAAAAACAGGAAAAAAGGTAGTTGGTGTCATTCCTGCCATTGAAAACCTTGATATTGATGAAGAAGACTCTGTTGCACTGGAAAACAAACGGAATAGTGGTACTAAAGATATTCAAGTAGTGGTTATGCAAACACCTAAAATTTCTAACTTTACTGACTTTGATGCATTAAATTATGAACCAGATGTATCTGTTCGATTCGTAGGCCCTGGCGATGTTATAGGCAAGCCGGACTTAATCATTTTACCGGGCTCAAAAAATACACTAGCAGATCTTACATATCTTCGTAACTCTGGTTTTGCCGATGAAATAAAAAAACTTGCTGACCAAGGTACACCTGTCATTGGTGTATGTGGGGGCAATCAAATGTTGGGTAAAACGATTTATGATCCGCATCATATGGAAGGAGATATTGAAGAAATTGAAGGTCTTGGTTTAGTCGATTCTTCTACGACTATGAAGGATCAAAAAACAACACATCAAGTAGAATTCAATGTTTCAAATCTTCAATTTTTGAATGGTACATTTACAGGTGAAAAACTAGTAGGCTATGAAATCCATATGGGTGATACTACACCATTAGTAGATACTGTGCACCGTTGTTTCACCATTACAAGTCGCAGTGAAAAAGCCGTTAATGTAGTTGATGGTTTTATCGATGGTAATCACCAAGTAATGGGGACATATATTCATGGTGTGTTTGATAATGATGAGTTTAGACGCTTTATTATCAATCAGTTGCGTGAACGTAAGGGGTTAGAACCATTAGATGTAGTATTCCATTATTTCGAACACAAGAATGCAGCTTATAATCGATTAGCTGATATTGTAGAGGAACACTTAGATATGGATTATATTATGTCTACCTTGGGGTAATAGGGGAGATATATGGAACATTTAACAATCTTGCATTGGTTTACAAAGTATAGCTTTGCATGTATACCAGTCTTAGCATTTTTATTAGATTTACTCATTGGAGATCCCAATAGTAAATACCATCCTGTAGCTATTATTGGTCGCATCATATCTTTTTTTGAAGCAGTTCTCTATAAAGATACTGATAACGATACTAAAAAATTATGGTACGGTGGTATTGCGGTTGGCTTAATCCTCGTTTCTGTATATATTATAGTGTCTTTAATACTATGGCTTGGTGGCGTAGTTGATGAATGGGTAGAATATGCTCTTGAAGTAATTATTTTATATATTGCTATATCTCCACGTTCACTAGCTGGTGCAGGCTTTACTATTAGCCAATTAATTAAACAAGATAATATTGTAGAGGCACGTAAGCGATTATCTTGG
This sequence comes from Veillonella sp. T14073-2, assembly GCF_002959875.1. Classification (NCBI taxonomy): domain Bacteria; kingdom Bacillati; phylum Bacillota; class Negativicutes; order Veillonellales; family Veillonellaceae; genus Veillonella; species Veillonella sp. T14073-2. The sequence goes on from NZ_PPDC01000006.1 coordinate 315,517, forward strand.
ATTGTAGGTCGCGATACAGAAGAATTAGATGAGAGTGAAATTACACGAGCTACGGTAGAAACCATTGCTGAAAACACAGTAGATGGAATTATTGCTCCCTTATTCTTCTTTATCCTTGGCGGTCCAATGGGTGCAATTCTATATAGAACAGCCAATACTATGGACTCTATGCTTGGGTATAAGAACCAAAAATATTTATACTTTGGTCGAGTAGCAGCTCGCTTTGATGACGTGCTCAATTGGATTCCTGCACGCATTACCTTTATATTATTAATAATTTCTGCATTCTTTTTACGCTTTGATGCTAAAAAAGCCCTACAAATTGGCTTGCGTGATGCCCATAAGCATCCAAGTCCTAATGGCGGTTATGCAGAAGCACCAGTTGCAGGAGCCTTACATATTCGATTAGGTGGTTACAACCAATATTTCAAAAAAATGACCTTCCGTGAATACATGGGAGATCCTATTGAAAAATTAAATCGTAACCACATTACACGTACAATTTATATGATGTATTTTACGACTATACTAATGATCATAATTAGTACAGCCATTACTTATGGGATGAATGTATAATGACACCTTTTTTCATAGCATTACAGTTTCTAACACGTTTAAAAATCGTTAATCAAACAGAATGGTCTGTAGAAGATTTTGGTAAATCCGTTGTAGCCTTTCCCTATGTAGGCTTAATTATTGGCCTTATTTTAGCATTATTGTATGGTATATTATCACCATTTATACCGTTAGTACCATTGATGTTAATCCTTGTGATAGCGGAATTCTTAATTACAGGTGGTCTTCATGCTGATGGCCTAATGGACACCAGTGACGGTTTATTTTCTGGACGTGAAAGGGACCGTAAGTTAGAAATTATGAAAGATAGCCGTATAGGCTCTTTTGGTGTTGTTGCTTTTGTATTTGTTACACTTTTAAAATGGCAATTATTAACAGCGATTCCAACAGCGGAATTTATTCCAATGGCACTGATTATGATGCCATTAATGAGCCGTTGGTCCCTTGTTTTGAGTATTCGATCCTATCCCTATGCACGAGAGCAGGGGATGGGGGCTGCATTCGCCAATTTAGCACCAAAACATGTTATTACGTACAATACACTTTCAACCTTCTTTATGCCTATTGTAATATTACTAATTGGTGTAATTTTATATACCCTTTTATATGGTGTATATTCTATTTTTTCTGTAGCTGATGTAGGCTATGTTGTTGGATTAGGTGTATTGGTTTACGCTACATTAGGTATTTTTCAAATCAATATTGTAAGTATGATTATTACCTATATTATCAATCGTATACTTAACCATTATATTGTTAAGCAACTTGGTGGTACTACAGGTGATACTTACGGATTTGTTGTTGAAGTTACAGAGGTTATACTACTTTTAATTTATATTATTATATTATCTGTATTATCTGCTTCTGTGGCCTCTAACACTACGATGTTTTAATAATTATTTATCCATTGTTTTGTAAAAATAATTACTATTTTTGTTTAATGCGAAAGGAGTTTAATGTGACCTATTATGTAAGAGCCCCAGGTACATGTGGGGAATTTCTACAAGGTTCTATTAATGGCCAGTCATTTTTAGTGACTTGTCCTATTAATCGTTACTCCTACGCATTAAGTAATGTAAAACATCCATTTTCAAAACATTATTGTGCATTACAACCTAAGTCAGCTCTGGCAAGACAATTAGTACAACGATTATTAAAGAAAAATAATAAAGATCAAACTTGTCCACCTGTATATGTACGTTCTGACATTATACAAGGTAAAGGAATGGCTTCAAGTTCTGCGGATATTTCTGTAACGGCTATGGCTACTGCTTTAGCTATGGATTATAATTTATCACTAAAAGAACTAGAACAAATCTGTTTATCCGTAGAACCTACAGATGCTTCATTTTACCAAGGTGTAACGCAGTTTGATTATATTAAAGGTACCATTTCTCAACCACTAGGAATGTGTCCGCCATTGAAAATTCTCGTATTTGATGAAGGCGGTAGTATAGATACCATTACCTTTAATCAACAAGTAGATTTACAAACTAAAATTTTAGAAAAAGAGCCTATTATATGTGAATCACTAGATCTATTTAAACGAGGCTTAAATACACATGATATCAATTTAATTGGTCAAGCAGCTACATTGAGTGCTTTTGGTAATCAACGCATACTATATAAAGCAAACTTATATGATTTTCACGATATAGGTAATTACTATAACAGTGTTGGTACAATCATAGCTCATAGTGGTACCATAATGGGACTTCTATTTCCCGTAGATTATGGTCGCATTGATGATTGTAAGCAAGAAATCATACGTAAGTTACCTCACTTATCCTATGTGGATACAGTAGAAACCACAAATGAAGGATTAACCTATATTAAACGATAATATATTTAATAGAAAGAGAATTAAATGTCTAAGATACATGGGGGCAATATATTTCAGTTTGCCCATGAACAACGAATTGAACCATATGAGGTAGTCGACTTTAGCGCTAATATTAATCCCCTTGGACCAAGTCAACGTGGATTAGATGCTTTAAATGCACAATTACGCTATATTTCTCATTACCCTGATGCTACCAATGATGATGTATTAAATGCTATTGCTGATACATATGGAATGAATAAACATCATATTATAGTTGGTAATGGTGCAGCCGAGCTATTATATGCTATTTGCCGTTTACCTGGCTATACAGGTGCTTTTGTTCCAGCACCAGGGTTTTCTGAGTATAAAGAGGCTCTTGAAGCAAGTAAGATTCCTGTACGTGATATTTTTTATCGACCTCGGGAAGATGATAATGGAAAACCTTATTTTGAGGTACCATATTTGGCATTAGAAACCTTTGCAGCTGAACTAAAAGGGCAAGATGGTCGCATCATTGTATTTTTAGGTAATCCTAATAATCCAGATGGTACATTACTTGATAAAGATCATATTCGCACTGTAGCGAGCATGTTGAAAGATGCAAATAGCTTACTTGTTATAGATGAATCATTTATCGATTTTGTTGGTAATGATCCATTACAAGATAATGAGTATTCTATGCGCTCATTAGTAAATGAATTTGATAATATCATCGTAGTTCATTCCTTCACAAAATTCTATGCTGTACCTGGTTTACGCATTGGTGCCGCTTTTGCTAACAAAACATTAATTACTCAATTACAGCAATATATCCCTAGTTGGTCTGTAAATACATTAGCGCAAGCATATACAAAGGCTGCCTTGAATGATGTGGATTACATTAAGCGAACAAAACAAGAATTGAATGAAGAAAGAGCATTCATGTACAATGCATTAGATGCTTTAGAAGGAATTACTGTATATCCACCTTCAGCTAACTTTATTTTATTCCAAGTTAATCAAGAAGGAATTACAGCAAACTATATTAATGAAGAGCTGAAGAAATATAATGTGATTGTGCGCAATTGTGACTCCTATATAGGTTTAACTAATCACTGGGTACGCATTGCTATTAAAGATCATGAGACTAATATCAAACTAGTGGATAAACTGACAGATATTTTGAAAGTATAGGAAGATTATGAAGACATTATATATTGTGCGCCATGGTGAAACTGATTGGAATAAAATGGGGAAATATCAAGGTATTACAGATGTTCCTCTCAATGAAAACGGTTTAAATCAAGCTAAAGCATGTGCTAATGCCCTTAAAGATGTTACCTTTGACCGTATCTTATCTAGTGATTTAAGTCGTGCCTTAGTTACAGCGGAAACGATTCGAGGTGACCGCACAACATCTATCACAGTAGATAAACGATTGCGAGAGCTTAACTTTGGTGACTGGGAAGCTATGCTATTTTCAGACATTGAAGCACGTTGGCCTGGCCTTATTGATGAAATGTATTTGCGGCCTCATCTTGTAAAAGTACCAAATGGCGAAAGCTTTAAAGATTTGCAAGATCGTGCCTGGGCAGGTCTGGAAGAATTCCTCAATGTTAATGATGAGGAAGAGACTCTTTTAATAGCATGTCATGGCGGAACTATTAGAACCTTATTATGTAAATTATTAGATATTTCTATTAGTCATTGTTGGAATTTCAGCCAAGGTAATACAGCTATTAACCGTATTTTCTATAATGGTATGGGCGAATATGATCATAATATTTTGAATTTGCTCAATGATACAGCTCATGTTGAATTACTCCAAGGACATGTATGATGCGACTCGATAAATTATTAGCTAATAAAGCTTATGGCAGTCGAAAAGAAGTTCATCAACTCTTAAAGGATCAAAGAGTTACTATTAATGGTGAAATAACAACAAAAAAAGATATCCACGTTGATATTGAGTCTGATGTAATAACAGTTGATGGACAAGTAGTTAATACTAAGCAGCAGTATTATGTAAAATTTCATAAACCCAAAGGCTATGTTACCGCTGTGGAGGATGCAAATCATCCTGTTGTAATGGATTTATTGCCACCTGAATATATTAAAATGGGAGTAGTTCCAGTCGGAAGGTTAGACAAGGATACAGAAGGATTACTGTTGCTTACCAATGATGGTGTTTGGGGACATTCAATCATTAATGGTAATAAACATGTATCCAAGGTTTATTACGTAGAATATGATGGTAAGTTAACAGAAGAAGGAATTCAACGTATAAAAGAGGGGATTGTACTAGGTGACGGAACCCATTGCAAGCCTGCTTTAATTGATGTTGTATCTTCTCAATCTCTGCATATTACCATTGAAGAAGGCAAATATCATCAGGTAAAACGTATGATTGGTGCTGCAGGCGGTACTGTTACATATTTAAAACGGTTAACTATAGGTCATATAGATTTAACAGGGATTGAAGAGGTTGGTTCTATACAGGACTTAACCATTGGTGATATAGAGGCTTTCAAAAAATAGCATAAAATTCTATTCAATATAGGTATTTTATGGTAAGATTAATTGTACTTTATTGACTAGGAGCATGATTATGAATGGTTTAAATCTGCTACAACAGTATATTAAAGAGCAAGAATTAACAGGTGTCATTTTGATGAGCCCTATTAATCTACATTATTTTGCTGGTTTTACTGGTACTACAGGCTTTGCTATTATTACACAAGATAAAGCCTTTATGATTACTGATTTCAGATATACTGAGCAAGCTACAAAACAATGTGAAGGATATACAGTCATTCAATATGAATCCTCTGTTATGGATACTCTTGTTGATATATTCAATGAGCATCATATTTACGAAGGTTTATTCGGTATTGAAGGCAAGCAAATGCCGGTAGATACGTATGAAACCTTATGTGATACATTAGATGAACGCTTTAATTTTACATCTATCAATTTTGCTAAACTACGAGCAGTTAAGCGAGAGGATGAATTAGAATTATTGCGAAAAGCCGCTAAAATTGGTGACGACGCCTTTGCTGCATTACTGCCACAATTAAAGGTAGGAATGACAGAAAACGAAGCGCGCATCATATTAGAAACAGAAATGTTAAAACGTGGATCAGAGGAACCTTCCTTTGCAACCATCGTTGCTTCTGGTAACCGTTCTAGTATGCCTCATGGTGTAGCCAGTGATAAGGTCATTGAAGCAGGTGATTTTGTTACCTTCGACTTTGGCTCCGTATATAAGGGTTACCATTCAGATATGACTAGAACTATTGTAATGGGTCCTGCCTCTGAATTACAAAAAAAGCTGTATAGTATAGTTTTAGAAGCACAAAAACGCGGTGTAGCTGCTGTTCGGGCTGGTATTACTGGTAAAGAACTCGATGCAGTATGTCGTGATTATATTAAAGAACATGGATATACCAAGGAATTTAATCACGGCACTGGTCATGGCGTAGGTCTTGAGATTCACGAAGAACCAGTGGCTAATACAAAATTCGATACAGTATTTACAGAAAATATGATCATTACGGTAGAGCCTGGTATTTATATTACAGGTACTATCGGATTGAGAATAGAGGATAGTGTCATCGTCAAATCTGACGGCTATGAGGTGTTGACACATAGTCCAAAAGAGTTAATTGAAATAGGTATTTAGAAGGAGAAGAGTTAGATGATTTCCAGTAATGATTTTCGTCCAGGTGTAACCGTTGAAATCGACGGTAATGTATGGCAAGTAGTTGATTTCCAACACGTTAAACCAGGTAAAGGTGCTGCATTCGTACGTACTAAAATGAAAAATTTGCAAACTGGTTCTGTAGTAGAACGTACGTTCAATGCTGGTGAAAAAGTGCCTAAAGCACATGTTGACCGTCGTCGTATGCAATACTTATACGAATCTGATGGCGCTTACACATTCATGGATAACGAAACTTATGATCAAGTTGAACTTAACCTTGAACAACTAGGTGATGCTAAAAACTTCCTTCTTGAAAATATGGAAGTATCCATCATGTTCTTCCAAGGTATCGTAATCGGTATCGATTTACCTGTAGCTGTTGAACTTCGAGTAGTTGAAACAGACCCTGGTATCCGTGGTGATACTGCTACTGGTGGTAACAAACCAGCTGTATTGGAAACAGGCTACACTGTAAAAGTACCTCTCTTCATTGAAGTAGATGATGTACTTCGTATTGATACTCGTACAGGTCAATACATCGAACGTGCCTAATACGTATTGATATGTATTGGGGCTAGATCTTTTCATGGAATCTGATTCCCCATATATCTAACATTTGCACTGTAAGCACTTGTCGTCTATGTAATTATATATAGGGACAAGTGCTTTTTTTGAAAGAGGCCAGTATGACCAAGAAAAATACTGAACTAGAGTCTGGTAAAATTAAGATTAGTGAAGATGTATATGCTACGATTGTTACTATAGCAGCGCTTGAAACAAAGGGTATACATCATATGAGCTCCACCTTTAATGATGATGTAAATGCCTTCTTTAGACGTAAATCTGATTATGAAGGTGTAAAGATATCATTTAACGATGAAGGAGCTCTTTCTGTAACATTATATGTTTGCATTCAATATGGATACCGTATCCCTGATGTGGCCTTACGTTTACAAGAACGTATCAAAACAGCTTTAGTTTCTTATACCGAAATTGAGGTACAAACCATTGATGTAGTGGTACAAGACATTATTTTTGATGATTTAGTAACACCATCACAGCCTTAGGAGGGTATCTATATGAGTTCAGACAATCAATTAAACTATGGATTAGATATGGATACCATTGATATTGCAGACTCTGTCATCATCGATGTAGCTACTAAAACGTTAGCTACGATTCCAGGTATTCATTCTTTAAGCCCTCGCTTTTACGATGAACTAGTAGAGGGCATTACACATGCCTTTGGTCAACGTAGTTTACCAGGTATTAATGTTAAACATCGTAAAGGTTTTATTGAAATTAATATTTATATTAAAGCCTTGTATGGATACAATCTTATTGAATTATCCAAACAATTGCAGTTAGAAATCAAACAAACCTTAAAGAATATGCTTGATCTTAATCATGTTAAGGTTGATGTTCATATTGAAGGTATTGTTAAAGAAAAGGAGTCAACTCCACATGGTAATTAAGCGAAATCGACGTGAAGCACGTCAATACGCATTTCAAATGTTATATGCTAATGAATTTCATTCAGACCAAAGTGATGTTCAATTTCCAGAAGGACATATGCATAAATCTATGGATAAGGCCTATGCGAATAATATTATAAATGGTGTATTATCCACTTCTGATACTATAGATGCAACATTACAGCCATTTTGTAAATCACGTAAAGTTGAAAACTTAGACAAGGTTGATCGTGCTATTTTACGTATTGCTCTATGGGAAATGACAAATGAAGATGAACTTTTAGAACCATCTATAGCTATTAATGAAGCTATTCAATTAGCTAAAGATTTTGGTTCTGATTCTTCTTATAAATTAATTAATGCAATTCTAGATGCATATAATAAGAGTAAATAATGAAACGATATTACTTAGGCATTGATACTAGTTGCTACACTACAAGTTGTGCCATTATAGATAGCGACTTTCAAATAGTTGGGGAAGCCCGCAAAATATTAGAGGTCAAACAGGGTGAGCGAGGACTACAACAATCAAATATGGTCTTTCAACATACAAAGGCATTGCCTAAGTTGATATCTGAATTGCCACAACTACCAATTAGTGGTGTCGGTGTTAGTGGTTTTCCTAGACGTGAGGAAAATTCCTATATGCCAGCCTTTATGGTAGGGCTAGGGTATGGTCAATCTCTAAGTCATATGATGAATGTACCTTTACAAGTTTTTGCACATCAAGAAAATCATATTTTAGCTGCCCTTCGAGAACTAAAAACAATTCCTAAAGATCCATTTTTAGCACTTCATTTATCAGGTGGTACTACGGAGCTCGTATATTGTCATTATAAAGGAGAAGGCATATTTGAGTCTCACATTATTGGCGGCTCTAAGGATTTACAAGGCGGTCAATATGTAGATCGTATTGGTGTTGCAATGGATTTGCCATTTCCTGCAGGTAAGCATCTAGAAGCATTAGCATTACAAACTACAGAATATGAACCATTACCATCTTCTGTAAAAGAAGGTTGGATAAGCTTTGCTGGGCCATGTAGTGCGGCTATGCGTCGCATTAGTGATTCCATGAATGATATAGAAAAATCTAATCTATCGCGTGCTGTATTCACCTCTATTGGAAATGCACTAGAAAAAATGATTAACTATCATTTAAAAAATAAACCTGTTAAAACATTAATTGCCGTTGGTGGTGTAATGAGCAATAGTATACTTCGTCATCGTATGGATCATTATTGTAGACGTAATCACATTACATTACACGTGGCACAACCACAATTTTCTGTTGATAATGCCACTGGCAATGCTTTTGGCGCTGCTTTTTTAGAGGAAACTAGAGGATAATCGTGAATGTATTAACCATTACACAATTAAACAATCTTATAAAGCGCACCTTAGACCGTGAATATCTACTTAAGAATGTCTATGTTAGCGGCACCATTATTAATGCAAAGCGTCATAGTAGTGGTCATATGTATTTCTCTTTAAAAGATGAAGAATCCGCTATTGATGTTACCATGTGGTCTAGCACTGTTATGCAAAAAGGGTTGGCTAATGCCATTCAAAATGGTCTATTAGTAACTGTAAAAGCATCTGTTAATTTTTACAATAAAATGGGCCGTTTAAATCTCATTGCATCCGATATGCAAATAGGTTCTAAAAGCCCATTACAGCTTGAATTTGACGCTTTAAAACGAGAATTAACTGCCTTAGGATACTTTGATGATAGCCATAAACAAAATTTACCGTACATGGCAAGTTGCATAGGGATTGTTACATCTCAATCTGGCGCTGTATTACATGATATTTTACATGTCAGTGAAAGACGAAACCCATTAGTTCGATTTAAATTGTTCTCCGTTCCTGTCCAAGGTAATACAGCAGGACCTGTTATAGCTAAAGGAATAGCAGCAGCTGATGCTGACCCAGAGGTAGACCTTATCATCGTTGGTCGTGGTGGCGGATCTATGGAGGATTTATGGTGTTTTAATGATAGAGCAGTTGTAGAGGCTATTTATACTGCTAATACACCAGTTATCTCAGCAGTAGGTCATGAAACAGATTATACCTTATGTGATTATGTAGCAGATGCTCGTGGAGCAACGCCAAGTCACGCTGCAGAAATGGCTGTACTTCCTATTATTACACTACAAGATCAATTAACAGAAAAAGAAGAATACCTACACGAGTTTATACGTTATACTTTACAGCAGAAACGTACAGATTTAACATTGCTCTTTAATCGTAGATTAGGTATTCCAGCTCTACAATTTTTGCATAAACAGAAAACGCATTTACAAGAGCTTTCACAATCATTAACTAATGCTACAAAAGAACGATGCAATACAAAGAAACACAGTTTAGCATTATTAACTCAACAATTAGAATCTCTTAATCCATTACAAATGATGGTAAAAGGGTTTGCAAAGGTTGAACATAATGATAAACCTATAACGTCTGTTACTCAATTACATCCAAAGGATGATATACGAGTTACACTTGCTGATGGTTATGTGAATGCTACGGTAAAGGAGGCGCATAAAGATGGCCGCATCACTAAAAAGTTATGAAAAAAAATATAAAGCCTTAGAGGATATTGTGAAACAATTGGACGATGGTGATATGACCATCTCTGAACTCTTAACTCAATATAAAAAGGGCTTAACACTAGTAAAAGAATGTGCAGAAATGCTCGATTCAGTTGAAAATGAAGTTCAACAAATTATCGAAGAAGTTCGCATCAGCGAATAAGGAGATTCTATGTTCAAAGATTATTTAGGGTCTAGCAAACAACATATTGAACAATGGTTAGGTGAGGTATTAAGTAGCCCAAATCAAGAATTTAAACCTCTTTATGAATCCATGAGTTATAGCTTAATGCAAGGTGGTAAGCGAATCCGACCAATCTTATCTAAAGCTGTGTTAGAAATGCTTCATAAAGATCCAGCTGATTATAAGGAATTTCTATGTGCCATGGAGTGTATCCATACATATTCCTTAGTACATGATGATTTACCAGCTATGGATAATGATGATTATCGCAGAGGTAATTTAACAAATCATAAAGTTTATGGTGAAGGTATGGCTATTCTAGCTGGTGATGGTTTATTAACTTATGCTTTTCAACTAATGACTGAGAATAAAACTGCTACGCCTCAGCAAAAAATAGATGCTATTAAATGTGTAGCTGCTGCAGCAGGCCCGGAAGGTATGGTCGGTGGTCAAGCCTTCGATATGCTCAGTGAAGATAAGCATATCCCACTAGAAGAGTTAAAGGTTTTGCACAGTGGAAAAACGGGTGCATTATTTAATGCGTCAGTAGAATTAGGCCTTATTTTAGGCAATGCAGATACGGCTACTCGAACAGCGCTTATGGAATATGCTAATTGTTTAGGATTGTTATTCCAAATTACTGATGATATTCTAGATGTAACTGGAACAATTGAAGAATTAGGAAAGACTCCTGGTAGTGATATTCGACAACATAAATCGACGTATGTATCTTTCCTTGGTTTAGAAGGAGCAAAAGAGCAAGCCGCATTAGTTGGCCAACAAGCTCACGATGCATTAGATTCTGTTTCTTATGATACATCTATATTATCTGCTCTAATTGATTATCTTTTAGAACGAACTAATTAATTGGTATTACCTGAAGAAGGTATAAATAATGATTGATATATTACCACAAATAGCACACAACTACATAGCGCAAGCTGCATTTTGGGGATGGTTTACTGCGCAGGCTATCAAATTTGTATGGCAACTAGTTCGGCATGGTAAATTTAGTCCAGAACGCCTTGTGGGTTCTGGGGGATTTCCCAGTTCCCATACATCCTTTGTAATCGCTACAACTACGGCTATATATCTAAAAAGTGGAGCTTCGGATTTATTTATTCTATCCTTAGTATTTTCTATTGTAGTTATGTATGATGCATCTGGGGTGCGATTAGAAGCTGGGCGTCAAGCTCAAATTCTAAATCAAATTGTAGATTATTTTACAAAGAAAAACATACCTGTTGTCATTACTCGTAAAGAGGCCTTAAAAGAATTATTAGGACATACACCAATAGAGGTATTTGGGGGATTAATCCTCGGTATTCTTGTTGCATGTATTCAATTTTATTATATTTATAATGGTGTTATATGAGCAGTAAAGAACGTTTAGACATACTCCTCGTTAACCGAGGACTTTTTGAAAGTAGAGAAAAGGCAAAAGCGGCCATAATGGCTGGCCAAATCTTCATGGATACTACGCGTATTGATAAGGCAGGTACCAAAATTCCTATAGATGCCAATATTGTAGTAAAGGGCAATACTTTGCCTTATGTTAGTCGCGGTGGATTAAAGTTAGAAAAAGCCATTCAAACGTATCCTATCAACTTACAGGATGCTATTATGGTTGATATAGGTGCTAGCACAGGTGGTTTTACAGATTGTGCCCTACAAAATGGTGCATCTAAAGTCTTTGCCATTGACGTAGGCTATAATCAATTGGCTTGGAAATTGCGTCAAGATCCGCGTGTGATTAATATGGAAAAGCAAAATATCCGTACTGTTACACCTGAGCAACTTGGTGAACTTGTGGACTTTATTTCTATTGATGTAGCATTTATTTCTTTGGACAAGGTTCTGCCAGTTGCGACTACCTTATTAAAGGATACAGGAGCTCTTGTAGCTTTGATTAAGCCTCAATTTGAGGCGGGTAAAGAGAGTGTAGGTAAAGGCGGTATTGTACGGGATTCTGAAATCCATAAAGAAGTTTTACATCGTATCTTACACGTTGCTCATGATTGTGGATTATATATTCACGGCTTAACGTTCTCACCAATTAAAGGCATGGAAGGTAATATTGAGTTTTTAGGTTATTTTAAAAAGTACGAAGAAGGGGCTTTAGCCATTGATAATGCTTTAATTGATTCAGTGGTTGCAGAAGCCCATTCATTATAGGAGATTACAATGCGTATCGGATTCTTCCCAAACATGGGGAAAAGCAATATTATGGCAGTTCTAAAAATGGCTGCACATATTTGTAAAGATGAAGGTATCGAAGTATTTTTGCCAGATGATCTCGAATCAGATGCACCTGCACGAGTACTTAAGATTCCTGAAACTCATATTTTAAGTCGTCCAGAAATCTTTAAACAAATTGATATTGCCTTTAGTTTTGGTGGTGATGGTACCATCATCCATTTGGCAAGACAAATTTACCCATATAATGTACCTGTTTGTGGTATTAACCTTGGTGAGCTAGGCTTTTTAAACCAAATTGAAGTTCATCAAATGCAAAGTCACATTAAACGTATTGCAAATGGTGATTATAATATAGAAAAACGTGGACATTTATATGCATATATTGACCGAAATAATGGTAATGAAGAAGAATTAGTACCTATCATTAATGAAATCGTTATTACCCGTGCTGAGCCAGCAAAAATGGCACGTATTAATATGTCCATCAATAATCAACATACACAAATGTATCCTTCAGATGGCTTGATTATTTCCTCTGCAACTGGGTCTACGGGATATAATCTATCTGCAGGTGGTCCTATTATGAAGCCTGATAATAGATCCATTATTGTTACACCTGTAGCGCCACATCTGATTCAAGGTGTTTCACTTGTATTAGAAGAGCATGATACAATCCAAATCACGATGCCAGAACGTGAACCACAATTACATATCTGTATAGACGGTACATTTGACTATACGTTTACCAATAAAGAAACACTACATATAAGCTCTAATCCTGTATATTGTTTATTCGTACGTTTTAAAGATCAATGTTTCTTCGGTACATTATTTAAAAAACTAGCATCTCGTCGTGACGAGTTGTTGTAATACTAAAATCTCAAGTGGGGTGATTTTGTGATTAACATTAACAATGCTGTTCAGTTTCAACATTTAATCTGGGATCGAGTAATGAAACACGCTAATATAGTGGTAGACGCAACATGTGGTAATGGCCATGATTTACTATATTTGGCAGAACGAGCAAAAAAGGGCTGTCATCTATATGGCATCGATATTCAAATGAAAGCTATTAATAGCAGCCAAGAGTTATTGCAGTCAAATGACATAGCACAAGATGTAAGTCTAACATTTATTCATGACTCCCATGATCGTGCATTAGCTAATCAATTAAAAGATGAAGTTATTGATTTAATGATCTTTAACCTAGGCTATTTACCAGGTGGTGATCATCAAGTTATAACTAAACCGCATCAAACTATTGATGCCATAAATGAAGGCTTAGAAAAATTATCGAAGTCTGGAGTTATCACAATTGTTGCTTACCCTGGAACAACAGAAGGGTTTGAAGAAATGCAGATGCTTAAATCGTATTTATCAGATTTAGAACAAAAATTGTATAATGTATGTCATTGGCATCCAATGAATCAAATCAATAATCCACCTGAGTTATTTATATTGCAAAAACGATAAAACGAAATATATCTTTATTCATTATGAATAAAAGTCATAAGAAATATGTAAAAGCCCCTTTATAGGGGCTTTTATTTATACATGTATAATGTTCTAATTTTAAATTATTAATTTCATATAAATAGATGAAGCCTATAGGATATGTGTTTATACGCTATCAGTATATAGAAAATTAACAATATTTTAAATATTAATATAATATGCATAACTAGTATGAGACATGCAATTTATACCATATATTAATTATGAATATATGGTATAATAATAGCAGAAAGATACTATTCTCTTTTATGTGCAAGGTTTAAAAAAGGGAGTTCAAAATGAAACGCTATCGCTATAACAAAATCAAAGAAATCGTGCAGTCCAAGGCGATTGAAACTCAGGAGGAATTAGCAGCGGCCTTATTAGAAGAAGGTATTGAAGTAACGCAAGCTACAGTTTCTCGTGATATTAAGGAATTGATGTTAATCAAAATTCCTACAGGCGATGGACACTATCGATATGCATTATCTCCAGAAGAAAATGTAGTTCTATCTCGTAGTCGAATCAATCGATTATTCCAAGATTCTCTAATTAAGGTAGATCACAGCTTAAATCAAGTTGTATTACATACAATTCCTGGTTCAGCTCAATCCGTAGCATTTTCCATTGACCATGCAAAATGGTCTGAAATTATTGGTACATTAGCTGGTGATGATACAATTTTGTTAATTGCAAAATCTGAAGCTGAAGTTCCAGCGATTTTAGCTAAAATTCAAGATTTAATGAAGGACTAAATAGATGTTAACGCAAATGAGCATTCGCAACTTTGCGTTGATTGAGCAAATGAATATTTCATTTAATGATGGCATAACTATCTTTACCGGCGAAACTGGGGCAGGGAAATCCATATTAATGGATGCCTTTAGTATCCTTTTGGGAGAACGCGCAAGCAGCGAGTTCATTCGTCACGGTAAAGATAGTTTTGTTATAGATGGAATATTTGATATTGCCGATCACCAAAGTATACAAGAGCTATTAGAATCTAAAAATATTATGGTTGAAGAAGGGGAATTAATTCTCTCCCGTTCATTTAATCGCAATGGTAAATCTACTATCTTAGCTAATGATCAACCTATACCATTAAAAGCATTAAAAGAAATTGGTCAACATTTAGCAGATATTCATGGTCAATATAGCAATCAACGATTGTTAGATGCAGATACTCATCATGAATATTTGGATACGTATAATAAAGAAGGACAAGTAGCTTATAAGGCCTATTTAGACGCTTATAAAGTATATAAGCAAGCTAAACAAGATGTGGATCACTTACAAGAAAATATGTCTGAACGAGCACGTGAGCTCGATATGCTACGATATCAAATTGATGAAATTGAAGAAGCCGGTCTCACTATGGGTGAAGATGTCTCTATTGCAGAAGAATTAAAACGTCTTGATAGCTTTGAGCATATTGATAAGGTATTAGGTTCTTGTTATGACGCCTTCTATAATGGAAGCCAACCATTACTAGACACTATTAACTCTATCAAGGTAGAGGTTAATGATCTTGTAAAGTATGATAGTGAATTAAAGGAAGTATCTGAAATGGTTGACTCTGCTTATTTTCAATTAGAGGAAGCAGCCCAATCATTAGATCGCTACAGAGATACTATCAGCTATGATGAAGAGCGCTTTAAGTATTGCCAAGATAGAGATACAACTATTTACGGCTTAAAGAAAAAATATGGTGAAACTGTAGAAGAAATTTTAGCATACGAAGAAAAAGCACAAGCCCGTTTAGAAGAACTTGAAAGCCTTGTATTTGCACAAGATGAATTAGAGGCTCGTCTTCATAAAGCGCAAAAAGTAGCAGAAGAGGCTTTAACGGTTTTACATGACATTCGTCAAAAAAATGCAAAAGCTATAGCTAGTGCATTACATCAAGAATTAGTAGATTTAGGAATGCCAAAAGGTGATATTCAGTTCCATATAGAGGACGGCGAAGGATTATCTCCTTTAGGTGCTAAATCAATTGAACTACTATTTTCTGCCAATAAAGGGGAGAAATTATTACCGCTTCACAAGGTAGCCTCTGGTGGTGAATTAGCTCGTATTGCGCTAGCCTTCAAATCTGTATTCCGTACTGACACTTTCAAAACAATGGTATTTGATGAAATCGATGTTGGTATCAGTGGAGATATAGCGTTAAAAGTAGCTGAAAAGATTCTACATCTATCTAAAACTAATCAAGTATTCTGTATCACTCATTTACCTCAAACTGCAAGTATTGCTAAGCAACATTATCACTTGTCTAAAATAGAGCAAGATGACCGTACAGTTTCAACATTATCTGTACTTAATGAGGATGAACGTGTTACGCAAATCGCTTCCATGATGTCTGGTCGAGGTATGTCCTCAACAGCATTAGCAGCGGCAAAAGAACTAATTGCCCATTTTAATTGACTAAAATCGCATAATTACTTATACTAATAGTATTAAGTGAATATGTTGATAGAGGTGCGAGTATAAATAGTAATCATGAGGAGTAGGCATGCATTGATCCATGATAAAAGGGATGCTTGCCGAAGTTCGGTGATTGCGACTCATCGTTCTGGTTGTCTATTTAATAAATGGACGACTGTCATCAATTTGAATTGGTGGAGTGCTATCATTGAGCTTTTAGTAACAGTTATAAGCTATATAAACTATAAGGCCAGTGGATGCATCCACTGGCTTTTTTGGAGGTATATATGATTCGAGTAATGGTAAATGGCGCTGGCGGTAAAATGGGCCGCGAAGTAGTCAAAGCAGTACATAATGATCCTGAGTTAACATTGGTAGGCGGTATCGATCCTACTAAGGCAGGTCAAGATGTAGGCTCCGTAGCAGGCATCGAACAATTAGGAATTGCAATGAATGCCTCCATCGATGAGGTTCTAAATACTAATAAACCTGATGTAATTGTAGATTTTACAAATCCTGCTGTTATTTATGAAAATGCTAAAAAAATGTTATCTGCAGGTATTCATGTAGTTATTGGTACTACAGGTTTAACTGCGGAACAACGTGACGAATTAGATGCTATTGGTCGACAAAATAATGCAAATTGCCTTGTTGCACCTAATTTCTCTCTTGGTGCAGTTATGATGATGAAGGTTTCTGCAGAATTAGCACCATATTTCCCTAATGTAGAGATTATTGAACTACATCATAACCATAAATACGATGCCCCATCTGGTACATCTATTTTAACAGCTAAATTAATTAACGAAGCTAAACAAGCTGCGAATGCAACGCCTGATGAGGATTTGACTCGTGAAAGTTTACCAGGTGCTCGTGGCGCTAAGGTTAATGACGTAACAATCCACAGCGTTCGTTTACCTGGTTACGTAGCTCACCAAGAAGTACTATTTGGTGGCTATGATGAAACGTTAACAATTCGTCACGATAGTTTAAGCCGACTTTCCTTCATGCCAGGTGTAGTATTAGCATGTAAAAAAATTAGTGCTAAAACTGGTTTAACTTACGGCTTAGAGCATTATTTATAATATTAGAGCAAGGAGATATAGTAATGAAAAAACCTAATGTTGCAATTCTTGGTGCTACTGGTGCAGTAGGTGCTGAATTTATTACACTGATTGAAGAGCGTAATTTCCCATATGAAAATTTAAAGTTGTTAGCTTCTGCTCGTTCTGCAGGTACTGAACTTACAGTGAATGGAAAAACATATGTAGTAGAGGAAGCAAAGCCAGAATCCTTTGAAAATATTGATATCGCATTATTTGCAGGTGGTTCTATTTCTAAAACATTAGCACCAGAAGCAGCTAAACGTGGTGCAATTGTTATCGATAACTCTAGTGCATTCCGTATGGATCCTGAAGTACCTCTTGTTGTACCAGAAGTAAATCCAGAAGATATCTTAAAACATAAAGGTATTATTGCTAACCCAAATTGCTCTACTATTATTATGAGCTTAGGTCTAAAACCACTACATGATATTTCTCCAATTAAACGCATCGTTGTAAGTACATATCAAGCAGTATCTGGTGCTGGTAAAGAGGGTATTGAAGAACTTGAAAACCAAGTAAAACAATATGCTGCTGGTGAAGAAATGACTGCAAACTTATTGCCAACAGGTTCTGCCCCTAAACATTATCCTGTAGCATTTAACTTATTGCCACAAATCGATGTGTTCTTGGACAATGATTACACAAAAGAAGAAATGAAAATGGTCAATGAAACACAAAAAATTCTTCATGACGACACAATTCAAGTAGTACCAACTACTGTACGTGTTCCAGTGTATCGTTCCCACTCTGAATCTGTTTTAGTAGAAACAGCTGAACCAGTTTCTGTAGAAGCTTTCAAAGCAGCATGTGAAAAATTCCCAGGTTTACAAGTAAAAGATAATCCTGCAGAACAAATTTATCCAATGCCATTATATACGTCTAATCAAAATGACTGTGAAATTGGTCGTATTCGTAAAGATTTATATAACGACAAAGGTATGAATTTCTGGATTGTAGGGGACCAAATTCGTAAAGGTGCAGCACTTAATGCGTTGCAAATTGCTGAGTACTTGGTAGAAAAACAAGCATTTTAATCTATCAAGGGGAGGACAGATATGAAAACCTTTGGTCGAGTATTAACGGCTATGATTACATCATTTAATAATGATGGATCCCTTAACATAGAAAATAGTGTAGCTATTGCTCATCATTTATTAGATAATGGATCCGATGGACTCGTTGTATGTGGTACAACAGGGGAAAATCCATCCATGTCAAAAGAGGATAAATTAGCATTATTTACAGCTATTGCTAAAGAATGTGGTCATAAAGGTTCTATTATTGCTAATGTAGGTTCAAATGACACAAAAGCTTCTGTAGACTTTGTAAAAGAAGTATCTAAAATTGATGGAATCGATGGTTTATTAGTTGTAGTACCTTACTACAATAAGCCAAATCAACAAGGTCAATACTTACACTTTAAAGCTATTGCAGAGGCTACTACACTGCCAATCATGGTATATAATGTACCAAGCCGTGTAGGAACAGGCATTTTCCCAACAACACTAGCACAATTACATAGTGAGTATCCACATGTATGCGCCATAAAAGAGGCTAGTGGCAATCTTATGATTGCATCTGAAATCAAACGCTTAATGCCTGAGGACGACTTCATGGTATATAGTGGGGATGATGGTCTTACATTACCAATGCTATCTGTGGGAGCATGCGGTGTTGTATCCGTAGTTTCTCATGTAGCGGGCAAAGATATGAATGCGATGATTCAAGCTTATGAATCTGGTCATAATCACGAAGCTCTTCGTATTCATCAAAGCTTAGCGGATATCATAAAAGCTATGTTTATTACTACAAATCCTATTCCTGTTAAATATGCAGTCCGTAAAATAGGTTTACCTGCTGGCGTATTTAATTTACCAATGTGTGATCCAACTGCCGATGAAGCAGCATATATTGATAAAGCATTAGCGGAATATTTACAATAATATATTAGTAACTATAAAACCAGTAGCTACATTGTAGTTACTGGTTTTGTTTTATAGGGTTATAGGACAAAACGTGTTGGTTTTATAGGCGATGGAGCCAGTAAATTACTGGCTCCATCGCTATTTTAAGTTCTTTTGATAAACTTAGAGGGTGGACAAAATGTGTTGGTAAAAAGTCCCAAACCCCTTGATTTTACTGGCTTCAATAAGGTTATATCTTCTTAGAAAATCGTGTTCTAAGTGGAGGGAATAATCATGCTGGTAAGATGTATAAATTGTGGATTTTCTTGTCAAAAATATGGGAAAACTAAAGCTGGATCACAACGATGGCATTGTAAGCAGTGTAACATCACCTTTACACAAACTATTGATAATACTACTAAATGTTTTCATCGATTTCTAAATTGGTTATTTAGTAAAGAAACACAACAGGACATGCCTGGGCAGGGCCGTACATTTCGTAGACAGATAGCTGATTTCTGGCAAATATGGCCTATGCCGCCCAAAATTGAAACCTCGAGAGATGTGGTATTCGTTGATGGTATTTACTTAGCTAAAAAAGCTTGTATTTTGATCTGTTATGATGGTGAATATGTATTAGGGTGGTATTTATGTAGGTCAGAACAGTCTCGCTCATGGCAAGCTCTTATGCAGCGAATAGCGACCCCCATTGTGGTCGTTTCTGATGGTGGACCTGGTCTTAGAAAAGCATTAAAAAAAGTTTGGCGTACCGCCAAGCTTCAACGTTGTATTGTTCATGCCGTATGGCAAGTACATCGTTACACTACTAGGCGGCCTAAGACATTAGCAGGCATTATGTTAAAAGATTTAGCAAGCGATTTATATAACGTAAAAACACAGGAAGATGCAAAAATATGGATTCAACGATTATTTAATTGGAGGGTGACTTTTAAAGAGTTTCTAAATGAAATGACACGTGATAGTAATGATAATTTAAGAGCTACGCATGAACGATTACTAAAAGCCTATAACTCTCTAGTGGCATTAATTAATACAGAGACAATGTTTCGATATTTAGATGAAACATTGGTGTTGGATAAAGAATGTCCGAGGACTAATAACCCTATTGAAGGCGGAGTAAACGCACAACTCAGACGTTTATTGCGTTACCATCGAGGAATGTCTGTAGAAAAACGTATAAAAGCGGTCTTTTGGTGGTGTTATTTACACTCACCAAGACCGCTTTCTGCAAAAGAAATACTTAAGGTAATGCCAACTGATGCAAGTATTTCTAAAATATATAGTTCTATGAATGAAAGAGCCCAACTTCAAGGCATAATTCCAACTTGGGGAGATGCCATTTCTTGGGGTGATTTGCATAACTATGACAAATTATCTTTCAATGATTGGGATTAAAGTACCAACACGTTTTGTCCTATAACCCGTTTTATAATTCTTCTATTAGTTACTAACAGTTATAGCCTAATAATAAAAAATCGGCAACCGTAAGTTGCCGATTTTTTCTATATTCTATCTCGTACAAGACCAATAACAAGACCTTCAATATGACAATCATCTACGATGATTGGATCAAAGTCGTCATTTTCAGGTTGTAAACGAATATGACCATTTTCTTTATAAAAACGTTTTACTGTAGCTTCATCATCGATACGTGCTACAACAACATCACCATTATTAGCAGTATTTTGATGGCGTACGATGAGCATATCACCTTCATACATACCAATATTCATCATGGATTCACCTTGAACACGTAGTAAAAAGCAGTCAGAATCACCAGTTAATTGAACAGGTAATGTAAGAGTAGACTCTAAATTTTCTACCGCTGTAATAGGCATACCTGCTTGTACGGTACCAATAAGAGGCACTTGTTTCAACCCAGCCCCTAAGAACTCAAAATTATCAGAACTTGATGTTTCATTACCGTCTACAGAAATAGAAGGCTTTGTATCCTCTAATACTGTAATAGCCCGATTTTTATTAGGATCGCGTTTAATATAACCAAACTTTTCAAGAGCATTCAAATGAGATTGCACAGTAGAAGTAGAACTAAGGCCTACATGCGTACAGATTTCTCGAACAGTAGGACAACGATATTCATTATGTAAAGAGTCCTTAATAAAATCTAATATACGGCGCTGTTTTGTATTAATATCTGTAGCAGGGCGTCTCACGATGAACCTCCATAGTCAATATAACATCAAAATAATATCAATATATGCATGAGGAAAAAATTACTCATTTAGTACTATATAATAAAGATATAAGATAATTACTAATCTTATATACCTATTATAGGCAATTTTAAAAGTTTTTGCAAACATTTGTTCTAAAACACTTGACCGAACATTCGTTCGTGTGCTAATATAAGCATGTAAACAAACAAATGTTCTCAGATATTATGTTCGATGTAAATGTGAGGTATGAGATGAAAAATATATTGATGATGGTAGGAATGTGCTTAACAATCTTGTTCGGCTATAATATGACAACCCCTGTAACAGAAGCAAATACACATGCTGTCCGTGAAGTAAAAGTTCAAGCAGGAGATACTATGTGGGATATTGCAGCTCGCACAGCTCATAAAGATATGGATGTTCGTGAAATGGTATATGCTATGAAGGAACTTAACAAAATTGATGACTCTGGTGCATTAGTTCCTGGTACAGTTTTAAAAGTACCAGTTAAGAAAAATGATAGTCCAGTTAGAGCTTTGGACTATGTGGCTCAAAACTAAATATATATGGGTATAACCCACGCAAAAAAGCAGCTACTCAGATAGAGATAGCTGCTTTTTGTTATTTAAATTTTGTTTTTATCTAAATCGTTTTTCAAAGATTGTTGAAATAGGATTATCGACAAACTTATTCGCTTCATTAATGTAACGACGAACCATATTAACACTATGATGACGTGTTTGTCTCATAATATTACGTTCTTCCACACCATAAGCTGCTGCAGTTGTGGCGAAGCCATGACGTAAACTATGGGCTCCATACATAGATGGATCAAGACCAATAAGAGTAATATATTTTTTCACAATTTCTGCAATCATTTTATCGGATATAGCTGTTTTACGAAGTGACATATTTTTAGTAAAACCTCTAAATACAGGGCCTTCCGTAATACCAGAAGTACGTAACCATTGCTGTAAGGCGCGTACTGCATCTAGCGGAGAACCAGATAGGTGAGGAATCGCTACAACAGCACCTTGACCTTCTTGATCGGCTTTTGAAGATGGAACAAAGATTTCAACACCTTGGGGAGAAAACTGAAGATGTTCTACTGTAATGGCCGCAATTTCACTGCGACGAAAAGCGCCCATAAATCCAATTAAAAGAATAGCTTTATCACGTAATAATTGCAACTCAGGCACATCTAGTTTATCCATACACTCCAAAATATCTTCAATATCTTCTAGAAGAACTGGTGTTTTGCCTTGCTGGAAAGTACCTTTTAACCGTCTAATCCCTCGTAACGCTTGTTTTACTATAGGTGCCATACAAGGATTATCTCTATGTCCAGAGGCATTATAATTCTCTGATATGGCGCTAATGCGACGAGATATTGTGTTAGCCTTAGCATAGTCAGCTAGATCATTTATATAGTTCACAATTGTTTCTGGTGTGGCTGGAAAATAAGATACCTTTTGATAGGTACACCAATCAACGAAATCGTCCCAATCCGATTCGTACGCATCAACAGTATTTTCAGCCTTAGATAATAATATGCTTTGTTTTGCTTTCATAGACAACTTAGTACTATTCATAAGCGCATCATTGTTGCGCAAATAGAAATGTTTCTGTTGCTCTTTAGACTCTGACATAATTCACCCTTACCCTTAAAAATATCAATATAATTGTACCATAGATTAGACGGTAATATGCTATAATTAGAGAATATGATAACTAATTCGGGAGAGTTTATAACTAATGATGAAGAAATATATTTTAGTAGGAACTATGCTTGTTCTCATGGGGACAAGCGGCTGTTCATACATTCCAACAGAAAATATTTCTTATGGTGTATATTACAATGATACAGATCTATCTAATACACCTAAGAATGAATTACAAGCTCGCTTACAAGATTTAAATAGTAAAATTCCACAAACCATATCTATTGATATGGGCAATAATAAAAAACAACAAGCTTCCTATCATGATTTAGGGATTCAAATCGATACAGAGGCTATGGTAAAAACTATTTCTACCTATGGCTATGAAGAGGATTTGTGGACACTGCTTTCACATAGATTCCATGCATTCTATTATGGACAACACTTTACACCACAATATAAGCTTGATGAAGTTAAGGGTAAAACATATCTAACAGAGTTGGCAAAAACAATTGATACCCCTGGTCATGATGCATATTTAAGTCTTGAGAATGGACAAGTGGTATTCCATCCTGCAAAGGAAGGTAAGCGTATCGATATTGATGCTACCCTTAAGAAATTAAAAGATGATTTACAGGCCGGTGATAGTATTAATTCCTTGTCTATGGTATTTACTACACAGAATACTGTAAAAGTAAGTGATGCCGATTTAAAACCATTGAATACGGTATTAGCGTCTTACACTACAGAGTATGATCCTAGTAATGAAAGTAGAACCCATAATATCCAATTAGCATCTGATAAAATAAACGGTACCCTAATTAAACCGGGCGCACAGTTCTCCTTTAACGATGTTGTAGGTGAACGTACTGCAGAGGCCGGCTATGATGATGCACCTGTTATGATTGATGGTAAATTGGTTCCAGGTATTGGTGGTGGCATTTGCCAAGTAAGTTCAACTATATTTAATACAGCGTTATTATCCGGTATGAATATTATCGAGCGTACACCACACTTTGAGCCAGTAGGATATATTCAAGCTGGTCGGGATGCTACAGTAGCTTGGGGCTATTTAGACTTTAAGTTTAGAAATCCTTACCAACAATCCATTTATATCCTTAGTGTTATGAATAATGGAACGTTAACGATCTACATTATAGGTACAGCTCAAGATAAGCCTAAAAATGTTTCTATTTCTGTAGGTGATTATGGCGAAATTCCTAATAAGACTATCACTAGGGTAGATCCAGCATTAAAAGAAAAAGAAGTGCAGGAGGGGCATGTAGGTTTAACAATGAATACGTATAGAACCATTACCTATGGTAATTGGGTTACACAAACAGATTCCTTTGAGTCTGTATATGATCCAGTAGATACGATTATTACAATGCCTGCAGCAGCGCCACCAAATCCACCTAACAAAACGGATAAAAAGAAATCATAATTAAAGATTTTATTAAATATAGCCTAAACTATTGACCATATGAAACAAATAGTTTAGGCTATTATTTGAACTATAATTGAGAAATCATTTGATACATAATCCAGTATGTTAGAATAAATTACTCAATAACAGAGAACATTATCAATTCATTCTCAACGATTATCATTTAATAAAAATAGAAGAGGACACTATGGACACAATCTTACAATTTGATCACTCTTTAATCTTCTATGTACATGATCACCTTGTATATAGTTTTTTAACGCCTATTATGGCATTTATTTCAAAAATTACTGGCAGCGGTGCCTTATGGATTGTAATTGCCTTGTTATTAATGTTACAGAAAAAATATCGTGTATTAGGCGTAGCTATAATTATTGCCTTAGGATTTGTATTTATCATCGGTGACCAAGGTTTAAAACCACATGTAGCTAGATTAAGACCATTTGTAGATTTTCCTAATATAACAGTACCATTAGAATCTGCATTACCTAAAGCAAATAGTTATTCATTCCCGTCAGGCCATAGTTTTGGTTCATTTGCATCAGCCATGACCATTTACCTAGGCTTGAGCCAAATAGCGCCTCAGAAGCGATATTTGGGAATTATAGCATTACTTGGGTCATTAGTAGTAGCATTTTCTAGAGTATATCTATTTGTACATTATCCAACAGATGTATTAACAGGTTTAGTATTGGGAATTATCGTAGGGTTCATTGCTTGGAAGTTAGCAAGAGTTGGTTGGAACTGGTGGACTAACCGTAATAAAGATGTAGAATACGAACCATATACATTTAAACGTAAATAAGCTTAAAAAACTAAAAAATCATATAACATAAGGGATTGGGCCAATTAGGCCCAATTTTCTTAATATAATTACTTCCGATAATATATCGTTATCGGAAGTAATTTAAAAACAAAAGAAAAACTAGCCTATATTTCTATAAGCTAGTTTTACTAATATAAACTAAAAAATACTTTTATCATTGTGTAATGTATCTGAATTAAATAAATTCTATCATACAATTATTTTTTTATCAGTTCAATCCAACCTAGAGATTTATCACCAAGAGCCTTCATAATTATATTTGGTTGTTCACCTTGTAATTTCTCTATTTTAAATTGAATAATATTTCCTTTTTCTTTTGCCTTTCTGTCTGTAATTATATAAATTTCCCGTCCGGTTGATTCATCTATACCTTGGTACTCAATAATAAATACTTTTTCATTGATTGGAAAATCTCGTAATATTTTTCCAGGGTGTTGTTCTGTAATCGCACTATTATAGACACCTGTTATATTATGAGCTGTTGCTTTATTATAATTTATTACTAATGTAATGATTATAACAGATATTAAGATCGCTATAAGATTAATTACTCGATTGTTCATTTTAATTACCTTTCTTCATATTGAAGCCATTAATATCCTTTTTTTATAATTTATCATATTAATATAATAATTTACATATTATTTAGCTGGCTATCTACAAATAAAGTCTATATATTAATAAAGATATATATCGGGCAAATTTTTACTATTATAGATATATGTGTAGAATTATTATTATTTAATTTTAAATACATATTGAAATTTTTGATATAACGTTGTAAAATAAGCATATAAATTATGTAATTTACTCATATTAACTCTCATGGAGGTATTATATGTGCTGGTGTGATATCGTAAGTAAAGCTAAAATTGGCAGTTTAAAACATTTAGGTAATGGTATGGAAGGTTCTTTAAGATTTTTAGCAGAAATCATTGTAGGTCTTAGTATCCTTCGTGTATTCGTAAACTGGATTTTTGGTATTTAGACCTTACAATTAAATGGAAATATATAAAAGACGCTTAGTAATCTAAGCGTCTTTCTTAGTATGTTATTAAGCTATCAAGCTATATATATATCGCTAGATTATATTATTGATATGCTTCGCTGCAATCAATATATTCCATAATCAATTGGCAGATTTGACCATCTTTATCAAATGCCCAGTATACAGGGTATAAACCATCACCAAAGCCAGATTGAATCATTGGTACAGTCAATTCGGTTTCAGGAATTGTAAAGTTAATCCAGTCCCCTTTAGAGCGTTGGTATTGAGGATATGCCATAGCATTTAATTGGAATAAATCGCTATAGTAATCATCGTAAATGTTCTTATCCGGATAGTTAGTATGCCATTGATCGTAAAACTTTCTGTAGGTCTCAATTGTTTCAGCATCAACTACTGTAGCAAGACCAGAATCTACAGGGAATCCTATATAGCTTTCACCATCATCGAGATCTGTTAAATCTTCTGTACCTTTTAATGCTAATTCATAGTTCACTGGCTCATTACCACTAAAAACAATGCGGCTTGCCACATAGCGATACTCATTTGGCTCCATTTCAATAATTTTTGTTTCCAATAAATAGGTACCTGGTTCTACCGTTCTAATATATGTATCCGGTTTATTAGGTAGTGTCACCAAGGGATCGCAGCATGTAATATGACCAGTTGGAAATGTTACAGTCCACATTGGCAATGTATGCAATGGAAATCCTTTTAGCTCTTTACGGTTAAATAAATCATGATATGGTACAGTAGGTTTTAATTTACCTTCAGAACCTAAACGATTAAACGCTTGAATCCATTCACTTGTTAATTTAGATTGATCCATGTTACTCCTCTGCTTCGTGTTTACAATGTACATACTCGCCTTCTAACACTTCGTAGGCTGCGGTTTTACGAATAATTTGTTTAACTAATGTATCTAACTTTGAACCATTTGTATAGTCTGCAGGTGCATAATAACGTATGCGATGATGACGCATCATCTTATACACCTTATCTTTATCCTTCTTAACAGGATCATAAACACCTATAGAATGACCGCCATTAGCGTTAACTAAGCTCATACAAGGAATATCTGTATCACTATCCCCAATATATATCATATTGCGGAACGGTACACGTTGATCTTCAGGCTTAACATAATCATTAACGCCCGTATCATTGATATCTAAAATTCCTTTTTGAATACGGAATAAAAACTGTGTTTTATTTGTATAGTTAATGGCTTGTGCAGGCCATACGGCTACACCTTTATCATCAAACATGAATGCACTAGCATAGATTTTGGTGAAAGCTCCCTCTTTCGCCATTTCAGTACCTTCTATCATCTCTTTTAAACCAGAAGATATGATGTAATGTTCAATGCGTACACCGTGTTCTAAACCATATTCACGAATACGCTCAAACCAAGTGCGAACACCCTCATATAGTTCCACTTGATTCCCATATTCCATAAGCTTTTCTCGAGTTACATAAAAACGACCCACTGCTTCTTGAATCATCTTATACATATAAGCCAAGTTATTATCCATATCATTTTTCTTAGCCAGTTGATTAGATTCTTGCCAGAACTGTTTGATTTGCTCTTCATCATAGCCAACAGATTGGATAAAGCCTTGTGCTTGCATATCATCAGGTGTTAAGGTCTTATCAAAATCATAACACATGGCAAGAACTGGCATAGACGATTCAGATGATTGTAATGAATCTTTACTTTCATTCTTATAGGTGATCATACTCCACCTCCTTGTAATAATAAAACAATAAACCAAAAATAGTCTTTACACCCTCTTATATTCCTGAGATGTCCCTTTGACAACCCCTTTTGTCTATATTTTACACGATACGTCAACGCTATAGGCGTAAAAGCAGGTCATAATTCTCTTAAAATAAAGAATCTTGTGTGTATTTTGTATCTACAATCCAGCTTTTTTCCGCACTTTCTTTAATAATTGCTGTTTTTGAAAGTTTTCCAATTAGCAAGCTAGAGTTCGGATCATGTAATAAGCAATTTTGGCGAACTGCAGCCTGATTTGTATTTGCATAACAATAGCGACAAAAATGGCTACAAGTATCATAGGCACCTATATCACCATGTAAATAACAATTACACTCTGGTCTAGCTGGTGTACGTTTCGGTGCTTTTAATTTTACGTTCCAAGCTCGTTCATAACAGTCTAGTGTAAGACAGCCCTCTGTATTAACACCTAATGCTTTGAAAACGTCCCCTTCTCCACAGGTTTTAAGTATCATATGATGAGAATGAGCTATAGATACTAATTCTTTAATGATCTTCCTTTGAATATCTAAACTCGGTCTATACCCTTCGGGAAAGTTCTGAGCTACCT
Organism: Veillonella sp. T14073-2; assembly: GCF_002959875.1. Taxonomy (NCBI): domain Bacteria; kingdom Bacillati; phylum Bacillota; class Negativicutes; order Veillonellales; family Veillonellaceae; genus Veillonella; species Veillonella sp. T14073-2. The sequence goes on from NZ_PPDC01000006.1 coordinate 344,466, forward strand.
TATCAAATATATCTATGAAACTGACAACTACGGTATCTGTGTAGCCTTCTAGAGACTTAGCCATTTTATAAAAGCTTTCAAAATGAAAATCAACTGTATAGTTGTGGGTTAAAATAATAGGATCATAACGCCACACCATGGACTGAGGATTACGTTTTGTAGATATTCGTTTAAATCCGTCTATTACTAAATCTACTTTTGGTACATTAGTCTCTATATCCGCTCCATATGGAGTTATAGTCATATGCCAATACTGTCTATAATCATTTATTTCATGTAAGAGCGGAATGAAAGGCAACGGATTCTTTGTACAAAACGCAATACCATCTACAACTTCATGATTAATAGGATATCGAGTTATCTGCATCGGATTATAGGGATTGCGTACATCTACAAATCCTTGGCGGACGCGATTAATTAACCATTGCCCATAAAAGGCAGGAATATCCGTACGCTGTCCCGTCTGTAAAATCATAGTCCTGCCCTTTCATAAAACAAAAATATAGATGTATTATATCATACTCAATATTAATTATTTATGTAATAAGTGTGATATTTATAGTATGGTACATTCTCATTTTATGGTACTATTAAGTGTATTAAAAATGAGGAGAACTGAAAAATGAATGATATATTTGAAAAAAATCATCCTATGAAGGATGATAAAGAATTTATTGCCTCCTATTGGAGTGATCGAGCTCGTGATTTTGGCTCTTTACGAGCTAAAGAATTAGAAAGCCCTAAACTTAAACTTTGGCGTGATGAGTTGATGAGTCATATTTTTGAATCTGACCGTTCTTTACGTATTTTAGATATTGGTTGTGGTGCAGGTTTTTTCAGTATTATTCTTTCTGAATTAGGCCATTCTGTACATGGTATTGATATTACGCCTAATATGATTAATGAAGCTAATCAGCTTGCAGAATCTCTAAATTCTGACGCTACATTCTCTGTTATGGATGCTGAAAATCTTAGCTTTGATACGAATACCTTTGATATCGTTGTAGCTCGCAATGTAACATGGAATTTACCACATCCAGATAAAGCCTATGCTGAATGGTTGCGTGTCATCCGTCCTGGCGGTTTAATTCTTAATTATGATGCAGAACACGCTCGCAATCATCATGATTTGCCGAAATCCGTACATCATGCACATGAACACGTTAGCAATGAATTAAAAGAACGTTGTCATACAATATATCATATGCTAGAAATTTCATCCTATACACGTCCACAATGGGACAAAGAACTGCTCACTAAGATGGGAGCTAGCTCAGTATCTATTGATCCTACTGTAGGTCCTCGCATTTATAGTGAAGAAGATGAATTCTACATTCCAGTACCTATGTTTTTGGTAAAAGCAATTAAATAGATATTGGATAATAGGTCAGTAAAATTAATATTACATAATACAAAACCCACTCTATGAAATATCATGAGTGGGTTTTCTTTATATGCTAATCAATATATTAGCCCATAGACAAGTTAATAGTAATTAATAAATATTAGTTTCTAAAATATTCTTGAGCTTTTGTAATTTCAGCACGAAGTTTTTCTTCGTCAATTGTAAGCAATTCTTTGTCTTTCATAAGGACTTTACCGCCTACAATTGTAGTATTTACATCAGAACTATTTGCAGAGTATACAAGTGCTGCTAAATCATTATAGCGAGGCATCCAGTGCATACCAGATACATCATATAAAACGATATCTGAACGATACCCTTTTGCTAATACTCCAAGATCTTTATAGCCTAATGCTTTTGCACCTTCTACGGTACCCATACTCCATGCAGCTTGTGCAGGAATGGCTTTAGGATCGTAGAGGCGTGCTTTATGTAATGTAGCAGCAAGGCGTACTTCTTCAAGCATATCCGCATTATTATTAGATGCGGAACCATCTGTACCAAGCCCAACAGTGATACCTTTTGCAATCATTTCAGGCACTGGTGCAATACCACTTGCTAATTTAAGGTTAGATTGTGGATTATGTGCTACAGCTACATTGTTTTTAGCCATAATGTCCATATCTTCGTCTGTTACATGAACACAGTGTGCAGCCAATGTAGTATTCCAGAATAACCCTAGATCATGCATATGAGCAATTGGAGTTTTACCTGTAGCTTTAATAACATTCTCCACTTCCCCTTTAGTTTCGGACAAGTGCATATGAATGCCACAGTTTAATTCATGAGATAAAGCGATAACCTTTTCCATGTACGCATCTGGACAGGTATATGGTGCATGTGGTCCAAGTAACACTTTGATGCGGTCATTATCAAAGCCATTCCAAGTGCGGAATAAATCAGCATTTTCAACTAATGCTTGATCTGCTGTTGGAGAAACACCTGCTAAGCCGCGAGATAATACAGATCGAATACCAGTTTCTTTTACTACCTCAGCCGTAGTATTCATAAAGAAATACATGTCACTAAAGGTTGTAGTACCAGTGCGCAGCATTTCAGCAATACCAAGTTGTGTGCCATAACGTACATAATCGTCGTTTAGTTTTGCTTCTGTCGGCCAAATTGCAGTTTCAAGCCATTCCATAAGCTCAAGATCATCTGCATAGTTTCTAAATAGCCCCATCGCAATATGAGTATGCGTATTTACAAGACCTGGCGCTGCCAATTGGCCTTTACCATCTAGCACTTCCTTAGCATTGTCTTTTGCCTTGATAGCTTCACTATCATTTAAAATAGTTGTAATATAACCATTTTCAATTTCAATAGCATGGTTTTTAAGAACACCCTCATCGGTGAGGACATCTACGTGAGTAATCAATAAATCAGACATAATCTTCCCTCATAGGTATAACCGAGCCATAATAGCTCGGTTATATTTGGTTAATTAGTTTACTTTTGTAAGGTAGTCGATTTGATCTTGTGTTAAGGAATCTAAGTCGTACCCCATGGAGTTCAATTTAAGTTTTGCAATTTCCGCATCTAATTCATGAGGCAATACATATACCTTAGGTTCCATATCTTTACCATTATGTAAAATATGTTCTGCTGCAAGAGCTTGCATAGCAAAGGATAAGTCCATAATTTCTGCAGGGTGACCATCACCAGCTGCAAGGTTAACAAGACGACCTTCAGCTAATACGTAAAGCTTGCGACCATCTGCCATAGTATAGCCTTCGATGTTTTGACGAACACGTTCATGACTTATCGCAAGTTCTGTAAGATCAGCTACATTAACTTCACAATCAAAGTGACCAGCATTACATAAGATAGCTTTATCTTTCATTACTTCATAATGTTCTTTTACAATAACATCTTTACAACCTGTTACAGTACAGAAAATATCCCCTACTTTAGCAGCTTCAATCATAGGCAATACTTTGAAACCATCGAATACAGCTTCAATCGCTTTAATTGGATCTACTTCTGTTACATATACATGAGCACCAAGGCCTTTTGCACGCATAGCAACGCCTTTACCGCACCAACCGTAACCAGCTACGACAACATTTTTACCTGTTACAGTTAAATTAGTAGTACGCATGATACCATCCCAAACGGATTGGCCTGTACCATAACGGTTATCAAAGAGATATTTACAGTAGGAATCGTTTACTGCAATCATAGGGAATGTCAATTGTTTAGCGTTCTCTAATGCATATAAACGATGTACACCTGTTGTAGTTTCTTCACTACCACCTAACAAGCGTTCTTTTGCATCTTGGCGTGTTGTGTGCAACAAGTTTACCAAGTCACCACCATCATCGATAATAATGTGTGGTTTATGATCAAGAGCCTTGTTAAGGAAGTTGAAATATTCTTCCTCAGTACAATCATACCAAGCGTATACAGTTAGGCCCATGTCAACAAGACCAGCCGCAACATCATCTTGTGTAGATAATGGATTGGAACCAGTTACGATAACATCAGCGCCACCTCGTTTTAATACAGTGGCTAAATATGCTGTTTTTGCTTCCAAGTGAACACTTACAACAATAGTTTGACCTTTGAAAGTTTGTTCTGCTTCAAAACGGTCGCCCAAGGTATTCAATGTAGGCATAAAGTTAGAAACCCAATCAATTTTTTTACGGCCTTCTGCAGCTAAATTAATATCTTTAATTAAAGATTGCATAATAACTCCTTTTACTAATATGAGTTGATATAGTTAAAATAAAGATTTGATAGTAAACCCACTTGGATTTGTTTGTTATTTAGATTCTACAATTTGACGCAGCTTATCAATAGACACTTCATAATTTGGTTTTAAAACACCTTCTTCAGTAATGATAGCAGTCACTAGATCATGTGGTGTAACATCGAAAGCTGGATTTAGTATATCAATACCATTAGGTGCTGTTTGAACACCATGTAACGATGTCACTTCATAATCATCGCGCATCTCGATAGGAATATCGCTACCATTTTCCAATGTAAAGTCAAATGTGCTATATGGTGCGGCCACATAAAACGGAATATTATGGAATTTAGCGAGAACGGCTACACCATAGGTACCAATTTTATTAGCTACATCACCTTTTGTAGTGATGCGGTCTGCACCGACGATTACAGCATCAATAAGGCCATGTTGCATCGCATAAGCAACCATATTGTCAGTTTCTAATGTTACAGGAATGCCATCCTCATGTAGCTCAAATGCAGTAAGTCTAGCACCTTGTAATAATGGTCGTGTTTCATCCGCATATACTCGTTCCAATTGACCATTTTCATGAAGCTTACGGACAACACCAAGTGCTGTACCTAGACCACCTGTAGCTAGTGCACCGGCATTACAATGGGTCAAAATACGAATATTCTTTTGACCTTCAAATAAAGTTGCTCCTGCTTCTGCCATACGACGATTCAAAGATACGTCTTCTTCATGAATAGTAATGGCTTCCTTCGTAATGAGATCCACCACATCACTCATAGAGGACATGCTTTCAACTTGACCTTTTACTAAAGAAATCACCCGATCTATAGCCCAAGCCAAGTTGATTGCAGTAGGCCGAGTTTCTTTTAAAGTCTCGCTAAATTCATATAAGCTTGTAAGTTGTTCACTAAATGGAGACTCTAAACGGCCTGCTTCCATAGCAGCTAAAATTAGACCATAACTAGCAGCTACACCAATGGCAGGTGCCCCGCGAACGCGAAGCATTTTAATAGCCTCAGCCACTTGACGCCAATCCGTGCAGTGAACATAAGTAATTTCAGTAGGTAATTTAGTTTGATCTAATAGCACCAACGTATCTTTACGCCATTCAATATTAATCATACCTTCTCCTTCGATGAACTATTGTGCTTCGTTATGAATGTATTATAGTTTAAAGCCACCATATTCATGCATGCGATTATGCGCATCATAACGAGCATCTACATCGATTACATCAATAGCACCTAAAATAAGTGATTTAAGTTGAGCAGCCATATCCCCCATCATTTCAACCACTTCACTATGTGTTAGAGCAGATTCAGAAATACCTGCTGCATAGTTGGTAATCATAGAAATCGTAGCATATGCCATTTCAGCTTCATTAGCTAAATTTACTTCAGGTACATTTGTCATACCTACTGTATCCCCACCGAGCATGTGGAACATTTTAATTTCCGCTGGTGTTTCAAAGCGTGGACCTTCCGTACATACATAAGTACCGCCATTATGAATTGTAAGACCTTGTTCAGTACCTACCTTTTGAAGAACATCACGTAATTCTGGGCAATACGGATTTGTTACATCCAAGTGTGCTACTGGACGGTCACCACCTTCATAGAATGTAGTGATGCGGTTTTTAGTAAAATCTAAGAATTGGTCAGTCAAAACGAAATGACCAGGCTTGAAGTTTTCATTCAAAGAACCTACTGCAGTGGTAGAGATGATAAATGTAACGCCTAATTTTTTGAGCCCCCAAATATTAGCACGATAATTGATTTTGTGTGGAGGAATTGTGTGATCTTTGCCGTGACGAGCCACAAAGATTACTGTTTTCCCATGGTATGTACCTTGTACATAATCTATTTCACCATATGGTGTCATTAAGGATTCTTCATGAATATTTTCAAAGATGGACGGATCATAAACACCAGTACCACCAATTATGCCAATTGCACTCATTGTGACCTCCTAATATTAATAACTCTTATCTTTTATTTTCTCATAGAATACAAAAACAGGCTATAGGAAAAACCTAGTAGCCTGTATTTTTTCTATATATTATAAAGTTTTTATTGAATTGGACCTTTAGGCGCGAACATATCTTGTAACTCTTCACGACTAAAATGATACTTTTCATTACAGTAATGGCATACAAGTTCTGTTACTTCATCTTCCAAAATGGCCTGTTTATCTTCTTCTCTTAATGTCATAAGTACAGCTCCAAAGCGATCCCGTCCACAACGACATTGGAAGTGAATTGGTTCATTATATACTTCATTCACAGTCAAGCCATCAAGAACGCGTTCCATTAGGCCCTTACCATCTGGATGAGCTTTTAAATATTCTGTAATAGGACCAAGTTCGTTTATATTCTTTTCTACTTGTGCTAATGCTTCGTCTGTAGCATCTGGTAAAGCTTGTACGATAAAGCCACCAGCTACAACTGTATGATAATCTGGGTCTACCAATACACCTAAGCTAATAGTAGAAGGTACTTGTTCAGACGCATATAAATAGTACGCCAAATCCTCTGCTACTTCACCACTTTGAATTGGGCTTGTAGAGGTATAATCTTGTGCTAATTGAGTAAAGCGAGTAACTTGTACTTCACCATTATGACCAACAGCAGCACCTACATCAAGCTTACCAGCTCGTTTTAAAGGTACATCTACATGTGGCTCATCCACATAGCCACGAACCGTATTATCTGCAAAAGCATCTACGTGAACTACGCCTAGAGGACCATCACCTTTAATACGCAAACTTACATTTTCATGATTTTTAAAATCACCAGCTAATAAAATAGCGCCTGTCATAGCGCGACCTAAAGCAGCCGTTGCGACAGGCCATAAATCATGACGTACACGAGCCGTTTCAACTGTATCTGTTGTTACAGCTAAAGACATACGAACCCCTTCTCGGGTCGTAAAACGTTTTATATAATCCATTCTGTCATTCCTTATTTCTAATTAATACATCATATGCACTTATAAGTGCTTATATAGTATATCATGTCATAGAATTACATTTCAAATTATAGAGAATATATGTTCGTCTAGATTGCTTTTAATGTAAAAGAACATATTTTCGATATTATAAAAACACCCAGTACTATAGGATACTGAGTGTTTTTAATAGTCTTCTTAGAATTGATCGATAAGGTTAACCATTTCAATAGCGCCCATAGCACAATCGTAACCTTTATTACCAGCCTTAGTACCAGCACGTTCAATAGCCTGTTCAATATTTTCAGTAGTTACTACACCGAACATAACAGGAATTCCAGTTTCTAAGGAAACATGTGCAATACCTTTCGCTACTTCATTACATACATAGTCATAATGAGTTGTAGCACCACGAATAACAGCACCAACGCAAATAACCGCATCGAAGCGACCAGATGAAGCAGCTTTTTTAGCAATCAATGGAATTTCATAAGCACCTGGTACCCAAATAACAGTAATATCCTCTTCTTTTACATCGTGACGTAATAAGCAATCTTCAGCGCCACCGATTAATTTGGAAGTAATGAACTCATTAAAACGAGAACCGATAATAGCAAATTTTTTACCGCTACCTAGTAAATTACCTTCTTGAACCTTCATTATGTAGACCTCCTATATTCCTATAAAGGAAATTCTTATGTGACGAGCAATTTGTTAAATAGAACTAAATAATTAGTCTTCTAACATATGGCCCATTTTTTCTTCTTTTGTCTTTAAATACCCTGCGTTAAATTTGTTTGCCGCAATAATGAGCGGTACCCGGCTAGTTACATCGATACCCCAATGTTCTAATCCATGACGTTTTTCTGGATTGTTTGTCAACAATCGAATACTCTTAATCCCTAAGAAACGGATAATTTGAGCAGCTAAGGAATATTCGCGCATATCTGCAGGGAAGCCCAATTGCTCATTTGCTTCTACGGTATCTAATCCTTGCTCTTGTAAAGCATAGGCTTTGATTTTATTTGTTAAACCGATACCACGGCCTTCTTGACGCATGTATACTACAACGCCTTTACCTTCTTTTTCGATAGCACGTAACGCATTATCTAATTGTTCGCCGCAGTCACAACGTTTAGAGCCGAACACATCGCCAGTTAAACATTCGGAGTGAATACGTACAAGGACATCGCTACAGTTTTGGACATCACCTTTAACGATAGCTAAATGCTCTTTTTTATCTAATTCATTCTTGAATACAAAGATATTGAAATTACCAAATTTAGTAGGTAATTTAGAACAAGCACCAAGCTCAACCATGTCTTCATGCTGTTTACGGTATTCAATAAGCTCTGCTACAGATGCAATTTTAAGATTATGTTCTTTAGAAAATTTTAATAGATCTGGCAAACGAGCCATATCACCATCGTCTTTTGTGATTTCACAAATAACAGCTGCCTCTTGTAAGCCTGCTAAGCGACAAAGGTCGATAGATGCTTCAGTATGTCCTTGGCGTACTAAAACGCCACCCTCTTTATAGACTAAAGGGAACACATGACCAGGACGACGGAAGTCTTCAGGTTTAGCATTAGGATCTAGTAATTTTTGAATTGTATAAGCACGTTCTGCTGGAGATACGCCTGTTGTAGTATCTACATGGTCAACAGTAACGGTGAAAGCTGTTTCATGATTATCTGTATTTTTAGCAACCATGGCTGGAATACCAAGTTTTTCTAAAGCTTCGCGGCGCATAGGTGTACAAACGATACCGCGCGCGTATTTAACCATAAAATTAATATTTTCTTGGGTAGCAAACTCAGCCGCAATGATAAGATCGCCTTCGTTTTCACGGCTTTCATCATCAACGATAATAACAGGTTTGCCAGCTTTAAGGTCTTCTAAGACCTCTGTAATAGAATGTAATTGTTCGCTCATAGGAACGCTCCTTACTTTATATAAATCCATTCTCTACTAAGAGGGATTGCATAGATTTCTTAGGTTTTTCTTCGGTAGGTTCACTACCGAGATTCATAAAATGACGAATGTATCGACCAGCGATATCCGTTTCTAAATTAACCTCCGTACCAATGTGGGCAGAACCTAAAATAGTTTCGCCCAAGGTGTGAGGAATGATAGATACGGAAAAACTACTGTCCGTTCGTCGCATAATTGTGAGGCTAATGCCATCGATCGTAATGGAACCCTTGTAAATAACGTAATCCATAACAGATTTTTGGGCCTCTACGGTAAAGATAATAGCATTATCCGTTTGTTCGCGATTAATGATGCGGCCCGTCCCATCTACGTGACCAGCCACAATGTGACCACCAAATCTACCATTGGCGAGCATAGCACGCTCTAAGTTGACTGGTTGATGAACTTTTAGATTTGTAAACGTAGTCATCTTGATCGATTCAGGCATAACATCAGCTGTAAATACGCCATTACCAATCGTTGTAGCCGTCAAACATACGCCGTTAACAGCTACGGAGTCACCAATTTTTAAATCGCTAAATATTTTATTCCCTCGAATTGTTATGGCTAAGGATTTAGGGCCCTTTTTAATGCTCTCTACACGGCCAATTTCTTCAACGATTCCCGTGAACATAAGCGCCCCTCCTTCCTTGACGATACGCTTCGATGCGAATGTTATTATCTAATACTTTAGTTTTTGTAAAAGTTAATTGAGGTGAAGCTTCTAAACTTTCAAAGCCACGACCACCTACAGCCGGCGTTGCCTCAGTGCCACCAATAATAGTGTTTCCTATGTAAGTAACAACTTTATCAAAATTCATCGTTTCTACAAAGGAACTAATGATAGCAGAACCACCTTCGACGAGAACTGATGTATAACCAAGTTCTCCAAGTTTAGTTAAAATATCATCGATGGATAATTTTTTAATATCGATAGCAATATCAGTACTTTTACTTTTACGAGCAGAAATAGATTCTACAATCGTAACAATGGCACCTATATTTTCTAAAGCTTGAATTCGATCCTTTGGACAACCTTTAGATACAAAGATGTGAACCTTACGATTTTCTACGTCAAAAACCTGACTATTAGTAGGCGTTCTACCTAGACTATCTAAGATAATTACATCTGGTTGATGAACATGTATGGGCTCGTTAAGTATGCTTGTATCTAATAAAGCCTCTGATAATTCAGCATCAGTTAAACGACAGTTTAATTGAGGATTATCTGCCAAAATTGTACCAATACCGACAAGCATCGCATCATGTGTGGCACGCAGTACATGGCCATCGCGGCGAGAGGACTCATTTGTAATCCATTGGGATTGGCCTGTAAAAGTGGCAATCTTACCATCTAGTGACATAGCACTCTTTATAGTTACAAAGGGTTTACCTGTCTGTATATACGTAAAGAAATGCTCATTGAGTTCAGCACATTCTTCACTACATAGGGGGCACACAACCTCTATGCCTGCTTCACGGAGTAAATCCATGCCCTTTCCAGATACTAGCGGATTAGGATCTGTACTACCTACTACGACTTTAGCTATGCCAGCTTCGATAATACGCAGCGCACAAGGTGGCGTTTTACCATAATGAGAGCATGGCTCTAATGTTACATATAAAGTAGCACCTTTAGCATTATCACCAGCTTGGTTTAAGGCATGAACCTCAGCATGAGCTGTACCAGCTTTATGATGATAACCTTCACCGATTATTGTATTGTCTTTAACCACTACGGCACCAACCAAAGGATTTGGCGAAGTATGCCCTGTGGCTAATTTTGCCAGTGCAATGGCGCGTTTCATATATGCTACGTCATCCACCATATCACCTCAATAAAAAAAGGACTATATACATAGTCCTTGGGTAATCATAAATACGCACGTTAAATGTGCTTCGTCTTTTCTCATCCAGACTATACTGTCGGTATCGGAATTGCACCGATTCATACCCATAAGGTTCGCGGACTATACCGCCGGTAAGGAATTTCACCTGTCCCCAAAGACTCATCTATTTTGTTTCTGAATTAATAGTAACACTTTTATTATGGTTATGCAAGAATCAGAGTTTTGTATTGAGAAAAGATATTAAATATTGAACCTATAATAAAAATACTATTATTATATTTCTATTTTTTTTAGATGGAAAATATGTTAATACAAACAATATAAACATATATAAACTATCTATACATTAAATAGTGATATTTATCACATAATTACATTACAAAGAGGTCTAATATAATATATATATATGGTTTTGATAACCATGCGTAATTGATATTGTTTATTAAATATAGGTGATAATATGGCAAAAAAACGAATTTCTGATGTACTTATAGAAGTCTTAGCCAATGCGGGTATCGATCGCATTTATGGTATCACTGGCGATAGTTTGAATTCTGTAAACGATAGTTTACGTCGCAATGGTAAGATTGCTTTTGAACATGTTAGACATGAAGAAACAGCAGCCTTTGCTGCAGGTGCAGAAGCTTCTTTAACTGGAAAACTTACAGTTTGTGCAGGTAGTTCTGGTCCTGGTAACTTACATTTGATCAACGGTCTCTTTGATTGTCATCGCAATCGTGTTCCAGTATTAGCTATTGCCTCTCACATTCCTCAATCTGAAGTTGGGTTAAATTATTTCCAAGAAACACATCCAGAAAACTTATTCAAAGAATGCTCTTGTTTCTGCGAACTCGTATCCAATCCTAAACAAATGCCTGAAATCCTATTCCGTGCTATGAATGCAGCAGTTGGTAATCAAGATGTTGCTGTTATCGTCCTTCCTGGCGATGTAGCAGTAATGGAAATGGAAATTGATGAATTACCAGTATGGCATCACCCTCGTTTACCTCATATTGTTCCACAACGCGAAGATATCGAAGAAATGGCAGCCCATTTAGAAACAGGTAAACGCATTACCCTCTTCTGTGGTGCAGGCTGTGAAGGTGCTCACGATGAAGTCGTGGAATTAGCAAAACGCTTACAAGCTCCTGTAGTACATGCTTTTAGAGGTAAAGAATGGGTTGAATGGGACAATCCATATGATGTAGGTATGACTGGACTATTAGGATATACATCCGGTTATCGTGCTATTGAGCAATGCGATACACTCGTAATGCTTGGCACAGACTTCCCTTACCGTCCATTCTATCCGGAAAATGCTAAGGTAATTCAAGTGGATAGAGATCCTAGTGCTTTAGGTCGCCGTGTACCTCTTACACAAGGTATTATTGGTACTGTAAAAGATACATTGAAAGACTTGTTACCTCTAGTCGCTCAACGTGGCGATACTGAGTTTATTGATACTGTACGTAAAGCATATGCTAAATTTAGAGGTGATTTAGATAGCTATGCAGTAGCTGAGCCAGATGGTGTGGCTATTCACCCTCAATACTTTGTAAATCGTCTTAATAAATTAGCTGCAGAAGATGCAATCTTTACCTTTGACGTAGGTACACCAGTAATTTGGACTGCACGTCATTTAAAAACAAATGGTAAACGTCGCATCTTAGGTTCTTATAATCACGGCTCTATGGCCAATGCTATGATGCATGCCATCGGTGCCCAAAATGCATGTCCAAATCGTCAAGTCATCTCCCTCTCTGGTGATGGTGGTTTCACAATGATGATGGGTGAAATGTTAACATTAAAACAACTTAACTTACCAGTTAAAATCTTTGTATTCAACAACGAAGAACTTAGCTTCATCGCCATGGAAATGAAAGCTTCTGGCTACCTAGACTATGCTACGGACTTTGTAAACCCAGACTTTGGTAAACTTGCTGAAGCAGCTGGCATCAAAGGTGTAAGCATTACAAACTCTAGCGAAGTAGACGAAAAAATCATGGAAGCTCTCAACCATAATGGTCCTGTTATCGTCAATGTTCGCGTAGACAAACAAGAACTTGCTATGCCTCCTAAAATTGCTTACCAACAAGCTAAAGGCTTCAGCAAATACTTGATCAATGCAATCCTTGATGGCCGTGGTACAGAACTTAAAGAAATGGCCAAAACAAACTGGATGAAATATAAATCTCTGTACTAAGATCTGCCAAATAGGGTTATAGGACAAAAAGTGTTGCTGTTAATGCCGATAGAGCTAGTTAAATACTGGCTCTATCGGCATTTTATCTTTTTGAGTAACTTTTAAATATAGGACAAAAAGTGTTGCTAAAAAGTCTGAACCCCCTTGATTTTACTGGCTCAAATAAGGTTTTATCTTTCTAGAAAGATATATTTTTTAGAAGGAGTATAATTATGAAACTAGTCAGATGCCCTAGTTGTGGTTTCGTTTGTAAGAAAAATGGTAAAACAAATGCGGGTTCTCAACGTTGGTATTGTAATCAATGTTCTTGCTCATTCACAAATAAAGTGAATAAAACTAACAATAATTTACAGATGTTTTTGGATTGGTTATTTGGTAAACACACACAGTTAGATATGGCTGGTGATGGACGTTCATTTCGGAGAAAAACATCACAGTTTTGGGATCTTTGGCCGTTACCACCAAAAGTTGAATCATCAAGTAGCGTAGCATTTGTTGATGGTATTTATTTAGCTAGAAATGCTTGCGTTTTAATCTGTTGTAATGAGACGCATGTCTTAGGATGGTATGTTTGTAGATATGAACACTCTAAGGCTTGGGAGGCTTTATTACGACGTATTTCATCACCTACAGTAGTTGTATCCGATGGTGGTACCGGCTTTCAAAAGGCATTAAAAAAAGTTTGGCCGAAAGCCAAACTACAAAGATGCTTATTTCACGCATTTCAACAAGTAAAACGCTATACAACAATACGTCCTAAAACAATTGCTGGCTGTGAATTATATGGAATTGCAAGGGATTTATTAACGATACACACGCAAGATCATGCCGTGAAGTGGGTACAAAACGTTATGTCATGGAAAGTGCGACATAGAGTATTTCTATCAGAAATGACCGTTGATGAAAATGGTACGATACGACCTAAACACGAACGACTTATAAAAGCAGAAAATTCCTTAGTTAAATTAATCAATAAAAGATGTTTGTTTACTTACTTAGGTACATCGTTAACATGTACCTGTCCAGCTACTAATAATCGTATAGAAGGTGGCGTAAATGCTCAGTTACGCGCTATGTTACGTAATCATAGAGGAATGTCTATTGAAAGACGAATAAAAGCGGTGTTCTGGTGGTGCTATATGCACTCACCGAACCCGCTTTCTAATGCAGAAATACTTAAGGTTATGCCGACCAACAAGAGTATTTCTGATATATATCATACCATACATGAACAGTCTAGGTTAGAAGCCTCTATTCCAACTTGGGGTGATGCTATTGTTTGGAGTGATTTGCATAATTATGATCGCCTATTTACCAATCTTTGGGACTGAAATAGCAACACTTTTTGTCCTATAACCCGCCAAATATTCAAAATCTTTCAAAATAAATAAACTGCAAAACTTTCAAAAAATAGGTGTCATCATTTGATGACACCTATTTTTTTGATTAATTTTAATCATATACTGTTATAAAGCCTTCAGTCCATCCCCTTAAATTAAGAGTGATAGTAGCTATTCCCAAATTCTCTATGCCATATACTTTAAATATATCCCAAGTTTTATACCACTCTAATGCATTCTCAGCATATTTTAAAGTACTAAATAAACCTATGTATCCTGAACATGTATAATAATCATCTATATCATAATCATACCAAACACCATAAACTTTATTGTTTATTATTTCATAACTAACTTCATTACCTATATGAGCACAATCATTTAAATAATGAGTTGTTATCGAAAATGAATCATCAGCCAAATCAGAAAAACCTATCAAATTTTTTGACTCAGTTAATGCCTTTTCTGCTAATGATAATTTAGAAAAAAAGCCTAGGCCAAAATACTCCGTATAAGGTAACTCATTATTCTTTTTATAATGAGCTACAGCTTCATATATTGGAACTCTCATAATTACCCACTCGTTACACAATAAAAACAATATAAATATGACACTATAATAATTTCTATCTATAATAATCGTCCTCGTAGTCATCTTTATACCGTATTGCATCTAGATCTGATGGTGACAATACATTCCCCTCTTGATCAACATATTCCCTAAATTCATTAAAGTATACACCTGGAATATCTGATTCTTCTAACTCAGGAATATCCTCGGGCTCAATATCCCAAAATTCAATCTCTATAGGTTGATTTTGTCGTTCCTTAGTAATATTAGATCCAGTTCCATTATCTTCTGATTTCATTTTCGGTTCTTTAGTAATATCACTATCTGATGAATTAATTCCTAGAAATTTCAATAATCCACTTATCATTACACAACACTCCCTTGTACCAATGATATATCAATTGTATTGTAACAAAATATAGAATCATAACCACCCGTAGAACGGGTGGTTTGCTCTGACCCTATAAGGGTCTTTCTCTAGTGGTGGCCCTCTAAAGAGGGCATTGAATGATCTGACAACCACTCTATTACCACTGGCTGCCCCCTACTCGGGGGCTTTTATTTTGCCTATTTTACTGGCTCACCTGTAAACGGGTCGGTATATTCTTTAAAGTTTAATGTATCTTGCGCTATATCCTCTTGTAGTTGATTGCGAATATACTCTTTTATCGCTCCTTCATATCGTCCTACCGTATCCACATAATATCCTCTACACCAGAAATGTCTATTTCCATACTTATATTTTAAATTTGCGTGTTTATCGAATATCATGAGGCTACTTTTACTTTTTAAATATCCCATAAAACTCGATACGCTTAAATGTGGTGGTATCGTTACTAACATATGAATATGATCCGGACAGCATTCCGCCTCTATAATCTCTACATTTTTTCTCTTACATAAATCTCTTAAAATTTTACCTACATCAGCTTTTATCCGACCATAAATTATTTGTCTTCTATACTTCGGAGCAAAAACAATATGATATTTACATCTCCATTTACTATGTGATAAGCTTTTTACGTCATTCATTGACATTGAACCTCCTATATTTAAATGTTGTGGTTGCCAGACCAACTCCATTTTATCACTAGGAGGTTCTTTCCTTTTCTCTAAGAATTTTTACCGACCCCCAGTTTAACTGGGGGTTTAGTCATGCCTATTCGGCGTACAAAAATAAGCACTATATCCACATTTAGGTATAGTGCTTATTTTGTATTTAGGTTTTATCTTGTATTTTATTATGCCCCAAATAGTGACATTTGTTCGTCTTCAGGTAATTCACCACAGCATTTGAGTTCTTTCATAAGATCAATGATGGTATTAGATACTTTACAACGGCGTTGTAAGTCTTTTAAAGATGTAAACGGACGTTCTTCTCGTTCAGCTACGATAGCATCAGCTACTGTTTCACCAAGGGAATCAATAGCTAAGAATGGCGGCAATAAAGCGCCATCTTTAATGCTAAAACGTCTAGCTTCGGAGTGTTGAATATCTACATTAATAAATCGATAGCCTCGTTGGTACATTTCCATGGATACTTCTAAGGCGCTCATAAGATCCTTATCTTTAGGACTGGCAGCTCGATCAAGAGCCTTAATACGGTTAAACTCAGTCATTTGCGTTTTAAGGTCTCCCGTCATAATGCGCAAATCAAAGGCCTTTGCTCGAATGGAGAAGTATGCTGCATAGAATGCCAATGGATGATATACCTTAAACCAGGCAATACGAAAGGCCATCATTACATAGGCTACCGCATGGGCCCGTGGGAATAGATAGGAAATCTTTTTACAAGATTCAATAAACCACTCAGGAATATTGTTTTCTCTCATTTCTGCTTCGAATTCCGTCGTCGCTTGACCTTGTTTATTCCGTTTTTCGATGCCCTTCCCTTTACGCACATTTTCCATTACAAAGAAACTATGCTTTCGATCCATACCGCGATGAATTAAGAAGTTCATTACGTCATCACGAGTAGAGATGGCTTCGTTCAACTTACAAGTGCCATTCTTGATAAGGTCTTGCGCATTATCGAGCCATACGTTGGTACCATGAGAGAAACCAGAGATACGCACTAAGTCGGAGAATGTTTGAGGACGAGAGTCTTCTAGCATGCCCCGTACAAATTTCGTACCACATTCTGGTACAGCCAAGCTAGCTACTTGGTCTCCTTGTAATTGCTCAGGTGTTAAGCCAATACCCTCTGTAGAGGAGAATAGACTTAAAGTACGAGGATCATCGAACGGAATAGTTTTAGCATCGATACCAGTCAAATCCTCTAGCATACGAATGATAGTAGGATCATCATGGCCTAAAATATCAAGCTTAGTCATACGACCTTCGATAGAGTGATAGTCAAAGTGTGTTGTTAATACGCCACTTTCCTTCTTATTCGCCGGATGTTGTATAGGCGTAAAGTGATGCACATCCATATCGCGAGGACATACCATGATACCACCTGGATGTTGGCCAGTAGTATTCTTTACGTTTGTAAAGCCTTTTGCTAGATGTTCAAAGAAACCACTACGAGCTTGAATATCTCGAATTTCGGCGTACTTTTTAACATAACCAAAGGCCGTTTTATCCGCAATAGTACCGATTGTACCAGCTTTAAATACATTGTCACGACCAAATAGCTCTTCCGTATATTTGTGAGCTTTAGCTTGGTAATCACCAGAGAAATTAAGGTCAATATCTGGAACCTTATCACCTTCGAAACCAAGGAAGATAGCAAACGGAATATCGTGACCATTCGTTTGTAGCGCATGACCGCACTCAGGACAGTCTTTACGAGGCAAGTCAAAGCCACCTGCATATTCGCCCTTTTCAAAGAATTCAGAATGCTTACAATTAGGGCATACATAATGCGGCGGTAAAGGATTTACCTCGGTAATTTCAGACATGGTTGCTGCAAAGGAAGAACCTACAGAACCACGAGAACCTACGAGGTACCCATCATCAAGAGATTTTTTTACCAGTTTATGCGCGATGTAATACAATACACCATAACCATTGGAGATAATACAATCTAGTTCATAATCGAGACGCTCTTGCACTACGCGAGGCAATGGATCACCATAAATGGCTTTCGCATTTCGATAGCACATTTCTGTGAAAGCTTCATCAGCACCTTCAATTTTAGGTGAATAGGTACCATCAGGAACTGGCTTAATATCTTCAATGCTATCATTGATAGCACGAGTGTTGGTAACAACTATTTCATAAGCTTTTTCTTCACTTAAATAAGGGAAGGATTCAAGCATTTCATCAGTTGTACGCAAATGTAAATCCGGTTGTTCATCTGCATCTGGATAACCACAGGCAGTCAACATGATTTCACGGTAAATCTTTTCTTCTGGTGTTAAATAGTGAACGTCACACGTTGCACAAACAGGCTTATGTAATGCTTCCCCTAATTCGATAACCGTTTTGTTCATATCGATAAGGGCTTGCTCATCTGGCATAAGCCCTTTACGAACCAAGAACATATTATTTGTATGTGGCTGAATTTCAAGATAGTCATAGAAAGATGCAATCTCTAATAGTTCTTCCTTTGTAGCGCCGCGAACAATGGATTGCATAAGTTCACCAGCTTCACAAGCAGATCCTATAATAATGCCTTCACGATGTTCTTCAATAACAGAACGAGGCAAACGAGGACGTACCTTATAGTGTTCAATGTGAGAAATAGATATCATCTTATAAAGATTGCGCAAACCTACCATATTTTTAGCTAATAAGATAATATGGTAACGTTTATCTTTTTCCTTTTTCTTCTTCTTATCTACTACAGGCTCTTCATCACGAGCAACAATTTCATCATCGATGAGATAACCTTCTACACCATAGATAACCTTAACGCCCAACTCTTTACCAAGAGCTTGAGCTTCAGGAAAGGCTTGTACAACGCCGTGATCTGTAATAGCTACCGCAGGATGACCCCATTTTTTTACTGTTTTAAATAGGTCTTTAACAGATACAAGGGCATCCTTATCACTCATCTTAGTATGCAAGTGAAGCTCTACACGGGAGTCTGGACGGTTTTCTGTGCGCTCCACACTATTAGTTTCCATAGCTTCAATGCTTCGAATAGATAAGATATAATCCTTATCAAATCGATCATCAAAGCTGACGCTACCTTGTACGCGTACACGTTGTAAACCTTTTAATTGTTTAAGTAGTGCATCCCCTTCTTCAGGGCTATTCGTAAACTTGATGAATTTGATACTATTCGTATCGTCTACAATACTACCGTTAACGATACTTTTACCAGTCTTAGTATCACGTTTATCTAGACCAACAAATACACCTTCAAAAATAACACTAGGCGTATCCAAAGTGCCCATAATTTTAGAGGTAACTCCCTCAATTTTAGGCCCTAAAATCATGCCTTCATCAGTAGGAGCATCCTTCGGGGCACGACGAGGATATTTACTTTCCCCTTCACTACCTTTAGCAGTAGATTTTGTAGTACTTTTATGTGCAAAACCTTTACTTGCTTTAGGTGTACTGCTCACAGATGCGACAGTATCACTATTGCTAGATGCTGCAGCCGTTTGATTAGAACGAGATACAACGACAGGACTATTATTAAAGTAGCCCAGCTCAACAGCCTCTACAAATGGGGCGAAATCATCTTCATCAACATCATCATATTCATCTTCTTGGTCATAACCAGCAAAAGACTTACCTCTAGGCACTTTATTTTTAGCCTCTTCAGCCTCACGTTGCGCTTCTGCCGCTTCAATCCATTCACCAGCACCACAGCCACCACCATAATAATAGGTATCTAAGCCTTCCCCTGTTTCAGTATCTACCTTCCAGGCGAAACAACAAGCTGTATCTGTATTCGTTGGAATATTATCAAAAGAAATATTTTTTTCCTTATACCATGCAGATAATCTTTCACGTAAACTAAGCAATGTAGAAAACGCAGAATCTGCAGCTTGTATCGTCACATGTTGGCTATGACAGTTTACATAGAAGGATGATTTCTTATTCTGTTTTGATACAACACGATAACGTACTTTCATTTTTATCCTTTATACCCACAATAGGTAATACATAAATCTCTAAATCGCCAAATATCGCCCTTACTGCTACGACTATCTAAAATAATCTCATAGAGCCCTTTTAATAAAGCTCGTAAGGCCTTAACTGAAATTCTAGGACTTGCTTCGTAAGCCAACTTAATCGGATATGGTTTAAATGATGAGTCATGATCCTTACATAAGTTTTGTATGGCTTGAACAGACATTCCCGCTTGGCGACATTCACTGACCAGTAGCTGTAAACGTAATTGCCCCTCAATATAGCTCATAGCACGGTCTAATTCTTTATAGCCAAACATAAATGGAAATAGTTCAAGCAATGTATCAATATCTCGTTTCAACAGAGCCTCTTTAAAAGTAAAAATATTTTTAGCTCCATAGTCACTGCCATTTTCTTCAAGGAATTCTTTGGTAATGACTTTTTCCCCTGTAATTTGCAAGAAATAACGGTCAAATTCGGTTCTCATAAAAGAAACTGGTACATCTTGCCACAAATCGATGAGATGAGCTACATATTCCTGTGCATCAGGCGTCATTTTAAAGCCATTAGACGTACAGTACTGACGTATCCACATCACAAGGTCTGCCCCTTCAAGGCGCTTGCATTGATGATTTGGTATTTTATCCAGAATCTCTTTATTCTGTTTAATCCGTTTATCAATCATATCATGATAAATCAACAGAATGGGATTATCCCCATTATATTCCATTATAAGCTCATACAATGGAATCCAAGCATCGCTATTTTTGCCGCTTTTACGAATGATGGGCAAATTAACTAAGCAGAATACCTTTCGATCCCCAAAAAGTGAATCTTCACATAGCTTTTCACTTATCTTCTGTGGTCCAGCTTCATCATCTAATACGGTCACTGGAAGGTCAGGATAGGCACTAAGAAACTTGCGTTTTTCTTCTTCAATTAATTGTGGCTCATCGCCATAGATGAGTTTAATTTCAGCCATACATCCTCCTTTCACAGATACATATCATCGATAAAACTGTACCCCATAATATACATATGTTCTGATGATGGATCCACATCGCGTAAAGCCCCATGTGGACTGCCAAATAGAACTATATTATGCGGCAGTAATCTGCCAATTTCATTCATTGAACTAGATCGACTCGTAATAAATAATGTATTAATCTTATCATTTAATTTTAGATTTTTTTCTCCTCTTTGTCCATTATATACATCGATTTCTTTCATACTATTTTTATATATTGTTTTTGCAGATCCGTTACTATGAAAGTAATCTACCTTAACAACTTTTGGATTCACACCATATGCCCTTATAGCTTGATTAATAAGCCTTTCATTAGGCGTCGTTTTAATATGGTCTGGCGCATCAATTAATAGATGAGCCCCTTCATGATTAGGTTCTATGCAAAGCAATACATTGCATTGCTTCATTGGAATATAATGAACTAATGTTTCCTGATGATGATGCGTAACATAATAAGAAGCACCAAAGGTTAAAATCATTAAAGATAATGATATTACTATATGTACAGTATATCTTTTTCTATGCGTCAAAAAGTACGTAAATAAACCTAATAGCACATAATATATATAAGCACAATAAGGGTGTATCATACCAAGCCAGAGTAGACTATCACTACGCCCTAACACATGATTTAAATATAAGGATATTCGCAGTAGTACATCTACTAAAGACCACATTAACGATATAGGAAGTACGTAACTGACTAAAGTACTTACAAATATTAAAACTATGGATATATCTAATAGGGGCGCCACTATACAGGCTGCTAGCAAACTAGCAATGCTAATATAATGAAAGTAATAGAGCTGTAACGGCAAAATTAATAATTGTGCGGATACACATAATACTAGTGGTGTTTTTATCCATCTTGGTAACCACTGTATCCGCTCATATAAAACCTTTCCCCATATGAGTAAGCCATAAGTTGCTCCAAAGGACAGTTGAAAGCTTACATCAAATAAGGAGAACGGATCATATATGATACATACAATAGCGCATATACATAAGGCTTGTTTGGCCTGGTATAATCGTCCCTTTATATAAGCGATACACATGAGTATACTCATCATCGTAGCACGTACAACAGGTGCATCGCCGCCTACAATACCACAATATATACAAGCAACTATAATACCAAGGATTAAACATGTACGTTTTTTTAATTTAATAAGTCGTCCAAGTCCATACACAAGTGCTAACAGTAAAGCAATATGTGATCCTGAAATGGATAAAATATGGATTAGGCCTGTATAGGAGAAAGCCTTCATTTGGTCTTCTCCGAGTTCACTATAATGACCACCTAAAGCTAACGCTTGAGCTAATACCTTTTGTGGTCCCTCTAGATTGTGACCAATATTGTTATCTATCGATTCCCGTAATACACCAGCAATTAATAGGCCTTTCCTATATAATTTGTCAATAAATGTATCTTTATAGTGAAACCTTTGTAAATCTTTATTGCTAGCAGTGCGATATACACCATCATAGATACGACCTCTAGTATTAGAGCTCATATATCGGCCTCTAAGATTAATACGACCTTCCTCTTCAATGAGAAATAAGGGCTTAGGTGTACCTTCAATAATTGCATATTCTCCTAGTCGTATGGGATAGTTCGTAGTAGATTCCTTTGAGTATACCTGTAAACGGCCCTGTGCTTTAATATAGTCATTTTTTGCAGTATCTTTATAGGGATGTAGACCATGGATTTCAATAGTATATTTGTAATACTCCTGTCCATTTAAATTTACTTTTTCAGAAGCATCTACAACCGTACAAAGGTATTCCCCTTCTTGGTGTAAATAATATGATGTATAACTATTGAAATTTACAATCCGTAAATCAGTTTGATAATACGATAAACCAACTAAAACAAAGACTAAGATGATTAACTTGCTAAGTAAATGCCATCTATCAGGCGATTGTAATGCGTTAAACGATTGTAATGCTTTAAAAATACCCACAACTATAATAGCTAATCCCATAGCAAAGATGTAGCGCATCTGATTAAGTACTGGATAATATTGACCGTATCCTAATATTGTACCCATAATTATAGAACCCAATATAACATGTGCCCATTGACTATGAGTTAACCCCCTAGTGTTCCCATTAACAGCATTTCCATCAAGGAAGAGTCCATCATTCTTGCTATCTTGATGACTAAATTGTAATTTTGTCTTTAATCTTTTTAAATACTCCATCACCAATTCCCTTCACCCCCTTGATTCCTTCAACGGATGTAAAGGGACCTTTCTGTGAGCGATATTCTTCTATTCTTTTAGCCATAGCAGGACCAATGCCTGGAAGAGAATCTAGGTCTTTTGCAGTAGCTGTATTAATATTTATCTTATTACCACGCAATAATGCTTCAGGATTTCCGTGAAAGTTAAATACTACGTGGATATGATCTCCTCCGGTAACTGATTTAGCCATATTAATAGACTCTACATCTGCATACGGTAACAGTCCTCCTGCTAGCTTGATAACATCGCCTACTGTTGCAGAATTTTCAAGCTCATATAGACCAGGTGAAACTACGGCACCCGTAATATAAGCAATCGGTTTATTAGATATGTCTGCTACATTTGATATAGAAGAATTTCCATCTACTCCCCCTTCAACAAGGACAGAATCGCTTTCATCTGTTATAATAGGCCATAGGAAATAAATTCCTACTAAAATACATAGGATTAATATAATTGTCATATACGGCTTCAATTTATATTTCATAGTGCACCTCCTACTGAAGGATTTCCCTATAAAATAGTAAAGTCCTATCGTTGACTCTATTAGTCACATATGCAGGACTTTTATAATTGATGTCGAATAAAAGGAGAATTCATGAATCAAGAAACATTAAAAAAATACGCCCATACATTACTAAAGTACGGCGTAAATTTACAGCAAGATCAAACATTAGTTATTTCAGTTGATGTAGAAAATAAAGACTTTGCAGTAATCGTTACAGAAGAAGCCTATGAACTAGGCGCAAAAGAGGTAGTTCTTAACTGGAGATGTTCCCCTATCGCTCGTCAACGTTTATTACATGCTAAAGAATATGTCTTAGAAAAGCCTGCTAACTGGATTCCTGAATTCTATAAGCAGTACATCGATGATAAAGCAGCATTTTTATCGTTAATCAGTGCTAATCCTAAAGCATTAGAAGGTATTCCAACAGATCGTATTTCCTTACAATCACGCAATTTAAATAAAGCATTATCCTTCTATCATACAGCTATTATGAACTCGTCTGTGACATGGTGTGTTGCATCTGTACCGACCGTTCTCTGGGCAGATTTACTTGGCTATGAAGGTACTGACGAAGAAAAAAT
Source organism: Veillonella sp. T14073-2 (assembly GCF_002959875.1). Taxonomy (NCBI): domain Bacteria; kingdom Bacillati; phylum Bacillota; class Negativicutes; order Veillonellales; family Veillonellaceae; genus Veillonella; species Veillonella sp. T14073-2. The sequence goes on from NZ_PPDC01000006.1 coordinate 368,854, forward strand.
CGACCAATTATGGGCAACATTATTAAAACTTTGTCGCATTGAAGGTATCGAACCAAAAGATACATATCGTCATCACATGGCAAAATTGCGTCGCCGCTGTGAAGCATTGAATAAATTAGACTTAAAATCATTGCGCTACACTTGTGAAAACGGCACCGACCTTTTATTAGAATTGCCAGAAGGCCATATCTGGCTAGGTGGTGAAGAATCCTCTAAAGATGGTACTATTTTCAATGCTAATATTCCTACTGAGGAAGTGTTCTCCGCCCCTCAATATAATGGTGTAAATGGCGTTGTGTACAGCACAAAACCATTAATTTATCATGGCAATACGATTTCAGATTTTTCATTCACGTTCAAAGAAGGTAAAATCGTTGAATATACAGCCAAAGAAGGTTATGAAGTTCTAAAAGAATTAGTAGAAACTGATGAAGGGTCCCACTACCTTGGCGAAGTAGCATTAGTGGATCACTTCAGCCCAATTAGCCAATCTAACCAAATCTTCTACGAAACATTGTTTGATGAAAATGCGTCCTGCCATTTAGCCATTGGCGCATCTTATCCTACATGCCTCAAAGACAGCGATGGTTTATCTGAAGAAGAATTAAAGGAACGCGGCCTTAACCACTCCTTAACACATGTGGACTTTATGATTGGTCATGAACGCATGAATATTAAGGGATACACTCGTGACGGTCAAGCTATTGATATTATGATTGACGGTCGTTTACAAGTATAATTGTTAGGCCACAACCTATTATGTAACTAATGGAAAAAAAAACCCCTACCTACTTATAGTAGATAGGGGTTTTCAAGTAGTAACACATGTTACACCGTAATATGCAAAGTACGTCCTGTAGGTTTATATTCAATAATTTCTACACCTGCCGTTTTGAGCATCCGTTTAGATGCCTTAACCTCTTTAGTATCTTTGTAGAGGTCATCTCGATAGATAACAGCCTTAATCCCACTTTGAATAATGGCTTTTGCACATTCATTACATGGGAAAAGGGTTACATAAATCTTAGAGCCCTCTAGAGAGCCTCCTCGATAGTTTAAGATAGCATTGAGTTCGCTATGAACGGTATAGAAATATTTATTATCGTCTGCTGTATCGCGTTCCCATGTGAAATCATCATCACTACAGTTTAAAGGCATGCCATTGTAACCAATGGATAAAATTTTATTGTCATTACTTACAATACAGGCACCAACTTGTGTATTTGGATCTTTAGAACGCTGCGCCGCTAAAATGGCAACGCCCATGAAGTATTCATCCCAAGAAATATAATCGCTACGTTTTGCCATAATTACCTCACTTAAAAATAAGCCCCCTTCTACCTATGTAGTTGGGGGCTTACATTATTAAACGAATAGAATATCGTTATTTAACAACGATATTGACAAGTTTACCTGGTACGTAAATAACTTTTACAATATTTTTACCTTCAGTAAACTCTTGAACACGGCTAGATTCTTTAGCCATTGTTTCTAATTCTTCTTTTGTAATATTTACGGAAACAGTAAGTTTATCACGAACTTTACCATTTACTTGTAATACTACTTCTACTTCATCTACAACAAGAGCTGCCTCTTCATATACAGGCCAATTTTCAGTGTGGATGGATGTAGTTTCACCTAATTCATGCCACAACTCTTCTGTCATATGTGGAACGAATGGAGCTAATAGAAGCAATAAGGAACGAGTCAATTCATTAGCAAAAGCGCTATTGATAGTGTCAGCTTTGTCCTTATGAGCATACATAGCATTTACAAGTTCCATAATAGCAGAAATAGCTGTATTGAAGTTGAAGTTATTATCAAGGTCTTCTGTAACTTTTTTGATAACCCGATGTAACTCACGACGCAATGCGAATTCGTCTTTTGTAAGTTCACCAGTTACATTTTTCTTACCTTCTTCGTTGTATGCATCAACGATACGCCATACACGGCCTAAGAAACGGTAAGAACCTTCAACACCTTGGTCAGACCAATCGAGGTCACGATCTACAGGAGCCGCAAATAGAATGAATAAGCGCGCCGTATCTGCACCATAAGTATTGATAATTTCTTCAGGGGAAACTACATTACCTTTGGATTTAGACATTTTGCTGCCTTCTTTAAGTACCATACCTTGTGTTAACAAACCACGGAATGGTTCGTTAGCTTCGATAAGGCCTAAATCGTGAATAACTTTCACAAAGAAGCGAGAGTACAACAAGTGCAAGATAGCATGTTCAATACCACCGATATATTGGTCTACATTCATCCAGTAGTTAGCAATTTTTTTATCGAATGGAGCTTGGTCGTTTTTAGCGTCTGTATAGCGCAAGAAGTACCAAGAGGAATCGATGAAAGTATCCATAGTATCTGTTTCACGATGTGCTGGACCACCACATTTAGGACATGTAGTGTGCAAGAAGTGTTCAGATGTAGCCAATGGAGATACCGCACCAGATTCAAATTTAACATCCTCTGGCAAGCGTACTGGCAACTCTTCTTCAGGAACGAGTTGTTCACCGCATTTTTCACAATATACTACAGGAATTGGCACGCCCCAGTAACGTTGACGAGAAATCAACCAGTCACGAAGGCGGAAGTTTACTTTACCTTCACCAATACCGCGCTCATTAAGTGCAGCTGTAATATTTTTACGAGCCTCTTCAGATGTTTGGCCGTTAAATTCACCAGAGTTAACTAGAATGCCATCTTCATGGTACCATTCTTGCCATTTTTCAAGGCTATATTCTTCGCCTTCCCGAGCTACAACCTGTTTAATTGGCAAATCGTATTTATGAGCAAATTCCCAGTCACGTTCATCATGTGCAGGGGAACCCATTACAGCACCTGTACCGTAGTCTACTAATACATAGTTTGCAATCCAAACTGGAACTTGTTCGCCAGACATAGGGTTTACTGCATAGGAACCAGTGAACATACCTTCTTTTGGTGCATCTGTAGATGTACGGTCGATATCGCTCATGTTGCGCATGCGCGTAATGAAAGCTTCCAATTCAGCTTTGTTAGGAGCATTTTCGATAAGGCGTTCTACATATGGATGTTCAGGAGCCAATACAACATAGCTTACGCCATAGATTGTATCAACACGTGTAGTATACACAGAGACACGTTCGTTAATGGATGGTACTTCAAAGGAGAATTCTGTACCTTCAGAGCGGCCAATCCAGTTCTTTTGCATCAATTTAACGCGTTGAGGCCAGTGATCAAGAGTATCCAAATCTGTTAATAAGCGATCAGCATATTCGGTAATGCGCAAGAACCATTGAGATAAGTCTTTTTTCTCAACTGGATTATCACAGCGCCAGCAAGCACCGTCGATAACTTGTTCATTCGCCAATACAGTATGGCACGTTTCGCACCAGTTTACTTTAGCTTCTTTTTTGTATGCTAAGCCTTTTTTGTAGAACTGTTGGAAGAACCATTGTGTCCATTTATAGTAATCTTCTTTACATGTTGCAACTTCACGGTCCCAGTCATAGGACAAGCCAAGTGCTTTTTGTTGCAATTTCATGTTCTCGATATTATCAAGAGTCCATGTTTTAGGTGCAATACCATGTTTGATAGCCGCATTTTCAGCAGGCATACCAAAGGAGTCCCAGCCCATTGGATGCAACACGTTGAAGCCCTTCATTTTTTTGAAACGAGCTACTACGTCACCGATGGAATAGTTACGCACGTGACCCATGTGTAAGTTACCAGATGGGTACGGGAACATTTCTAATACATAGTATTTCTCTTTAGATTCATCATATTCTGTTTTAAATGTATGGTTATCTTCCCAATACTTTTGCCACTTTTTCTCAATATCTTGGGCTACATATTTTTCGTTCATGTAGGGGCCTCCTCATATAGTCAACCTCATTAGTTGCCGTTTTATAATCAATATTTTTATTTTACTACTTCAAGTAAAAGCAGTCAAACTCTAGCGTTTTACTACTTGAACGGATTTTGTTAATTCGTTTTTAGTTGTTGTATTTTGAACAGAGCTATGACTCTTATAAGAAGCAATTTTATCCTTTGCCTCTTGTGCATCACGTTCCTTTTGAGCCTTAGCCGCTTCTTCTAAACGCTTTTTCTCTGCCTTAGCTTCCTCAGCTTGACGTTTTTTCTCTGCTTTTGCTTGTTCAGCTTCTTCTTTAGCTTTGCGTTTTGCTGCTTCTTTTTCTTCTTTAGCCTTGCGTTTCGCTTCTGCTTTAGCCGCTTTAGCCTTTTCTTTTTCTTCTAAGCGCAATTTGTATTGTTCAAGCTTAGTTAATGGTTTTGTTTCTTTTACTACAGGTTCAGGAATAACTTCAGTAGCGGATTTAGGAATGCCACGTCCTAAATCTTTACCTTGAATCATAGCGATTGTAGATTCATCTTCAAAGCCTTTACGCCATGCAGCAAAACCACCAAGTTTTAATTCTTTTACAAGATCAAGCTTTAACCCTAAAGACGTATTATCTTCAAACCAAATGCGATCGGAGCCAGAGCCAGTTGGGATAGATAAATAATACAATTTTAATCGATCATCCCAAGTCATTTTATCTTTGTAGTTAGCAAAGTAGGTACCAGTATTCTTCATAGCCAATGTTTCGCCCTTAGCATAGCCATTTGTATCATGCCACAAACGCATATAGAATGGTACACCAAGCACTAACTTATAAGACGGAACCTCTGAAAGCATTCTTTCAGTATGGTTACGAACCCAAGGATAACTTGCTACAGGACCAGCTGTAGTACTCTTAGCCCATGTTTCGTCATAAGCCATAAGAACCACATAGTCTACGGAATTAGCAAGGGCACTGCGATTATATACTAAAGACCATTCTGGACTATCAGAATAACCTGTTACATCGATAGAGGTTTTAATATTATATTGGTGTAAATGGTTAGACAAATACTCTACAAAAGCTGTTAAACGATCACGGTCAGCATAATCGATGTTTTCAAAATCAAAGTTATAACCATCAAAACCATAAATATAAGCATATTGAACAAGGTTATGAGCATATTTTTTCCATACCGATTGGTCTGCTAAAATGCCACTAGTAAAGCCTGGATCAAATCGATTCGTAATTAATGGCCATACGTGGTAACCTTTACTCTTATAATCATTAACATAATCAATGCTTACATTAGGACTTGCTTCTAGGCCGAGGCTATGTAGTTTAAACCAACTTGGAGAGATAATATTATCCCCGCTTACATTAAGTTTTGCTTGATACGGAGTTCCTTGTGTTGGCCATGGGTCAAAGGCCCAAGACAATGGTGTTTGCATTGTATACGGAGCTTTTACAGTAGAGGCTTGCGGAGCAGGACCTAATGTTAATTGTCCATTATTCTTTGTATAACTTACACCAAGCATAGCTGGATCAGACTCTATATCAACATAAGTCATCCCATTTTTACTTGTGGTAGGCAATTTTACAGGTTCACCTACAGCAGCAGGATTTAAAATAATAGTATTTCCTTGTAACTCTGTTTGAGGTACATATACTGTATAGGATGTTTTATATTGATTAGCTTCGTAATGACGCGTTGTGTTTGCTAAGAATTGGTCAATGGGAACCAATACCTCAGCTTGTGCTGCAGTACTGGATAATGCAGTCATTACTAAAGCTGTTAAGGATTTTAAAATAGTAGATTTACAAATCATAAACGCTCCTAACTCTAGCCCCATAAGGGGATATAATTTCAATCTCTATATTATATCATATTATATAGAGTTCATCTCTCTTGTTGCATGAAGGGTACATGTAATTTATAATTTACTTTATATAGTATGAATTCTTACATAAGGAGATTTATATGCATCAATATCTATTCTTTATAGGGGACTTCCCTATTAGAGCCTATGGTGCCATGTTAGCTTTAGCAATTATCTGCGGCGCATCTGTAGCATACGTACTATTAAAAAAAGACGGCCGAGGTTGGCATGAACACATCATCGACTTTTCCATTACCGTTGCCGTAGCTGGTCTTATCGGGGCTCGACTATGGGACGTATTCTTCTTTGACTGGAGTTATTATGGCAACCATTTATTGGAAATCCCCTTCGTTTGGCAAGGTGGTATGGCCATTCAAGGAGGTGTCGTTCTTGGCACCATTGCAGGCTATTGGTACTTACGTAAAAATAATATCGACTTTTGGGCCTTTGCCGATTTATTCGCACCAGCATTGATTTTGTCACAATCTGTAGGCCGTATGGCAAATCTTTTAAACGGCGATGCCTTCGGTCATCCTACGGGTGGTAATTTTGGTATTCTTTATCCTGAAAGTACCCTTGCATACCGCACCTATGGCAATCAACCACTATGGCCTGCCGAAGTGTGGGAAGGTCAGATTGATATTCTTATCTTTGTTGCCCTTTTATTATTCGGTTCCTTCAAACATGCCAAAGGCCAAGTATTTGTCCTATACGCTATTCTCTACTCTACAGCTCGTTTCTTCTTAGAGTTTTTGCGTGGTGATTATGTAAACTTAACATTAGGCTTAAAATCTGCGCAAATTACTAGCTTGATTGTCATCATCATTGGTATCTGTGTATTTATCTATCTAGGATATCTAGAAAAGAAAAATCAAAAAATAATTGTTGCTACAGAGCCTACAGTTAAAACAAAAAAGCGTAAATAAAACAGTAAATAATAAAAAATCCTTCATTCCTAGGTATGTGAATGAAGGATTTTTTATGTAAGTCATAATTTACGATTGACCTAACAGGCTAAATCAATACGTAAATAACTTATCCTATAAATTTTCTTTAGCTTTTAATGCATCTAGTTCTTCTAATGCTCGATTAGCAATGAGTGCATTTTTCTCTTTTTTCTTACGTACTTTTTGAGGCCATGGATCCATAATGCCAAAGTTGACATTCATCGGTTGGAAATTAGACCCTTCATAATTAGAAATATAGTGGCTAAGAGAGCCGATTGCCGTAGTTTTAGGGAAATCAATAAATGACCGTTCTTCTAAATAACGTTCTACTTGAAGACCTACCATGAGACCGCTCGCAGCAGATTCTAGATACCCTTCTACGCCTGTCATTTGACCAGCGAAGAATAGACGTGGTTCCTTTTTAAGTTGGAATGCATGATTCAATAACTCCGGAGAGTTAATATATGTATTGCGATGCATTACACCATAACGGATGAATTCAGCATTTTCAAGACCTGGAATCATACCAAATACACGCTTTTGTTCGCCCCATTTTAAATGAGTTTGAAAGCCTACCAAATTAAACATGGTACCTTCTTTATTCTCCTTACGCAATTGCACAACTGCATAAGATTCCTCATTGGTGCGTTTATCCACTAAGCCCACAGGCTTTAAGGGACCATAACGCAATGTATCTTCCCCACGGCTGGCCATAATTTCTACGGGCATACAGCCTTCAAAGTAGATTTCCTTTTCAAAATCTTTTGGTTGTACGGCCTCAGCCGTTGTAAGCTCATGCCAGAACGCTTTATATTCCTCTTCTGTCATAGGACAGTTAAGATAATCTGCATCGCCCTTGTCGTATCGAGATGCGGCAAATACTTTGTCGTAATTTAAAGATTCTGCCGTAACAATAGGAGCTGCTGCATCGTAGAAATAAAAACCTGTTTCACCTGTTAAGGCTTTAATCTTATCTCCTAATGCTTCAGACGTAAGTGGACCAGAAGCAAAGATAACAGTGCCTTCAGCAGGAATCTCAGTTACCTCTTCGTGGTGAACTGTAATATTAGGATGTCCCTTTACCTTCTTCGTCACCATTTCACTAAACAAATGACGATCAACGGCTAAAGCACCGCCGGCAGGTACAGCAGTTGCATCAGCACATTCCATAATAAGAGACCCTAAACGACGCATTTCTTCTTTTAAAAGACCTACTGCATTTTCAATATTGCCAGCTCGCAAGGAGTTACTACATACGAGCTCTGCAAATTGATCTGTTTGGTGCGCAGGAGAACTCTTCACGGGGCGCATTTCATATAAATCTACATGAATACCACGATTAGCGAGTTGCCAAGCCGCCTCAGAACCTGCTAGGCCCGCACCAATAACAATAACATTTTTATTATTCAACTGTTGTTTCCTCTTTTTTAGCTTTGCTAGACTTTTTAGATTCTTTAGATATTTTGGATTCTTTAGACTCTTTAGATTCTTTTACAGTTTCTTCACTAGCTTCGCTCTTTTTCTTTCTTGTTTTCTTTGGTGGTCTAGTTGGACATGTTTCATTGGAACAGAACTTTTTAGTTGTACCATTTTTATACGTCTTTTCAACCATAATAGAACCACAGGTTTCACAGAAATCATGGGTTGGTTTATCCCATAATGTAAAGTCACATTGTGGGTATCGATTGCAGCCGTAGAATAGACGACCACGGCGAGACTTACGCTCTACGATTTCCCCTTCCTTACATTTAGGGCAAGTTACACCTGTACCTACTGTAATAGGTTTAGTATTTTTACATTCTGGGAAGTTAGAACATGCTAGGAACTTACCATAGCGACCAAATTTATATACCATTGGGCTATTACAAAGTTCACAAGTTTCATCACTTTCCATAGATGCAATTTCAATGCGATCTACATCGCTCGCTTCTTCTAGCTCTTGCGCAAACACCTCATAGAAGTCAGATAGTACTTTTACATATGTGTCCTTGCCAGATGCAATTGCATCAAGCTCTTCTTCAAGGTCTCGTGTAAAGCCAGTATTGATGATCTTTTCAAAGTACTCTATCAAGAAGTCTACCACAACAAAGCCTAGCTCTGTGGGAATAAATTGTTTATTCGTATTTTCTACATAGTTACGGCTTACGATAGTATCTAGAATTGGCGCATACGTACTAGGACGACCAATACCGAGTTCTTCTAGTGTTTTGATGAGGCTCGCCTCAGAGTAACGAGGAGGTGGTTGTGTGAAGTGTTGTTCAGGCAATACCTCTACCGTATGAGCAGCATCATTCTTTTTAAGGGCAGGCAATTGAGGAGCATCCTCTTTTTTCGTATCTTCATAAACGGCGCTAAAACCAGGGAAGATTACGCGAGAGCCTGTCGCTTTAAATGTGTAATCATCATGAACGGTCAATTCAATAGTTGTAGATTCGTTTTGTTGTGGTGCCATTTGACTCGCCATAAAACGATTCCAAATCAATGTATATAATTTAAGCTCATCACGACTCAAGAAGGGCTCTACCATTTTAGGTGTTAACTCTAAAGATGTAGGACGAATTGCTTCATGAGCATCTTGAGCAGAACCCTTAGCACCATACTTATTTGGTTTAGAAGGATAATAATCTTCACCATAGTTGCGAAGAATATAGTCCTTAGCCATAGCTTGCATCTCTTTAGAGATACGCGTTGAGTCTGTACGCATGTACGTAATCAAGCCTACGTGGCCATAGGATCCGATTTCAAGACCTTCGTAAAGATGTTGCGCAATCATCATGGTACGTTTCGCACCAAAGTTCAATTTACGCACACCATCTTGTTGCAACGTAGACGTTGTAAACGGAGGTGCTGCTTTACGAGAACGCTTGCGCTTTTCAATATTTGTCACTACTGCATCGGCTCCGCCAATAGCATCCACTACGGCTTGTGCTTCACTTTCAGTAGTAATATCGATTTTTTCGCCTTTAATATGAGTCAGTTCTGCTGTGAAAGCCTCTTTTTTAGGCGTTTCAAAATTGCCTTCAATAGTCCAATATTCTTGTGGCACGAAAGCTTGAATTTCTCGCTCTCTTTCACAGATAAGTCGAACTGCAACGGATTGCACACGACCTGCGCTGAGGCCTTTACACACCTTTTTCCATAACAAAGGACTCAATTTATAGCCTACGATACGGTCTAATACACGGCGTGCTTGTTGGGCATCAACCATGTTCATATCAATAGTACGTGGATATTCTAAAGCCTCTGCTACGGCATTTTTAGTAATCTCATTAAACGTAATACGACATGTAGATGTAGGATCTACATTTAAAATGTACGCTAAATGCCAAGAAATAGCTTCCCCTTCGCGGTCAGGGTCAGTTGCGAGCAATACGGCGCTGCTTTCATCGGCGTAGGAAACGAGTTCATCAATAACCTTTTTACGAGTAACCAAATTACTATAACGGGGCGTAAAATCATGTTCGATATCGATGCCCATTTGTGACTTTGGCAAATCTCGTAAGTGGCCCATACTCGCCTTTACAACGTAGTTAGGGCCTAAGAATTTTTCAATTGTTTTAGATTTAGCAGGAGACTCTACGATAACCAACACTTTGCCATCAGGATTATATACGCGTGGTTCACGCTGCTCTGGTGGCACGGAAGTTTGCAATACAGATTTATCCCGTACAATCCCCATTGGAGTAAGGGCTTCTTTAGCAACCTTACGCTTTATCGTAGTACTCTCTTTCTTTGTACTTTTCTTTTTAGTATCTTTACTAGTACTAGCTGCTTTTGGCTCGCCAATAACGATAGATCGTTTAATGGACAAGTATATCACTCCTAGTCATATTAATATAGCCTCTCGGCGGATGATTCTCTATAGCCCCTTCCATTTCTAACTCTAGTAATAAGGGCTGCAGTTGTTGTAATGGTATAGAGGTCGCTTTCAAAATATCACTAACGGTGACACAACGATCATGAGGTATTTCGCTCAATAGTAGACTCCTATCCACATTAAAGCTTAACATAGAGAGCCCTTGTGTATCAACACCCTGACCCTGATTCCCTATTTGATTACTATCTTTTACGCTCATACTATCTTTTTTATTCGGTGGTGAAAGTGTTTCTTTAGTACTAAACATATCTCGCAAGGTTAAATGATATTCCTTAACGATATCTTCATAACCAGTTAATACAAACGCTCCATTACGCATGAGAAATTTATTGCCATCTGCTGTATGATCCAATAAATTACAAGGCACCACAAATACATCTCGCCCTTCGCTAACAGCCATATCCGCTGTAATGAGAGAACCACTACTTGCTTTTGCCTCTACTACGATGACACCTCTACTAAGGCCACTAATGATACGATTACGAGCAGGGAAATGTTTAGCAGATGGGGGTGTACCAGGAGGGTATTCAGATACAAGTAAACCATTGTTTTGTAAAATTCGATCAAAGAGTTTTGTATTCTCTCGTGGATATGCTATATCTAAGCCACAACCCATAACCACAATACCGTACCCTTGACTAGATAACAGTCCTTCGTGACCATGTGCATCGATACCTCGTGCACCACCACTGACGATAATAGTGCTGTATTTACCGAGCTCTTTACCAAGCATTCTCGCCACATTACGACCATACAACGAGCAGCGCCGTGCCCCTACAAGAGCAATCCGATTTAACCGTTTATCTAAAAGGGCTCTATTACCTCGCATAAACAATATAGCCGGAGGATTATAAATGTGGTTCAAAATAGATGGAAAATCTTTATCTAAAAAGGTAGTAAAGTCCATCTTATATTCGTCTATTTTATGAATGATATAATCTAACTTTTCATCCTTAGCCGATGATGCAATAGCACGTTTATCAGCGTTAGGAATATGTGTGTAAGGCTTTAAATTTTCAACCTTCTTAACGGCATCCCAAGCATCATAGGGCGACCCAAAATCCTCTATGAAACGCCGTACATGTGTAGCTCCCACATTATATAAACTTTGCAAGCCTGCAATATAAATATTATCATCGTATCTAGTCATCTTTTCACCTATTTACCTATTTACCTGTTCTAAACAACATAGCCTCAGAAATATGATGAGGCTCCACTTGTGGGTTTCCTTCAAGGTCAGCTATAGTACGGGCTACCTTTAATATGCGATCAAAGGCACGTCCACTTAAATGAAAGTGGTCAAATATATTACCTAAAACACTCCAAGCCTTATCTGTAATATTACATAACTCACCTATAGCCTTATGAGGTACAACTCCATTAGAGTTAAACTCTAAGTTTTCATAACGCTTTTGTTGCAAAGCAGTTGCCATAATCACTTGTTGTCTCATGCTTTCACTTGTCATAGTAGACATGGAATGATCTAATAATTGTTCTAGTGTAGGTCTCTCAATGGGAATATGTAAATCAATGCGGTCCATAATAGGACCTGACAATCGTTGCTGATAGTTTTTGACCATCGTTTCAGAACATATACATTCCCTATGAGGATCATGATAGTAACCACAGGGACATGGATTTGCAGCCAATATACAAATAAAATTAGCCGGATATATATAATTGCCTTGAGACCTATTGATAGTAATTGTACGAGACTCTAAGGGCTGCCTTAGGGCATCAATAACTTGACGCTGAAACTCTGGTGCTTCATCCATAAATAAAACACCTCCATGAGCAAGTGTCACTTCCCCAGGGCGTCCTTGTATACCTCCACCCACCATACTCGCCAAAGTCGCCGTATGATGTGGATGCCTAAAAGGCCTATTTCTAACGAGCCCATTATCACCGAGTAAACCGATCACATCTTGGATACGACTAACCTCAACCATCTCATTCCAAGACATGGGTGGCAATATGGTCGGTAATCGTTCGGCCATCATCGTTTTACCACCACCTGGCGGACCTATCATAATACAATGATGATGACCGGCAGCACTAATAAGCATGGCCCGTTTACCAAGCTCTTGACCTTGTACATCTCCAAAATCTACATCATACATAGTACTAGGGTTTATATTATCCATCGTATCTGTTAGCATCTCATTTTGATTTTCACAATGTATCTGAAGATTACTATCATACTTTATCTGAAGTTCACTATTATTATTTACCTTTTTTTGAACTTCATTTATATGTTTTGTTGGTTGTTTCTGTCTTTTTACCTGTTTTGAATTTGAATTAGATTTAGATTTAACCTGTTCTTCTAACACGCTAATAATATCTTGTAATGAAGACTCGCCATATATAGTAAGATTCGGAATAGCTTTTAGAGTATGTCCATTTTCTACGCTTGTATATATAGTGGAGTAATTAGCTTCTAACCCTGCCAATGACATCGCCAAGGTTCCAAAGGTAGGTAGCAGTGAACCATCTAAGGCTAGCTCACCCATAAATAGACATCTATTCAATAAAGCTGAAATATTAGCTTTACGCCCCCTTATCTGCCCCGATGCAACGAGAACCCCTAAAGCAATCGCTAAATCGAGCCCTGCGCTACTTTTGCGAATTGTAGCAGGTGCTAGATTTACTACGATACGCCTCATAGGGAAGTCATAGCCACTATTTTTGATAGCCGCCCTCACACGTTCACGAGCTTCCTTTACAGATTGATTAGGCAGTCCTACCATATCAAATACAGGCAAACCTTGCGATATATCTACCTCAACCGTAATGATACATCCATCTATACCATGTAAGGTGGCTCCATAAAGTTTTGCATACATAGGTAACCTCTCTAAAAGCACTGCGGCAAATAATGAATGGAACTTTGAAAGTCTTCATGCAAGTACACTTCGATTACATCAAAAGATAACTCTTTCCAGCGCCGTCTTTTCTGATGTAGATCATACAAAAATAACATGGCTGCCCGTTTAATATGCTTCTGTTTCTTCTTAGTTACCGCCTCACGGGCCAATCCGTGCTGCATGCCGCGACGAGCTTTAATTTCTATAAAGTGATACACTAAATCACGTTTAGCAATAATATCGATTTCACCTAATCTAGTTCGATAATTCGTATCTACTACAGTAAGGCCTATTTTTTCAATATATTTAATGGCCACCCGTTCTCCCCATTTTCCTAGCTCCTTGGAATCGAGTTCATTAAATGCTTTACCTGTACTAATCGTTTTCATATATACCTCCTATTTACATGTAGTAACTACAATAATTTATAGAATAGTTATCACTCAATCTACATCTAAACTTTCAACAGGTAACACTTACTTGTAGCGTAGAGTATGGAGACTATAAAAGTAAATACAAAAGAGGTTCCTAATAGTCACATCGGTGACCAATAGGAACCTCTTTACGGTTATGAACTATATGCGATTTATAATGATACAACTAATACAATTAATACAAATATAGAAGTTAACTTAATAGTCGAATCATAAAATAAGTTTATTAATAATCACTCAGGTTTAACCCAACGTACGATAGATTTAATAGGTTCAAAGCTCTTACGGTGAAGTGGTGTTACCCCTTGTTGTTCAACAGCTTCTTTATGTAACTCCGTATAATAACCTTTATGGATACCAAATCCATAGCCAGGGTATTCGTCATCAAGGCTCTTCATATATCGATCTCGCGTAACCTTTGCAATGATTGATGCAGCAGCAATATTAGCGCTTTTACTATCCCCTTTAATAATGGATTCCACAGGAATCGTTAAATCAGGTAATTTCATAGCATCTGCTACTACTGCTTCCGCAGGTACGCTAAGTGTACGAATTGCTTCATACATCGCTTGTCGCGTTGCTTCATAGATATTAAGCTCATCAATCTTTTCTGGGCCGTAAGAAATACAGCTAACTGCTACAGCTTCTTTCATGATGATATCGTAGAGGGCTTCACGCTTTTCTTCGGTTAGCTTTTTAGAGTCATTTAAACCAGGAATTAATGTCATAGGCGGCAATATAACGGCAGCTACCGTTACAGGTCCTGCAATAGGGCCACGACCTACCTCATCAACACCAGCTACATGATACATACCTTGATCGTAGAACATGCCTTCATAGTCATACATGCTCATGAGCCGTTGCTGTTCTTTTAACTCTTTTTCTTGACGCTTAATGTAAGAAGCGGCCAATTTTTGTACAGAAGTACGAGTATCCTCTTGAGCTAAAGACAAAATCTCTAAGGCTTGTTCAGTTTCAAAAAGAGCTTTTATATCTGCTACTTTTAATTTACTAAATGTATCCTTATCCATTTTGTGTTTCCTCACCATCTTCAGGATAGTATGGTTCTTCATCTACTTTGTCTAGTGTAATTGTACCAAGTTTAGTATTGCGATAGTCTTGCAAAATGATGCGGCGTGCTTTATCAAAATCTACTACGCCACCACTAACGAGACAACCACGACGACGACCGATGCTTTCAAGAATAGTATCCACATCTGTCATCTCTTCTTCTTTTAATTTATAACGTTCAACCAAAATATTTGGTGTATTCGTCAATAAGTGATTAATTAGCTGTTTAATAACATGCTCTAAGTCGTACACATCATCAGAAACAGCACCCGTCATAGCAAGGCGAGCCGCTGCGCGTTGGTCCTCTAATTTAGGCCATAATACGCCTGGTGTATCAAGCAATTCAAGGTTCTTACCAATTTTAACCCATTGTTGACCACGTGTATGACCAGCCTTGTTAGCTGTACGTGTTGCTGCAGAACCAGCTAAGGAGTTAATTAACGTAGATTTACCTACATTAGGAATACCTAAAATAATAGTACGTACAGAACGACTACGAATGCCTTTTGCTACCCAACGATCGATGATAGGCTTGCTCAAACGCTCTACAGTAGATATTAACTTCTTATTACCCTTGCCAGACTTAGAATCAATAGCCAATACCGTAATGCCTTGTTTAGTAAAGAATTCAGTCCATTCCTTTGTGGCTTTAGGATCTGCTAAATCTACTTTATTTAACAGTACGATATGAGGTTTCTGACCAACCAGCTCTGTGATTACAGGGTTTGCACTAGAACGAGGAATACGCGCATCTAGTAACTCGATAACTACATCTACCTTTTTTATATACTCCGTAATCATACGTGTGGCTTTCGCCATATGCCCAGGGAACCAATGTACGATAGGTGAATCTGCCATAGTATTTCCTTTCATATCTAAATTTTAGCAAAAATAAAAGGCTGCCAACGGCAGCCTTTTATGAACATTAGCGTTTTTCGCGAATACGAGCAGCTTTACCAGTAAGGTTACGTAAGTAGTACAATTTAGCACGACGAACAACACCACGGCGCATAACTTCGATTTTAGCTAAGCGTGGGCTGTGAAGTGGGAATGTACGTTCTACACCTACACCGGATGCAATACGACGAACTGTGAAAGTTTCACGTACGCCACCGTTTTGACGTTTAATTACCAAACCTTCGAATACTTGGATACGTTCACGAGAACCTTCCACTACTTTTACGTGTACGCGAACTGTGTCACCAGCGCGGAAAGTAGGGATGTCTGTACGAAGTTGTTCTTGTTCAAGTACGTTAATAATGTTCATTGTTTCCTCCTGTTTGCAGACATTCAATACCTACACCTTATAGGCAGCGGACTGTCTCAAATTAACAGCAATATAGTATCATAAATCACGTACTGTTCGCAAGTATTTTCTATATAATTTTAAGAAACTGATTATTTACTTAAAATTGGGCGCTTTAACTTACCTAACAAGCGGTATAAATCATCTTTTTCATCATCAGAAAAATCAGAAAATAGTACATTAAGAAATTGGTCATATGAATGTAATAGTGATTTACCCAATCGTTTCCCCTCTTCAGTGAGCCCTACTACGGAAATTCGTTTATCCATATAATCGATGTGCTTTGTGACATACCCTAATTCAATAAGAATATCGGTCTGCTCTGATACTGTAGCAGGACGCATATTAAGAGCATCTACCAATTGTTTTTGAGATGCTCCTTCAGATCGCATATATAATTCTATAATTATTTTATCACGAGACTTTTCTTTACCATTTGGCACCTTACATAAGGCTTTATATAATTCATCATGATTCATGACAGTTATCTCCTCATACAACTTTGTATATTATAAGATATTCGCCATGGCCTCAAAAAATCCTGCATAAAATTTGTATATTCTTCGTAAAAGCAAAAAGAGGTACCAAATGGTACCTCTTCTTTCATATATTACTGTAAAAGTTTTATCTATCTTTTACCCAATAAATTATTTCAATGCGCTAATATCGCCGATAATAGCCATTACGCTGTAAGCCAAGCGAACAAGTTGTAAACGGTTAGCTTTAATAGCTTCGTCTTTGTCCATAACCATTACATCTTCAAAGAATTTGTTGATGGCTGGAACTAAAGTAGCAGGAACAGCTACAACAGCAGTGTAATCATTTGCTTCCCATGCAGCAAGGCTAGCTTCGGAAGCTTTAGAAGCAGCTTCGAATAATGCTTTTTCAGCATCTTCTTTCAACAAGTCGGTATTAACACCTGTATATTCCACATCTTTTACAAGATTATACATACGAGTATAGGCTTGAACAAGCTCAACATTTTCATCGATGCGATTTGCTAACAATGCGTTTACAAGACCTTCTGCATCAGCAACGGACAATTCGTTGTTAGACAACAACAAGTCGATGACATGATGAGGCACTTCACGATCAAGGAAGATATTTTTCAAACGAAGTGTGAAGAACTCTTCAACTTGGTTAAGCAATTCTTCTTGTTTGTCAGCAGCTACGTTCAATAACTCCATAGATGCTTTGAAGATTGGACGCAAGCTGATGTTCCACTCACTACCAAGTAAGATGTTCAAGATACCAATTGTTTGACGACGCAATGCATATGGATCTTGAGAACCTGTAGGGATTAAACCACGGCTGAAAGTAGCAACGATGTTATCTACTTTATCGATGATGGATAATACTTTACCTGCTTCAGTTTGAGGCAATACATCGCCTGCAAAACGTGGTAAATATTGTTCAAAAATAGCTTCTGCTACCTCAGGAGATTCACCATCAAGTAAAGCGTACTCTTTCCCCATTACACCTTGTAATTCTGTGAACTCTGTAACCATACCTGTTGTAAGGTCAGTTTTAGCAAGCTCTGTAGCGCGTTCCAATACAACAGCTGCATCTTCGTGCAAGCCACATTCTTCACCAAATACACGGCCCAATTTAAGCAAGCGTTCAGTTTTATCTGCTAAGTTACCAAGACCTTCTTGGAATACGATTTTAGTCAAACCATCTTGACGGTCGATAAGAGGCTTCTTCCGGTCTTCGTTAAAGAAGAATTTAGCATCATCAAGACGTGCGCGCAATACACGTTCATTACCAGCTTGAACTACTTCGATGGAATGATCAGAGCCGTTACGAACCGTTAAGAACATTGGCAACAATTTACCATCTTGGTCAACCAATGGGAAGTAACGTTGATGGTCTTTCATAGGCGTAATGATAGCAGCATCTGGAAGTGCCAAGTAAGACTCTTCAAAGCCGCCGCACAATGCTGTAGGCCATTCAACAAGATAGTTGATTTCTTCTAACAAATCATCATCCCAAACGATGGATGCATTTTTAGAAGCTGCAATATCATGTAATTGTTTAGAGATCAATTCACGACGTGCGTCTTGATCAACCATAACAAAGTTTTCTTTTAATGTGTCTACATAGGATGCTGCATTCTTAATAGTGATTTCATCAGCACCTAAGAAGCGATGACCACGTGTTACATTACCAGATTTTACAGTAGCAAATTCTACAGGAATTACTTCTTCATCAAGTAATGCTACAAGCCAACGTACTGGACGTACAAATTTAGCATCTAGATTGCCCCAATGCATGGATTTAGGGAAGTTAAGGCCTGTAATCAATTGTGGCAACATGTCTGTAACAATATCTTTTGCAGGTACACCGGCAGTTTTAGTTTCAGCGTAGATATAACCGTCTTCTACAACAAGATCAGCTACATCAAGACCTTTACCACGAGCAAAGCCGATAGCTGCTTTTGTAGCATTGCCGTCGGCATCGTATGCGATGGATGCAGAAGGGCCTTTATGACGTTCACTGATTTCAGCAGATGTATCAGCAAGACCTTTCACGATAAGAGCCAAACGACGTGGTGTACCGTATGTTGCGATGCTTTCAAAAGGAAGATGGGCATCATTTAATTTTGTTTCAGCCAATTGTTTCAATTGACCTAAGATATTTGGCATAAAGCCGGCAGGAATTTCTTCTGCACCGATTTCAAATAATAAATCCTTTGCCATCTTATTTATCTCCTTTCAAAAGTGGGAAACCTAATTCTTCGCGTTTAGCGAGGTATTGTTGTGCGCAAATACGAGCTAATGCACGTACGCGGCCAATGAAAGCAGTACGTTCACTGATAGAAATAGCGCCACGGGAATCAAGCAAGTTGAATGTGTGGGAACATTTCAATACATAGTCGTAAGCTGGTAGTACATAACCGGCTGCACAAACGCGTTTTGCTTCTGCTTCGTACATATCAAACAATTTGAAAAGCATATCTGTATCTGCTAATTCGAAATTGTAAACGGATTGCTCAACTTCGTTAGCATGCCAAACGTCACCGTATGTAACGTTTTCATTCCATTTAAGGTCATATACGTTTTCTACGCCTTGAATGTACATAGCCAAACGTTCTAAACCGTATGTAATTTCTACGGAAACCGGTTTACAGTCGATGGAACCAACTTGTTGGAAATATGTAAACTGCGTTACTTCCATACCGTCGAGCCATACTTCCCAACCAAGGCCCCAAGCGCCCAATGTTGGAGACTCCCAGTTATCCTCTACAAAACGAATGTCATGATCTTCAGCATGAATACCAAGAGTTGCCAAGGATTGTAAATACAATTCTTGGATATTATCTGGAGATGGTTTCACGATAACTTGGAATTGATGATGTTGGAACAAACGGTTAGGATTATCACCATAACGACCGTCTGCTGGACGACGAGAAGGCTCTACATAACATACAGCCCATGGTTCAGGACCAATTGCATGCAAGAATGTAGCAGGGTTCATTGTACCTGCACCCTTTTCGATGTCATATGGATTTTGAACGATACAACCTTGATCGCTCCAGAATTTTTGTAGATTTAAAATAATCTCTTGAAATGTCATTGCTGCCTCCACTTTACACAACCGACATAAAATCAACCATTTCGTTACAAACAAAAAAGTCCCTGTAACGAAAAACGTTACAGGGACGAGTATACCCGCGGTTCCACCCTATTTGGCTTGCGCCCTCTTTTTTCTATGTTGGCCTTTACTAACAGATACCTGCGTTCCTGCCAATGCTCTACAGCGCCTTCAACCAAATGTGAGCTTACACCATCCTCACTCGCTAGAGAGGTTTACTACTCTGCTTCATCGCATATATTATACACAATATTGTAGCAATACAGGGGGATGAATGTCAATCTCTAAGAACACTATAA
The DNA here is from genome assembly GCF_002959875.1 of Veillonella sp. T14073-2. Lineage (NCBI taxonomy): Bacteria > Bacillati > Bacillota > Negativicutes > Veillonellales > Veillonellaceae > Veillonella > Veillonella sp. T14073-2. The sequence continues at coordinate 388,956 of NZ_PPDC01000006.1, forward strand.
TTGTTTAACCAAGAGCTATTAAAAGCAATAAACCTAGTTCTAGATATATATTCCATAAATATACTCCATAAACAAAAAAACTAATACACCTACTAATACAGCTAAGACAAATAATACTAAGAAAGTACGAGTCAGAATCCATCCTCTTTTTTCATACTCCGTTAGTGTTCCAGCTTTATTTTTACGCCATAAGATATAAGTACCTACCATACCTATTCCAAGCATAAATAGTGCATTAAAGTCCTCAATGAATTTAGGTAACCCAAAATACGATTCTATTAAAATACTGATTAAGAAATAGTTGCCAATTAGTGTTAAAATTGTAACCTTTCGTGTACCCCAAGATTTAATCATATAATAATTAAAACCTAAAAGTAAAAATATATTTACTATTTGTTTTTCCATTTGTCTTCTTTCTAATGAGATATTACGGCCATAAAATAAAAGTGTATTTTAATAGCATTATTAAATTAGTGAAATATAATCCATAAGATAAACACGATTCCAATTATGTATATATAATTTTCATTACGTCCATCTTTATATGTACTAGATTCCTTTTTCTGTATATTTCTGATGAAATCTTTAAAAAAGTGAGTTACTAGAACTGCACCTAATGGATAAAAATAAGCATATCCAAAATTAAAGAACATATAGAATATTAAAAAACCAATACAAGCAACTATACTTACTAAATTTGTAAATTTATATAAATATGGGTATCGCATATTATTTACCCATTCTTGTTGCTTACGAGTTAAATTCTGTTGTAATACATTTTTATAATACGCACGAAGATCCCAAAGCAAAATAAATAATACTATCCCAAAAGTATAATCAAACTTATCTATCATTTAACAGACTTACCTCCTAGCTAGTTTTACATAACTCTTATATAAAATAATAGTCATGTTAAATCATATTTAAATAAACCATTATAGTTATATAAATAAATTGTAAACCACCTACCAAAGATAATCAATTCATCTTCGATAGGTGGTTTATTTTATTCGCCCTTAGCAATATTATCTAAGAGTTCAATATAGCTTTGTTTATTTAATGCTGGTGTAAAGTTATCTAATACATCTTTAGCACCTGCGGCATCATCGTATAGTAGGTCTACGATTGTCATAGCCAAGGCTTGTGCCGTTTTAATGTACGCTACATCAGGCACAGAGATTTCATATTCTGCACTGTGTAATACGCCACTAATACAACCAACCCAAGGGTGGATAACAGGCATCAAGTGAGATACGTCCCCCATATCTGTACTAGCTGTAATATGTGGACCTTGATATACATTGGCTTCACCAAAAATAGGATTTGAATTTTCTCGTAATAATGCATTCATACGTTCATCATTACGCATTGGTAAATAACCAGGTAAGTCTTTGATAACACATGTGGCGCCTACTGCATCGCCACCAGCTTTCAAGGCACGATTAACACGATGGTTACCATCTACAATAGCTTGAATATTAGAGGCACGCACATAGCTTTCAACTTGTACATAATCAGGTACACAGTTTACCAATGTACCACCTTGATTAATAATTGGATGGAATCTAAAATAATCGCTTTCTTTGAAAGTTTCACGAATGGAGTTAACCCCCATAACGCCCATCAAAGCAGCATTAAGGGCATTGATACCTTCATGAGGAGCTTGAGCCGCATGAGCTACCTTACCGTGATACTCAATCAATTTAGATACGAATCCATTGGAGGTGCTGCCTAGTCCCATCTCACCAGCTGGTGTTTTAGCTGTCTCTACATGCATTTGCATAGCCATATCGATATCATCAAAAGCACCTTCATAGATGAGCTGTTGCTTACCACCCATATACTTAAGCTTACCTTGTTCACGCAATTTATTGCGGTAATCAATTTCAATCATTTCCTCTGCAGGAACAGCAAATAATACGACATCCCCACCGAGTTGATCCATCACAGCTTGTAAGCCTATAGCAACAGCTAACATATTGGTAATTTGTATATTATGACCACAGCAATGGGCAGCGCCTGTTAAATCATCAGCACGAGGATGGCGAGGACACAGAATAGCATCTAATTCCCCAACCATTGCAACCGTATATTTACTATCTCGGCCTTTCATACGACCTTTTACACCTGTCAATGCATGCCCTGTAGTATAAGAAATACTAAGTTCATCAAACATAGCTTGAACCTTCTTAGAGGTTTTTACCTCTTTAAAACCTAGTTCAGGTTCAGCCATAATAGATTCAGCTAATTCTCGTAACCGCGGTTGTGCATCAACAATAGCTTTACAAACACGTTGTTTTACTTCTTCCTTTGTCATACGGCTCATAATGTCTCCTTTATAAAATCGACCGTATAAAATACGGTCGATCATCTCATCATGATGTATAGATATCTTCTAAAATATAAATCTATAATTATATCTTAACATAATTTAGACATCTAACATTATGATTTAGTATTAAATTAAACCTTCTAAGTGAAGTACTAATTGGGCTAATGCTGTTGCACAGATGAAAGTACCTGCTGTTACAGCTAGTGCAACAGGAATAATGCGCCAAGATAAGCGACGGAATGCACCAAGGTCTTTTCCTAAGGATAAACCTGCATAAGCAAGTACTGGTGTTGTAGTAGCAAGGAATGTTACTTGGCTAGTTTTAGCTATAATCCATTCTTGGCCAGGCATACCTGGTAAGGATGCAACAACACCGACTAAGGAAACCCAGAATACCATAGGTAATTTATTAGCGTATGGCAAGTAAGAGATCAAAGCACCAATTGTAGCAAGGACTGCTAAGATAGCTACGCCAACTAAGCTATCACCAAATAGATGTTTACCGTCCATTACATTACCTACTGCAGTAATGATAGCAGCAATACAGATAACGATGACAAATTGTGTAATTTTTTCGCTTTTACTCATGATTTGCTGCCTCCTCTGCTAAATCTTGTTCACGTGTGCGACCAGTAAAGAAGTTATAAGCTTTTTCCATTACCGGTAAGGAAATAAATAGGCCGAAGTAAACGCCTAATACTGTAGTCAACAAGTTTGCTGCCCCTGCAAGAGCCATAATTTGTTGTTCAAACTCAGGATATACAGCTACAATTGGTGCCGTAGCCGCAGCCATCATACTAGCACTACCTACACCAGCACCCATAGCTAATGCCAAAGGATGGAACCAACCAGATTGTGCCAACATACCTGCTAATACAGAAGACCACATAGCGCCAATAAGAACACCACAGATGTACATGCCCATAACACCACGGCCCTCGGGAGAGCTAAAGCCAAATTTGTCGATAATAATCGCTACATTTGGTTCACGGTCTACGGAGTAACAAGCACCTACTGCTTCTCGACGCATACCAACTAATAATGCCACAGGTAAACCAAATACAATAGTACCAAAGAAATGACCAAGCTCTTGTAATAACAATGCCCAGCCAGCACTTGTAAGAATACCAAGATTTGGTCCGATACCTAAACCTACTTTTACCATCAAAATCATAACGGCAATACCGATATAATCTGCAGATTTTTCCATCTGTTTAATAGTAAGGATTTTAAACTTAGGAATAGAAATTAATAAACCTAGAATCAATGTGTACAATAATGGCAATAATACAACAGGACCTAGCTTTTTTATGCCTATAAATTCAGCGACTACAGTTAGTACGAGCGCTAGAAAATGTATTTTGAGATTTCCCAAAAGCTGCATAATGACCTCCTATAAAAACATATAATATAACATTGTTATATTATAAATAATTGTTATTAAAAGTGTCAACTACAGATGTACATATGTCTATTAGTATTATATTTTTTCATACGTGTCTTGAGATACAGAAAATATATAGTAGTTATGCTTACTGGAAAATGATATCTCCATTTAACATCTCATAACATGTAAAAAAGGCAGTTTGATTTCTCAAACTGCCTTTTGACTATCATTAAATTATGGAGTTCAAAAACTTAACACTTTGTAGTTGTTTTCCTATTTCTTGCTCGCAGTATGCAAATAGTAGTTTTTCTAGTTCCTTCCATATTGTTTTGGGAAGTTCTATAGGCGTGTCTTCGCCCCACTGGTAAGAAAGAATTTGAGGTAATCCAGCTTTTACAGAAGGAGAAATACTGAGATTCGTCGTTTCTCGTACCTGCAACCAAAATGGATCAATACCATCTTGATGAGTAAAAGCATTAGCCCTAGGCACAACCCCTGCGAGGGATAGTAATTGCCATCCTAGCATTATCGTTCCTAGCTGTACATTGCGGCGCCGTATTTGCTTGGAATAGTTTACAACGGTATCAAACACCTTGCGATCTACATCATACATAGCAAAAAGTTCTTGAATGAGCTCACTGGCCACTGCAGCATAAGCAATATTATCTAAATTCACATCTAATGATTCTACCACATAGGAACCATCAATTTGTGTAACATTTACATATTCACCATCAGGTACCACTGTGATATACATGGCACTAAAGGGACGTAAATATGAACTGTTACGCATAGTCATCATACGCTTATGTGGTATGGATGCACGAATTAGCCCTAAGCTAGGTGTGATAAAGGTAAATACAGAGTATAGCTTATGTTTTTTTCGACTAATGACGATGGCAGGTGTGTTAAAACCACCATTAAGCTTCTTCATGTTCTTCTTCCGTTATTTCCTCTTCAGGTAAAGGTGTTACTTTAATACGAGAAACGCGATAGCCTTGCATTTGTGTTACTTCAAAGGTATATCCCAATGCATCCACAGTATCACCAACGATTGGTGTCCGTTCTAAGAGACCAAATACATAGCCCCCAATTGTATCAGAATCGGAATCGTCGATTTCAACGTCCATCATTTCCTCTACTTCGTCTACGAGGACCTTACCATCAAACTCGAAGGATCCATCTGCATAAGCAATTTTAGCTGGTAAGTGTGGTTCATGTTCATCTTGAATATCCCCAACGAGCTCTTCGATAATATCTTCAAGACCTACGAGACCAACCATACCACCGTACTCATCTACAACAATAGCTTGATAGATACGACGAGTTCTCATGTATTGTAGCAGTGTGGATAACTTCATTACCTCTGGCACAGTTAAGATATCTCGTTTTACATTACGCAAATCCTTACGCGCTTGGTTAGGACGTTCCATGAGGTCCTTAATATGAACTAGACCAATGATATGATCCTTATCCTCCACACATAGAGGGTAACGGGTATGAGCCTTAGAGCGAATAAATTTCATCGCTTCATCGTAACCGTCTTCAACGAAAATGCAGTCCACATCTTGACGCGGTACCATAACCTCTTTAGCTCTACGGTCTACAAAGTTAAATACATTGTCGATTAACTCAGATTCCACTTGGTCTAGTTGACCTTCTTCATGGCTTCGAGAAATCATCATACGAATCTCTTCTTCAGAGTACACAAGGTCTAGCTCTGTTAAATATTTTGTTTTGTAAAAGCCCAAAATAACAGTGGAGATTTTGCTAGCAATCCAAATGAACGGATATACCAAACGACCAGCAGCTACTACGATACGGCTATAGGTATTTACATACTTTGTTGGGAACGATAAGCCCAATGCTTTAGGTACGATTTCACCAAAAATTAAAACGATTAAGCTAATTAATAACAATAAAAGTATATCTAGTACGAAGTGCATCCATGTACTATGCACATTAAATACTGCTACAAGTTGATCTACGATGTTATCAAATACATAGGTACCTGTACCAGCAAGAGCTAAAATAAAGAATAAAATCAAAAACTGTGTCGTATTTAAAAAATACTCAGGGTTTTGATAGAGTTTTAATAAAAACTCTCGATCCTTCTCTAAAAGGATATCCATATCCTCAACATGCTCTTTACGAAGTCGAGCAAAGGAGAACTTTGCGACCACAAAAAAGTTAATTAAAAATATACATACAAGACCAAACCCTATGGGTAACAGGCCATCTACACTATCCATCTTAATTCCTTTCATACAATAGGGAAAACGAGTTAGTTTTTATTATAGCAAAAATTATTTTCTATAACCAAGTTCAGATAACATGCCGGATTTATTGCGCCAATCCTTTTTTACCTTAACCCAAAGGTCTAAGTACACCTTTGTAGCCAATAGTTTTTGAATATCTACACGGGCTTCAGCACCGAGTTGTTTCAACAAGGCACCTTTCTTACCGATGATAATGCCCTTTTGAGAGTCTCGTTCACAGTAAATAGTAGCACGGATATAGGTTGTACCATCATCACGTGTTTTCATTTCATCTACGTCTACAGCGATAGCATGAGGGATTTCATCACGTGTAGCCAATAGGATTTTTTCACGAACAATATCGGAAATGATAAGACGTTCTGGTTGGTCCGTAATCATATCCTCTGGGAAGTATTGTGGACCTTCCGGTAAAGTTTCTTCTAATACATTTAGAACTTCATTTAGATTCTCTTTATCCTTTGCAGAAATAGGAATAACCCCTGCAAATGGATATGCATCTTGATAAGACACGATGGCTTCTAAAAGCTCCTCTTTTTTGAGGGTATCAATCTTGTTAACAACTAAGAAAACAGGAACCTTTACACGTTTCAATTGTTCAATAATGAAGTTGTCCCCAGGTCCTCGCTTTTCATTGCCTGCTACTACAAATAAAACAGCTTCCGTTTCTTTCAAGGACTCAATGGCAGCATCTACCATGAATTCACCTAATTTATGTTTTGGCTTATGTACACCTGGTGTATCCATGAAAACGATTTGTTTTGCCTCATCTGTATATACACAGATAATACGGTTACGCGTTGTTTGAGCCTTATCGGATACGATAGCGATTTTATCGCCAATAAGGGCATTAATTAATGTAGATTTACCAACATTAGGGCGTCCTACAACGGCAACAAAGCCAGATTTAAAATGTTCGTTCTTATTCATTATATGGTGCATCCTCCCGCACATAACCGAGATTACCTAAGATAAATTCTTCTTCAGTACGCATCTCTTTTTTATCTTCATCGTTCATATGGTCATAGCCTAAGATATGTAAGCAACTGTGAGTCGTTAAATACGCTAGTTCTCGTTCAAAGCTATGTCCATATTCGATAGCCTGTTCACGAGTGCGCTCTAAGGAAATAATCATATCACCAAGTAAGTGATGTTCCTCTTCACTGCCTTCGTAGTCATCCCCTTCATTAAGGGCAAAGGACAATACATCGGTAGGTCTATCGATGCCGCGATATTCCTTATTGAGCTCGTGAATCTTAGCATTATCGCAGAGTAAAATACTCATTTCATCTTCTTCAAGACCATATACGCGACTCACTTCATCACAGACCTTGCGTATAACAGCCTCAATATTGGAATCCTCTTGAATTCCTTCATCATAGCTAATATGTATATACATGCTTATCCTTTCACTACATGCTCTTTGGATGCTGCGTTAATTTCCGCAGTCTCACCAGCTAATTTGCGTTCATGATACTGATCGTAAGCTTTTACAATACGACCAACTAAATCGTGACGAACAACGTCTTGATCGCTAAAGTAAACCATATTAATACCAGGTACATGACGCAATACCTTTTCAGCCTCGCCAAGACCAGATACAACACGTGGTGGCAAGTCAATTTGTGTCTTATCACCGTTGACTACCATTTTAGAGTTGTTACCTAAACGGGTTAAGAACATCTTCATCTGCTCAGCCGTCGTATTTTGAGCTTCGTCTAGAATAACGAAGGCGTTTTCTAAGGTACGCCCACGCATATATGCTAATGGTGCTACCTCGATAGTACCGCGTTCCATAAAGCGTTGTACTTGCTCGATGCCAAACATTTCATGTAATGCATCATAAAGAGGTCGCAAATAAGGATCTACTTTGTCTTGTAATTCACCAGGTAGGAAGCCTAATCGTTCACCAGCCTCTACAGCAGGACGAGTCAAAATAATTTTATCTACATTGCGGTTTTTTAAATAGAATGCGGCTAACGCTACGGCTAGGAATGTTTTACCTGTACCGGCAGGGCCTATACCAAAGGTAATGGTATTTTTACGGATGCTATCTACATAGTATTTCTGACCTTCCGTTTTAGGCGTAATATTTTTACCGCGCATATTAACGGATAAGGTATCTTCAAACATAGTATGTACAGCATCAGCTTTACCGTTCGCTACGAGTTTTGCCGCAATACGAACTTGGGACTCAGTGATGGTGCTGCCTTCACGATATAAAAATACCAGTTCCTCTAACGTACGATACAGGGCCTCTACTTGCTTTTCATTGCCCTTGATAACCACAGTATCCCCGCGTGCCACTACATCTGCAGAGATAACTTCAAGCATCATATGCAAATATCGATTATGTTGACCTAGTATGGATTGTGCTAGGTCATATGTAGGAAATGTAAATACTTGTTCGCTCATATAACCTCCTAATCTATAAACTTACGAACAGCTTTGCCGTTTAAATAATCACATAAATCACCTTGATGAGCATCCAGTTCGTCTAATTTATCATCAATTAAGTCTTGTACGCGCCACCATCCCATAGACCAATTTGTAAAGAGTGTATTATCTTCAGGCGCTCGTCCTACAAGACGTTGTAGGACAATGTCAGGGTGTAAATGACGGATAAAGTTGACTACACGGTCAGCATATTCTTCTGCACTGATTAAGGTGAACTGACCTTCTTGGTACCACTTGGCCATCAATGTATTTTTAACGATATACAAGGCATGTAATTTAACTTGATCGACACCGAGGGCTGATAAGATACGGGCTCCTTCGATGGTATCTTTCATAGTATCCCATGGAAGATTTACTATCATATGGGTTGTTACATTAAATCCATATCTCTTAATCCGCAATACAGCATCAATAAACTGAGCTAAATCATGGCCTCGATTAATTTTCTCTAATGTATCATAATTGACCGTTTGCAATCCTAATTCAATATAGATATCCTTTTGAAAGCGATCTCTAATGTCAGCCAATATGTCTAAATATTCATCGGCAATACAATCTGGTCTCGTAGCAATGGCGATACCTACTGCTTCGTCGATGCAGCCTTGCTCCATATAGCTTTTAAAATCATCAAGTCCCAAATAAGTATTACTAAAGTTTTGATAATAAGGTATAAATTTTTTCGCCTTATATTTAGGACCTATGTGAGCAATATTTTCCTCTAATTGCATGCGCACTGTCATCCACGCAGGACGATTTTCATAGCCCGCACCGATTTCACCGCAGAAGGTGCAGCCCCCTACGCCCGCCGAACCATCTCGATTTGGACAAGTTAGCGGTAAGGCAACAGGCAATTTATAAACCTTTTCCCCATAGGTTTCTTTATAATATTTAGATACCATGCGGTATCGTTTTGGTCTCGTTGTATCGGTCATAACACTCCTATTTAACTAACCAATCATCGCTTGTAAAATTTAACAAGCCTCTATTTCAGGACGTATAAAGGGTTTTACCTCTTTATTAACGTCGATAATTACTGTAAATGGTGTATTAGGTACATTCTCTATGCCTAATACATGTGCCGTATCTTCAGACATTGGCATTTCTACATATTGTTGGCGAATTTTGCGCCATTCTTTGAAGGTATAGTTTGGAATATACTGAGATGCAATTTCTTCGTTGCGCCAGAATGATTCCCCTTCTTGTAAAAGTTCCTTTGTTTGTTTTGGCAAACCAACAGCTTCGCTACGAACCTTACCACGATAGCTAACAAGTGTATCGTACTGTAGTAATTCAGCGGCCACATTGTCGCCTTTAGACAAAAAGAAATTATATAAGAACTCGATTTGGTCGATATCTTTCAAGTTAACCTTGTGATTGTCAGCATCGAGCCAAGCTTGTGTCATTTCACAAAAATAAGAAAAAGCGTCTTTTTTAGGCTCCACATTGGTAGGATCATACTTTTTCATAGTCGGTACATGATTTGTTGCTGTATCCTCACCAGTTATAGATGTGTCAGTATGTTCCTTTATGAGCTTGCTACCAATATAGCCAAAGACTGTTCTAAAACGCTCACTATTATAGAAGCGTTCAAATACATCTTCAAAGTGCTTTAAGAAGCGTACATCATTATATGGTAATACATGAGTGCTCAAAACCTCATATGGCGCTAACGGATCACTAATATATTGGTATTCCTTCATGCGGCGTACACCAGAGCCTTTTAAAAGTTTCAAGAACCCTATTTGCAGCGCATGAGGTTGTAAGCTAAATAAATCGTTGAAGGATAATCCAAATCGTGCTTTATTTTCGTAAGGTAAGCCTACAATTAAATCCATATGAACATGAGTTCTACCTGCTTCAATAATAGGTCTAATTGCCTTTTGAATGTACGGCCAATCGTTATATCGGTTAATAGCATCTAAGGTTTTCTTATGTGTACTTTGTACGCCCACTTCGATTTGAATACGCCCTGGCGGTGTTTCACAGAGAATATTTGTTTCCCATTCCGTCATGAGCTCAGGTTCCATTTCTAAATGGAAGTTCGTCTCTGTATTAGCATCTCGCATAAATTCCATCAATGGACGATGGTGATGTGGTGCACAGTTAAATGTTCTATCTACAAACTTAACTTGCTTTACCTTATGGTCGATAAACCATTGTAACTCTTTGAAGGTTCTCTCCTGTGGGAAGAACCGCACTGTATTCTTATTACCAGATAAGCAATACTGACAAGAGAATGGACATCCGCGAGAGGATTCATAATAGATGATTTTATGTTCTAAATCCTCCATATCCTCTTCTACATATGGGAATGGAATGGTACTAAGATCTTTAACCTCTACGGCCTCAGTGGATCCCATAAGTTGACCTGTAATATGGCGGCCCCGTACACCAGGGATTTCTTCTCCTAATCCATCCTTACCATTTTGTAATGCACTAATGAGTTGGTAGAAAGCTTCTTCCCCTTCGCCTTGTACAACATAATCCACAGCATGGCAACGATTTAGAATTTCATCGGCAGTGAAAGATACCTCCGGACCGCCTAAGATAATTTTAATATCTGGTCGAACGGCTTTCACCATATCCACCACATGTAAGGTCATTTCAATGTTCCAGATATAGCAAGCGAAGCCCAATACATCTATATTGCGCTCTGTAATATCGCTAAGAATATGTAAAACAGGCATATTAATAGTATATTCTACTATATCGTATGCCTGTCCGTGAGCCTGCCCGTAGGCTTTCAGATACCGCAAAGCCAGGGAGGAATGTATAAATTTTGAGTTTAATGTGGATAAAACTACGTTCATAGGTCCCCTTTAAATCATCGAATGGCTCAGCCACCGTCTAGTCATAATATATATATTATACCATTAAAAGAGCCCAAAGATAAAGGAAACAATAGCCCCCACTAAAATGACAACCCCGACTACAGAGAGGATAATGCCACCGAAGAATACAACTGCTGCTAAAACAACAGCTAATATGATAATCAAAATGATGCGACTAAGCCAGCTTGTACTATTAAAGCTATACACCTTAACATGAGGGCCATATTGATTGTACTCTTCACTGCGTTGATACTCTTCGTTCATATTACTAGGTGTAGAGTCCACATGAACAAAATCTCCTACCTCTTCAATAGTTACACCATCAAAGTCACGGCGTTCATCATCAGATAATACTCGTGTATTTGGCTCTCCGAAGTGAGCATTACCACCAAAGCTATCGCTACGTTCATTATTTCTATATGTATTTTGATTGTTATTTGTATTGTGTTGATCAGACATCGTTACGTCCTTTATATGACCAAAAGAATAATTAATTTTATACAACTTATTATACCATATTTTTCTGATAAAAATGCAAATAAATATCCCCTATAGATATGAATTCATATATCTATAGGGGATATTTTTGTTTGTATTGCTTATATGACTATAGGCTAACGGCCAAATTAGTCTTTCAAGTATTTTTGAAGCAATTGATTTACCATACCTGGGTTAGCACGGCCTTTAGATTCTTTCATAACTTGACCTACTAAGAAGCCAATAGCTTTACCATTGCCACCTTTGAAATCTGCCACTGGTTGTGGATTATTAGCAATAACTTGCTTAACAATTTCTTCAATAGCACCAGTATCTGTGATTTGAACAAGACCTTCTTCTTTTACGATAGTATCAGCATCCTTGCCGGATTCCCACATGGATACGATAACTTTTTTCGCAATTTTACCAGAGATTGTACCTTTATCGATAAGGGCAATCATACCAGCCAAGTTTTCTGGGCTTACTTTAGATTCAGCGAATGTTAAACCACTTTCATTAATCATCTTGGACAAGTCACCAAGCATCCAATTAGCCACAGTCTTAGCATCTGCACCTGCTTTTACAGTAGCATCTAAGAAATCTGCAGTTTTACGAGATACAGTAAGGATTGTTGCATCTTCACGAGACAAACCATATTCAGATACAAAGCGTTCAATCTTAGCATCTTGCAATTCAGGTAACGCACGGCGTACTTCTTCAATTTTTTCGTCCGTAATTACAATTGGTACCAAATCTGGCTCAGGGAAGTAACGGTAATCGTTTTCTTCATCTTTCTTACGCATACCAATCGTAATGCCTTGAGCATCATCCCAAGTACGTGTTTCTTGATCTACTTTACCGCCAGCTTCGATCAACTTAGCTTGACGCAAGGCTTCATATTCAACAACCTTTTGAATAGCTGTTAAGGAGTTAACATTCTTAGTTTCTGTACGTGTACCAAACTCTTTAGTACCGCGCAAACGTACGGATACGTTACAATCACCACGCAAGGAACCTTCTTCCATACGACCGTCAGATACTTCTAAATATTGCAAGATGGAACGTAGTTTTTCAACATATGCTCTTGCTTCTGCACCAGAACGAATATCTGGTTCAGATACGATTTCAAGAAGAGGAACACCTGTACGGTTGTAGTCAACATTAGAAGATTTAGAATCGGAAATAGTGTTACCACTGTGAACGAGTTTACCTGCATCTTCTTCCATGTGAATACGCGTAATACCAATGCGTTTAGTTTCACCATTTACTTCAATGTCCAAATGACCATTTAAGCAAATTGGCAAATCATATTGAGATGTTTGATAGTTTTTAGGCAAATCCGGATAGTAGTAGTTTTTACGGTCAAATTTGTTAAAGTTTAGAATTTCACAATTCAATGCTAAACCAACTTTGATAGCAAATTCTACTACTTGTTTATTTAATACAGGCATAGCACCAGGTAAGCCAAGGCATACTGGGCATACGTGTGTATTTTGATCGCCGCCGAATTCAGTGGTACAACCACAGAAGATTTTAGACTTAGTCTTAAGCTCTGTATGAACCTCTAAACCAACGACTGTTTCGTATTTACTACTCATAGAGAAACCTCCCCAGTTGGTGCTACTAATTGACAGTCCGGACGTGCTTGTTCAAATGTGAAAGCAGCACGTAATAATGTTTCTTCACCCATAGCAGGGCCAAGTAATTGTAAGCCAATTGGCAAATTATTGCTACTCATACCTGCTGGGATGCTAATACCTGGAATACCTGCAAGATTTGCTGGTACTGTACAGATATCTTCTAAGTACATTGCCAATGGATCATTAGCTTTTTCACCAAATTTGTAGGATGTATTAGGTGCAGTTGGTGTCAAAATCAAATCCACCTTGGAGAATGCTTCGTCAAATTCGTTTTTAATAAGGCGACGAACTTTCAATGCTTTCAAATAATAAGCATCATAGTAACCAGCACTCAATACATAGGTACCTAACAAGATACGGCGTTGTACTTCAGGACCAAAGCCTTCTGTGCGAGTTTTAGTAGACATATCTACTAAGTTATCTGCAGGTACCCGCATACCATAACTTACACCGTCATAACGAGCCAAATTGGAGCTAGCTTCTGCCAATGCGATGATATAGTATGCAGACAATGCATATTTAGAATTAGGCAAGGAAACCTCAACGATTTCAGCACCTAATTTTTTGTATGTTTCGATAGCTTCTTCCACAGCTTTACGAACTTCGCTATTGAGACCTTCACCAAAGAATTCTTTAGGTACACCAATTTTTAGATTTTTTACATCATTTACAAGTGCTGTAGTGTAGTCTACACGAGTGCCTGGAATGGACGTTGAATCTTTAGCATCGTGACCAGAGATTGCATTTAATACTAACGCTGCATCTGTTACATCACGTGTAACAGGTCCAATTTGATCCAAAGAAGATGCGAAGGCAATTAAGCCATAACGAGATACATTTCCGTATGTTGGTTTTAAACCTACAACGCCACAGAAGGATGCTGGTTGGCGAATAGACCCACCTGTATCAGAGCCAAGAGCCCAAATAGCAGATCCGCTGGATACAGCTGCTGCACTACCGCCAGAAGAACCGCCTGGTACACAATCAGCATTCCAAGGATTAGATGTTTTAGCTAATGCAGAGTTCTCTGTAGAGCCACCCATAGCAAATTCATCCATATTAAGTTTACCAAGGCTAATATAATGATTGTCTTGTAAACGTTCAATAACTGATGCATTGTATGGAGGCACAAAGTTTTCCAACATTTTAGATGCACATGTTGCAGGTTCATCTTTAATACAAATATTATCTTTAATTGCACCAGGAATACCTGCCAATGGGGAAATAGCATCACCTTTAGCAATTGCTTCATCTACAAGCTTAGCTGTAGCCAAAGCACGATCATGAGAATCGTATAAGTACGCATGTACAGTCGGTTCCACTTTCGCTTTATGTGCAATAACAGCATTCGTCAATTCAACAGCGCTGATTTCTTTATTCACTAGTTTCTTGTGTAATTCATGAATTGTTGCCACAGCGAAACCTCCTATTCTTGTACAACGCGAGGTACCTTAAAGTACCCATCCTCTGCTTCTGGAGCATTGGATAAAGCTAAATCATGATTAAGGGATGGTTTTGTTTCATCCTCTCTAAATACATTGTGCAATGGTACTGCATGAGCCATAGGCTCCACACCATCAAGTTCTAATGCATCTAGTTCAGCAACATAAGTCAAGATGTCGGACAACTCTTTTTCTACATGTGCCATATGTTCTTCCTTAACTTCCAAGCGTGAAAGTAAGGCGATTTTTTTAATTTCCTCTTGGCTGATTTTCATCGAGACACATCCTTTCATAATTATTTATTATAAAGCAAATAATATATATTTTCAAAATATTGTAGAATGTATGTCTATTGGATTTCTCCGAGTTCGCGTAGGAGTTCTACAAACTCTTCTTCATTCATAACACGAATACCCAATTCATTTGCTTTAATAAGCTTACTACCACTGTCTTCGCCAGCAATAACAAGGGTTGTTTTCTTAGAGACGGAACCTGTCACCTTAGCCCCATGAGCTTCAAGAATCTTACCAGCTTCACTGCGGCCCATAACCTCAAGCTTACCTGTGAGAACGACGCTTTCGCCTTCCATTTGGTTGCCTGCTGCTTCAACAACATCTACAGTCATTTTAAGTCCTACCGCTGTTAAACCTTCAATGATTGCTACATGAGCAGGATCTTGACGGTATTCAACAATACTATCAGCCATAGTAGGACCGATTTCTTCTACCGCCACCAATTCTTCTTTAGTAATTGTCATGAATCGTTCCATAGATTTCACAACGTTAGCAATTGTGCCGGCTGCTTTAGATCCAATTAGGCGAATACCGAGGCCATACAATACGCGGTCTAATCCACGAGTTTTAGAGTCTACGATGGCTTTCACCAAATTTTCTGCAGATTTCTTACCCATCCTATCCATGGTAACTAGTTGATCTACCGTTAAATGATATAAATCCACCACATTAGTGATTAACTTATTATTAATCAAGTTTTCTACAATGCTAGGACCCAAACCATCAATATTCATAGCATCGCGAGATGCAAAATGGATAATTTGTTCTTTTTCAATGGCAGGACAGTGTTTATTAGTACAACGAACAGCGGCTTCACCTTCACGACGAACTGTAGGAGAGTCACATACTGGACAGCGATTTGGAATAGTGAAAGGCACCTCAGAACCATTACGTTTTTCTGGAACTACGCGGATGACTTCTGGAATAATTTCAGCCGCCTTGTGAATGATAACGTGGTCACCAATGCGAATATCCTTTTCATTGATAAAGTCTTGATTGTGTAATGTTACACGACTTACATTCGTACCAGATACGAATACGGATTCAAGCTCGCCTGTTGGCGTAAGAACACCTGTACGTCCTACATTGATAGTAATATCCTTAAGAACGGTTTCTACCTCTTCTGGAGGATATTTGTACGCTGTTGCCCACTTAGGATCCTTCGCAGTACTACCAAGTACCTCTTGGTCATCAAAACTATTGACCTTAATTACCATACCATCTGTATCGTATGGCAACTCATGGCGCTTTTCACCCCAATAATTAATAGCCTCTATGACCTCGTCAATTGTTTTGCATACGCGGTAATGAGGGTTTACAGAAAACTTAAACGTTTCTAAGCTTTGTAATAATTCCTCTTGGCTATGAATATTAGCCCCCACTTCAGAACCGATTGCATAGGCAAAGAATGCTAAATTACGACTAGCCGTAATGGCAGGATCTTGCTGACGCAAAGAACCGGCTGCTGCATTACGAGGATTTACGAAGGTAGGTAAGCCCTCTTCGTCACGTTCTTCATTTATACGTTTAAATTCACTATGAGGCATATACGCTTCACCGCGAACCTCGATAAATTCTGGCGCATTCTCTAAATATAAAGGAATGGATTTAATAGTACGCACATTAGCAGTTACGTCTTCACCAATGCGACCATCACCACGTGTTACGGCACGTACAAACATGCCGTTCTCATAGTGCAAATTAACAGCTAAACCATCGATTTTAAGTTCTACCACATAAGCAGAAGGCTTATGACCTAATTCCTTCTCTACACGACTAGCAAATGCACGTACTTCATCAGCACTAAATACATTAGATAAGCTCAACATAGGACGGCCATGAACGACCTTTTCAAAGGAACCTTCCACCTTCATGCCTACCCGTTGTGTTGGAGATGATGGCACAATATATTCAGGATGAGCTGTTTCCAAATCAACAAGCTCACGATATTTTTTATCATATTCAAAGTCACTCATTGTAGGAGCATCTTTTACGTAGTATAAATACTGCGCATGAGTTAGCTCTTGTTGTAACTCTTTAATTCTATCTTTCGGATTCATATTACATCCCTTTTACAGTGCAGTAACACTCTATACGTTCCTTACAAGTAAGGTAGAGAGGTTAACTGCCATACACAAATTTTATCCCTTCTTAACAGGTGCAAATTTTGCCATTACTACACGTACACCTTGTGTGGGGAATTCAATTGTCAGCTTCATACCAGCCCCTTCGCCGGCAACATTGATGACTTTACCATTGCCCCACTTGCTATGAATAGCCGTATCACCAACCTTCCAATCGGCAATTACTTCATTGCGAACGATTGGCTTTGTAACTGGTCGGCTTGTGACACTCATATGTTGCGGCACATGACGCTTAATATCATCAGGTACTTTACGCTTAGCACGCAAACCATCTACTAACTCTTCTGGAATTTCATCGATAAAACGAGATGGTAAATAGCTGCTAGTCCGTCCAAATACGGTACGCGTAGTGGCATTAGAAATATATAATTCCTTTTCAGCACGAGTAATACCTACATAAGCAAGGCGGCGTTCCTCTTCAATTTCCTCAGGATTCATCAAGGTGCGACTATGAGGGAATAAACCTTCCTCCAAGCCACCTAAGAATACAATAGGGAATTCCAAACCTTTCGCAGCATGTAATGTCATCAATGTAACTTTAGACTCTTCTTGCTCGAAAGAATCAACATCATTTACAAGTGCTACTTGTTCCAAGAAGTCTTCCACTGTACCAGTTGGATTTGTATCTTGGAAGTCTTTAGCTACAGATAAAAGCTCACCGATATTCTCAGCGCGAGCTTGATCTTGTGGATCTGTACTTTCTTCCAACTGAGCTAAATAACCGGTTCTATCTAAAATGGACTCTAGAATATCTAGTACTGTTCTATCTTCCATTTCAGCTACGAGAGTAAAGATAAGGATACCAAAGTCCTCTAACTTTTCCTTTGTCTTACCTTTAATCGTATCTACTAGATGCAGCTGTGTTAATGTCATAAACAAGGACGTGCCATTCGAGCGAGCATAATCTTGTAGTTTTGCCACTGTAGTAGCACCAATACTACGCTTAGGTACATTGATGATGCGCAATAAACTTAAATCATCGAATGGATTATATAACACACGTAGATATGCCAAAACGTCCTTAATTTCTTTGCGATCGTAGAACTTTGTGCCCCCTACCATAGTATAGGGCAATGCTCTCTTAATCAGTGCTTCTTCAAGTACACGAGATTGAGCATTTGTACGGTACAAAATAGCCATATCACCATAAGGTACACCATGAATATCGTGCTTTTTAGCGATGGTATCGCCGATGAAAGCAGCTTCTTCATGTTCAGACTGAGCCGTAAAATGTTGAATTTTAGCCCCTTCTGTCTTATCTGTCCATAAATTTTTCTTAGGACGACCTTCGTTATTTTCAATTACTGCATTGGCTGCATCAAGAATAATCTTTGTAGAACGGTAGTTTTGTTCCAACTTGATAGATGTGCAGTTTGGATAATCCTTTTCAAAGTCCAAAATATTTTGAATATCTGCGCCACGCCATGCGTAGATACTTTGATCAGCATCACCTACAACGGCAATATTTTTCCAATGAGAGGCTAATAATTTAGCCAATAAATATTGAGCATGGTTCGTATCTTGATATTCGTCGATCATAACATAACGAAAACGCTTGCTATATTTATCTAACACAGCCTCATTGGACTGCAATAATTTAACGGCTACCAATAAAAGATCATCAAAATCTAGAGCATTATTCTTACGCAATTCCCGTTCATAATACTCATATACATCAGCAACCTTTTGTTGGTAAAAGTCTCTCGCTTGCTTTCTAAAATCTGAGGCAAATAACAATTTATTTTTTGCATCAGATATGGCACCAATCATAGCACCTACAGGATAGTATTTATCGTCGAGGTTTAATGCTTTTAAAGCAGCCTTAATAACAGCTTGCGAGTCAGATGTATCGTAGATTGTAAAGTTACTGTTATAACCTAAGAAGTTATCTAATTCAAAACGCAAAAATTTCGCACAGAAGCTATGGAATGTGCTGAGCCAAATTCGATTAGCTACATCACCTACTAAACCTTCTACACGACTTTTCATTTCTTTTGCCGCTTTATTGGTGAAAGTAATAGCTAAGATTTCATAAGGATTAACACCTTGAGCCAATAAATGTGCAATACGAACAGTTAAAACCTTTGTTTTACCAGATCCTGCACCGGCTAAAATCAATAAAGGGCCTTCCGTATGTTGAACGGCTTGTTGTTGCTCTTTATTTAAACCTGTTAATAATGAATTCATCGGAACACCCCTATCGCCCTTACATATACTATAGTTTCATAATCATATAAATAGAGAAGAAGAACGTTGCAAGCAACGTTCTTTTCCCTTTGTATACTACTATACTATTTCATAGCACCAAGAATTGGTGGTACGATTTGTTTTTTACGAGACATAGTATTTGGCAAGAATACACCATTATCTTTAACTTCTTTTTCGAATGCTTTTGTTACTACAGCTTCTACATCACCGCTGAATAACAATGTAGTGCTTTCATCAAGAATATTTGTAATCATGATGTAAGATGCATCATAGTTATTAGCACTGCGAAGAGCTTCTAACGCTTGTACTAATTCACCTTGTTTAGCCAATACGTCTGTTGTATCCATAACGGAAATTTGACCGATAGAAATTGTTTTACCTGCTTCGGAGAATTCTTTCATGTCTGTACGAACGATGTCGTCGTTAGTCAAATCAGTAATATCTGCACCAGCTTTTAACATATCAAGGCCATAGGACTCGATATCTACACCAGCGATTTCCGCCAATTTATGTGCCATTTCTTTATCTGTTTCTGTGCATGTTGGAGAGCGGAATAAAACAGTATCAGAAATGATAGCGGACAACATCAAACCAGCAATAGTTTTAGGAATTTCTTGATTGTTTTCCATGTACAATTTAGTAATGATTGTATTAGAGCAACCTACTGGTTCTAAACGCATAAATACAGGACCATCAGTTTCGAAATCACCAATGCGGTGATGATCCACAACGCCGCACATATTCATAGACTTGTAACCGTCAATGATTTGTTTAGATTCATTGTGGTCTGTTAAATATAAGTTACCACCTTCTGGAGCAAATTCTTCCCAATTCTTAACGATTTGAGGGTGTTCAAAACCAAAATGATTCAATACGTATGTTGTTTCCTTATTTGCTTCACCTGCACATACTGGAGTAGCTGGTGTACCCATTTGTGTTAAGAAATTAGCAAAGGAAATAGCAGAACAAATAGAATCTGTATCAGGGCTTTTATGACCTGCTACATATGTTTTTACATCACTCATAATATACCTCTTTTATATAAATTTCACACTTAATATCGACTTACGTCAATCCGATTTTTAACTCTATTATTATATCATAAATTATATAAAAAAACACGCCACTACTAAGTAGTGACGTGTTTTTGTCATTCTACAAAATTATCTAATGTAAATGATTAGTCGTGATTTTTTTTACGGTTTGTAAACATACCAGGTCCAAGTGTTTCAATGATGATGAACAGCATTGGAATGATAAAGATACCAAACAATGTAGCTGTGGTCATCCCTGCTACTACAGTAATACCCATGGATGTACGAGCACCAGAACCAGCACCAGTAGATACTGCCAATGGCAATACACCAAGGATGAACGCAAAGGATGTCATCAAGATTGGACGTAAACGAATTTTTGCAGCTTCGATAGCGGCATCAACAACGTTCATACCACGTTCGTCAACACGGATCTTAGCGTACTCGATGATTAAGATCGCATTTTTTGCAGCCAAACCAACAAGTGTTAAGAGACCGATCTGCATGTAAATATCATTAGCTAAGGAATATCTGCCTGTGAAGTTCAACAAGAATGGAACTAAAGAAGCACCAATCATACCAGATGGTACGGAGAACAATACGGCAAATGGAACCTTCCAAGATTCATACAAGGCAGCCAAAATTAAGAATACAAATACTAGACCTAAACCAAGAATCATAATGGTTTGAGAACCAGCTTTCAACTCTTCACGAGATTGACCTGCCCAGTCATATGTATAACCGGCTGGTAATGTTTTAGCTGCCGCCTCTTTCAATGCATTTATGGCATCACCAGAGGAGTAACCATTCGCTTGAGAACCACCGATTTGTACAGCCATGGCATTATCAAAACGAGTGATACTAGATGGTGTGCCAGTTTGTTCCTTTGTAATATAGTTAGAAACTGGAACCATAAGGCCCTTGCTATTACGAACAGCTAACATATTAAGCTGATCTGCATTTTGACGGTATGCATCTTCAGCTTGAACTACTACTTTATAGTTTTTACCATATGTAGTGAAGTCATTAACTTGAATACTACCATAGAAACCTTGCAATGTAGTAAAGATATCAGCTAATGCCACACCATCTTGAGCCGCTTTTTCACGATTCACATCAAATTGTAAGGATGGTGTAGATGTATCAAAGGTAGTGTAAATAGATTGAATTGCGGGACTCTTACGAGCTTCTGCTAAGAATTCATTAGCACGTTCCGCCATAACTTGTGGGCTGTCACCAGCTTTATTAATGATATACATACTGAAGCCACCAGTAGCACCTAAACCAGGAATAGATGGTGGATTCAAAGCAACTACAGTTGCTTCTGGTACGCCTTGAGCAGCAAAACCAAAGGTTTGACCAACCATTGCTTTAATAGATGTAGCTTGTGTAGTACGATACTTCCAGTCAGACATAGTAGCAAAGATTACACCTGCACTAGATTTTTGACCGTTCCCTAAGAGGTCAAAGCCAGCTACTGTAAATACCTCTTGGAATAATTGCTCATCTTTTGGCTTTTCTGGATCATTTTTGCCTTCTAAGAAGGAAGCAATTTTTTCAAGTGTTGCCATCGTACGCTCAGATGTAGCACCTGGCGGTTCATTAACGGCAATCATATAATAACCGCTATCCTCTGCTGGTACAAAGGATGTAGGCAAGAAGTGGAATACCAAACCAGTACCACCTGCGAAAATTAAAAGAGCAATAACAGTTAAGCTCAAACGATGGCTTAAACGAGCCAATTGAATACCATACCAATTGCTGAAACGTTCTAGAGCTGCATTGAATTTATTTAACTGACGATGCACCCAATCTTCACGCTCTTTAGGCGTATGAGGTTTCAACATCGTAGCACATAACGCTGGTGTTAACACAAGAGCTACAATTGCAGAGATAACAACAGACACAGCAATTGTTAGGGCAAATTGTTTGTATAAGATACCTGTCATACCGCCCATAAAGGCAACTGGTACGAATACTGCGACTAATACGAAAGCAATACCAATTACAGGACCTTGTACATTTTCCATCGCTTTAATAGCCGCCTCTTTCGGAGGTAAGCCATTATATTTTAATTCATACTCTACCGCCTCTACTACAACGATAGCATCGTCAACAACAAGGCCAATAGCCAATACCATAGCGAATAATGTTAACGTATTGATGGAAAAACCAAGCAATACGAAAGCACCAAATGTACCTAGCAAGGATACTGGAACAGCAATCATAGGAATGATCGTAGATCTCCAGGATTGTAGGAACACATATACTACGATAAGAACGAGTAACAATGCTTCTACAAAGGTATGCTCTACCTCATTGATAGATGCACTTACGAATTTAGTATTATCTACAACCACATTATATTGCATATCTGGTGGGAAAGATTTAGATTGTTCATCTAGTACCTTCTTAACATTCGCAATAGTTTCTAATGCATTCGCATCATTTTGTAAAGAAATAGCAAAACCTGCAACCTCTTTATGAGCGGACTTAGCAATAAAGTCATATCCTTTAGCGCCAATTTGAATGCGAGCAACATCTTTTAGATGCAATACCTTACCATTAGAACTTTTAATAGCAATATTGCCAAATTGTTCAGGCGTCACAAGACGACCTTCAATTTTGATAGGATATTGGAATGCTTGCTCCCCATTAGTAGGATTTTGACCAACTGTACCTGCCGCAGCCTGTAAGTTTTGCCCCTTAATAGCTACTGTTACTTCAGAAATGGTAACACCAAGATTTTGCATCTTCGCTGGATCTAACCAAATGCGCATAGCATAGTCAGAGCCGAACTCTTGTACAGAACCGACACCCTTAATAGCTTTGATGGCATCCATCATATAGTTAGTACCATAGTTTTTTAAGAATGTGGAGTCATATGTACCGTTTGGGGAGTTCAAAGAGAAAATCAAGGCCATATCACCAGAGGATTTAGTAGTTGTAACACCAACTGCTTGTACCTCTGCAGGCAACTGTGCAAGTGCTGCTTGAACACGGTTTTGAGTATTAACCGTATCCATATCGGCATCTGTACCTTGATTGAACTGAACAGTCAAAGAGTAGCTACCATTACTAGAGCTACTAGATGTCATATAGTCCATATCTTGTACGCCTACAATTTGTGTTTCAATAACACTAGCCACGGTATCATTTACAACTTGAGCCGTTGCACCAGTATAGGCAGTATTTACACGAACTGTAGGTGGAGAAATTTGAGGATATCGAGCTACCGGGAGGTTCATCATAGAAATGAGACCTACCAAAGTAATAACAATGGCTATTACGATGGCAAAGATAGGTCGATTAATAAAGAATTTCGACACGATCTAGCCCCCTTCTATTTTGTAGCTTTTAATTGTTCTTTGGAAAGCAATTTAGCATTAACTTTCGCACCGTTTTTAACCTTAGTCAAACCATCAACGATGATTGTGTCTCCAGGTGCTAAACCAGCTTTGATAATTGTATCGCTACCACTTGTACCGCCAACTTCAACACTTTTTTGTTCTACTACACCATCAGCATTTACAACAAAGATAAAGTTTTTATCCATAATTTGAAGAATAGCGCGACTAGGAACAAGGATAGCATTTTTAAGTTTTTGACCAGGTGAGATTACTGTGGCAAACATATTTGGCAATAACAAATGATCAGGATTTGGGAAGGACGCTTTTAACACGAGCTTACCTGTAGACTGGTCAAGGCTTTTTGCAGCTTGAACAATAGAGCCTGGTTGATTATATGTTTCACCATCAGCAAGCTTTAACTGAATATTTGGACCATTGGAATCATCACCAGTTGGATTTTTCATGAAGTCAAGATATTCTTGTTCAGTCATACTAAATTCAACAAAGATAGGATCAATGGAGTCAATCGTAACCAAAGTAGTGGAGCCAGCTTGAACAAATGTCCCTAGATCGATATCATCCATACGTAATGTACCAGAATATGGAGCATATACAATTGTATCACCCAAATTGTCTTGAGCAATTTTTACGGATGCTTGATAAGCCTCATAAGCAGCCTTAGCTTGTTCTGCAGTACTGCGTTGCGTATCTACGCGTTGTTGCGCAATAGCATCTTGTTGAGCTAAGGTTTCATAACGGTTAAGATCTACTTCAGCATTTTTATAAGTCGCATTAGCCTGAGCCGCTTGTGCTTCTGCATTAGCAAGAGTAGCTTCGTATTGACGAGAATCAATACGATATAATGGTTGACCAGCTACAACTTGTTCTCCACCTTTAACATATTTTTCAACTACATAACCTGATACACGAGCATGTACAGCTACAGAGTTTTCTGCAACTACAGTACCAGCATAGGTTTGATTTACCTGTGCATCACTGGCAGTAATTTTGTATGCATTGACACTCACGTCGCCTGCTTGCTGTTGATTGCTCCCACAACCAGCAACCATTACAGCGGATACAACGAGAGCCGCTAACATACGGGAATAACGGAACTTCATTATCTGTACTCCTTTACACGAAACTAATCATTTATGTGTCATAATTACATAAATATCTATATATATTTTACAGGATTCTATAGACAAAGTCAATTTTTTCGATACTCCTCCACCTTTATAGAACATAGATAAAATCTAATTAAATTCATATTCATTGCATACAATCAAAACGACAAAAATTATTGACATTTTAGATTCTTTGTGTACACTTTTTTCTAATTAAATATCTATGCTCCGTGGGGAAATCATGGTGAAATCATGGTGAAATTTCAAGCGAACAAATGCGTATTTAAGCGATCATATAGGAACACTAAAAAAAGCTAGAAGATTAGGTAACTACTGATTTTATCCAGTAAATACGTATCTTCTAGCTTTAGCTTGAATATTGGTGGAGATGAGGGGAGTCGAACCCCTGTCCAGAAGTGTTGCCATATAGACTTCTCCGAGCACAGTCTATGATTTAAGTCTCAGGTTGCTACCGCTCACAGACAAGCTACACAACCCCAGTTCATATTGTCTCGCCTAATTCATATGAACAACTGAATTAAGCCAGCCTACGATTTGACGTCCATTCACACTTGGTAGGCACAAGTATGAGGGACGTAGCTTATGCAGCTAATGCAAAATTTTCTTCTGCGTTTAAATGTTTTCCCACCGTTTAACGGCCTCATGGAACGCCGACTCGCTATCTATACCACACGCACCCCTGTCGAAACCTTTACATCCCCGTGCGTCGGTCTCATAATTATAAGCCTATTTAGTATTACTGTCAATTATATGAAACCTTCACCAATTCGGTATATTCACTACTCTTAGCCTTCTCAACTTATCTAAATTTGACAGCTTTACCAATCCAAGGATTCTTTTATCACTTATTACTGTCTTTAGTGAATATATTATCTATTATCATGATTATAACTGTTTCATAGCATTATGCAGTGATTGGCACACATAATCTATTTGTTCTTTATTATGCGCAGCAGTCACCGTAAGTCTAATTCTGCTTTCACCAATAGGTACTGTAGGGGGACGAATAGCAGTCCCAATAATACCACTCTCATATAGATACTCAGATACTGCAAGTGTATCTTCATTACGCCCAATTAATATTGGGAAAATTGGTGTTTCATTGGTAGCATTAATCCCCATGGAAATCAATTTGTCTGCCATATAATTTACATTTTCATGTAAACGCTGTAAAACGGATATATCTGATTCAAGAACATGTAGTGCAGCTAAGGCAGCCCCTATATCAGCAGGAGATAATGCGGTAGAAAATATAAAACTGCGGCTTGTATTAACAAGATAATCAACAATTGTACTATTAGCAGCCACATAGCCCCCCACTGAACCAAGGGATTTACTCAATGTGCCAAGTTGTATATCTATCTCTTTTTCAAGACCGAAATAGGTAGCTGTACCATGTCCATTGCCGATAGTCCCTGTAGCATGTGCGTCATCCACCATGAGCAATGCATTATATTCACGGCTCAGCTCATATAGCTTATCCAATGGTGCAATATCACCATCCATGCTAAAGACACCATCAGTAACGATGAGTTTTCGTGCACTAAGATCCGTTTGTTTTAGTAGATACTTTAATTCCTCTACATCGCAATGACTGTAAGCCTTTATGGAGGCTTTGCTTAAACGACAACCATCAATGATACTAGCATGATTTAAAGCATCACTAAAGATAATAGTGTCCTTATCTGCAATAGCTGAAATTGTTCCTACATTAGCCATATAACCTGTATTAAATACGAGCGCTTTTTCTGTATTCTTAAATTTTGCCAATGCATTTTCAAGCTCTGTAAACAATGGAAATGTTCCAGACACAAGTCGAGACCCACCTGAGCCAGTACCATATTCTTGAGTCCCTTTCAGAGCCCCTTCTATTACACGAGGATCAAAGGTTAGGCCTAAATAATTGTTAGAAGCCATCATTAAGTATTCTTTATCATCTCGTTTTACTCGCACTGCATCTAGAGGACAGTATTCTCTTAAGGTTCGTAAATTATGGTTCTCTATCTTAGAGTCCAATTGTTCTTTAAAAAATTTGTACATTCTATCTCCGTTGAACAAGTACTGGAGCACTCTCCAAATACTCAATTACACTTTCACTATCTATATCAGACCGTACAAAGAAAACACGGCCCCCTATATTTGAGCCCAATTCTTTCATATTAGGAATGCGATGGTATACACCATTGCAAGCAACATAACCTACTGTATAGTCTGGATCATCAGACCAACATAATTCTCCAACAATACCATCTGCTGATTGAACCTTTGAAGCTAATACTAAAGCCTCTCTCATATGTTCATTATCACCTAATGCATAAGAGTCAAAGGAGTCCATATGACTAACACGTACTCCGCGGTCACCTGTATCTAAGCGCTCGCCAGTAATTGTATCCACTAACATAGCGCCGCGCATAGATTTATCTAAACCTTTTAACAAAGATATAGCTTTATGAACAGCTGCCTTACTAATATTAGGACCTTGTAAAAGCTCAGTCGCCAATTGATGAGATTCAGAAATGCTACTAGTTTTATGTTCCTCTACCTTTAGACAGTCAATATATCTAATCTTCTCCGGTGGGATTAAATCTACAGTAATATTGATAAAATCAGCTGTTCCTTTACTGTGATGCAATGCGCGATCAGCTAACGATTGAGCTATAGTCCCTACTTCTTCTAACTTCACAATCCGCTCTGCCCCAGAAATATGGTGGCCCCCTTTTTCATGGGGACCACCTTGTGCTGCACGCATGCGTACACTATATAATTCAGCCATTATGACACCTTCCCTTTAACAAGATCATTTTGAGGTACTTGGCTGTGAATTTTACGGAATACTTTCACAAATACTGGTGCCATAATAACAGTAAAAATCATGCCAGGCACTGCTAATGCAACCATAGGCAATGCAGCCTTACCGATATATACAGACAAGGTCAATCGCGCTAATGCAGATGCAATCGGGCCAGAAATCATAATACCTATCATATGATTGTGGCACATCCAAAGAATTAGCCCTACGATAAGTCTAAATTGCATAGCAATCATAACATTCAAAATAGTTTGTGTACCTAGTGCTAAACCGATTAAACTAGATAGACATCCGCTAATAATATATTTCTTAAATCCGAATACGGCACATATGGCTACCGCCAATGGAGCTGACAGTTGAAACTCTATACCTGGAATGACATTAGGTATTTTAATAGCACCTAATACAGTAATCATAGCCGTTAAAATAGCAACCTCTGTAATGTACCGAATGTTCTGATTCATGATATTTCTCCTCTACTTAGAAAATGTCAACTACAAACACCACTCTTTGTTTACATTATAATTTCAATATACATATTTATCAACTAAAAATGCAAGACAAGTTAACAATTATCACAAAAAAAATCGAGTCATCATGACTCGATCTTTTTATTTTAATATTTTTGTTGTTCTTTGAGACGCTTTGCAATATCTCGCTTAGCATCGCGTTCCGCCATATCTTGACGCTTATCGTATAACTTTTTACCAGTTACAAGGCCTACAGTTACCTTTACATAACCATGGCTAAAATGGAAGTTTAGCGGCACTAAAGAGAATCCTTTCTCCTTAACCTGCGCATGTAATTTATTGATTTCAGATTTATGCATCAACAATTTACGGGTCCGTTCAGGTTCATGATTAAAACGATTGCCCTGTTCGTATGGACTGATATGGACCCCATACAACAAAAGCTCGCCTTTATCAATGCGACAAAAGCTATCCTTTAAGTTCAG
The DNA here is from genome assembly GCF_002959875.1 of Veillonella sp. T14073-2. Lineage (NCBI taxonomy): Bacteria > Bacillati > Bacillota > Negativicutes > Veillonellales > Veillonellaceae > Veillonella > Veillonella sp. T14073-2. The sequence goes on from NZ_PPDC01000006.1 coordinate 417,739, forward strand.
TTTACCTTGACGTATCGATTTAATTTCAGTCCCTGTCAAAGCAATGCCTGCTTCATAGGTTTCATGAATATTAAAATCGTGACGGGCCTTACGATTATCAGCAATAAGAGATGGACTAGATTGTTTTGCCATATGTACCTCTATCGTTTACGTTTACTTTTAGATTTCTTTGATTGACTGCGCTTAGTCGTTTTATTAGACTTCTTACGACTTGATTTGCCTTTACCAGATTTTTTACTGAAAGCATCGTACCTAGAATGACTAGATTTATTACTATCACGTCGTGAAGATTTTTTACTGGATTTTCCTGAAGATTTACGACCTTTACGACTACCATAACCATCGCGACTACTTGCATAGTCAGAATCGTTTTGCAATTGTTCTTGTATAGCCATTAAGTTATTGACTTCACCAAGTGCAAAATCGATCTGTTTCTTTTCTACATCGGCTTTTACTAATGTAACAGTTACCTTTTCACCTAAGTGATAGGTTTTACCTGTTCTTTTGCCTACAAGCACAAAATGTTCTTCATCAAAGAAATAGTAATCATCATTCATCATGCTCATATGCACAAGGCCATCGATACCATTTTCTAATTCTACAAACATCCCAAAGGATGTAATGCTAGAAATAGTTCCTTCAAAGACTTCCCCTACAAATGGAACCATGTATTGAGTCTTTTTAAGATCTACTGTATCTCGTTCAGCCTCAGTAGCTACTTGCTCCTGTATAGAAGAATGTTCAACGGCTCCAGCTAAGAATGCTTCGTCTACATCCCGTTTAGAATAACCATTTTTCCAATGCATATCCGCTTTTAAAAGGCGATGAACCATTAAGTCTGGATATCGTCTAATAGGAGATGTAAAATGCGTATAACATGTAGATGCTAAGCCAAAGTGTCCCACATTGCTAATACTATATTTAGCCTGTTGCATAGAACGCAAGGTCATAATTTGAGCTACTTGCTCAATATCTTGGCCCTTTACTACATCTAAGATTTTTTGGAAATCTCTTGGTGTTACACCATCAGCACTAAGAACGAGATTTTGCCCCAAGTAATTTAATACCTTTTGGAATAAATCTAACTTTTCTTCACTTGGGTTCTCGTGAATACGATATACCGATGTACGATGCGTATTCTTTAAGTGTGTAGCCACTGTTTCATTGGCAATGAGCATACATTCTTCGATAAGTCGTTCCGCCATGGTTCGATCTCGTTTTACAATACGTAACGGTGTACCATCATGATCGAGTAATACTTTATATTCAGGGAAATCAAAATCTAAAGCACCTCTACGACGACGCATTCGATTCAAAATCTTGGAAATTTCTGCCAAATCATGCAGCATAGGCATAAAGTCTTGTAAATCATCAGGAATGATGTTTTCTTCCAGTGCTTTATATACCTCTTTATAACTACAACGACGTCCTACATGGATAATAGATGGACGAATACGATAATTTACAACCTTACCATCTTTATCTATTTCCATCATACATGTCATAGCATAACGGTCTTCATGAGCATTTAAACTACATATGCCGTTAGATAGGACCTCAGGTAACATCGGTACTACACGATCTACTAAATACACAGATGTGCCGCGTTTATAGGCCTCATTATCAATAGCCTGTCCGGATACTACATAATGACTCACATCTGCAATATGTACACCTAACTCATAATTACCATTTGGTAATTTTCGGCCACTCACAGCATCGTCTAAATCTTTTGCATCTTCCCCATCGATAGTGACCATTTGTAAGTCACGAAGATCCCAACGGGCTGGGTCTTCATGAATAAGGGTATCAATTTTCTGGCTCGCTTTGATAACATCATCAGGGAAATTAAATGGAATCTTATGATTAGCCATGATGCAGTTAATATCAAGACCTACATCGCCCTTATAACCAAGAATTTCAGTAATAACACCTTCTGGCTTTTTATCGCCTTCAGGCCATTTAGTAATTTTCACTAATACCTTTGCTCCACTACGAGCATCTAATGTATTTTTTAAATCTACAAAGATATCAGTCCCAATTCGCTCATCATCAGGGATGACAAAGCCAAAGTGTTGTTGTCGGTCATAAGTACCCACTATGGTTTCATTAGCTCGTTCAATAACATCGACGATAATGCCTTCTCGTTTATGCTTTGTATAATTAGAAGGTACGACGCGAACGCGAACCTTGTCATTATGCATGGCAGTACCTTTATTTTGTTCTGCTACATATATATCTTCATCTTCAGGCATAATGACAAAGCCAAAAGACTTACGATAGCCCTTATAAATACCTTCATATTCTTCATATTGTTGCTCTGCATATTGATATACATCAGGTCGTGAAGATGTTAATACCCCTTCTCGAGCAAGCATTTTTGCAGAACGAATAAACATCTCAAGATCTTTACCACCACGGATGTGGTTATCCAAGGCAGCATCTTCAATATGATATGCATGTGGTTGTATAGATTTATAAAAGTCTAATACTTTCTTCTTCAAATCTTCACCTCCTTATTCTGTAAAAAAGAAAAAGCCTGCAAAGCAGGCTTTCATCATTAGAATTGATTAATCATTGCCCCTAACACTAAGCTCAACACAGCAAAGATAATCCCCAATATAATCGTACATTTAGATAAGAAAGCGTCTAAACCGCGTTGCTTACCACCAAAAGAAGAGTCTGCCGCACCAGATACAGCACCGCCCATGCCTGCGTTTTTACTCTCTTGTGCAACAACTACTACGATTAATAAAATAGATACAATAAGTTCTACAATCATTAAGAAATTTGTCACGACTGTCATCCTTCCTGTGTGGTTCTTGGAGAATCCAAAACCCGATGTTCTAAATACTTCTCTAATTTACGTTTAACCCTTTGCAACGCATTGTCTATAGATTTGACACTGCGATCAGTGACCTCAGCCATTTCTTGGTAAGAACGTCCGTCTAGATATCCTTCCAAGACCTCCCACTCGAGTTCACTTAAAATATGACCAATATTGCGCTCAATATCATCCAATTCCTCTTGGCTGATAATAAGGTCCTCAGGATTGGTAACCTTTGCTGAAGATAGCATCTCGATCAATGTACGCTCTGATTCCTCTGTATAAACTGGTTTATTTAAAGATACATAGGAATTTAAAGGCGCATGTTTTTGTCTAGTAGCCGACTTAATAGCCGTAATAATCTGTCTAGTTATACAAAGCTCCGCAAAAGCTCTAAAGGACGCCAATTTATCATGTTTAAAATCCCGCGTAGCCTTATAAAGACCAATCATCCCTTCTTGAATGATGTCTTCACGATCTGCGCCTACTAAAAAGTAAGAGCGCGCCTTTGCACGAACAAAGTTTTTATATTTATTAACAATATAATCGATTGCAAACTCATTTTGCTCTTCTTGAGCTATGACCACAACTTGCTCATCGGTCATTTCTTTGAAATTGTAATCGGGCTTGCCTGTATGAATTGTGTTCATATGCTCCTCCTTACAATTGAGCAGAAAAACCAATATATTCATTATACTGGAACTATATGTGATTTTCAACTATCAATGGCCACGCCGTAATTTCTCTAGCTTTTCAGCTACTTCAGGAGATAATAACCCTCCTACTTCATTACGTCGCAAGCTAAATTGATCTCGTCTATGTTCATGAGCGTATTGTAGTCGTTCCTCTTCCTTAGCTATGCGAATCATATTTTGTAATTCTCGAGCTGGAATGCGCAAGCCTCCAGATCCAAGAATTTGATTTTGTTCAGCTCCATCAGAGGTCACAACATATACATTGGTGTATTTGCCTTTTCGCAAAAACACCTCTCGCTCAATAAAGGAATCCGCCGTTTCCCCGTCCTCAGTATACACTTCGAGGAATCCACTCGTAATAGCCTCTACAGAACCGCCAGATTTTGTATATTTACCATCAAATACAAGGATAACTTCGTATCCCTTAAATTTTCCGTAATTCAATAATCTATCTCGAAGCTCCATACGGGCATGTTCTAATGATTCATGAGCGAGTTTCTTTAGATGAGTCCAGGCGAATATCACATTATATCCATCTACAATTAAAATATCTTTTAGCATAATTATTTCGCTTGGCGCTGACGCACAGCTTCATACATAAGAACAGCAGCAGCCACAGATGCATTCAAAGAATTTAAATTTCCATACATAGGAATGGTAACGAGGAAATCACATGCGTCTTTCACAACGCGGCTAATGCCCTTTCCTTCGTTACCAATGACGATAACAGTAGGAATTGTCATATCTGCCTCATATAAAGTGCGATCCCCTTCCATATGAGCTCCCATAACCCAAAAGCCTTGTTTTTGAAGTTGTTTAATGGTTTGAGCTACATTTCCAACCTGCACTAGTGGAATTTGTTCAATAGCACCGGCTGATGTTTTAGCAACTGTCGCATTAATAGGGGCATTATGTCGCTTCGGAATAAGTACCGCTGTAGCACCCACACATTCAGCAGTACGAATGATAGCCCCCATGTTATGAGGATCCTCAACGCCATCTGTTAAAATAAGCAAAGGCACTTCATGATTCGTCTCTTGTAGCACTTCACCTAGTTCTTTAAATTGAACGGCAGAAACAAGAGCTATAACACCTTGATGAGGTACCTCTAAATCATATTTATTCATTTGTTTGATAGGCGTTGGACGTACTTCAATACCTTGAGATTTAGCAAGACCAACAATATCAGCTAGACCAGTTTTAACCTTATCTTCACTGACCATAATGCGTTGAATAGAGCGCCCGCTTTTAAGGGCCTCTTTAACTGCATTGCGACCTACAATATAATTATCCATACTACATACCTCGTAGAGTTATTGAAAAGGCTTGCTTCATAACATCTTGTAATCGCTCATCTTGACGCGTTTCATAAAGAAATCCCAGTACTGCTTCAAAGGCCGTACTACTACGATATTCTTGAACTGAACTGCTTTTCGGTACATTCACACTACTATTTCTAGCACGTCGTGCAATAGCTTGTTCTTGTTCTGTAAAAGTATCCTCTATTTCTACCAATACCTTCGCTTGTGACTTAGCACAAATAAACTCGGTAACAATTGTGTGCAACACTTGCACCTTCGTTATATTCATTTGTACCACTCGTTCACGCACATACATGGAGTATACTGCATCACCAATATAGGCAAGCATAACTGCATCTGTACTAAGGCATTCCTCTATAGTTCTTTTACGCAAACGAAGCGGCTCTTGTTCAAGAGCCGTCAACTTTTTTATCGCTTCATTCTTTAAGAATTGAAATTGTTTAAACTTCACGTTTTTTCCACCGTGCACCTTGAGGAGAATCCTCAATAGTAATACCGATTTCAGCCAAACGATCGCGGATACAATCAGCTAGTGCCCATTGTTTTTGATCACGACATGCTTGACGTACAGACAAGATAACCTGCATTAATTCTTCATATTCAGCAGCATTGGCACCTGTGTTGCCTTCCCATGCTTTTTCAAGAATACCAATAACCTCTGTCATGAACTTGAAAATACGTTTAACTTCAGCAATTGCTTCTTGGCAAACAACGCCTTCACGGCCTGTCACAGCTTGGTAATAGATATTGATTTCTTTAGCAAGACCAAACATGCTAGATGTAGCTAAAGCAGTATTGAAATCATCACTCATTGCTGCTTCGAATTCTTCTTCATACTCTTTAGCTTTTTCTAATAAATGTTTAGCCTCATCACAAGGACCTGGTTCACATTTTTCAAGGTACAATAGATTTTCAATAGCTGTACTTAAACGTTCTAAGGATTTATTTGCTTCTTCTAAACGTTCATCAGAGAAATCTAATGGACTACGATAATGTGTACTTAACAAGAAGTAACGTAACGCATCTGGACTATATTGTTCTAAAATATCTTTTACCAAGAAGAAGTTATTCAATGATTTAGACATTTTTTCAGAATTAATAGTGATGAAACCATTGTGTAACCAATAGCGTACAGATGGATGTTGACCAGAGCAGCCTTCAGATTGAGCAATTTCATTTTCATGATGTGGGAAGATCAAATCACTACCACCACCATGGAAGTCAAATTCTGTACCTAAGTACTTTTGGCTCATGGCAGAACATTCAATATGCCAACCTGGACGGCCATTACCCCAAGGGCTTTCCCAATATGGTTCGCCTGGTTTTGCAGCCTTCCATAATGCAAAGTCCATAGGATTTTTCTTACGACCATCAACTTCGATACGAGCACCAGCTTCCATATCATCTAAGGTACGACCAGATAACTCGCCATAATGTTCAAATTTATCAACACTATAATATACATCACCATCGAGTTCATAGGCAAAGCCTTTTTCAATCAATGTAGAGATCATAGCAATAATGTCTTCGATATGTGTAGAAACACGAGGATAAATATCAGCACGTTGTACACCAAGGGCATCCATTACTTCGAAATAGCTGTCGATATAACGATTTGCAATAGTATCCCAAGATACGCCTTCACCATTGGATGTATTGATGATTTTGTCATCCACATCAGTAAAGTTTTGTACATAAGTTACTTTATAGCCTACATGTTTCATATAGCGACGAATTACGTCCCAAGTTACAAATGGACGTGCATTGCCAATGTGAGGATGGTTATATGGTGTAACACCACATACGTACATCTTTGCCTCACCTGGTGTTACAGGGTTGAACACCTCTTTTTGGCGCGTCATAGTATTATAAACTGTAATTTCTCTCATCGTTACCGATGCCTCCATCTTCGTAAAATAAAAAAGACCCCTCATCTCATACAGAGACGATGGTCCGCGGTTCCACTCTGTTAGGTACCAATGTAGTACCCACTCATCGCATAACGGCGCGTCACCGGACAAACCTACCTATAATCGGAATGTCAGCTCGTGAATGCATTTCGCCTACCTATCCTTGAACCCTCCCACCATCGGTTCTCGCTAAAAAGTTAGTTGTAGAGTACTTCTTTCAGTCTCAGCTTTTACTATTAAATCCATATTCAGATATAGAGATATTGTATCAATTTTCCTATAAAATGTCAATGAAAACAAGAAAACCCTCATCTTTCAATATATCCAAATAATGTATTAGACATGCATATTTCGGATATAAATTTGAAAGATGAGGATGATGAATTAACTATTAAGCATTTTCCAATTTTTCTTGATCATCATGTTTTCGGCAAATACCTGCAAAGATAGATCCTGTAAAGTTATGAATGATAGAGAATACTGCACCTGCTACTGCCGCTTGAGGAGTAAAATGTTTAAGTGCTAAAGATACGGATAATGCAGAATTTTGCATTGCTACTTCGATTTGCATTGCACGGCGAGAAGAAATATCGATGCTCAAAGCCTTACATATAAAGTACGTTACAATATAACCACTCACATTTTGTACTAAACAAGCAACAAAGATGATAAAGCCTGTTTCAGCAATTTGTTTTTGATTTACTGCTGTAACAGCAGCCAAAATGAGCAATACTGCAATAGCCGCAATTGTAGGACATACATCTTTAACAGGTTCAATTTTAGAGCCAATGAAGTAATTCAATACGATACCTAAGATGATTGGTACCAATACGATTTTTACGATAGAAATAAACATCGGCATGAATTGAATTTCAATAGAAGATGTGGCACCTGCATACAATACAACGAATAAAGGTGTTAATACTGGAGCCAATAATGTAGAAACAGTCGTTGCAGATACGGATAATGGAACATTACCATTTGCAAGGAATGTCATAACATTAGAAGCAGTACCACCAGGACATGCACCTAACAGGATGAATCCGATACCAATTTCTGGTGGGAAATTAAAGATTAGGGCTACCAAGAAACCTGCTAATGGCATCCATAAGAATTGGATAACAGATACAAGGATAACTTTCATCGGTTGCTTAAATACATCAAGGAACACTTGAGCTGTTAATGTTAGCCCCATGGCAAACATTACAAATTGTAGCATGTACGCAATGTACGGCGTCATCCAAGAAAATACAGTTGGTAATAAATACGCTAACACTGCCATCAATAGCACTATCCATGAAAGATAGCTATTGAATAAGTGATTAAGAGAACGAATAATACTCATAAAAGCACTCACTTTCATAATAAATAAAAATAAAAGACGCCGATTATTATAGCATTTCTATAGAATAATCTCAATATATATAAAAAAGCTCTCATAACCATAGCTATGAGAGCTTTTAAATTAACTTACGTTACTATTTTGTTAAAGCACTGACATTATCTAAACGATGTAAGCATTTTTCTTTGCCAAGCAATGTAACAATATTATTCAAATCTGGACCATGCATTTGACCTGTTAAGGCAACGCGGATAGGCATAAATACGAATTTACCTTTTAAAGCAGTTTCTTTCATGACTGCTTTAATTGTTGCTTTTACAACATCAGGCGTAATTTCATCAAGTTCAGCCAATGCATTGCGGAATGCGCCGAGAACGGTTGGTGCTGTTTCTTCATTTAATACAGCACGCAATTCCTCTTCGTGACCTTCTTCAAGGAATACAGTTTCGCCCATGAACATGCCTACGTGATCTTTAATTTGAGCACCATAGCTAATATGGTCGCGGAATGTAGAGCATAATAATGTCAACCAATCGATATCCGCCTGATTTAAGCTATCTGGTGCCAAACCAACCTCTTTCAAATGAGGCAAGCAAAGATGGAATAACTCTTCATCGCTTAAGTTTTTCATATAGTGGAAGTTGATATGGTTCAATTTATCAATATCGAATACAGCAGGGTTTTTAGCTACGCGATCCATGGAGAAGGCTTGAATCAATTCATCTTGTGTGAAAAATTCTTCTTCCCCTTCTGGAGCCCAACCAAGAAGCGCCAAGAAGTTTACAAGTGCTTCTGGCAAATAGCCCAATTGTTTGTATTGTTCAACAGATGTAGCACCATGGCGTTTGGACATTTTTTTGTAATCTTTGCCAAGAATCAAGGAAATGTGACCAAACTTAGGTATTTCCCAGCCTAGTGCTTCATAAATAGCCATTTGACGTGGAGTATTAGATAAATGTTCCTCTGCACGAATAACGTGAGTAATACCCATCATATGGTCATCCATTACTACGGCAAAGTTATATACAGGAATACCATCAGATTTTACAATTACAAAGTCACCTACACCATTGGATTCAAAGGATACATGACCACGTACCATATCATCGAAAGCATATGTTTTATTCAAAGGAACGCGCAAGCGAATGGTTGGTTTACGACCTTCTGCAATATATTTAGCCTTTGTTTCTTCATCTAAGTGTTGGCAATGGCCATTATATTTAGGTGTTTCACCACGATCCATTTGTTCTTGGCGAACAGCATCTAATTCTTCAGGTGTGCAATAGCATTCATATGCTTTGCCTTCGTCCAACAAACGTTGTGTTACTTCTTTATATAAGTCAAGACGTTCTGTTTGACGGTAAGGACCATTATCGCCACCTACATCAATGCCTTCATCCCAGTTCATGCCAAGCCATTGCAAGGAAGCTTTGATATTTTCTTCACTTTCACGGGTAGAACGAGCCAAATCTGTATCTTCAATACGCAATACAAATGTGCCTTTTTCTTTACGTGCTAATAGCCAGTTAAACAAAGCAGAACGAGCGCCACCAATGTGGAATGGACCCGTAGGGCTTGGAGCAAAACGAACTTTCATGGAACTCATGATTATACCTCTCCTTCATATACAGAAACGACAGCTTGTGCAGCAATGCCTTCACGGCGCCCGATGGCACCAAGCATTTCATTTGTTGTCGCTTTAATACTAATACGTTCTAATGGTATTTCTAAAACAGATTGTAAGTTAGCCTTCATCGTGTCGATGTGTGGCTTTAACTTAGGTGTCTCTGAAATAACCATAATATCTATATTATAGGCTTGTAACCCACGTTCTTTCAATAAGGAATTAACCTTTTCTAGTAAAAGCATGCTAGAAATCCCTTTATACTGGTCATCTTCAGGCGGGAAATAATATCCAATATCGCGCAAACCTGCAGCACCTAACATAGCATCCATCAATGCGTGAATGAGAACATCCGCATCGGAATGACCATCAGGGCCGAGTTCAGATTCGATATGAACACCGCCAAGAATACATGGGCGACCTGCTTTTAATTGATGAATATCATAACCAAATCCAACGCGCATACGTGTATCCTCAATTCCTAAATATCGTTTAGCTACTGCAATATCATTTGGTGTTGTCACTTTAATATTACAATAATCCCCTTCAACTATATGCACAGGCTTACCTACATACTCAGCTAGTGATACATCATCAGTACCAAGATACTTAGTTTCATATGCCGCTTGATGAGCCTCTACAAATAACTCTTTTTGAAAGCCTTGTGGCGTTTGAATTTGGTATAACTCACTGCGCTGTAATGTTTCTAGAACATTATGATCCATATCAACCCGTTTAATGGTATCTGTAGCAGGAACACCTACAGTAGCCGCTCCATAGGTATTAGCCGCGTCAGCAACATTATTAAACATTTCTGTAGAGGCTAAAGGTCGCGCTCCATCATGAACAAGAACAATATTGGTATCCGCTGATACAGCCTTAAGGCCACAAGCTACAGAATCTTGCCGTTCTTTTCCACCCAGTACGATGTGTACGGGAACAGCCAACTCCAACTCCTTAATATGTTTTGTCATATATTCTCGGTCGCCTTCAGCTACAACAAGAATAATTTCATTCAAGCCATCAACATTTGCTACATTTTGTAATGTACGCTGAATAATAGAGAATCGTCCCAAAGGGATAAATATCTTATTTTCTTTGTACCCCATGCGACGCCCTGCACCAGCGGCGAGAACAATACAACTAATTACCTTGTCCATTTTGTCCTCCATCTACACGAGCAAAGATCATGCGACCAGCACTAGTTTGTAAGATAGATGTAACCATAACCTCTACAGTTTGACCTACATAAGGTTTACCATCTTCAACGACAATCATGGTACCATCGTCGAGATAAGCAACACCTTGATGTACCTCCTTACCTTCTTTCATAATTTGCACGCGAATCCATTCGCCTGCAATGAGGGCTGGTTTCAGTACATTGGCTAATTCATTCAGATTAAGCACCTCAATGCCTTGCACTCGAGCCACCTTATTTAAGTTGAAGTCATTAGTCATCAACTTCCACTGCTTATCCAAAGCAAGACGCATTAATTTAGAATCTACTTCTGTAAGATCATCATAATCATCTTCTACCACTTCAATAGCTACCTTGTTAGCATCTTGCATCTCTTTCAAAATATCGAGGCCACGACGACCGCGATTTCGCTTTGTAGCATCAGCAGAGTCAGAAATAATTTGTAACTCATTCAATACAAAGAGGGGAACCATTAGAGGGCCTTCAATAAATCCTGTATTACATAGTTCCTTAATGCGTCCATCAATAATAACAGATGTATCTAGTAGTTTTGGTGTGCTCGTAGTTTTATCAGATTTATGAGTAGAGAACATTTTAAAACGACTTGTTTTTTTAGTGCCTTCTCCACCCCATTGTTGTACATAGTTATTGTACATTTCAGGGCCTTTACGAGCCATAATTTTAAGGCCACTATATCCAAAGATAGCACTCAATATAATAGGAATATAAGGTCCTATAATAGGTACTTGATTGAATGCAACACCAATTAAATTTGCAATAATAAGACCGAATAATAAACCGATGGTGCCTGCAATCAATTCTTGATTTGGAATATGAGTAAGAATGCGTTCTAAACGTTTAGCAATGACTAAGCCTTGTTTTAAAATAAATGAAGAAATTAAATACCCAATAATAACGCCTAATAGAGTACCAAAAATTAATACTGAAATACGTGCAATGGTCAATGACATATCCCCAAAGGACTCAAATTGAGAAACCAAATATGGGTCGATAATAGGTGCTAAGCTATCCATTCCAACATAGGCCGCTGTGCCCACAAGAATAGCTATTACATAGCGCAAAATCCGATAAATCATTACATCACCTCCTAATTAAGAAAATACCAACTGCATTGCCTCTTGAATAGATTTAACGCCTCTAATCTTGATAGAACTATCATTATCCTTGATTTGTTTATAATTGCCTTCAGGGATAATAAACTTTTTAAAGCCTAATTTCTTAGCTTCATTGATACGCTGCTCGATGCGTGGAATGCTACGAACATTACCAGTGAGTCCTACTTCACCTAAAATGACCATATCCGTAGGAACAATGCGATTTTTTAAATTAGATACGATCGCAACGGCCATAGACAAGTCACAAGCGGGTTCATTTACCTTGAGACCACCAATAACGTTAACGTACACGTCCTTATTACCTAATGTAAAACCACAACGTTTTTCTAATACTGCCAAAAGTACTATTAAACGATTAAGGTCATAACCGATTGCCGTCCTTCTAGGCATACCGAAAGCAGTCGTAACAACAAGGCTTTGTACCTCTACAAGGATAGGACGAACCCCTTCAAGATAAATCATAACGGCGCTGCCGCTTTCCTCATCAGATCGTTCTGCCAATAAGGAAGCTGATGGATTAGATAACTCTTGTAACCCTTCCTCAACCATGGCAAAGATACCTGTTTCAGATGTAGAGCCAAAACGATTCTTAATAGAGCGCAAAATACGGAATTGGTAAGACCGTTCGCCTTCAAAATAAAGCACTACATCCACCATATGTTCTAACATACGTGGGCCTGCGATATTGCCTTCTTTTGTGACATGACCAATTATAACCGTCGGAATATTGCGTTCCTTACAAAAGCGAAGAAGTCGAGATGTACATTCTCGCACTTGACTAACACTACCTGGGGCAGCATCGATATCTCCGGTATACATGGTTTGAATGGAGTCGATAACTAACAATGAAGGCGTCATTGCATCAGCTTGCTCTAAGATATGATCTAAATCTGTATCAGCAATAACTTGTAGTCGCTCACTATTGATATGTAGTCGTTCTGCCCGAAGCTTAAGTTGTAACTGAGACTCTTCCCCTGATGCATAGAGAACAGTACCTACAGTATCTGCTACCTTTTGAGAGACTTGCAATAAAAGTGTAGATTTACCAATACCTGGATCGCCACCTAATAGCATTAATGCACCAGGTACTATACCTCCACCTAATACGCGGTCGATTTCACCAAAGGTAGTAGATACACGAGCGATAGATGAAATTTCAATATCTGATAAAGCTGTTGGTTTTGTTGTTTGATTTCCCACACCTCGTGAAGGTGTTCGGCTATGTTTAGTTTCTTTAATTATCTCTTCAACTAATGTATTCCACTCACCACATTGTGGACAACGTCCCATCCACTTAGAAGATTCTGCTCCACAATTTTGACAGAAGAATACTGATTTTGCTTTTGCCATAATACCTCAAAACTGTTATAAAAGATAAAAAAGGTCATGAATGATAACCATTCATGACCTTTTATGCATAATTTTACTACATGGTTACTATCATTATTCTATAGTATACCATTTAAGCCATATAATTTATATGAAAGGTAGTCATTAACTATTTATTTTTGTATTTATATTAAATCGTTACAACAATATCGCTATCCTTTGCATCTGCTTTAATAGTTTTGCCTGCTATCGCCTCTCCTTTCAAAATAAGATCGGATACAGGGTCCTCAATTAAGCGTTGAATAGCGCGTTTTAAAGGCCGAGCACCCATAGTAAAATCGGAACCTTCTTTAACGAGTAATTTCATAGCCTCAGGTGTAATTTCTAATTGTAAATCACGTTCTCCAAGACGTTTTATTAGATCACTCATCAAAATTATTACAATTTTTGTTAAGTCCTCTTCAGTTAATGGATGGAATACAATCATCTCATCAATGCGATTTAAAAACTCTGGTCTGAAGTGACGTTTTACTGCATCCAGAACAGACTTCTTAGCATCTTTAAAATCTATACCTTTAGTATCTTGTGCATGAGATTCTGCTTTTTTCGGTGCCAAGAAACCTAATTCTGTAGAGTTCTTATGTAATGCTTTAGCACCTAAGTTACTAGTCATGATGATAACCGTATTTCTGAAGTCTACGGTTCTCCCTTGACTATCTGTAAGACGGCCATCATCAAGAACTTGTAATAAGATATTAAAGAAATCTGCATGAGCCTTTTCTACTTCGTCAAGTAAAATAACGCTATATGGTTTACGACGAACTGCATCAGTCAATTGGCCTCCCTCTTCATAGCCTACATATCCAGGAGGTGCCCCAACTAAACGGGAAACAGTATGTTTTTCCATATATTCAGACATATCAAGTCTAATCATAGCAGATTCATCGCCGAACAAGGAGGATGCAAGCGCTCTTGCTAGCTCAGTTTTACCAACCCCTGTTGGTCCAAGGAATAAGAAGGAACCAATTGGACGTTTTGGATCCTTTAATCCAGCCCTTGCACGGCGCACAGCTTTTGCTACAGCTGTAACAGCATCATCTTGACCGATGACGCGTTTATGTAACTCATCTTCTAAATGAAGCAAGGTTTCTGATTCTTCTTCTCCGATTTTTGCAACCGGAATACCAGTCCACTGAGATACTACAGCAGCAATATCATCTTCTGTAACAATTAGTTTTTGATCACTTTCTTCTTTAGCAACAGATTTTTTATCATCGATTTCTTTAACTAGAGCTTGCTCTTCATCACGAAGTTTAGCGGCCTTTTCAAAATCTTGTGATGTGACAGCCGCTTCTTTTTCCTTCTTAACCGAATTGAGTCTGTCTTCTAAAGCTTTAACATCTGGTGCCGCCGAAAATACCTTCATACGGACCTTAGATGCAGCTTCATCAACCACATCGATAGCTTTATCCGGCAAAAATCGATCTGTAATATATCTACTAGATAAAGTAACAGCAGCTTTTAATGCTTCATCTGTAATTTTAGCCTTATGGAAGGCCTCATAACGATCTCGTAAGCCTCTCAAGATTTCAAGAGCATCCTCTTCATTAGGTTCCCCTACTTGAACAGGTTGGAAACGACGCTCTAAGGCAGCATCTTTTTCAATATGCTTTTTATATTCATCAAGGGTTGTAGCGCCAATAACTTGGAATTCACCGCGTGCCAAAGCTGGTTTCAAGATATTTGCCGCATCCATAGCGCCTTCAGTGGCACCTGCTCCAACTAATGTATGAATTTCATCAATGAAGATAATCATATCATCATGTTGTTGAACTTCATCAATAGCTTTTTTTAAACGCTCTTCAAATTCGCCACGGTATTTAGCACCGGCAAGCATAGCCCCTATACTAAGGGAAATAATTCTCTTATTCCGTAAAATCTCAGGTACATTACCTGTAACAATACGCTGCGCTAAACCTTCAGCAATGGCAGTCTTACCTACCCCAGGCTCACCAATGAGAACAGGATTATTTTTGGTCCTACGGCTTAGAATTTGAATAACCCGTTGAATCTCAGTGTCTCGACCGATAACAGGGTCAATTTTACCTTGTTTTGCAGACTCATTAAGATCTGTGGCAAAATCAGATAAATCACCTAATTCGCCATCTCCGTGAGAGCCTTCTTGACCATCATTATGGCCCTTGGAATTAGAACCAAGAATATTACGAATAGCATCTACTATATCATTAGTTCTAACATCCATGGATTGTAATATGGCAGCTGCAACACCGCTACCATCACTTAGTAAGCCTAGTAGAATATGCTCAGTACCTACATAATTATGGTTCATGCGGTTTGCTATTTGAACTGCAAGTTCAAGTATATATTTAACCCGAGGGGTCATGTATATAGAGCTCGCTTTTTTATTACCGCGACCTACATGCTTCTCTACAGCTTCAAAAATATTTTCTGTAACTATGCCAAGCTCTTCTAAAGCCTTAGCAGCTACACTATTTTTAACCTTTGTAAGGCCGATGAGTACATGTTCAGTTCCCACATAGTCGTGCCCTAGCTCTAAAGCAGCCTCTTGTGCTAAAGAAAGGACTCGCTGTGCATCGTCTGTGAACCGTTGCATCATAATATCACCTCATCTATCTATGTAAATTGTAATTGTATCTCTTCAAATATATGTAAACAATGGTGGGAAACACCATTGGAATATCAATTGATTATCTGTAAAATTAATGTTATTTTGAAAGTTTTTGACGTATTACTTTAGCACGATAGCTATCACGCTCAATATCTGTTAGATCATCATTTCCTGCATACTTTGAAAGGAAATTAGGTCTAGTTATAGCAATCAACTCATTAAAGGAATCCTTACCCCATTGAGGTAAAATATTTAAGTCAACGCCTAACTGGATATCACTAAGCTTTGTTAAGGCCTCTTTACCATTTACACGGCGTGCATTCTGTAGAACCCCATAAGAGCGCCATAACACATCTTCTAACCCTTCTTTATCATTATGTAATAATAACTGACGGGATTTGCGCTCTTCTGCAATTATGCCTTCTACAATCTTTGTTAATTGTTCTATTGTATCTTCTTCACTAGTACCCATGGTACGTTGGTTAGAAATTTGATATATATTTCCTAATGCTTCTGAACCTTCACCATATAATCCACGCACAGAGTAGCCCAACTGAATAATACTACGAATGAGGCGTGTAATTTTTCCAGATATAGTCAAGGCTGGCAAATGTAGCATTACAGATGCTCTTAATCCGGTTCCCACATTTGTAGGGCATGCCGTCAAATACCCAAAGCGTTCATCAAAAGCATAGGGATGCTTTGCTTCGATAGCCTTATCGATTTGCACTGCATGGTCATAGGCCCGTTTCAATTGAAGTCCAGAAGCCATTGATTGAATCCGTAGATGATCTTCTTCATTCACCATAATTACAATAGATGCATCATCAGATACAACCAAGTTACGATATGGCAATTTTTCTTCAAGAGCAGGGCTCATTAAGTGTTTCTCTACTAATACAGCCCGCTCACCTTGACTTAACTGCTCTAGGTTAATATTGGAATATTGATGTCCATCTACGTCTTTTAGGGGTTTAAGCAAACTTCTAGAAATAGAATTTACTTTTTCTAATGACGACATATCATTTCGATTTGTAAAAAGCACACCATCAAAGTTTCTTGCTAATCGAATCCGACTAGAAATAACAATATGATCAGTTGCATCTATATCATGCTGTAACCAAGGACTTAGAGGAGAGTCTAATATAACATCTAACATAATAAGAACCTCCTACTCTTTATCTCTACCAATGATGGCTTCCAATTCTTTAATTTTGTCCCTTAAAATAGCTGCATCTTCAAATTTCTCTGCTTGAATTGCCGTCTCTAATTGATTACGCAATTGTTTAACTTCATACTTAGCTTTAAACACATTATTACCATGACTAGGAACTGACCCTTCATATTCAGAACTACCTTGAATACGTTGTAATAACGGTTTTATTTCACTAGCAAAGGTTTCATAGCATGTATCACAACCAAACTTGCCTACCCGATTAAACTCATCATAAGTAATACCACATTGAGGACACCGTTTAGATTGATGAGATTTTAATAAGTTATCAGGATAGACCATGTTTTTAAAGAAATCGTTAGTAAAGAAGCTATCATCCCACATATCAGTCATAAAAGAACTATAGGGAGATAATTTTCCCTCTTGTTGTAGTGCTGTAGCACAAGTATTGCACAAATGTTGTTCCGTTTTCTGATTATTTACAATATTTGTCATATGGATAGTAGCTTCATTTTTATGGCAATGATCACATATCACTGATCATCACTCCTTCCGTAGTGTATCCACCATTGTTGCGTATAGCTCACGAATTGCATCATTACGATGTTCAATATCGGTATTCTCAATCAATGTAGCAAAAGAATTATGCATTAATTGAGCTTCGCGACGAGTAATTTTTTCTGCTTGTAGTAATTGAAATAATGATTGGTCTACATCTTTTATATCAATTAAACGATCCACTGTATTTTGACCTTCATAAATACGATAGGTTGTTACAGCTGGTAGAGAATCAGAACTTTCTGGATTTAATTTTGTAATTCGAATATATCCACCTAGGCCACGTCTTGATTCCACATCAAACCCACGCTCATTGGAAAAACGCGTACTTAGAACATAACTAATTTGCGAAGGTGCACAATCTAACTCATCAGCTAATTCATTACGCTTTAAAATTAATTTCTCTTGTTCTTCACGCATACGATCCAATATAAACTTTTCTATTTTATCAGCTATCATACTCATAAAAAACACCTCTTTAACATTTTATTTAATATATATTTTGACTATTTGCTTTTTACATATATCTATTATATTTGACTTTTTGACTTTAGTCAATATAAAGGTCAAATTTTTATACTATACATTTGACCTTTTAATACATTCCCCTATAATTGGACTTAATCTTAAATTATAGGTATAATAAATGAGATATATTTTTATGAAAGAAGGTGTTGTTATGGCAGAAGCATTAGGACAAGAACTGTTAATTGATTTATATTCCTGCGATGAAGATGCAATCTCATCCGCTACAGCTGTACAAGAAAGTGTAGCAACCGCATTTGATTTAGCTGATCTTGATGTTGATGAAATCAGTTGTCAAGTTATGGACGAGGAGATCGCCCTCCTATCTGTTGCACCAGGCTTTCACTTTACATTGCACACGTATCCTGCGCTAGGTTATGTGGCTGTTGATTTGTACTCCTTCGAACAATCCTTACCGCTCACATTGATTATGAAAGCGTTGCGTAAATCTTTCAGAGCAGAAAAGGTAAAAGCAACAAGTGTACAACGTGGCGACTTTGGTAACGAACGCGATATGAAGCCACGTCGTAAAACAAAGATCACTACACTTGGTCGTGTTTCTCGTACACGTATTCAACTCAAACAAACAGGCGGCAAATTGAAAAAACAAAGTGCTAAGGTTATCAAAACATTAGCTAAAAAAAGCGGTCTAAAAAAATAATACAAAGGACTAACCTTACTGGTTAGTCCTTTTATTAGATAGATACAAAAAGGCTAGAGGAAATCCCTCTAGCCTTTTTAAGGTTAATATTTTATTTATAATAGCTGCTTATCTACGAATCATCATTTCTTCAAGATCGAGAACATCAGCAATTTCATCAACATCATCACAGATGTATTCTGCATCGGCTTCTTTTAGTTCAGCTTCTGTACCATAACCATAGGTAACGCCGATAGAAATACAACCAAGTTCGTTAGCTGCCTCTACATCATACTTACGATCGCCTACCATAAAGGCCAAACGACGACCATTTTCATCAGTTAAAGGATTGCCACAAAGTTTAAGAGCTTTTTCGAGAATCTCTTTTTTATGCAATAAACCACTTTCATAATTAGCCCCCACAATTACATCAAAGTAAGGTGTTAATTCAAAGTGATCTAAAATATCCTTAGCATAATGCTCAGGCTTTGCAGTAGCAACGGCAATAGTATATTGTTCTGTTTTGCATTTAGCCAACAAGTCTACAATATTCGGATACACTTGATTTTCAAATTTACCGATTGTACCATATCGTTCGCGGAATTTAAAGTACGTTTCTTCCGCTTGGTCAAAGGTCATGCCACAATGCTCTTGAAAAGCATCTACCAATGGTGGTCCTAAAAACAATTGTAATGTTTCTTCATCTGGCACATCATAACCGAAATGTTCTAGTGCAAATTTAATACTTTTAAGAATACCCTCTTGAGAGTCAGTTAAAGTTCCATCTAAGTCAAATAATATTGTTTTCTTCATATTATTTCTTTAAAGCCTCTTTTAATGTATGCCATGCAAGAACCGCACACTTAACACGTGCTGGCATGTTAGAAATATTTTGCAATGCCATAGCATCTTCTAATTCTTCTAACTCATTTTCATCGGTAATTTCTTTTTTGATCATACCTAAGAAAATTTCTACCAAACGAAGAGCTTCCTCAACAGATTTCCCCTTAATAATATCAATCATCATAGATGCAGATGCTTGACTGATAGCACAACCAGAGCCGGTATAAGCAGCATCTTTGATAATGCCATCTTCTACGTTGAGTTGTAATGTTAGATCATCACCACAACTAGGGTTATGGCCATGTTCAGAATTTGTAAAATGAGCTAACTCATGTTTATTACGCTTATCTTGGTTATGTTCCAAAATAAGTTCTGTATATAATTGATCCATTTCCATTGATGGTAAATCTCCTAATCTTTAAAACCCATTACTGAACGAACTGTCTTTAATACTTCTAGGAATGCATCTAAATCTTCCTTACGAGTATATAAGTACATGCTTAGACGAGTAGATGCAGATACATTGTAGAATGCACCTAATGGTTGTGCACAATGGTGTCCAGAACGAACACAAATGCCTTTAGAGTCCAAAATTGTAGCTACATCATGAGGATGTACATCATCTACAGTGAACGCGATTACACCATGTTTTTCCTTAGGATTTTGGGATCCAATCACGTGAACATGTGGCAATGCAACAATTTTAGGAAGAATATATGCTACTAATTCCTCCTCATAAGCCTCAATAGCATCCATGCCAAAGGATTCTAAATAATCAATTGCCGCATGCAAGGAAACGGCACCATCAGCATTTGGTGTACCTGCTTCAAACTTATATGGAAGCTCATTGAATGTAGCAGTTTGTTCTTTTACATATTCAATCATATCCCCGCCCAATAGGAAAGGTGGCATAGCCTCTAATAACTCACGTTTACCATAAAGTACACCAATACCTTGAGATGCACACATTTTATGACCAGAGAATACGAAGAAATCACAATCTAATTCTTGGACATCAATTTTTTTATGAGGTGTAGATTGAGCACCATCGAGAACTACTACAGCACCTACGGAATGCGCTTTTTCAGTTAATTCCTTTACAGGGAATTCCATACCAAGCACGTTACTAACATGAGCAAAGGCTACAATTTTAGTGTTCTCATCAATTTTATTGATTTCACCATCTTTTAAATGCCCATGTTCATCAAGGTACATATATTCTAAGGTTGCCCCTGTTTGTTCTGCTACATATTGCCATGTTACAAGATTGGCATGATGTTCCGCAACAGTAATGACAATCTTGTCACCTTTCTTCACATTATGAAGACCATAGCTATGAGCAATCAAGTTCATAGATTCTGTACTATTACGTGTAAATACAACTTCTTCACGTTCACGAGCATTGATAAATTCAACTACGCGATCACGTGCATTTTCATAGTCTTCAGACGCTTCAATAGCTAAAATATGAGAGCCACGATGTGGATTACCATTACGTTGTGTCATATGTTCCACAACACGATCAATTACGGATTGTGGAATTTGTGCAGTAGCACCGCTATCTAAATAGATAACGCGGTGCCCATTATGCTCTTTATGTAGTATAGGAAAGTCTTTGTATGCTTCTGCAATTGGTCTCATAAAAACGCCTCTTTAAATTTTATTACGTACAGCTGCTAACGCTGCTTCTTCAATCGTTTCATCACCAATGCGATCAATAATAGGTCGAATCATAGATTCTACAATGATATGTTTTGCTTCTACTTCACTAAAGCCACGGCTCATGATATAGAACAATTTATTATGATCAATTTGGCCTGCACTTGCTGCATGATTACCCACTACATTATCTTCTTTACACAATAATAGAGGTAAAGAAATAGATTTTACAGTTGGATCTAACAATAAGCAAGTATCTTCTTCCGCACCTTCAGAAGCTGTTGCACCATGAAGGAAATCAAGAGTACCACGGAAAGATTTTTTAGAATGCCCACTAAGAGCACCTAATGTATGAATATCACTGAAGGATTTTTTACCACCATGACTCATAATCATGGAAATATCAAATTTTTGTTCTTCGTTACCAAGATAAGCAATATCATGAACCATACGAGATTCTTGACCTACTAAATCATGATAGTAGTTCAAAATATTTTCGCTACCACCAAGTTCAATGTTAATGTATTCTACATCTGCTTTATCTTCCAATTTTGTATAACGATGTTCAATATGTTGTACATGTTCAGGTAAAAGATTTACCTTTTTCACTACAACTTTACCGCCTTCTTTTACATCGTATTCATTTAGATAACTAACATTTGTTAAAGCTTCACCAGTGCCAGTTACATAGAATTGTACCTCTAGTTCTGCCCCTTCACCAACGATGAATTGGAAACGGTTAGCTACACGTGCATTAGCATCAATACGGATGCCTACAACTTCCTTTTCCTTAGCAGGAACATTGATAGCATAACCTTCTGCATTATCCACCAATGCTTGAACAGCATCCTTATTAGCACCTTCATATTTAGCATTTAACAGTGCTGTTCCTGTAGGCAATGGTGAAAGTATATTTTGATTCGCTTCTACAGCGATGGATTGAACAGATGTATCTTCTCCAGCTAGAGAGCTTACAGTATGGTTAACACGCAACCATCTGAATGTCGGTCTAGGGAGTTCATTAAATAGTAATTCGCTCATAATTCCTCCTTAACCGATAGAACCTTCTAATTCAAGATTGATTAGATTGTTCATTTCTACAGCATACTCAAGTGGTAATTCTTTGGAGATTGGCTCAACGAAACCACGAACGAGCATTGCACGAGCTTCTTCTTCGCTAATACCACGTGTCATGAGATAGAAAATCGCTTCATCTGAAATACGACCGATTTTAGCTTCATGACCTAAATCCACATTATCGTTTTCTACGATAATAGCTGGAATTGTATCAGATTGAGACTCTGCATCAAGCATCAAGGATTCACAAGATACAGTCGCTTTGGAATGTTCTGCTTTAGGGCCAATTTTCAAGAGACCACGGTAAATAGCAGCACCACCGGATTTGGAAATAGATTTAGAGTTTACATTACTAGTTGTGTAAGGAGCATTATGAACTACTTTACAACCAGTATCAAGGAATTGTCCTTCACCAGCAAATGTTACACCTGTGAATTCAGCATGTGCACCTTCGCCATTAAGGATACTCATTGGATACAAGCAAGATACTTTAGAACCGAAGGAACCTGATACCCACTCAATAGTACCACCTTTACCAACTACACAACGTTTTGTGTTAAGGTTGTACATGTTTTTGGACCAGTTTTCAATTGTAGAATAACGCAATGTAGCATTATCCTTTACAAACAATTCAACGGCACCGGCATGAAGGTTAGATACGTCGTATTTAGGAGCAGAACAACCTTCGATGAAGTGCAATTTAGCACCTTCTTCTACGATGATCATAGTATGTTCAAACTGACCAGCACCTGGTGCATTCAAGCGGAAATAGGATTGCAATGGAATCTCTACTTGTACGCCTGCTGGAACATATACGAAGGAACCACCAGACCAAACGGCACCATGAAGAGCAGCCCATTTATGATCTGTAGGTGGAATCAATGTCATCCAGTATTTTTTTACAATTTCTTCATGCTCATGAAGTGCGGTTTCGATATCAGTATAGATAACGCCTTGTTTAACAAGATCTTCTTGGATACTGTGATATACAACTTCAGAGTCATATTGAGCACCAACACCTGCAAGAGATGTTTTTTCCGCTTCTGGAATACCTAAGCGGTCAAAAGTACTTTTAATTTCTTCTGGAACTTCGTCCCAGTTTTCTTTCATATCTACTTTTGGCTTAACATAAGTATGGATATTTGCCATATCTAAGCCAGAAATATCAGGAATCCAATTTGGAATACCCATGCGATTGTAGATTTCTAAAGATTTCAAACGGAAGTCAAGCATCCATTCAGGTTCATTTTTATTAGACCAAATTTCACGGATAATATCTTCTGTTAAACCAGCATCAGAAATATAAGAATATTCAAAGTCATTCTTAATATCGTAGACACCACGGTCCATATCCGCGACTTGGGTTTTCTTTCTTTCTTCCATTGTGCCTCCTATGCTAATGCTTTGTATGCGTCGTAACCTTTTTCTTCGATTTCACGTACAAGAGAAGCATCACCAGTTTTAACGATCTTACCATTGATCAATACATGAACGAAATCAGGTTTTAACTTTTGCAAGATTTGGTTATGATGAGTGATGATCAATACAGCATTTTCTTCGTTGTGGAAACGTTGTACACCTTCAGATACGATACGAACCGCATCTACGTCAAGGCCGGAGTCTGTTTCATCAAGAATAGCCAATTTAGGATTCAAAATGGACATTTGAAGAATTTCATTTTTCTTGCGTTCACCACCGGAGAACCCTTCATTTACATAACGTTGTGCATAAGATACATCGAAGGATAATTCATCCATTTTTTCTTTCAATTCTTTTTTGAAAGATAAAGCACGTACATTTTCACCAGTAATTGTAGATTTCGCAGTACGGATGAAGTTTTCTACTGTAATGCCAGGAATAGAAATTGGATTTTGGAAGGACATAAAGATACCTGCTTTCGCACGATCATTTACTGCATCTTCCGTAATATCTTTACCATCAAAAATAATAGAGCCGCTATCTACAGTATATGTAGTGTTACCCATGATAGCATTGGCAAGTGTAGATTTACCTGCACCATTTGTCCCCATTACAACATGAATTTCACCTTTATTAATTGTTAAGTTGATACCTTTTAAGATTTGTTTACCTTCAACGGATACCTTTAAATCTTTTATCTGAAGTAATTCAGCCAAAATGTTCACTCCTTCTCATAATGTATGTATTGATAAAAAACATACAAGCATTATATGTAAAACGTATATATTGACACATATAAAAAGGCGGTACGCACTAACGTGAATACCGCCGTAATTCTCGCCAACTTAGCAAGTATGTGCATAACAATCTATAATCATTATACAGTCTTATCTAAATGATAGCAAGATATTCCTACTAAAATATACAGGAATTAAAAGAATATCATATATTACATATATTGATAGGTTATATTTAATATTCATTCTCATCCTATTCGATTCTCAATATTAAATTATAGGTTAGAGAAATCGAGGGTGCCAAACAAATCATCATATGTTTCAGCACGACGAATTTGTGTAACAGAACCGTCTTTATGTAATAACAACTCAGCAGAGCGCAATTTACCATTATAGTTGAAGCCCATAGAGTGACCGTGCGCACCAGCATCATGAATGATGATACGATCGCCAATATCGATTTTTGGCAACTCACGTTGAATAGCAAATTTATCATTATTTTCACATAAAGAACCAGTTACATCGTACACATGATCCTTAGGAGCATTTTCTTTACCCATTACAGTAATATGGTGGTAAGAACCATATAATGCTGGACGCATAAGATTAGCCATACAGGAATCTAAACCGATGTAGTGACGATAAATATCCTTTTTGTGAATTGCTGTAGAAACTAAGTAACCAAATGGACCTGTAACCATACGACCACATTCATAAGCCAATGCTACATCACCAAGGCCATTAGCTACTAGAATTCTATTATAGGCCTCTTCTACACCTTTACTAAGTGCATTGAAGTCTACTGGTGTTTGTTCTGGTTTATAAGCAACACCTACACCACCACCAAGGTCGATAAACTCAACATTGATGCCTAGTTCATTTTTAATATCTACTGCTAGATTGAAGCAAAGTTCAGCAGTACCAACTAAGCCATCAATATCAAGCTCGTTAGATACAACCATTGTATGGATACCAAAGTGTTTTACACCTTTAGCTTGCAATTGTTTATAAGCTTCAAAAATCTGTTCACGTGTCATACCATATTTAGCTTCTTCAGGAAGGCCGATAATTGTATTGCCCCCTTCTTTTAAGGAGCCTGGGTTATAACGTACGCAGAATGTATCAGGCAAAGAACCATGATTTTTTTCCAAATATTCAATATGAGTAATATCGTCAAGATTGATAATAGCACCTAATTCAAGTGCTTTTTTATATTCCACATATGGTGTGTCATTAGATGTGAACATAATATCATGACCTGTAATGCCCACTTTTTCACATAGCATTAACTCTGCTAAGGAAGAACAATCGGCACCTACACCAAGCTTTTGTAATACACGCATAATATATGGATTAGGAGTTGCTTTTACAGCAAAATATTGTTTGAACCCTTTATTCCAAGAAAATGCATTAATGAATGCTTTCATATTTTCAATGATACCTTCTTCATCATAAATATGGAATGGTGTTGGGTATTGGGCAATAATATTTTCCAATTGTTCAGCTGTAAACGGAACTGTTTTTGTGTTCATAATAACCTCGCTATACAAATAAAAGACCCATCAAACGATGAGTCTATTATCCTAATTATTATTTAAATAAAGCTTTATCAAGACTATAGCGACCTGCGCCAGCGAAGAACAACATAAGAGCACCGAAGCCCATTTGAGATGGGTAATCCCAACTAAAGAAACTACCGTTAATACTCAATGTTGTTGCCATAGCTAATGTACCGATGAGCATAAGAGATCCAATTCTAGTGAATAGACCTAAAACAATAAGAATACCACCAATCATTTCAGCACAAGATGCCATAGTACCTAATATTTCATATCCACCAGGTACGCCTAATGGAGCCAACATAGATCCAACTTTATAAAGGCCTTCAGGACCACTTAACCATTTTAGATAACCATGATAAAACATGGAAATACCAAGTGCCAAACGGTAAATTAAGAGGCCAAAATTAACATAATTAGGTTTACTTTTAAAAATAAAGCTTAACATAGTAATCCTTCTTTCAAATCAAAATAAAATCGAAATAATTCGATATCGTTATTATAGAGGAGAAAAACTACCATGTCAAACTAGACTCAATATTAAATTCTATAGAATTATAACATATGTGGTATACAAAATCAATTTTATCGATTTGATAAACCTCACATACTATTCTGATTCAAATAATTTAATCGTCAAGAATACTCATATACCATCTATACTATTAGTAGTATCTATAATATCTGTACCATATGTATTGTAAACTAACAGGAATAATCTTCTTAAATACAAAAATAATCCTAATGAAAAAGTGAACATATAGTTCCCAATTCATTAGGATTATTCTAAATTTTATAGATTATGCGCTAAGCAGTTGATTACATCATTCCGCCCATGCCACCCATTGGAGGCATTGCAGGTGCTGCAGCATTTTCTTCTACTTTATCAGCTACGATTGTTTCAGTAGTCAATACAAGAGATGCAATGGATGCAGCATTTTGAAGTGCAGAACGTGTTACTTTAGCAGGGTCCACGATACCAGCTTTAACCATGTCGATATATTCTTCAGTCAAAGCGTTGAAACCAACACCAGCTTCTGTATTTTTAACTTTTTCTACTACAACGGAACCTTCAAGACCAGCATTGTAAGCGATTTGACGAAGAGGTTCTTCTACTGCACGTTTAACAAGGTTAATACCAGTTTGAACGTCACCAGTTTCTTCTAATGTGTTCAATGCAGGGATAATATCGATGAATGTAGTACCACCACCAGCTACGATACCTTCTTCAACAGCAGCACGAGTTGCGTTCAATGCGTCTTCGATACGAAGTTTTTTATCTTTCATTTCAACTTCTGTAGCAGCACCTACTTCGATAACTGCAACACCACCGGATAATTTTGCAAGACGTTCTTGTAATTTTTCACGGTCGAATTCGGAAGTTGTTTCTTCTACTTGTGCACGAATTTGGCTTACACGTTTAGCGATTACGTCTTTATCGCCTACACCATCGATGATTGTAGTTTCATCTTTAGTGATGCGAACTTGACGAGCTGTACCAAGATCTGTAAGTTCTACAGAATCAAGTTTACGGCCCATATCTTCAGTAATTACAGTACCACCAGTCAAAATAGCGATATCTTCAAGCATAGCTTTACGACGGTCACCGAAGCCAGGAGCTTTTACAGCTACTGCTTTGAAAGTACCACGCAAGCGGTTTACTACCAATGTAGCCAATGCTTCACCTTCTACATCTTCAGCGATGATAAGAAGTTCTTTACCTACTTTTACCACTTTTTCAAGTGTTGGCAACATATCAGCAATAGCACTGATTTTACGGTCAGTAATCAAGATGTATGGGTTATCCATAACAGCTTCCATACGATCAGGATCAGTTACCATGTAAGGGGAAATGTAACCACGGTCAAATTGCATACCTTCTACTACGTTTAATGCAGTTTGCAAGCCTTTGGATTCTTCTACAGTGATAACGCCGTCGTTACCTACTTTTTCCATAGCTTCAGCAATTAAGCCACCGATTTCTTCATCCGCAGCGGATACACTTGCAACTTGAGCGATTTCAGCTTTACCAGAAACTTTAATGGAACGTTTTTTAATTTCTTCAACCAAAGTTTTAACTGCTGTTTCAATACCTTTTTTCAAGATCATTGGGTTTGCACCAGCTGCTACGTTGCGCATACCTTCTTGAATCATAGCTTGAGCCAATACTGTTGCAGTAGTAGTACCATCACCTGCTACGTCGTTAGTTTTAGTAGCAACTTCTTTAACTAATTGAGCGCCCATGTTTTCAAATGGATCTGGAAGTTCGATATCACGAGCAATAGTTACACCATCATTTGTGATTGTTGGGGAACCGAATTTTTTATCCAATACAACATTACGACCTTTTGGTCCCAATGTAACTTTTACAGCGTTTGCCAATTGATCAACGCCACGACCTAAAGCGCGACGAGCTTCTTCATTAAACAAGATTTCTTTTGCCATATGTATTACCTCCTAGATAATAACAGTATCTAATGTAAGGGAATGTATATGCCCGTAGGCAGTATAGAATGTATCAATAGTATGTTTAGCTCTATACAGATATATTAGCTATTATAATACTGCTAAGATATCGCGTTCGCTAATGATCAAATGAGTAGCGCCATCGATTTCTAATTCGCTACCAGCATATTTTGCGAACATAACAGTATCGCCAACTTTAACTTCTGGAGCTACACGTTGACCATTGTCATAAACTTTACCAGCACCTACAGCTACTACTACGCCTTCTTGAGGTTTTTCTTTTGCTGTATCAGGAAGGAAAATACCACTTTTAGTTTTTTCTTCTTTTGCTTCTAAACGGATAAGAACGCGGTCAGCTAATGGTTTTAACATATGATGTCACTCCTTATTTACTAGTTATTATTTACAATTCATTAGCACTCTAAGTAGTCGAGTGCTAATCACATGTATTATTATAACCTATGTCAAAATAAATGCAAGTAGAAATTTTGATTTTTTGACTTTTTAGTTTTTATTTGATGTTAGGCACAAAAAAACTAGTATAAGTTTTGATTCTTATACTAGTCTTTGTATCTATTTTGAAACTTGATTAATTAATGCTTTACAGATATTAACAATACTATCTCGTTTCTTCATACTTAAGGCACGAATACGATTGTACGCTTCCTCTTCTGATATAGAGTATAGCTCCATCAATATACCGGTCCCTTTTTGAATGATTTTACGATCTTCTAATGATTGTTCTAATTCAGCCATTTTTTCACGTAGCTCAGCATCACTATGATAGCGCCCTAATGCCATTTCTAAGGTTGGAACCAATTGTTCTTCACGAATAGGCTTAATTAAATATCCATATACGCCAGATTCTCTAGCCTTATTTATTAAATCCTGTTGACTATAACTAGTTAATAGAACTACTGGTGCTTCATGGTGAAAGCCAATTTGACGTGCTGCTTCGATGCCATCTAATTCTGGCATTTTTACATCCATTAAAACAATATCAGGTTTATATTCTTTGCAAAGCTTGATGGCTTCAACACCATTAGTCCCTTCTGCCACAACTTCATGACCACAGGATTCAATAATATCGCGTAGATCCATACGTATAAGGGATTCATCATCCACTATTAAAACGCGCATTTACTTCTCCTTCTTCATATGTATTGTCACTAGAACACCGGTATCAGTATTTTTAACAGATAGACGCCCTTTTAACTCATGTGCAACTAAATTATTAATAATAGTTAATCCTAATCGCTTATTCGAGTTAATAGAGAAATCTTGAGGTAACCCTTTTCCCGTATCAGAAAAATCTAATACAATATATTCCTCTAATTCCGAAACTGCTAGACGAATCTCCCCTGCTTTACCATCTAAACCATGTTCGAGACTATTAGTGATTAACTCATTAATTATGAGGGATACATAACTTGCCATATGGGATGAAATCAATATATCTTCTCCACTATAGGTAAAGGTAACCTCTTGGTCTTGTCGAATCATACTCATGCGCAATAAACGACATAACTCGTCATAGATTGATCGGATACCAATATAATCCTCATCATAATGGGACACAATATCATGAACCAAAGCCATACTTTCAATACGATTGATTCCCTCTTGTAAGGCTTGTTTAACTTCTGGCAGGCTAGAACGTCTTGCTTCCATACGTAGTAATCCCGCTACAGTTTGTAAATTGTTTTTTACACGGTGATGAACCTCTTTGATAATAGAATTTTTTACTAGCAATTCTTGTTGCTGCTTACTTTCACGGGTACAATCGTGAAGCACGAGGAAACAACGTGTTTCATTGCGTCCCATAGCAATAGGAATCATATGCTGACGAATTACCATATCTTGATAAATTTCTTCACTAGTGTATATCGTTCTATCATCCAACACTTGTTGTATGGCGGAAATTTTTAAGGTACTGCTATAAATTGATGACCCTACTAGTCGTCGATCAAATCCAAGTAAATCTACTAATTGTATAGCTGACTCATTACCATAGAGAATTCTATGAGAATCATCAAAGATGATTAAACCATCAAAATAAGAAATTGGCTCATACGATTGTATTTGCTCATCTGTAGCAGTTAGCATGAGGCGTTGCATCGTATCAGATAAGATATATTCTTGTTCATATTGATTTTTTTTAATAGATGGAGATACTGTAAAAGCTATCCCCCCAATAATACGACCACCATTATCGACAACAGGAAAAACATGTTGTCGTTGATCATGCTCTCCCCCAATAAGAGGTTGACCATTTTCCATCATAGAATGCCACGTATTATTTCCTTTTAATTGTCGAGTAATAACACCTTGCTCGGTCCGTTCAATGCATAGCATATCTGCACGTTGCTGCATATCACCTTGTGGTTTTTCTAGAAGAGGCGTAAAAATCTGTATCCTTTGACGGGTCAATGACTCGCCAAAGGATATAAGTTTACTAATATGCTCTAGTAATGAGGTTTGTAATGGGCCTAATGATGTTGTATTTAAAATATCTTGACCGATATCCACAATTAATCCTCTTTCCAAGATACATGACCAATTTCAACACTTGGCTTTGCATTCAATGTTAAATCGCCAAATTTACCAGCTTGAGCCATATAATAGGCACGACAACCAATCATAGCAGCATTATCGGTGGACAGAATTTTATGAGGCTTGTAATAGGTAAAGCCTTCTTCCTTACACATAACCTCTAAGGCTTGTTGTAAGCCTTTATTAGCAGATACGCCTCCCGCAATGGTAATACGCGTTTCACCTAATGTATGAGCTGCATCTTTCGTTTTCTCAACTAATACATCAACAATAGCCTTTTGAAAGGACGCGGCAACATCGGCTTGGTTAATAGGTTCATTCTTTTGTTGCTTGCTATTTAAATAGTTTAATACAGCAGACTTTAAACCACTAAAACTAAATTCAAAATTACCAGGCTCACTTAAAGCCTTTGGAAATTCAATCGCATCTGGATTACCTTCAAGGGCAAGTGCATCAATATGAGGGCCACCGGGGTAAGGGAAGCCCATAACACGAGCAATTTTATCAAAGGCTTCACCCGCTGCATCATCACGAGTCTGACCAAGAATATCAAATTCTTCGTACCCTTTTACATGAACTAGCATGGTATGACCACCAGATACGACGAGGCTCAAAAATGGAGGTTCTAATTCTGGATTAGCTAAGAAGTTAGCAAAAATATGACCTTCCATATGGTGAACTGGTACCAAAGGAATGCCTGTAGCAAAGGATAATCCCTTTGCAGCAGCTACACCAACCAATAATGCCCCTACGAGACCAGGACCATAGGTAACACCAATGTGGTCGATATCTTGTAACGTTACATTCGCATCGCGTAGCGCTTGATCAATAACTGGTATAACTTGTTCTATATGGTGACGTGATGCGATTTCTGGCACAACACCACCAAATTTTCTATGAATAGGCACTTGGCTAGAAATTACATTAGATAAAACAGTGCGACCATCCTTTAAGACAGATGCAGATGTTTCATCACAACTACTTTCCAAGGCTAATGTGTATATACTCATTCTATTTCCTCTGAAACAAGAGACATAATATAAGCATCCTCTTTTGGCTCTGAATAATAATCTTTACGAATCCCTTTAACAGAGAATCCAAGATTTCTATACATCGCTAAGGCGGGCAAATTGGATATGCGTACCTCCAAGAAGATTTCGTGCATACCTCTCTTGAAACATTCATCTATTAATTGTTTAGTAAGTTCTGACCCATATCCCTTACCACGAGCAGAAGGAATAATGGCAATGTTTGTTATTTGTCCTTCATCATATACGAGCCAAGCACCAGCATAACCAACAATATGATTATCTTCGTAAATAACCATATATAATTTATTATCGGCCCCTTCAAGTTCAGCAAGTACAGATACCAAACTCCATGGAACTGAAAAGGACTGCTGTTCTATATCATAAATGACCTGAGCATCATCGATAGTTGCTAACCGAATCTCCATTATTCTGCTCCTGCCGCTTCAGTCACTACCACAGTAGGATTTTGATTTAACATTTCAGGATTATCCTTATGTCGTTCCTCCCATAACACCTCTGCCTCAGAGCGACGAATATAATAAGGAACCATATCCATTGGATCACATATCTCTTCACGTTCGACCAATTCACGCCCCGCTAATAGTAACGAACTTGCCTTTGGAATACGTTGAGAAATATCTAGTATAGTCAAATTAGTATCGCCTTCCTCTAAGAGCTTTTCAATGCGCTTGATGCCATCCCCTAAGAATAGAACCTCTTCCTTTGTTTCTCTAAATTTATCTAATAAATCACTAGCAGCAATAACAAATGGCTCCTCTTTACATACTAGTTTATTATTTTCATATCTATATAAACCAGCATATACATGCTTTTTCTGAGCATCGATAACGGTACAAATTGTACGATTTGTATATGAAACATTATGAGCTAAGCTGTCCATTGTCATCACACCATACAATGGAATTTGTAAGGCGTAAGCCATTGCTTTAGCAGTCCCCATGCCAATACGCAATCCAGTGAAAGAACCAGGCCCGATACTAACGATAATACCTTTTAACTCATTCTTTTTTACTTGTGAGGCACGCAATAACATATCAATGTGAGGTATTAGTTGCTCAGAATGAGTTAATCCAGCTTGGATAGTCAACTCACCAATAAGGTTATGTTCATCCATTAAAGCCACACTTGAAACGAGTGAGCTTGTCTCAATTCCTAACCACATATGGGCCTCCTATTTCTACTAAATCACCCTCTGAAAGGTAATCACTACCTAATGTGATAGATCGGCTTGTATCATCAATGCGCGTCAAATAAATCCATAATGTTTCATCTGGTAATTCATCTGGGAATTTATCCGCCCATTCCACAATGGATACACAATCCTCTGTATATTCGTAGAAGCCAATATTTTCAAGCTCGCTTATATCATCCAAACGATATACATCAAAATGATATAAATGTGTTCTATCCACATCATAAGTATTCATGATTGCAAAGGTAGGGCTTGTAATCTCCTCTGTAACTCCAAAGCCTTTCGCAATACCTTGGGATAGGTGCGTTTTTCCTGTCCCCAAATCACCAATTAAAGCAATACATAAAGGTTCTCCGCTTTGTTTGGCCCATCTGCCTAATAACTGTCCAAATTGTTGTGTATCTTCTACTGTATGAGTTTCTAATTGAACATGTGCCTTATGATTCATGAAAATGATTATATCCTTTCGCTTCTATGGTCTTAATCGTTTTATCCGGTGTTACCATCTGAACATGACATGGTCCAGATATAACTTCACCGATTATAGTAATGCCAGATAAACTCTCTAATTTAGGAATCAATGCTTTAGGAGCCGTGAATACTAGTTGAAAATCCTCACCACCATATAATGCATAATCCACTGGATTAGTCTGTAAATACTTAGCTAATTCATAAGTTTCTTCATGAAGTGGAATAGCTTTTTCCTCTATAACAATGGATACGTTACTAGCCGATGCAATTTCATTTAATTCACTACCAAGACCATCACTAATATCATTCATACTATGAATTCCCAGTTGTCTCAATTGTTGACCTAATTCAATTTGTGGATCAGGTCGTTGATGACCAACCTTCGTCATAGCATAGCCATCTAAATTATAGGATAACGCACCTAAACCTGTGGCAGCATAACCTACATAATTTGTAATGCCCACAATATCGCCAACTTGTGCACCACTACGCATAATAGCAGTGCCAGTAGGAACCTCGCCTATGATGGTAACAGTCCACACCATAGGTCCTTCCGTACGTACCGTATCTCCACCAAGTATATTGAGATGATATCTAGCACATTGAGCTTTAATGCCTCTATAGATTTCATCTAGAATAACAGTATCAACATATTCAGGTGCCGCCACAGATAAGACTATTTGTCGAGGGGTCCCCCCCATAGCAGCAATATCACTTAAATTAGCTGTCATGAGACGATAGCCTACATCATAAGGTTTCATGTAGCGAAAGCTAAAATGAATACCTTCCACCATCGTATCTGTACTAATTAATTGATCTGTTTCATCTGTAGCACGATACACTGCACAATCATCACCAATCCCTGTAATTACAGTGCTCGAATCATGTATCGTATCATTTTGAATGTGGCGTATGAAATTAAATTCCCCTACATCTTTTAATTGCATCTCATCACCTGGCTTCCGATTAGTATACATATTGTATTGTAACATATATAAAAGACAACAAAAATAGCAGATAGTTGATATATCAACTATCTGCTATCAATGAGCCTAATATAATTATTTTTTAATTAGGTTTGTCATCCGTTTAACAGGATCTTTCGTATCAAAGGAACCTACAGTAAGAACCTTTTTACCATTATTAACGAAGAGAACGCCATTAATATTATCAAAGGATGTCAATGTATTTACAATGGCAGCCATTTGCAATTTAACAGTTAAGTCCCCACCATTACCTTTTACGAAAGCGTCATTAACCTCTACGGAAGCAATGCCGTCCTTTACAGTAACGGATGTGATTTCAATATCCTTAGAGAATACTGGATATTTTTGTGCTCTATCAGCTTTTAGCATCGCTAGAAGAGCAGCTTTAGGCGTTACTTTATCCGCCTCCATCTCAACAGTTGATTGTGTTACCCCTGAGCCATCCTCTGTTGGAACAAAGAAGGCCATCTTAACCTTTTCTTGAGATACTTTCGTTGTTTCTGCATCCTTATTGACTTTCGTCTCTTGCACAGGTTCACTTTTACCTGTTGTAGGAGCTTGATTAGGTGTACAACCTGCTACAAATGCAAGCAAGCCTACACAGAGGATCGACAGAACTTGTTTACGTAATTTCATCGATTAACCTCCAAAGTAACTAGCAATACCATTGGCAATGCGATTAGCAAAGTCTTCTTGTGTTTGAGCAGATTGCAATGCACGTTCCTCATTAGGGTTAGAAATAAATCCAAGCTCTACAAGAATGGCAGGCATATTAGTATGTCTTAATACATACAAATTGCCTTCTTGAATGCCACGGTCACCATTGAATCCTGGTTCACTAGCAATTTGAGATTGTACCTTTTGAGCTAAACGAGCATCATTACCTGTTTTAGAATAGTAGTATGTTGCAATACCACCAACACTTGGGTTGTTAAATGCGTTAATATGCACACTGATGAGCGCATCAGAATTGCTACGGTTCGCTACATTAACACGAGCGCCTAATTCATCAACACCACTTGCATTAGGACCATATACGTCTACGTCTGTAGTACGAGTCATAAGCACTTTAGCGCCACGATTTTCTAAAGCTTTTTTCAAGTACATAGAAATCGGTAGTGTAATATTTTTCTCTTGTACACCATGTGGTCCAACGGCACCAGAGTCACTACCACCATGACCTGGGTCAATAGTAATTGTCTTGCCAGATAAACCACCGCTAATAGAATAGTTACCAGATCCTGTCGGCATATTTTTCGCAGGATGTGCAGAAGGAGATGGACGTTTGCCATAGTAAGCAGGTTTAGGTGCCACACCTTTTTTCTGTACATCTACAACGATGCGATACGGTTTCTTATTAACCGTATCTTTTTTCAAGGAAAATACCTTTACATCACTCGTATCGATAGATGAAGGTGTCTTGATTGTTACTTTCACATCTCTGCCATCCTCTGTAAGTCTAGCAGAACTAGCTATGCTAGAGTCCATATTAATATTCACTTTAGCAGTTTTTAGCTTTGTGTTCTTTAAGGTAACAGTCGTCGTTTTCCCATCTTTGCTAATCGATGCAGATGCTTTCACAGGTGTTGATAGATCCATTACCATACGAACATATGGTACAGGTGCATCAGTTCGTGTCACCCATCGAGCATCTTCAAGATTAGCTGCCTTTGCTTGAGTCAAGAATAGAGGTAAAGCCATCAAGACAGCAAGGCACATAAAAAATAGTTTACGCAATACATTCACTCCAATCTAACTGACATACGTAGTGTCCAAACCATAGAGATGAGTCGATGATATCTTTGTGAATCAAAGTCTCATCGTTCCAATCTATCCATAAACTAATGTTAGATTATAGATAGATTATTTCATACAAACATGAAGATTAGTATGCCGATTATACATATTACTATATAAAGTCTTTATACAGTAAACACAAAAATCAGTTGCTTAAAATTATTTTTTGTGCTATACAATCGATACTAACGTTCAGTTGTAATTTGCCATTCATTCCCATCCGTACTAATGTGAATACGTCCCATCGTATCTGTACGGTAAATGGCAATATTGTTCTCCTGCAAACGACGCAATGTTATATCGTGAGGATGACCATAACTATTATACATGCCATTTGAAATTAATGCACTTTCTGGTTTAATAGATTTCAAAAAATCTTCAGAGCTACTTGTACGAGAACCGTGATGTCCTACCTTAAGAACGCGAGCAAACAGTCTAGAGTTCTGCTCTTTTATGAGTTTTTTCTCTTCTTGTAATTCTGCATCACCAGTAAAGAGCATAGAGAATTTACCAAAAATTAATTTACCTACGATAGAGTTATTATTAAGATCTGGCTCCCCTTTTTTATCTGTTAAAGGTTCCGCCCATGGTGCATATACTACAAATACAGCACCATGTCCAAAATCAACTACATCTCCACTACGCAATGTAGAGCGGTGGATTTTATTTTTATCAATCCATTTCTCATAGGTTTTATACATATTATTATCAACAGAAATGCCATCATCATACACATGTTCAATGGGCATAGCTTTCGCAATAGCATAGAATCCCCCCATATGATCAGCATGTGGATGTGTAATGATAATATTTTTTAACTTAGTAACACCCATAGATTTTAGCTGAGCTACAATATTCTCACGATGCTCTATGTCACCTGTATCGATCATACTATATTCATCGCCAACCTTAAGCAGTATAGCATCCCCTTGACCGATATCTAACATATATACGTCTAGATGGCCTTCAGGGTTCGTTTGCTTAGTATCGATAGAATAGCCTTCATTTGTACTAGAACTAGTCTGAGATGCTGCATTAGCTACATCTTTATGCGTACATCCTGCAATAGCAAAGATTGGAATACATAGCACTAATAAAAAGGCTATAAAGCGCTGTATTTTATTTGTCATTCTTATTCTCCCAATAATTCACTAATGACACAGCCTATAGAAGTACTTACATCACTAGGTGTATATCCCCAAGTTTTCGTATCACTTAGTATATCTGCACTGCGACTATGTACATAGACCCCTAAAATGGCACTATCCTGTAAGGAATACCCTTGGCTGATAAAGCCTGCAATGACTCCGGTTAATACATCCCCCATACCGCCAGTTCCCATACCAGCGTTTCCGATAGTATTAACATAAACTGTACCGTCAGGTAGTGCCACAACAGAAGGAATTCCTTTTAGAACAAGTACTACCTGATGAGCCTTAGCAAATGATCGTGCCAATGTAATATAGTGACGTTCAATCCATTTTATAGGTAAATCAATGAGCCTACTAAACTCACCTAAGTGAGGTGTCATAACACAATAAGGTAGATCTCGTTCCACCATGTATATAGACTCAATCGCACCATCGCGTAAGGCATCTTTATCAACAGAACCTACATGGCCCAACGCATAAAGCGCATCTGCGTCAAGAACTAATTGACCTTCGTAGCTATCTAAAATAGAATCTACAAAATCAGGAATATCACAAGTACGTCCTAGTCCTGGTCCCATAGCAACCACTTGGCGACCTTCTAACATAGCTTGATTAGCCTCTGTAGAGGTGACCATAACTTCCGGTATAATGCGACCTTGTACGATCTGTTTAATCGATTCTGGAACCCCTAATGTCACCTTGCCAGCACCACTATGAACTGCAGCCTCTGCAGCTAAAATAGGAGCACCAATCATATCACTAGAACCACCAATAATTAGGGTATTTCCATTTACTCCTTTATGAGCCATTGGAACTCGATAATTAATTAGTGTTTCTGCTAAATCTGAATCAATAGTTATAGTACTATCACGATTAACTAATACTTGCTGCCAAGGAGCTCCTAAAGGGGCAACAATAACTGTTCCCCCTATAGCCTTGCCCGGATACAACAATAGACCTTGTTTTATAGCACCAAAGGTTACTGTATAATCATAAGACAATGTGCCCTCTGAGATTTGACCAGAAGTTGCATCAACACCTGCAGGTACATCAATAGCCCACAAATCAAAATTATATTGACTGCGCATAGTATCAATAACGTGCAATATGTCTATTGTCGTATCTCGAAGACGTCCAGCTAACCCTGTTCCCATAATGCCTTCTACAACTATAGCTACATTTGACCAATCATTAAAATCATCAAACATATCAATGATACAGCCCATTGCTTCACATCTCTTGAGTTGAACTGCAAAAAGATCGCTACATTTGCTCGTATCTCCTACTAGTGCAACTTGTACCGGTACACCTTGCTCTAAAAGATAACGAGCTGCTACAAGGCCATCTGCCCCATTATTACCTGTACCACAGATAAATAGTACAAAACTATTGATAGAACGTGCATTATCTAAAGAAAACAAGTCATATTGTCCCCACAAAGCATCCACAATGCCACGTCCTGCATTTTCCATTAAAATTTCTAAAGAGACACCTAATTGCTTAGGTACTTCTTGATCTATATATCGAGCATCTTCAGTTGTTAATATTTGCATCTTATGCTCCTTCAAGTATAACTGTACTCATTGCATATGCTTTGCAATGACTAATCGATACATGTGTATCCGTATAGCCTAATGTTTCATAAATATCTTTAAAAGTATTTTGTAATCGAATTAAGGGTGCCCCTAATTCATCATGACCGATTTCTATATCTTGCCATGATCCATGACGCATTCCCGTACCTAATGCTTTAATGAAAGCCTCTTTAGCGGCATATATACCGGCATAAGACTCGTAACGCCCCTTATTTCGGCTTTCACAATAATCAATTTCATGAGGCGTATATACACGGTCGCGAAATGATTGAGATTTCTCTAAAGCTTGACGGATGCGGTCAATTTCTATAATATCATTCCCTAATTTCATAATAACTCCTAAATTACCCTAACATTTATATTATACACTCTTAAAGTGGATAAAAACATAGATAAAATCTAGGCATTTACAGAGAATGGCAATGTGGCTAGACTGTAAATTTCTACCTTACCTTTACGGTTAACCGCCACGTACATCTGACCATTACGGTAATCCATATCCTCTACTTCCATTCCTGAAGTATAAGGGCTTATATTCTTTACTACGCCTTCATCATCGACGAAAACGAAGGTCGTTAAGGTTGTAAAAATAGTGTTACCATTAGCAGCATAAGCACCATTATTATTTAAGTCGGTATGCTCTGCATCAATCTTATACGTTTTTACCTTATTAAAATTTGAATCATAGTAGTTAATAGTACGATGGGAATTTGTTAAAGGCACAATCGACACATATTCATTACGGTCTTTATCAAAGGCAAAATTAAATACCTTTTCTTTCAATTTAATGGGCGCTTCAACAATCATACTATCAGCTTCAATAGGTGTAACAATATATCCATCTACAACAGCATTAGTAGTATAGTAACGATTGTTATTCGGATTATAGGTTAACGTATTCATATGACCTAATAAACGTTTTTGACTATATTCATACTTAGCAGCTACTTGCAACGTTGTAGGATTAATTTCATAAATAATTTGCTTTGTATT
This sequence comes from Veillonella sp. T14073-2, assembly GCF_002959875.1. Taxonomy (NCBI): domain Bacteria; kingdom Bacillati; phylum Bacillota; class Negativicutes; order Veillonellales; family Veillonellaceae; genus Veillonella; species Veillonella sp. T14073-2. Next base: position 458,219 of record NZ_PPDC01000006.1, read on the forward strand.
ATCAGCATTTATACATGCAAGGACAAATACATCTTTTTTTGAGTTATAACAAAAGCCTTGGCACTGATTAACAGAACTATCTAATGGTATCTCCGCCAATCGTGTTAACGGTAAAGGCATTTGGACAGCACTTACAGGTTGTGCAAGCTTTGGTATATCAAAGACATTAGCAATATAATCAATCATACCTTGATCCATATTATCACCTCAAGCGAACAAAAATGTATATAATCGTATATTAATTCACAAATATAAATATATAAAAAATAGGCGGTAAGACAAAAGTCTTACCGCCTAAAGTTGGTGCCGGAGGTGGGACTTGAACCCACACGGTGTTACCCGCTTGATTTTGAGTCAAGTGCGTCTGCCATTCCGCCACTCCGGCGTCTCGGAACATTTGTTATTATACAGATATCCCAAAACAATGTCAACACATTTTTTATATTTTATCTAAAATATTTTTAACCGTTTCCATACCGATGTCACATTGTTGCTTCCACGTAAGAGCTACACCTGTTATATAGCCTTTACGAGCATATTCCACATCAGTGGGAACACTTTCAGCACCATAATCTAGCTCGCCTGCCAGCCAATAGTAATCCTGCCCTCTTGAATTAATGCGAGCATCAATAATATTGCTATAAGTTTGTAAACCTTGGCTAACCATTTTAAAATGATCCCAATCACATACGCCACGTAACGGAAAGTTCACATTTAATAGGCCATCAAAATTCCCTTTCACATAAATCTTTTCTATCAATTCATGGATAAAGGGATGCAGTTCATCCCCTCGTTCAGGAGAATATCGTTCCACAGATAATGCTAACCCTGGAATGCCATAAAAACAACTTTCCATAGCAGCAGATACAGTACCAGAATATAGCACATCTGAGCCCAGATTAAAGCCATGATTAATACCTGAAATAACAAGATCAGGCATATCATCGGTCAATAAATAACTAAGGCCAAACTTCATGCAATCAGAAGGAGTTCCCGTTAGAGCATAAAGGCGAGGATTTTCATCCTCGCCATTGTACGCGTCTAATTTTAAAGGAATCTCAGTCGTCAATGCATGGGATTTAGCACTTTGCTCATTTGCAGGTGCTACAACGGTAATTCGATAATATTGACTTAAGTACGATGCAAGACGGCGTAAACCATCTGCTAAAATACCATCATCATTACACATTAAAATATGCATATTCACTCCTACAGATTCTATTTTTTATTCTTATTCATATTGCCCATACGTGTTAATTTCACGTCATTCAAACCAACAGCTCGCGTATGAACTGTATGAGACCATTCCTTATTATGACGACGGAACCAACCTAAAATATTTACAGGAACCCAAGAGTATACAAAAATTGGATATAACAAATAGTAGAACCAAATTTTAGGTGGAACTTTAATTTTTAACAACACAATAAGTGGGAACAAATATTGACCAATACCGATAATTTGCCATACAGACATCGGCATAATTTGATACAAAATATTTGTATAAATTGGCACATATGCATTGATATATGAAAATACTAAATATATAGTTGTCAACAACAAGAAATAAGGCTGACTAACTTGTAAAATGCCATCTAGGATAACGATATTTCCTTGTTTAATGCCTGCGGCAAATAATTTAGGAATATATCGATCCGCACAGTCAAATTGACCTTGTGCCCAACGTAAACGTTGTTTACAAGAAGCCATCATAGTCGTAACCTTTTCATCGTATACAATGGCATCATGAGCCCAAGTAGTTTTAAGACCATGTGTTAATAGCTTCATAGAGAATTCCATATCCTCAGTTAAGCTATTACAATCCCAGCCATATTCACGGATGATAGATGTACGTATACACATACCAGTACCACCTAGTGCAGTGGACAAGCCAATGCGGTATTTTGCCAAATGCCACATATGATTAACCATCCAAAACATGATGGAAAATGTACCCGCAACCCAAGAGTCTGTTGGGTTTTTAGAGTTCAAATAACCTTGAATTACAGACTCACCTTTTTCAAGATGATCATTCATTTCTAACATAAATTGTGGATGTACTAAATTATCGGCATCAAAGATAAGAAAGGCATCATATTTCCGATCCATTTTTTCCACACGATCAAACATCCATCCCATGGCATAGCCTTTGCCTACTTCTTCTTTATTGAATCGTTCATGTACATTGGCACCTGCAGCACTTGCTACCTCAGCAGTCTTATCTGTACAGTTATCGGCAACAACAAAGATATCGTACAACTCATCAGGGTAGTCCAAACTACGTAAGTTTTTTACTAACTCACCAACTACTGCTTCCTCATTATGAGCACATACAACGATAGCAAAGGAATTTTTAGGGGTATAGTTTTTATGTACTCGAGACCGCCACATACCAATTACGGCGAGCACAAAATAATAAACCGTATAAATTACGATTATTACCTGCATAGGGATCAATATCAGATCCAGTAGGTAATTCATACTATTATCCTCCACACACTTATTTACGCACTATATTTAACGCCCCATTAACAAGGCCAAATACTACATAACCAGCAAAGATCATCACTGCCCATGTATGCCAATCATATACGAGACAAGCTATAACAAAAATAGCAGTTAGTACAATGGAAAGTTTATTAATATAGATTGCAGTTTTACCTTTGAAGTCTGGGTATTTTACTTCACTAACCATTAAGAAGCCTACACCAATCATGCAAACTACTAATACAAATTGAGGAACCTCTACACCACACAATACGTAGGTAGCAGCCAAACAACCTGCAGCTGGAATTGGCAACCCTTCAAAGTAACCATGAACTTCTTCAGTTTTAATGTTAAAGCGAGCAAGACGGAATGCGCCTAATACAGCAAATACTAATAATGGTACATAGGCAATCCATCCCAAACCATAAAGCTCTTTCATATATAACATATAAGCTGGTGCTACACCAAAGCCTACAACATCTGACAAAGAGTCTAATTCACGACCCATAGGTCCTGCCACACCTAAAGCTCTCGCTACACGACCATCTAAACCATCAGCAACTAAAGATAATAGTACGCAGATAGCAGCAAAGAAGGTATTTCCTGTGGCAGAAAATGTGATACCTAGCACACCAAAAGCTAAATTAGCACTAGTAAATAAATTTGGAATAATAGATTTATTCATGACGCAACCTCCCGATAACAGTGTCTCCACCTGTAATATGTTGACCTTTTTCCACGAACAACTCTACATCCTTATCCATGTAGATTTCAGTACAAGAACCGAATTTAATCATCCCGTACAATTGGCCGCGTTCAAGCACGCTATCAAGGTCTGTCCAAGATACGATACGACGCGCTAAAAGGCCTGCAATTTGTGTTACCAATACGGAAGTACGATCATTTTCAATACAAATAGTATGACGTTCATTTTCAAAACCTACACTATCTTTAAAGGCAGGCAAGAAACTGCCCATTGTGTAGTGACGGTATGTAATTTTACCATCAATAGGCGCACGATTAGCATGTACGTCAAAAACAGATAGGAAAATAGTTACTTTTTTACACTCTTTATGTAAGTAAATATCTTCGTATACATCAGAAATATCCATAATTTTACCATCCGCTGGAGATAAAATTAAATCTGGATCTTGAGGGATTACACGTTTAGGATTTCTAAAGAAATTAACGAAAAATAATGCCAGAATAAATGAAATAATCGCAATTACATAATGTCCTAAAAATCCTAATACCACCGCGATAATGAGCATAGCCCCTATCAGTGGGAACCCTTCCTTAATTATTGGTCCTGTAGGCACGATTCAACACTCCTCTATTTATTTCTAATAACGGTCCACATAAACTTCGGAATAGCCAACATGCGGCCAATCCGTTGAGGTTCTAAATATAATCGATACAACCATTCGAGACGATTGCGTTGCATCCATTCTGGAGCCCGAGGAATATTACCTGCCAAGACATCAAAGGAACCACCTATGCCGATAGCAACAACGCCATCTAGGCGACTCAATTTTTCTGAAATCCATTGTTCTTGCTTTGGTACGCCTAAGGCAACAAAGACTAATTTTGCCTTAGACTCACTAATAGCCTTAACGATTTCTTGTTCCTCTGTGCTATCGAAGAATCCATCATGAATCCCTGCTATATTTAACGGTCCAACTTGGGCAGATAAATTATCAATTGCTCGTTGAGCAACACCAGGTGCTGCCCCTAAGCAGTATACAGGAATTTGCCGTTCAGCCGCAACTTTAAATAATCGTTTAGTTACGTCTACACCAGTTACGCGTTCAGGAACATGTTCACCTTTACGCTCTGCAGCCCACAAAATGCCAGCCCCATCAGGAACGACGAGACTAGCATTATTCAATATGGTGTGCAATGTAGGATTTTCATTTGCCAACATAACCATTTCTGCATTAGCCGTGGCTACTAAATGTAGTCCTGGCTCTTCAGTTAATTGTAAAATACGTTGGACAGCCTCATCCATTGTTACACAATCGATAGGCACAGATAAAACAGAAATACGTTTATTCAATGTAATACTCCATTATCAACCACTATAATTTGGTGCTTCAACGGTAATGCTTACATCATGCGGATGACTTTCTTTTAAACCAGCCGCTGTAATTTGAATGAATTGAGTATTCTCAATCATTTCTTGGATGTTATGACATCCGCAATACCCCATACTTGCACGCAAACCACCAACCATTTGGAAAATTGTATCAGCCAACATACCTTTATAAGGCACGCGACCTTCAATACCTTCAGGAACTAATTTCTTAGCTTCTGTTTGGAAATAACGATCTTTACTACCAAGCTTCATAGCCCCTAAGCTACCCATGCCGCGGTACACTTTATAGGAACGACCTTGGTAAATCACTTGTTCCCCTGGGCTTTCATCAGTACCAGCTAAAATATTCCCCATCATGACTACATTAGCACCAGCAGCAATAGCCTTAGCAATATCGCCAGAGTATTTAATGCCCCCATCAGCGATGATAGGAATGCCATAACGACGACCTACTTGAGCAGACTCGTAAACAGCAGTAATTTGAGGTACCCCAATACCTGCAATAACGCGAGTTGTACAAATAGAACCAGGTCCAATACCAACCTTAACAGCATCGGCACCAGCTTCAATAAGAGCCTCTGTACCAGCTGCAGTAGCAACATTGCCTGCAATAACAGGAATATGAGGATAAGCTTGTTTAATTTCTTTCAATGTACGTAGTACACCTGCAGAATGCCCATGTGCTGTATCTACAATGATTACATCAGCCTTTGCAGATACAAGTGCATCAAGACGATCATATAAATCTTTAGACACACCAACAGCAGCACCAACTAATAGGCGGCCACTACTATCTTTAGCTGAATTTGGATATTTTGTCGCTTTTTCAATATCTTTTATAGTAATTAATCCTTTTAAGTTTCCATCACCATCTACGAGAGGTAATTTTTCAATGCGATGTTCACTTAAAATTGCTTTCGCCTCTTCAAGAGAGGTACCTTCTGGTGCAGTAACAAGGGAATCCTTTGTCATGCAGTCTCCGATTTGGCGAGTTAAATCAGTTTCAAAACGCATATCGCGATTTGTAATGATCCCTACTAGTTTACCATGTTCTGTGATAGGTACACCAGAAATTTTATATTTTTCCATAATTTCTGCTGCATCAGATAGTAAATTTTGAGGGCTTAAGAAAATAGGATCGACGATAACACCATGTTCAGAGCGTTTTACCTTATCAACTTCATGGGCTTGTTCTTCAATAGACATATTTTTATGGATAACACCAAGGCCACCTTCACGAGCCATAGCAATAGCCATACGGGATTCAGTAACTGTATCCATCCCAGAACTAATCATAGGGATATTCAATGTAATGTCACGAGTTAATTGAGTTTTTAACTCTACTTGATTTGGTAGCACATCAGAAGCCGCTGGTACTAATAAAACATCGTCAAAAGTTAGTCCACGCATACCGAATTTATCGTCTCTCATATTTAATTCCTTTACGTATAATAAAACAAAACTACGACCCGCCTAGTCCATCTGGACTAGGCGGTCAGTCGTAGCTTAGCGTTCAGACCGCAAAATGCCGCCTTCCATATAATCATCTTTTTTCATATCTACGAAGATAATCTTTACTGCGTCAGCAGGTACATTAACGATATCAACCGCAGCTTTAGTGATAGCTTCACCTAATTGTTTTTTTTGTTCTTTTGTGCGCCCTTCAACGAGCTCTACATGAATAAGTGGCATATTGACCTCCATAGATGAAAAATGAAATAAATTTGTTTGTTCTATTATACGGTATGAGGAACAGATACACAAGGGAAAAACCCAGATAAAATCTAATATTATCGCTACTTATGTACTTATTATTCCTACCTCTTAATTATACAATATTCTAAGAAATTTTTCACCAAATCTTTTTTCTAATTCTTCTTTCATTACAGATTCAAGTTTTTCCATTCCATATTGACTTCCAAACTCTAGTACATCCTTACGAGCCTGTACCAATATTTCAATATCTTTAATGATATTAGCCACCCGCAAATCAGGTAATCCTGATTGAGCTAATCCAAATAATTGGCCAGAACCGCGAAGCAGTAAATCTTGCTCTGCTAGTTCAAAGCCATCCTGAGTCTGTTCCATCAATTTTAATCGTTCTTGGCTCACATCATTTTTAGAATCACTCACAAGAATGCAATAAGATTGATGATATCCACGACCTACACGGCCACGTAACTGATGCAATTGAGATAGGCCAAAACGTTCTGCCCCTTCAATACACATAATGGTCGCATTTGGCACATTAACACCAACCTCGATAACGGTAGTAGAAACGAGCAATGAAATCTCACCCTTATGAAAGGCATTCATCACTTCATCCTTTTCACTTGGTTTCATGCGCCCATGTACAAGACCAACTTCGTAAGCCTTGTAAAAGTACTCTTTTAACTCCAGATATAATTCCTCAGCAGCTTGTAAATCTAACTTTTCAGATTCTTCAACAAGTGGGCATACTACATAAACTTGACGACCTTCTGCCATCTCCTTGCCAAAGAATGTTCTTAATCGTTCCTTATACGAACTATCTACAGCATAGGTTTTGACAGGTTTACGTCCCGGTGGCATTTCTTTGATTAAGGATACTGCTAAATCACCATACACAGATAATGTCATGGTTCTAGGAATTGGGGTAGCTGTCATAATAAGAACATGTGGATATGTCCCTTTTTGTTGCAATCTAGCCCGTTGCTCTACTCCAAAGCGATGTTGTTCATCGATAATAACGAGTCCTAAATTGTGGAAGTTAACACCTTCTTGAATAAGAGCATGGGTACCAATAATCATATGAATGGATCCATCAGCTAATCCCTCATAGATACGTTCTTTTTCTTTTTTTGTAGTAGATCCCGTTAATAGCTCTATGGTAATCCCCAAATTACCACACACTTCTGTTATACCTTCGTAATGTTGTGTCGCCAAAATCTCCGTTGGAGCCATTAACGCCCCTTGGTACCCATTTTCAATGGCTTTCAACAAACTCAACGTAGCTACAACCGTTTTACCGGAACCTACATCACCTTGCAATAATCGTTGCATAGGCCGTTCATCTTCCATATCGATACGAATGTCCTCTAATGCACGCTGTTGATCACCTGTTAAGGAGAACGGTAAATTTTCTATACACTGAGCCATTAAGTCTCCATTGAGACCCATCTTAGGACCTTTATGACATTGTTCTTTATTTCGTAACAATGCCAATCCAGATTGCATGACAAATAACTCCTCATAAGCTAGTTGATGACGCGCCTCTTCATATCGCTCTGAAGACTCTGGAAAATGCATCATTTTAAATGCATCATAACGAGTCATATATTGATGTGCTTCACGAACTTCAGCAGGCAAAATCTCTGGCAACTCGTGATTAGCGGCAAACCAATTTCGTACCGATGAGCGCACCACAAACTGAGATACCCCATCTGCAAGAGCATAAATGGGAACGATACCTCGGTCAGGCTCTCCACCGTCTCCCAAATTTTCTATTTGGGGCGTATTCATTTGCATAGAGCCATATTGGAACTCTGCTTTACCATATGCATATAGACGCTGCCCTTTTTTATAAAAGTTCTTCTTATACCCTTGGTTAAATAGCACAATCTTTAAAGGATCTGTACCATCTGCAATGACTACTTCTAAAATAGATAATCGGGGACGAGGGCGTTTTTCTTGTACAGCAATAACATTCCCAACCACGCCACCAGTCATGCCAGATTTTAAATCACCAATTCTATAAATCGTACGGCGGTCTTCATAGGTTCTTGGGAAATACGTTAACAAGGATGTTATATTGGTAATTCCCAACTTATATAATTGTTTCTCTCGACCAGGACCTATCCCCTTTATGGTCGTCAACCGTTCATCCATAGAAACTCCTTTAAATATACGATAAACACATGAAATATATCCAATTTCTGTATATCCTTGTGTAAAAGCCCACTCATATCATAGAATATGATATATAGTATACCTTATATTGTAGTATATTTCATAAAAAGAGCAATATGTACGATAAAAACACTTGCTTTACGCTACTCTTTATGATAATATACTTTTGTTATGTTATAGATTAAGCTTGGAGGTGGAAACTATGGCAAACCTTTGCGAAGTATGTGGTAAATCCACATCTAGCGGTATGAACGTGAGTCACTCTCACATTCGCACAAGAAAAACTTGGAAACCGAACATTCAAAGAGTACGGGCGGTTGTAGACGGTGCTACTAAAAAAGTAAACGTATGCACTCGCTGCCTTCGTTCTAATAAAATTACACGCGCGTAAAATAAAAAGTACATGTACTCTTTGGGGTTCTAGAGCCCCAAAAAAAGCAGTTAGTTCATTTGAACTAACTGCTTTTTTTGTTATCTATGTACCTATTACTAAAAGTTACAAGGTAATATTTGGAATATAATACTGTTTAAATAGCTTAATAGCATATTGATCTGTTAAGCCTGCTACATAATCCACCACATCACGGGTAGAATAAAACTCTCTTATACTTTCACAACCCTCCATATCGTCAGGATGTTCCATAAAGTGAGTAAATAAGTTTTTCACCACATGAGATGCCTTATTTCGATCTGGAATTAAAGCCGGCGCCAAATAAACATTTTTAAACATAAATTGACGGAATAGATTCATGGTCATCTCTATATCACTAGACATAGAAATAACAGGTTTATCTAAAGACTCTCGCACCATATCTTCAACCATGGCTGTAATCATACTAGAAGGAGTCATTCCAAAGTGTTCACGCACTTCAAAAGGTAATTCCTCAGCCGTCAACATACCAGCGCGCTGTGCATCATCAAAATCGTGGCACAAATACGCAATGCGGTCTACAATACGAATAATTTGACCTTCCAAAGTGGCAGGGATATGTGCCCCTGTATGACCTACGATGCCATCACGTACAGCAGTGGTTAAATTAAGACCTTGATTGTCACCATGCTTTTCTAAGACTTCAACCATACGCAAGCTTTGCTCATTATGATTAAAGTGACCAACCATATCACGCAACGCATATTCACCTACATGACCAAATGGGGTATGTCCCACATCATGACCCATAGCGATAGCTTCTACTAAATCTTCATTTAGTCGCAACGCACGAGCCACTGTACGACCTATTTGTCCTACCTCAAGGGTATGGGTCATGCGCGTACGATAATGGTCACCTGGCGCAATATATACCTGAGTCTTATGCTTTAGCCGCCTAAAACATTTACTGTGAATAATGCGGTCTCGATCACGTTGAAAGGCAGTTCTAAGTGGATCGGGTGCTTCCTCTAAATCACGGATGGCCTCACGGCTTTTAGCTGCATAAGGAGAGAGGAGTAATGCCTCCCTCTCCTCTATTTGTTCCCGTATATTCATTTACCCTCCGATGCACGGTTTTTATCGATCAATTGCATAACTAGAGATGCTGTTTCTTCGATAGATTTATTAGAAACATCTAGCACTTGGCAATGTAAGCGACGCATAATAGCTTTTGCATATTCTAATTCAGATTGAATACGCTCAATAGAAGCATAATTTGCTTCGTCTTCAAGACCGATAGCACGCAAACGTTCACTACGAATATTATTTAATTTGAATGGGTCAATGATAAGACCCACGATTTTTTTTGCTGGAATTTTAAATAATTCCTCTGGTAATGGTACCTCAGGTACTAATGGCAAATTGGCAGCTTTAATCTTTTTGTACGCCAAGAACATAGACAATGGTGTCTTACTTGTTCTAGATACACCAATAATAACTACGTCTGCCTTTTCAAAGCCAGATGGATTTTTACCATCGTCATATTTTACGGCAAATTCAATGGCTTCTACCTTTTTGAAGTATTCTTGGTCAAGCTTATGAACCATACCTGCTGTCATACGAGGCTTTGTGGATGCAACAGTACCTACAGCAGCGAGAACTGGGCCCATAATATCTACAGCAGGAATATTGTATTCCGCCACTTTTTCATGAAGATATTTACGTAAAGTCTCAGATACGATGGTATGACAAATAACATGATTACCACGTTTTGCATCTTCTATAATTTCATCAATTTGGCTTTCACTATCAATATAAGGAATGCGCACAATTTCAATTTGTTCCTTATCATATTGACTCGCCGTAGCTCTTGCTACAGCCTCTGCGGTCTCCCCAAGGGAGTCCGATATTGCATAAATAATTTTTTCTGCCATTCTATCAACCTCAATGTATGCTACATTCTAAAAATACTTTTGCTACCGTCGTTTTAGATACACGGCCCACAACCTTTAAACGTTTCTTGTTTTCCACATCCTCGCGAACGACAACAGGTAAACAATCCACCTCATATTCTATCATCTTCTGTGCAGCCTCTACTAATGTATCGGTAGGCTCCACAGTTATAACCTTGCTCACAGGGGTCATAATCATAGATATAGGCATGGTGTGCGAATCTGTTTGCCCCATAGAGGCACGCAACAAGTCCTTACGAGACACTACACCTACTAAATAGGAATCATCACACACTAGAATAGTCCCTACATCCTCAGTGAATATAGTAACAATCGTGTCATACAAACTTGTATCCCCATTGACTACGACGGCTTGAGATAATACATCACTTACCAGAAATGATTTTAATCGCTCCGCCGTTTGTGTTTCTTTTGAAAGTCCCACATAGTAGTAACCTACATTCGGACGCGCATCTAAAACACCTAGCATAGTTAACACCGATAAATCTGAACGCAATGCAGATCTAGTAACCTCTAAATGTTCAGCAATAGCGCTGCCCGTTACAGGCCCTTCTTCACGAACGATTTGAGCAATTTGTTCTTGTCGTTTCGACAGTTTCACACGGTAACCCCCTTTCATCTCTGTTTGTATTATATCCTAAGTTACCATTCAGAAAAAGAGGAGACCTACTGGCCTCCTCTTTCAATACCACTATATGATTACCAAGTTAAGTCATCAGTTTCTTGACGACCACGACCAGTCATAGCATCGAGCATAATTCTTTGTTCGATTTGAGCCACCATTTTCTTAGTGCTCACAACAGCATCTGGGTTAACAGAAATGGAGTCGATACCGCTCTTCACGAGGAATTCGCAAAGTTCAGGGTATACACTTGGTGCTTGGCCACAGATGGATACAGTTTTACCATCTTTATGAGCCACTTCAATGAGATGGCGAATCGCTCTGCGAACTGCTAGATTGCGTTCATCATAGATATGTTGAACTGTTTCATTATCACGGTCACAACCGAGAACAAGCATAGTCAAATCATTAGAACCGATAGAGTAACCATCTACATATTTATTGAATTGATCAGCTAAGATAATATTTGCTGGAATTTCAGCCATGAGCCAGATTTTGAAATCTTTACCGCGCACAAGGCCTTCTTGAGCCATCAAATTAGTTACTAATTCAGCTTCCTCTACAGTACGGCAGAAAGGAATCATAACTTGCAAGTTTTTGAAACCAAATTCATTGCGTACTTTTTTGATTGCTTCTAATTCTAATTTGAAAGCAGGTGTATATTTTGGATCATAGTAACGGGCTGCACCACGCCAGCCAAGTAATGCACTGGATTCATGTGGTTCATATTTATCGCCACCATTAAGGTCGCGGTATTCACTAGATTTAAAGTCGCTCAAACGAACTACTACTTGACGAGGAGCTAAAGCTTGACACACTTTACGCATACCTTCAGCCAATGTATTTACTGCAAAGTCACTGCGACCAGTTTCGATAAGGTGTAATGGATGTTCGTGAATGAAAGTAGTCCAAATAAACTCTTCACGCATGAGACCAATGCCATCACATGGCAACACACCATGTTTTTCAGCCAAATCAGGATTGCCTAAATTCATATAAATTTTAGTACCTGTTACAGGAACATATTCAGTAGCAACACCTGCAGTAGTTTGTGCTTCTGGCTTTTTAACGATATCTTCCAATACGCCATCGTATACGATACCATTTGTAGCATCCACAGTAATCATTTGACCATCTTTAATAGATGTTGTCGCTTCATGACTACGGCTCTTAGTACCTACGATACAAGGAATACCAAGCTCGCGGCTAACGATAGACGCATGACAAGTCATACCACCAGCATCTGTAACGATTGCTTTTGCCTTTTTCATCGCTGGTACCCAGTCAGGAGCAGTCATAGCAGTGACAAGGATTTCGCCTTCTTTGAATTCATCAATATCCTCAGGGTTGATGATAACATGAGCTTTACCTGCTGCATTACCAGGGGATGCTGGCAAACCTTTAACGATAATATCACGATTACCTGCATCTAATGTGCTAGGTTTTTCAGTTGTTTTTGGCTTTTCCTTACGGGACCAAACTGTTTCTGGACGAGCTTGTAAAATCCAAATCTTATCATTGCGTTCGTCTACGCCCCATTCCATATCCATGTAGCAACCATAATGTTTTTCGATTGCTTTAGCATATTCAGCAAGTTCCAATACTTGAGCATCTGTAATAACTTGTTGTTTAGCTTCATCTGCTGGAACAACTTCTTCAACACAGTCGCCATCAGCTTTACGAACTAAACGGATATGTTTGTCATTAATCATGCGATCAGTAATTTCCATTTTCGCTTTATCTACATGGAAATTATCTGGTGTAACTGTACCTTGTACAACGTACTCACCAAGGCCCCAAGAACCTTCGATAAGGATGTTGTTATCGTTGCCTGTTACGAGGTCAACAGTGAACATTACACCAGCTGCTTTAGAGAATACCATCATTTGAACAGCAGCACTCAATGCTACTGTCATATGATCAAAACCTTGTTTTACACGGTAGTATGTTGCACGGTCTGTGAAAGTAGATGCGTAGCATTCTTTTACTTTTTCGATGATAACGTCAGCACCACGTACATTTAAATATGTATCTTGTTGGCCTGCGAAGCTTGCATCTGGCAAATCTTCTGCTGTTGCACTAGAACGAACTGCTACGAATGGATTTTCTTCGTTTACTTTTTTACCAAGTTCTTCATAAGCATGACGGATAGCATCTGCCAACTCTTTAGGCATTTCTTCTTCGCAAATCATGCGGCGAATTTTAGCACATACTTCACGCAATAATGCAGAATTTTCTACATCATCTAACGCATCAAGTTCAGCGCGGATTTTATCTTCCAAACCTGTAGCTTTCATAAACTCACGATAACCATGAGCAGTTGTAGCAAAGCCATAAGGTACAGGTACATTAGTAGAGGATGTCAATTCCCCTAAAGAAGAAGACTTACCACCTACTAAATTAACATCTTCACGTTTTAATTCATCAAACCAAAGTACGTATGCTGTTTCGCGATTCATGTGAGAACCTCCTAGTTAATTAGTGCAACACATTAAACCTTTTACACATAAATAGTATACCTTAATTTGTAATCTGTCAATTTTTATAAGCATTAAAATACTATTTAAACTGAATAGAAACTAAAAAAGATGATTACCTAATAATAGACAATCATCTTTTAAAATATAATTTTTTAATGTGTAGGTATTACTTAATACTTGTTGCTACCTGGCTGTAATAAAAATATGTACATACCTAAAAAAAGAAACTCAGAAATTTCTTCGTTTATGAATCTACTTAATAAAGCTAATGTTATAAAAACAGGATATACCCAAAATGGAATCCCGATATCAGAAGCTCGTCTCATACCTGTCATAAAAAAGAAAGTAAAACCATAAATACAAAATGAATACCCAAGAATATTATATATTAATCCCTCACTAATGGTATTAGTATATAACGCAATATGACCATACTTTAAAGATATAACACCTATTACAAAAGCAAAGCCACTCCCGAAAAAAAATAGTAAGCGCCCTAATGGAACTCTAGGATTTAGAAACTTAACTTCTTTTATTGTTCCAAATATAATCAATAGTATTGATATTATTACGCCTATAGGAAGCATAGCAAATCCAAGCCAATTTAATATTTCCAATTTTACACTCCAAAAACTACTTTCATTAAAATCATGAACAAAACAAAAAATAAGTTAACTAAAAATATTCCAGTTTCACTAAGATTGTAGTATATCATGAGTAGATGTCCACCACAGACCGCTATTAAGCTTAATATGGCAAGTATAATTTCATAGTTTTCTAAACGACTCTTTTCTTTATATCTTTTATATAAAACATAAACCACGTAAATAATCCATAACCATGGAACAAATTCTGGTTTCATTTAGCTTCCTTACATATATCTAAAAAGTTTTTCAGCACTCGACCCGTTAGTCCCCATATGGTGTATTGTTCATAGGGATAGAAATAGACGGAGTAGTTTTGTCTAATTTTCCAATCGATGTTATAGCCTTCTAATAGATGGAATGGAAAGTCCTTTAATGGTCTTGTGGCTATATCTAGATGACCTACGGTAGGTTCCATATTTAACAGATATTGTAAAGGCACGGTAAACACTTCTCCCACTTCATCAGGATTAGGTTTTAAATCACTTGTATGTAATCGCACTGCAACGGCATATAGTTTTACCCCGATAGCAGATACCAAACAGTCTAAATTGCCAAGTAGTTCTATTTGGTCTAAATCTATACCTAATTCTTCAGAGCATTCACGCATAGCAGCGTGAGCACCGCTTTTATCATCCGGCTCACAATGACCGCCAGGAAAGCTAATTTCTCCGGGCTGACGGCGTAATTTATTACTACGCACTGTAAAGACTACGTGATCTTCCCTATCTACTTCTAATAATGGAACCGCTACTGCCGCAGTAATAACATCGATATCAGTGAGAACAGTATGTTTTCTTTGTTTTAAAAATGTGGTTAATGTCTTATCCATAAATATGTCCTCTTACATGTTATCATTAAATGTATACGATATATATTAATATTAGATGTTCTAAATATATAGTTTATATACTTTCATTATACATTAACTTGTACATCAATTTTGGGGTTAGTATTAGTAAATACAATAGAGATACAATAGACCTACAATAGAGATACAATAAAGAAAAATCTTAACAACAAAATAGGCAGAAAAAAACTGTGATGAGATTTCTATCTCATCACAGTTTTATATTAGTTAAATTTAATTTTTACGAATTTACGTTTACCTACTTGAACGATCATACCATCTTCAAGAGTAAGGTTTTCATCGCTATATTTTTCACCATTTACTTTAAAAGCACCTGCTTTAATAGAGCGACGTGCTTCACCATTAGAGGCAGTCAAACCAGCATCTGTACAGAATTGTGGTACAAAGATTGATTCTGTTGGCGCATCCATAGCGTATTCAGGAATATCTGTAGGCAACGCCCGTTGTTGGAATACGCGTTTGAATTCTTCTTCTGCTTCGAGAGCAGCTTCTTCACCATGGTACAAACGAACAATGGTACGAGCTAATTGCATTTTAGCATCACGTGGATGTAACTCACCACTTTCAAGACGTTTTTCCATGTCTTCTTGTTCTTCAATTGGCATATCTGTAACGAGCATGAAGTAGCGCATCATCAATTCATCAGGAATAGACATTGCTTTACCATACATTTCTTTAGGTTCTTCATCGATACCGATGTAGTTACCTAAAGATTTACTCATTTTTTGAACACCATCAAGGCCTTCAAGCAATGGCATTGTGATAACAACTTGTGGTTCTTGACCTTCTAATTCTTGTAAATGACGACCCATTAACAAGTTGAAAGTCTGGTCTGTACCACCAAATTCAACGTCAGCATGCAAAGCAACGGAATCATGACCTTGCATCAATGGATACATAAATTCATGAACACCAATTGCACGACCCTCTTTGAAACGTTTATTGAAATCATCACGTTCCATCATACGCGCTACAGTGTAAGAACTTGCCAAGCGAAGTACATCAGCAAAGTTCATGGATTCAAGCCATTCACTGTTGTCGCGAACGATAGTTTTTTCAGGATCCAACACTTTGAAAATTTGTGTTTTATATGTTTCAGCATTTTTCAATACTTCTTCTTTTGTAAGTGGTGGACGAGTAACGCTTTTACCAGTAGGATCACCAATACGTGCAGTGAAACCACCAATAACGATAACTACTTGATGACCAAATTCTTGGAACAAACGTAATTTACGAAGTGGTACAGTATGGCCCAAATGAATATCTGGCGCTGTTGGGTCCAAACCTAGTTTTACAACTAAAGGTTTATTTTCCTTAATGGATTTTTCTATTTTCTTTACAAGATCTTGTTCGTTAATTAAATCTGCTACGCCATGTTTAATTTGGCGCACTTGTTCTTGAGCACTAACCATGATAATCCTCCTCGAAATACTATTGTTTTAGTATACCATTATCTAAAAACTTTCACAATTATATATATAGTATTGGTTTTAAGCCATTTATGATATAATATTTATAACTGCGTAATAGAATTTACGTTATATTTACTAACAAAAGAAAAAAGAGGTGACTCTATGGGTAATAACTCAAATGCGAGAAGCAGCCGCCGTTCTAACGGTAGCAGCTCTACACCGAAGAAAACAAGTCCAAAGCGTCTATTTTGGATTTGTGCCCTTCTCCTTATACTCATCGTAGCCGGAGGTGGCTGTGGTTTTATCAGTGCCACACTGTCTAACCTACCAGATGTATCCAATGTACGTCCTTCCGCATCGTCTCAAATTTACGATGTGCATGGTAATCTCATCACAACGGTTCATTCCACAGAAAACAGATTGCCAGTACCTTTAAAAGACGTACCAAAAGATTTACAAAATGCCTTTGTTGCTACTGAGGACTCTCGCTTCTATTCCCACCACGGTATCGATCCAGTTGGTATCTTGCGTGCTGTATGGGTTAACCTTGTTCATAGTGGCGTTTCTGAAGGTGGTTCTACTATCACTCAACAGTTAGCGCGTAATGCATTCTTATCTCAAGACAGAACATTTAAACGTAAAATTTCTGAAGCATTACTAGCACTAAAAATTGAACAACATTACACGAAGGATGAAATCCTAGAAATGTACATGAACCAAATTTACTTTGGTCAAGGTGCATACGGTGTACAATCTGCAGCTCATGTGTACTTTGGTAAGGATGCTAGCCAATTAACGCTTGCCCAAGCAGCGCTCATAGCTGGCTTACCACAAAGTCCTAACTACTACTCTCCATTCAATGATTTGGAAGCTAGTAAAAAACGTCAAGCCGTAGTTTTAGGCCAAATGGTTAAATACGGTTACATTACACAAGAGCAAGCCGATCAAGCGCGTCAAGCAGATTTAGGCTTAGTAGCAAAACAAGAACAAACGCATGAAAAATCTAATGCGTCTTACTTCATTAACTATGTTATTGCACAAGTTTCTGAAAAATATGGTGACGATGCAATCTATAAAGACGGTTTAAAAATTTATACTACTCTTGATATGGATGCACAAAATGCAGCTGTAGCAGCAATGCAAAACTTGCCTAACTACTACACTGATAGCAATGGTTTACATCAACCACAAGGTGCTATCGTAGCTATGAACCCTCATAATGGTTACATTATGGCTATGGTTGGTGGTCGCGGTGATGATGCATTTAACCGTGCTACACAAGCAGAACGTCAACCAGGTTCCGCTATGAAGCCATTTGTATATTTAGCAGCTATTCAATCTGGTAAAACTCCTGGTTCTATCGTAGATGATAGCCCTGTTACATTTGGTAACTGGAGCCCTAAAAACTATGAAAATGACTTCGTAGGTAATATTACATATCGCTATGCATTACAACATTCTCGTAACGTAGCTGCCGTAAAAATTGCAGATGAAGTAGGCATGTCTAAGATTATTAAACTTGCTAAAGAAATGGGTATCTCTACTCTAACTGATCAAGATTACAACTTGTCTACAGCACTTGGTGGTTTAACACATGGTGTTACCCCTCTTGAAATGGTACAAGCTTACGGCGTTCTCGCTAATGGCGGTATCAAAGTTCAACCTACAGCAATCGTTAAAATTGTAGACCGCAATGGTCAAGTTGTGGAAGAAAACTCCATTCAAGAAAAACGCGTTGTAGACGAAAAAGATGCAGCAATCATTACAAATAT
This sequence comes from Veillonella sp. T14073-2, assembly GCF_002959875.1. Lineage (NCBI taxonomy): Bacteria > Bacillati > Bacillota > Negativicutes > Veillonellales > Veillonellaceae > Veillonella > Veillonella sp. T14073-2. The sequence continues at coordinate 476,833 of NZ_PPDC01000006.1, forward strand.
GCTAGAATCCGTTATAAATGGCGGTACTGGTGGTAATGCCGCAATCGGTCGTCCTGCAGCAGGTAAAACTGGTACAACAGATGATTCCAAGGATGCTTGGTTCGTTGGTTACACGCCTGATTTAGTAGCTGCCGTTTGGATTGGTGATGACTATGGCTCGGAAACATTACGAGGCATCACCGGTGGTGACACACCTGCTATTATGTGGGGCCAATTCATGGCAAATGCTCTTGCCAATACCCCTGCATCTGACTTCTCCGTCCCTGCTAGTGCTCAATCAGCTGTTTCTGAAGGTTATTATAATCCTGTAAAAGCACAGCCTAAAAAAGAAGCTGCTAAGGACGAAAAAGCAGATAAAAAAGATGATAAAGACAAGTCAAAAGATGAAGCTGTAAAAGATGACAGTGGCTCAAAAGATGATGCAACTGAATCAAAATCTAATTCATCGAAAAGTAAAAAGTCTAGTAAAAAAGATCGTTAATCTCATACGCTAAAGGAGTGGAACATGTGTTCCGCTCCTTTCTTTTACGAAAAAAAGGTAGTAAGTTCTATGAACTTACTACCTTTTCGGGTTATAGGACAAAAAGTGTGTGTGACTAATCCCAATAAGTTGGAAAATCTGTAGACATATGTAGCTCATTCCAAACAGGAGCATCACCCCATTGAGGGATTGAACGATCTATTTGGCAATAATCAGATAACCGTTTGTAGATAGCAGCAATCGATTCATCTGTAGGCATACAATTTAATATATCTGAAATAGAAAGCGGTCTTGGTGAGTGCATATAGCACCACCAATAGACCGCTTTTAGTCTTCTTTCAAGTGAAAGACCCCTATGAGCCCGTAACATGCTTCTTAGTTGAGCATTTACTCCACCTTCAATACGATTATTTGTTGTAGGTACTGTAATATCAATGCATTCCAAAAATGTAAATAAAGTTTGTTGCCTAATCAGGCGCCATAATGATGATTCAGCTTTAAGCAAACGCTCATGTGTAGAGCGTTTGTTTCCAAATTCATCAATCGTCATTTCTCGTAAAAAATCAGAATATGTCATGCGCCACGCTGAAAGCTCATTAATCCATATAAAGGCTTGATCCATTGTTTTCACATTAAATAAAGCTTTGGCAAGACTATAAAGGTCCTTCCCAGCTAACGTTTTAGGTCTACTTGTCGTATATCGTCTAACCTGACAAAAAATATGAAATAGGCATCTTTGGTGGCTACTATGAGGCCAAACTTTTCGTAATGCTTTAGGTAAACCATTAGCACCATCAGACACAACGACTTTAGGTTCAACAATCCGTTCCATTAAGCACTGCCAAGCTCTAGCATGCTCATAACGGCAGACATACCATCCTAGAACATGAGTATCATTGCAACAAATCAACACACATAAATTCCTAGATAAGTAAATTCCATCAAGATATACCACATCATGTACTTCTTCCACTTTTGGTGGCAATGGCCATATGGACCAAAATTTAACGGTTTTACGCCTAAATGTACGACCTTTACCAGGCATATCAGCTTGAATATCGGTACTAAATAACCAATTCAAGAATAGGTTTAACTCTTTACTTAAATTATTAATTTTAACGGTAAATGCCACCTTACAATGTTTGCAAAACCAACGCTGAGAACCAGATTTTAAAACACCATGTTTAATACATTTTTCATTACAATCAGGACATTTTATTTGTCGCATAAACTCTTCCTCCATATTTGTTTATATATAGGAAGATATAACATCATTTTAGTCAGTAATTACAAGGGTTAATTGATGTTTTCACCCACACTTTTTGTCCACCCTCAAACTTCTCCAGAAAAAGATTAAACCCTTATAACACTAGTAAATATCTAGTGTTATAAGGGTTTTTACACACACTTTTTGTCCTATAAGCCACCTTTTCTATTTATATATATGTATATGGCTATACCCCATAAACAATTTGATATACGATAATAATTTACTAGATTATATATAAATATATCACTATTGAGTAGCTTTATTTCAGAACTACATTGGTAGCCCCGGCACCACCTTCGTCATAGCCTGCCGTTTCAAAATGAGCTACATGCGGTAAGGTACGCAAGTATTGATGTACACCTTCTCGTAATGCACCAGTCCCCTTACCGTGAATAATGCGCACTTGATTAACACCACCAAGTAAAGCTTGGTCAATAAATCTACCAACAGAAACTGTCGCTTCATCTACCGTTTGTCCAAGAATATTGATTTCAGTACGAACCTCTTTTTGGCGTTGTACGGCAGAGCCACCCATACGTTTTCTAGTCTTAGGCATAGCTGCCTTTTGTTCCCGTGCAAGCTTATTTCCTTCTTCACGTGTAGTAGATTGTAATTCGCTAACCTTTACAGTAGCTGTTAGTCCATTAATATCTACATTCACACGATTACCATTGATAGCTAATACGGTACCTAATGAGCGTAAAGATGTAACATATACTGCTTGGCCTACCTTAATAGCATCTGCAGTCAAAGATTTACGATCATCATCTACTGGAGATTCTGGTATATGTACATTAGAGATACCCTTACGTGCTGCATTAATAGCAGATTGACGCTTATCCTTATTTGTTTCAGAGAATTGCGATTTTAATTGCTTGATTATCGCTTCCCCTTCGACGCGTAAGCTACGTTTCATAGATTCTGCATCAGCTTGAGCTTTGGCTAAGATTTGTTTACGCTTTTCGTTAAACTGTTTCTTCTCCTTCTCTAATTGGCCACGCATACGACGTGTTTCATCAAGCTCTTTCTTTAATGCTCTTTCACGCTCAGATGCCTTACGAAGTTGTTCATTTAAATCTGAAAGAACCTCTTCCATCTCATGGCTACCAAATTGAGATTTATATTCTGCCGCACGAGTTACAATATCTTTTGGCAAGCCTAGACGGGCAGCAATGCTCAATGCATGGCTACTACCGGCTACACCGATATGAAGTCGATATGTTGGTTTTAAGGTGCGCTCATCAAACTCAACATGGCCATTTTCAATACCTTCCGTATGGTACGCATAATTTTTAAGCTCATTATAATGAGTACTTACCATCATAAGAGCGCCCTTTTTACGGAAGAATTCAAGGATAGATACTGCTAAAGCACTACCTTCCTCTGGATCAGTACCAGAACCAAGCTCATCTAGTAATACCAAGTCATTGGGGCCACAATGTTTAATGATGGAAATCACTTGTGTCATATGAGCAGAGAACGTACTAAGGCTAGCCTCAATACTTTGTTCATCCCCAATGTCGGCAAAGATATTCTGGAATACTGGCAACATTGAACCGTGATCAGTAGGGATAAACAGACCACATTGGTTCATTAAACTCAATAACCCTAATGTTTTAAGGGATACTGTTTTACCACCTGTGTTAGAACCAGTAATTAATAGGATGCGATATGATGTGCCTAATACAATATTCGTAGGCACTACCACATTCGGTGGAATTAATGGGTGACGAGCTCTCATGAGATTAACTGTTCTATCAGTACTCAAGATAGCTGGTACACCCTTATAGGAAATAGCAAGGCTCGCCTTACCATATACAAATTCGATATGGGATACCTTTTCACAAGCATCCATCAAATCATTACTATGCTGTTTAACAAGGGCAGATAATTCACGGTAAATGCGCAATACCTCTTGCTCTTCACCAATCAAAGCCTCTTGTAATTCATTATTTAGATTCACCAAGCGCATCGGTTCAATATAGAGTGTTTGACCCGTTGCAGAACGGTCGTGAATAAGACCATCAAAATATTGGCGATATTCCTGTTTTACAGGGATTACATAGCGATTATTACGCTGCGTAATGATCGTTTCTTGGAAATACTTCTGATTATCTTTGTCGTGTAAGATAGCTTGAATATCATTTTTAATCTTTTCACGAGTTTTGATAATCGTATTTCTAAGGCTCGCCAACTTAGGAGATGCAGTATCTAGCAATTCCCCTTTTTCATCAAAGACCCGCTTAAAACGGTTTTCAATGCGATCTGTATTCGGCATATCCTGTACCCATAAGGATAGCAACGGATATTCCATATATTTCGTTCTAAAGAACTTAGTCATTCGCTTATAAGCACCAATGGTTAAGTAAATATCCCACAATGCTTCACGAGTAAGGACAAAGTCTTTACGACTCTTCTTACAGGACTCACGAATATCACGAGTTCCCCCTAACGGTTGTTCTACCTCAGTTTGCAAAGAACGCATGGCTTCTGCCGTTTCATCAAGGTTCTCTTGAATGGCTTTTGCATCTGTCATAGGTTCGATGTGCATGGCTAATTCTTTAGCAATGGTAGAACTACAATGTTGTTGTAATTGTTCTTTTATATGGTGAAAGTCTAATACATCTTCGTTAAACAATGTACTACCTCTTTTATAAAATACCTCTAAAATAGTGGCCCCTTGTAATAGGCGTATCATCTTTGCCTACACTCTTAGGCGGAGCCTCTTGCGTTCCATTTTGAATGGATACATAATCTGCTACGATAGTACGCAATCTCTTTGGATCCATATGACGTCCATCAATACGCAAAATATGTAGCCCTTTTCGATGTAACTCTGGCACGTAGGCACGCATGTCCATTTCATGACTATTCATGATGTGCATACGGCAATAAGGATCGGTACGCAATGGGAACACTTCCCCTTTACGGTCCTTTAATGCGTAATCTTCCTTTACACACGGCATAGGGCAATTTTCTTTTTTACCAGTCCCTACAAAGCTAGCGATGGCACAGTATTCAGAAATCATCATTTCCGTATAACCATGAACCATAACCTCTAATGGCAAATGAGTAGATTTTTGTAAGCTTACGAGTTGCGTTAATGTTAACTCTAAGGATGGTGCTATGCTACTCATATGTAAGTCCTCCCATACTTGTAAGGAAGAGCCATTAAATATGTTAAGACCTGTATCGGCTTCAATAGCACCTGTATACCCTAAGTCACGAAGCCACAATAACGCTTGTGGAACGTGAATAGAAATGCTATCTGGTTTTGCCTCAACTATGGCCTTAAGGGTATTCATATACGCCTCAACTTCATCATCTTTCACAACCCGAGGCGTAGCGAATACACAAAGCACATTATGGACTTTACAAAGCTTGGCTACCTGCTCAAAGATTAAACCCTTATAACACTAGTAAATATCTAGTGTTATAAGGGTTTTTACACACACTTTTTGTCCTATAAGCCACCTTTTCTATTTATATATATGTATATGGCTATACCCCATAAACAATTTGATATACGATAATAATTTACTAGATTATATATAAATATATCACTATTGAGTAGCTTTATTTCAGAACTACATTGGTAGCCCCGGCACCACCTTCGTCATAGCCTGCCGTTTCAAAATGAGCTACATGCGGTAAGGTACGCAAGTATTGATGTACACCTTCTCGTAATGCACCAGTCCCCTTACCGTGAATAATGCGCACTTGATTAACACCACCAAGTAAAGCTTGGTCAATAAATCTACCAACAGAAACTGTCGCTTCATCTACCGTTTGTCCAAGAATATTGATTTCAGTACGAACCTCTTTTTGGCGTTGTACGGCAGAGCCACCCATACGTTTTCTAGTCTTAGGCATAGCTGCCTTTTGTTCCCGTGCAAGCTTATTTCCTTCTTCACGTGTAGTAGATTGTAATTCGCTAACCTTTACAGTAGCTGTTAGTCCATTAATATCTACATTCACACGATTACCATTGATAGCTAATACGGTACCTAATGAGCGTAAAGATGTAACATATACTGCTTGGCCTACCTTAATAGCATCTGCAGTCAAAGATTTACGATCATCATCTACTGGAGATTCTGGTATATGTACATTAGAGATACCCTTACGTGCTGCATTAATAGCAGATTGACGCTTATCCTTATTTGTTTCAGAGAATTGCGATTTTAATTGCTTGATTATCGCTTCCCCTTCGACGCGTAAGCTACGTTTCATAGATTCTGCATCAGCTTGAGCTTTGGCTAAGATTTGTTTACGCTTTTCGTTAAACTGTTTCTTCTCCTTCTCTAATTGGCCACGCATACGACGTGTTTCATCAAGCTCTTTCTTTAATGCTCTTTCACGCTCAGATGCCTTACGAAGTTGTTCATTTAAATCTGAAAGAACCTCTTCCATCTCATGGCTACCAAATTGAGATTTATATTCTGCCGCACGAGTTACAATATCTTTTGGCAAGCCTAGACGGGCAGCAATGCTCAATGCATGGCTACTACCGGCTACACCGATATGAAGTCGATATGTTGGTTTTAAGGTGCGCTCATCAAACTCAACATGGCCATTTTCAATACCTTCCGTATGGTACGCATAATTTTTAAGCTCATTATAATGAGTACTTACCATCATAAGAGCGCCCTTTTTACGGAAGAATTCAAGGATAGATACTGCTAAAGCACTACCTTCCTCTGGATCAGTACCAGAACCAAGCTCATCTAGTAATACCAAGTCATTGGGGCCACAATGTTTAATGATGGAAATCACTTGTGTCATATGAGCAGAGAACGTACTAAGGCTAGCCTCAATACTTTGTTCATCCCCAATGTCGGCAAAGATATTCTGGAATACTGGCAACATTGAACCGTGATCAGTAGGGATAAACAGACCACATTGGTTCATTAAACTCAATAACCCTAATGTTTTAAGGGATACTGTTTTACCACCTGTGTTAGAACCAGTAATTAATAGGATGCGATATGATGTGCCTAATACAATATTCGTAGGCACTACCACATTCGGTGGAATTAATGGGTGACGAGCTCTCATGAGATTAACTGTTCTATCAGTACTCAAGATAGCTGGTACACCCTTATAGGAAATAGCAAGGCTCGCCTTACCATATACAAATTCGATATGGGATACCTTTTCACAAGCATCCATCAAATCATTACTATGCTGTTTAACAAGGGCAGATAATTCACGGTAAATGCGCAATACCTCTTGCTCTTCACCAATCAAAGCCTCTTGTAATTCATTATTTAGATTCACCAAGCGCATCGGTTCAATATAGAGTGTTTGACCCGTTGCAGAACGGTCGTGAATAAGACCATCAAAATATTGGCGATATTCCTGTTTTACAGGGATTACATAGCGATTATTACGCTGCGTAATGATCGTTTCTTGGAAATACTTCTGATTATCTTTGTCGTGTAAGATAGCTTGAATATCATTTTTAATCTTTTCACGAGTTTTGATAATCGTATTTCTAAGGCTCGCCAACTTAGGAGATGCAGTATCTAGCAATTCCCCTTTTTCATCAAAGACCCGCTTAAAACGGTTTTCAATGCGATCTGTATTCGGCATATCCTGTACCCATAAGGATAGCAACGGATATTCCATATATTTCGTTCTAAAGAACTTAGTCATTCGCTTATAAGCACCAATGGTTAAGTAAATATCCCACAATGCTTCACGAGTAAGGACAAAGTCTTTACGACTCTTCTTACAGGACTCACGAATATCACGAGTTCCCCCTAACGGTTGTTCTACCTCAGTTTGCAAAGAACGCATGGCTTCTGCCGTTTCATCAAGGTTCTCTTGAATGGCTTTTGCATCTGTCATAGGTTCGATGTGCATGGCTAATTCTTTAGCAATGGTAGAACTACAATGTTGTTGTAATTGTTCTTTTATATGGTGAAAGTCTAATACATCTTCGTTAAACAATGTACTACCTCTTTTATAAAATACCTCTAAAATAGTGGCCCCTTGTAATAGGCGTATCATCTTTGCCTACACTCTTAGGCGGAGCCTCTTGCGTTCCATTTTGAATGGATACATAATCTGCTACGATAGTACGCAATCTCTTTGGATCCATATGACGTCCATCAATACGCAAAATATGTAGCCCTTTTCGATGTAACTCTGGCACGTAGGCACGCATGTCCATTTCATGACTATTCATGATGTGCATACGGCAATAAGGATCGGTACGCAATGGGAACACTTCCCCTTTACGGTCCTTTAATGCGTAATCTTCCTTTACACACGGCATAGGGCAATTTTCTTTTTTACCAGTCCCTACAAAGCTAGCGATGGCACAGTATTCAGAAATCATCATTTCCGTATAACCATGAACCATAACCTCTAATGGCAAATGAGTAGATTTTTGTAAGCTTACGAGTTGCGTTAATGTTAACTCTAAGGATGGTGCTATGCTACTCATATGTAAGTCCTCCCATACTTGTAAGGAAGAGCCATTAAATATGTTAAGACCTGTATCGGCTTCAATAGCACCTGTATACCCTAAGTCACGAAGCCACAATAACGCTTGTGGAACGTGAATAGAAATGCTATCTGGTTTTGCCTCAACTATGGCCTTAAGGGTATTCATATACGCCTCAACTTCATCATCTTTCACAACCCGAGGCGTAGCGAATACACAAAGCACATTATGGACTTTACAAAGCTTGGCTACCTGCTCGTAGATGCTAAGTTCATAAGGCTTACGTTGTAAACGGTCACCACCGAAGATAATCTTCTTAGCGCCCCCTTCAATAGCTGCTTTCACAGCCTCTAGTTCATCAACGCGAGCACTCACCATAGGCTCAGAATATTGAACCTTACCCTTGGCAACTATAGATGACATATCTTGAGGCTCTACAGCCAGCTCAGCCCAAGCCGTTTCATGGTCTGTAATCAATACGTTTTCTAGCGCTTCTACAGCATCTCGGCGCAATGCATTTAACACACTAGCTGGCCACATATAAGGCCCGTCAGGAATAGACATAGAGCCAAGCGTAAACAATGTATTGCCTAATCTACCTACTTGGTCTGTAACCTTCTCTAATGTAGTCGGTTTATTGTTAGCAAAAACCGGTTCAAAATCATTAGATACAGTCACAGTACGCCCATCATTCAATACAAAGGTAAGGTCTGTGCAAGGTTGTTCTCGGTCTGTATTAATAGAAAGATAACCATGTACCTCTAATTTAGCACTGAAATCTTGTAAGCCTCGTTGTTTTTGAGATTTTGGCGTAGATGCTAAAAATACTTGTCCCGCTGCAAACCCTTCATCAGGTTTGCCTACAAAATGCTTTTCATCCATTAAGGACCAATTTTGATCAATTTGATAATACGCAATACTACCAGAAGCTTGCATTACCTTTAAAAGTGATCCTTTTTCAATCGGTTCTGTTAGGAATAAATGAACTTGTCCCTTTTTGACCTCTGCTTTACCAATTAATTTGCCTTGATTATTTGGAGCTACAACAGTCATCATAGATTTTCCTACATGGTCTGTTAAGTAATCTGTAGAGAAGCCACGATTAAACCCTGATGCCAATGCATCGGCATCAGCAGAATCCATGTGAGCCGTATCTAAAATATGACGATAGGTCCCAATGACTTGACGCACATAGGAAACCTTTTTCATACGTCCTTCTACCTTAAAGGATGTAACACCGGCCGCCACAAGCTCATTCATATGTTCACTATAGTTAAGATCCTTCGGACTTAATAGATAGGCTTCGTGTTTTGGCAACAAGCTAGTGCCAGATGAATCCAATAGCTCATAAGGCAAGCGGCAAGGTTGTGCGCAAGCACCACGGTTGCCACTGCGACCACCGATAAAGGAACTCATCAAGCATTGACCAGAATAACACACACATAAGGCACCATGTACAAAGACTTCGATTTCAGCTGTACAATTTTTACAAATATGTTCGATTTCTGCAAGACTCAATTCACGAGCTAACACAACGCGAGTGAAGCCAAGGCTTTCATAAAAACGAACAGCATCTAATGTAGCAGCCGTCATCTGCGTACTACCATGTAAATGCAATTTCGGAGCCACTCGTTGTGCCAATTTAGCAACCGCTAAATCTTGAACGATAATAGCATCCACACCGATGCGCTCTAAATCTTTTAAATACGCCTCGAGAGCCGTTAGTTCAGAGTCACCTATAAGGATGTTTACTGTTACATATACAGACACATCTAGAATGTGGGCCAATCGAATAGCCTCAGCCAATTCTTCAATGCCAAAGTTTGCTGCATGAGCACGAGCATTAAAGCCTTTACCGCCAAGATAAATAGCATCAGCCCCAGATTCTAAAGCGGCTATAAAGTTTTCCATCGTACCGGCAGGAGCCAATAATTCCATGGATAATCCTTTCTACCTAACTAAAGGTATAACTATAGTACTAAAAGGGTTTACCATATGGTAAACCCTTTCAATATACTGCTTAAGATTAACGTAATCTACAGTTAATTTCTGCTAATGCATCGATAATAGCTTGAATGTTACCATCAATATCTTCATCATTCAACGTGCCTTCCATAGAACGGAATTGCAAGTTGTATGCAAGACTGCGGTAACCAGCTTCGATATGTTCACCTTCGTAAACGTCAAAAATAGATGCACTTTCTAAATATTCACCACCATGCTCTTTAATGATGGATAAAATTTCACCACTAGATACGGACACAGGTGCTACGATAGCAAGGTCACGGCTAGTACCTGGGAATTTACTAAAAGATGTATAGCGGAATGCTGGAATCGTTAAGGATAATACTGCTTCCAAATCGATTTCAAACATATATACTTTGCCAGGCAAGTCAAAGTTTTTGCTCACTTGTGGATGTAGTTCACCGTATTGAGCAATCATTTTGCCATCTACAACGTATTGAGCACTTACGCCTGGATGGAAGTATGGTTCAGCACCACGGTTGATTTCATAGCCTGTAACGCCAAGTTCAGCCAACAACGCATCTACGATACCTTTTACATCATAGAAATCTGTAGTGCGTTCTGCTTGATTCCAGCCAGCTTGGTTTGCTTTGCCCATCAAGATACCACAAGCCATAGGGCGTTCATGAGGTACCTCTGTTAAAGGCAATGCTTTTGGTTCATATACATTCGCTGTTTCAAACAACCAAAGATCCTTATTTTGTTGCGCAATATTGCGTTTGGCAGCTTCGATAACAGCTGGCACCAATGTAGTACGCATATAAGGGAATTCTTCGGAAATAGGATTCAAAATTGGAATGGCTGTATAACGGCTATCCCCTTCAGGAAGCATCATATTGGAAAGGCCATCTTTATGCATAAAGCTAAATGTAATAATTTGAGTCATACCCAATTTAGCTAACCCGTGTGTTACCTCTTTCGTAAGAGCTTTCTTAGGCGTCATACCACCAGAGGACAATACGGCTACAGGAATTGTAGGAGCAATATTATCGTAGTTATAAATACGAGCTACCTCTTCAGCGATATCAGGCATTACTGTTACGTCACCGCGCCATGTTGGAACGAGGGCAGATAATTGGTCTCCATCTTCAGTTACAACAAATTCAAGAGCAGTCAATATGCGAACCATTTCGTCTTTTTCGATATTTGTACCCAAGTAATCGTTGATTTGTTTTGCTGTGAAAGTAACTGTATGTTGCTCTACAGGGTTCTTGTACACATCGATAATGCCTACGTCAACTTTACAGGATGGGCAAATTTGTTGCAACAACTGTGCTGCTCTGTCGATAGCATAGGCAGTGTATTTATGGTTTACGCCACGTTCAAAACGTCCAGATGCTTCAGAACGCATACCAAGCGCTTTTGCAGTGCGGCGAATGGATGGCCCATTAAACACAGCAGCTTCAAGCATAACTGTAGTAGTTTCATTTGTTACTTCGCTATCAAAACCGCCCATAATACCAGCTACGCCTACAGGACGTTCTGCATCGGCAATGATAAGCATGGAATCATTCAATTCCCGTTCAGAACCATCAAGTGTAACAAGAACTTCACCATTTTTAGCACGTCTTGCCACTAATTGATGACCTTTTACATGGTCATAGTCATAGGCATGCATAGGTTGACCAAGTTCTAACATAACATAGTTTGTTACGTCTACAACATTATTAATAGGACGAATGCCACTGTTACGCAAACGATTTTGCATCCACAATGGAGATGGTTCAACCTTTACATCTGTAACGATACGAGACATGAATCGTGTGCAAAGATCATCCGCTTCGATAGATACAGATGCTTTGCCTTCAATGGACTCACCATTTTCGTTAACCATGATAACAGGGAATAAAGCTTTTTGATTTGTCATTATACCGAATTCACGGGATAACCCAACCATGGAGAAGCAGTCTGCACGGTTTGCAGTCAATTCAAATTCATATACTGTGTCATTTAATCCTAATACATCTTTTACATCAAGGCCGATTGGTGTGCCTTCAGGAAAGATATAAATACCTTGTGCTTCTTCTGGCAATACTAAATCGCTAGAGATACCGAATTCTGCAACAGAACAGAACATACCTTCAGATACCTCGCCGCGCAATTTACCTTTTTTAATTTCTGTTCCATCAGCTAAGCGAGATTTATGGTAAGCTACAGGTACGATTTGACCTACCGCTACATTTGTGGCTGCTGTTACGATTTGTTTTGTAACAGGCTCACCTTCTTCAGTAAGGCATTCAACTTGACATACTTGTAATTTATCTGCATCTGGATGTTTCGTAATTTCTACGATTTTACCAGTATAAATTTTCTTAATGCCATTATCCATAGCAATGACATCTTCTACAGGAATCCCTGCTTGTGTTAATTCATCGGCCAATTCTTGAGCAGGACGATTCATATCCACAGGCACGTATTCGTTCATCCACTGTAAACTTGCTTTCATGAGTTCCTCCTAAAATTGTTCCAAGAATCGTACATCATCTTCAAAGAATAGACGTAAATCATTAATGCCATATAAAAGCATAGCAATACGTTCTACGCCCATGCCAAAGGCAAAGCCTTTAACCTTTTCAGGATCATACCCATTAATACGCAATACATCAGGATGAACCATACCGCATCCTAAGATTTCAAGCCAACCTGTATGAGAACATACACGGCAACCTTCACCACCACACATTACACAGGAAATATCTACTTCTGCAGATGGCTCTGTGAATGGAAAGAAGCTTGTACGGAAACGTACTTTTGTTTCATCCCCATACATGTGACGCAAGAAGGACTCTAATGTGCCTTTCAAATCAGCAAATGTAATATGCTCATCAATGATGAGACCTTCCACTTGATGGAATACTGGGGAATGTGTTGCATCATAATCCCAACGATAAACCTTACCCGGCGCAATCATACGGATTGGGCTGTTAGGCTCATGACGTTGCATTGTACGAGCTTGTACTGGAGATGTATGCGTACGTAATAAGAAGTTTTCTGTAATATAGAAGGAATCTTGCATATCACGTGCAGGATGATCTTTAGGCAAGTTTAAGCATTCGAAGTTAAAGTAATCCTGTTCAATTTCTGGACCCTCTTCAACGGTATACCCCATTTTCATGAAGAAGTCCTCAATCATTTCATTAACCTTAGTTAATGGATGGATATGACCAGATTTTTGTGCACGACCTGGCAATGTAATATCGATGCGTTCTTGCTCTAAACGATCATTTAACTCTGCCGTTTCCATGCGAGTTTTTACAGCCTCAATTTCAGCCTCTAATGCTTCACGAACAGCATTAACGAGAGCACCAGCCTTAGGACGTTCTTCTGGAGATAATTTGCCAAGACCTTTTAATAAAGCCGTTACCTCACCTTTTTTACCTAGATATTTAACACGTATATCTTGCAACGCTTGTTTGATAGCAGCGCCTTTGATAGCCTCAAGGGCTTCTGCCTTAAGACGTTGTAATTCTTGTTCCATTAAAGCATCCTCCTATATTTAAAAGTCTAAACTATATTATACCAAATCAGGGTTGTCTTCTTCAATAAAACGCCATGGTAATTCAGGTAATGGCTTCTCTTCTAGTACAAAAAATGTACCACGTGCCAAGTGAACAAGTTCACCTAACTCATTATAGATACGTGCTGTAGCAACAATAGTTGTTTTACCATTATGTTCTACATTGGCTACACCGCGCAATACAGTACCACCCTTAACAGCTTTCACATAGTTACCATTAAGATCAATAGTGCTAACAGATTTGCCCAATGTGAAACAAGCGGTCCCCATTACACTATCTGCTAAACCAATACAAACGGCACCATGTAAATCCCCTCGGAAATTACAATACTCTGTATCATTTGTTTGTAAGGTCATTTCTGCATGACCTGGTTCAACTGCTGTAATTTCAGAATCTTTTACCCAAGAAAATGGATTCTGATTTCGTAATTCGTTGAAATATTCTAACAATGTTGTAGCCATAAGGTTCTCCATTCAATATACTTACCTGTAGATTAGGTAATCTACATACCCCGTTTATTACAAATTGCTTGCATGAAATTTTCATAAGTATATAGCATAAATTACATACAAGCATATAAAAATGGTGCGTTACATCATACATATTGTATCATGCAACGCACCATATGCGAATAACTCTATCTATTTATTAGTATGTTCTTAAAAATACACACTTACAATTCAAGACTATTCATAATGTAATGCATCAATTGGATTAAGTTTTGCCGCCTTGCGAGCTGGATAAATACCAAAGATCAAACCAATTGCCATAGAGAAGGCAAAAGACATTACAATAGTTGGTATAGATATAACTGTACTCATGCCTGAAGCCATACCAATTAACTTAGAGGCCCCTATACCGAGTGCAATACCTATGATGCCCCCCATCAGACTGATAACAACAGCCTCGATAAGGAACTGTGTAACAATGACATTATAGGTCGCCCCTAAAGCCTTACGAACACCGATTTCCCGAGTCCGTTCTGTTACCGACACGAGCATGATATTCATAATGCCAATACCACCAACAACGAGCGAGATAGCAGCTACAGCGCCAAGGAATAATGTTAATGTTCCTGTAGTTTCCTCCATAGTTTCCATGATGGAGTTCATGTTCTGAATATTGAAATCATCGAGGTTTGTATCCTTAATACCATGACGTACGCGCAATAGGTTTTCAATATCAGATTGCAAACGATCAATACCGTTTTCATCCTTACCTACTACGTAAATCATACGGAGATAATCAACACCTTCTACCCGTTCCATGGCTGTAGTATACGGAATAATTACCATATCATCTTGGTCATTACCCATTGCACCACTGCCCTTACTATTAAGAACACCAATGATACGGAACGGAATATTTTTAACACGAATTTCTGCACCTACTGGATCTTCATCACCAAATAGATTTTTAACGACTGTTTTACCTACTACTGCCACACGTTCGCGATTCTGTACATTCTTTTCAGATAAGAAGCGCCCAGATTTCATAGACCAGTTATTAACATCTAAATAATTAGCATTAACACCAGATACTGAGGTAGTCCAGTTTTTATTTTGATAAATAACCACATAAGAGCCATTTGTCATTGGACTGGCAGCTTTCACACCATCTAATTTTGAAATAGCTTCGTAATCAGAAACCTTTAAGGACTTCATAGAGCCTGCAGAAGGTCGAACCCCTGGTGTGCGTGGTGCCCCAGGCATAACCATTAATAAATTAGATCCTAAGCTAGAGATGGAGTTTTGAATATCTTGCTTTACACCATTACCAATAGATACTAAGGCAATTACGGCAGCTACACCGATGATGATGCCTAACATGGTTAAAATGGAACGCATTTTATTAGCAATGAGGGATGCCCATGCCATTAAGAAACTCTCTTTATACAAGTGGCACCTCCTGTACAGGCGTCATATTGAGATTTTGGGAATCCTCAACAATCAAACCATCACGTAATACTACATTACGACTTGCATAGGTTGCAATTTCAGGTTCATGAGTAACGAGGATGATTGTACGCCCTTCATCGTAAAGACCTCTAAATATATTCATAACATCAATAGTCGACTTGGAGTCAAGGTTACCTGTCGGTTCATCGGCCATGATGATAGCCGGATTATTCGCTAACGCGCGAGCTATGGCTACACGTTGACGCTGACCACCAGATAACTCAGATGGCAAGTGATCCATACGATCCCCAAGGCCAACAGAGGATAACAATGCAGCAGCACGTTCATTACGTGACTTTTTATCCATCCCTGCATAAATCATAGGGAGCGCCACATTCTCTAAGGCTGTCAATTTTGTTAATAAGTTAAAACTTTGGAATACAAAGCCTATTTGTTTGTTTCGTACAAATGCCAATTCATCGTCTGATAAGGTAGCAACCTCATCACCATTAAGACGATACGAACCTGTTGTTGGTCTATCTAAACAACCAAGTATGTTCATAAAGGTAGACTTACCAGAACCAGATGGACCCATAATAGACACAAATTCGCCTTTATTGACCTGTAAATCGATACCATGCAGAACAGGCACCGATAATTTACCATTTACATAGGTCTTCGTAATCCCTTGTATATCGATTACTGCTTGATTCATATTCACCTACTATTAGAATGGTCCACGGCTATTATTCTTAGGTGCTGTTACATCACCACTTACGATGATTTCATCACCTTCAGATAAACCTTTTAGAATTTGTACATTAGTATCACCAGTTACACCTGTAGAAACAGCTGTACGTACTGGTTGACCATCTTTAATAACATATACATATTCCCCTTGCTTATCTGTACGTACTGCAGTAAGAGGTACTACCAATGTATTTTTAATATCTTCACCAAAGATAGTTGCACGAGCCGTCATAGATGGTAAGAAATTGTTTGAAATATTTTCAGGAATTTGAACTTTTACGGTATAGTACACAACGCTATTGCTTGTAGCGCCCATATTGCCTTTTGTACCTTTTGCAATTTCAGACACGTAACCTGTGAAAGTTTCACCTGGCTTAGAGTCTACTGTAAATTCTACTTTAGCTCCTTGTTTGATACTACCAATATCTGTTTCATCTACAGTTAGGTAAATTTCTAAATCACTTAAATCTGCAATCGTAGCGATAATCATTTGTGTAGAAATACCAGTACTGATAGTTTGACCAGCTTTCAATGGTGTACCAATAACAGTACCAGACATTGGCGCCGTAATAGTAGCATCATTTAAATCTGCTGCTGCGCGGTCATACGTAGATTTTGCGCGTTCATAAGCTGTTACAGAATCATCATAGGTTTGTTGAGCAATGGCATTTTGATCGGCTAATGCTTTATAACGGTTCATATCAAGTTCTGCCTTAGCTAATGCAGCGCGAGCATCATCTGCAGAGGCTTGTAATTGACGTGTATCAATATAGGCAATCACTTGACCAGCTGTAACTTGATCATTCTCTTTAACTAAAACTTTTTCAAGTTTACCAGCCACATTCGTAGAAACGTCTACATAATTAACAGGGTTAATAGTACCCGTAGCACTAATGCTCGTTTTTACATCACCCTTTTCTACCTTGCCAGTAGTATATAAGTTTTGTGTTTGCTTAGAACCTTCACTATGCATGTAGTAGTATGTACCACCACCAAGAACACAAAGAACAACAGCACCAGCAATAATGCGTTTACGATGCTTTTGTAAGAATTCTTTCATTATAATCTCCTTATAAAAAGATGAAGATATTGCCAATAAAGTATCCATTTATGATGATACTATTAGTATTTTTAAATTATACAGTACCAATTACTTTTATGCAATATAATTTCATTAATGAATAAATCATGATAAAAAGAAAATGACCCTTTCGGGTCACTTTTAAATCGTCTTAACTACTCAATATAGATAGTAGTGTATAGTCCTTTTCATTAATTGGGAATTCTAGACGTTCAGCCTCTTGATAGGATATAGGACGAATATGTCCATCTATATAGCCTACTAATCGATTATCCACACTACTCATCAAAAGATTGATACAAGCTTCACTCATACGAGCCGCTAAAATAGCATCAAACGCAGATGGACCGCCACCGCGTTGTAAATACCCCAATACGGTTAAGCTCGGATCAAATTCCGTATGATCCTTAATATAGGATTTAACTTCCCCACTATTATAAGCACCTTCTGCAACGAGTATCACACTATATTCTTTACCACGAATCTGTGTCTCCTTTAAATGGCGACATACCTCATGTAAAGGCATAGGATTTTCAGGAACTAATACGATTTCTGCACCACAGGCTAGGCCAGCTTTAAGTGCAATATGACCAGCTTTACGCCCCATTACCTCTACAATGGCTACACGCTCATGAGAGTTAGACGTATCACGAATACGACCAACCGCATCAACTACAGTATTGAGCGCCGTATCAAAGCCTATTGTATATTGAGTACCACCCATATCATTATCAATGGTACAAGGAATAGTCATGGTGGACATACCAAGTTTTGCCAAACTTGTAGCGCCACGCATGGAACCATCACCACCGATAACGATGAGATGATCTATACCATGAGCCTTTAAAATATTATAGGCCTTTTTCTGAACCTCTTCATTTTGGAATTCTGGAAATCGAGCTGTTTTTAGCATCGTTCCACCTTGAGTAATAATGCCTCCTACAGAGCGGTTTGATAATGGAATAAATTGCTCTTCCATTATGCCTAAATAGCCACGCTCAACGCCGAACACTTCAAAACCTTCATGGATTGCTTTTCTAGTTAGCGCTCTGATGGCGGCGTTCATGCCAGGTGCGTCTCCGCCGCTTGTTAGTATTGCGACTCTTCTCATATCCATTCCCCCTTTGTGGTGTATGTTGTTTGGATATAGCTTCTGACTTACGTCCTTTACCTGTCTGATTAGATGTCTTCTTGTTACGATGTTTATCACAGCAAGATGTAGTAGATACTACCTTATTAGATACTACCTTATTAGAACCTAATGTATGAGAAGTTCGTTTATGAGCTTCTATTTTCTTAGGTATTCTTCCATCATTTGTATTTCTAGTAACAGAATTATTTAGTTTTAGTTCTTGAGATGATTCTTTATCATCTCCATTGTCCATATCATTGGGTTGACGTCTTGCTTTAAATTGCACCCCTGAAGCAACTAATTCATCTTCAATACGTTGCATAAAATCATAGGTCCGACCATTTGTTGTATCTAGTACAAAATCACACTGCTTATATACTGGTTTCCAGGATTGTATCATAGCGTGTACAAAAGCATGTACATTATTGTAATCCATAGTTGGCCGCTTCCCAATTCGGCGATTTACACGGCTCACAATACGAAATTGTGCAGCGCGAATACCAATAATATATGAGTATTTTTTTAATACTTTTAACGTGCGATGTTCAATAGGAAAATTACCACCTACAGATATAACCGCTTCATGGTATAAGCATACCTTTTTAAGTACATCCATTTCAGCACGACGGAATGCTTTTTCTCCAATTTTCTTGAATATTTCAGCAATAGGCAACCCAAAACGACCTTCTAATACGCGATCAGTATCTACAAATTGCCATCCCTTGCGTTCTGCAAGATTACGACCGAAATGACTTTTGCCACTTCCCATAGAACCGATGAGCATAATATTGCGTTTTATTATCATCTATTCATGTGCCCCTTATTATTTCATATCCTTCATTGTACTATAAAATGCTACAAAAACAAAGACAGACTATAGACTAACTCTCTATAATCTGTCTCTATTAGTATTACTAAAAATAATTTATATGTTAAGACCTCATAATTGGTTTCACTGCACAATGTACATATACTACATTTCCTTTCCGTTCTATGTCCTCTATTTCTATACGGCGTGAAGGTTCTTTCTCATCAACAGTATTTATCCAGTTTATAAGGCGTTCTGTACTCCCTAATAAAGTTAACTCTAATACACCTTCATGCTCATCAGTACTAACAATCATTAATGGTTCTCCTTGCAAAGAATCAAAAACACTTGTATTAGAACTCGTGTTAGATACCTTATTTTGCGTAAATGACTCTAACAATTTGGCTTCCTTAGATACGATATAATCTGATTCAGCATGCAGTTTAATAACATAGTTTTCTTGTCGCTCTTTCAATTGAGTAACTTTCTGATTTAAACTAATAAATCCATATAGTGAACTACTAATGATGATGCTCCACACTATTACGATCATTAGTATCTTCTCTACTGGATGTGTTGTGCTCTCCTTTAGATCCTTCCACATGGAATGTATATATACCTTTATCTGCTTTAACTGTTCCATGACACTCCATTCCTATTAGTCTGTGTTGAAGACTAGCTATAAACTTACGACACGCGTCATCAGTAACACCTGCACCATCCACACTAATCTGTCCATCTTTTATATGGAGGTGCTGCAAACTAATACCTTGCTCCATAGCTATATCAATGACATATAGGACTATAGTATTTTGAATCACAGATGATGTATTATTTTTTGAACTATTCTTAAGAATTTGATCTTTAATAGCTATTATATCTGCATACTGTTTCTCTATAGACTGATACTGTGGATTTTCTAATAGACTCAATAGTTCTGATTTTTCAGCTTTATAATGTTCGTAACTAGTCCAGCAATAACCTAAAGATAATAATCCTACTATTCCGTATACAATACTCATTCCATATAGATAATATCGATATCTGTGCCATATACTATGCCAATGTAACGAACGAGGCATTAGATTAATGTGTCTATCCTTACCAGCCCAAGCCAATCCATTTAAGCCCCCTTGCTGCCATACCAATGGCCACATCCCAATCTAGTTGGCCTTGTTTACACCGATTACGACCACGACCTAAAAATAGTAGAGGAATATACTCCGTCTCTCCATATATAGAAATAATAGCTTCCATATCCTTTCGTTCCTCTTCAGTTAACTGTTCTAAACCATACAGCTTAATGCCTTGTATTTCATCTACGCCAAACTCCTGCAATCTAGCCTCAAGCTGTTCTATCCCTTCTGATACATCGGTACTAGTAATTGGAATTCTACATTCTTGAATACATATATCGTTCCACCATAGCCATAAGTGTAAATCACCCTTTTCAACAACGCCAGTTACAGTCCCACTACGCCGCATCAAACTGTAACAAATAGGGATAGGCCAAAAATCGATTACATCTACTGGAGCATAAGTGTCTCGTATTCCTTGTTTTAACAGTTCTAATGAATGACGCTCTACAGCTACCATAAACATATGATAATTATGTCTTGGATATTCTCGACGACACGCATCCATTTGGAAGCTATCTCCATCAAAGCTAAAGTAATCCTCTACATTCCACTTGATGAACTCTTTCATATCAAAGTCGTGAGGATCATAAGGTGCCACATGCATTTGTGTATCAATATTTGCAACAATGCTGTAGGCACCATCATCTAAATCATACATTTCAATAAATTTTCGAATATCCTCATCAATAGGTGCACTGCGTTTCATTTCTAGTGCATCGGTAATGACCATAGTTTTATTTTCTACATGAGCTGTAACACATACAATACGTTCATCTGTAATACATACTCCAGTATGTATTTTCTTTTTTCGTTTCATAGATTCACCTCAATATGGTTTCACCTTTATAACATGCATATTATTATCCTTATCTACCGTCACATACATATGTATTCGACTGACAATTTTGTGACGCTTCAATTTCCCATAACTCATAACATGACGAGGGCTTTCTGATACTGGGTCAGCTTCAATCGTTATTTCCACGTCCGCATCATCAGCTACTATTAGCTTTTGCTGAAAGTCCCATGTATTTCCCGCTCTACAATAGCCTACAAACCAATGTGCTCCACTTTGAGCTGCATAGTGTGCCTCTTCCAAATGCAATTCATCTATGGCATTACCTTCACAAATTTGACCAATACGCAGCCCCATAAAGGCTAACAATAATAAAAAAGACATTGTAAGTATCGCTACATATGTAATAAATCCAGCATTATGGGCTCCCATGTTCATGACTCGGTTCCTCATGATATTTATACCAATCATATATACTACTTTGACCTATAGCAACTTCATATATAGCTAATCCTCCATATCCAGCAGTATATTGCTTATCACCAGTAAATCGATTAGTAATATACCAACGCATGTGGATAGTTTCACTTTCATCTATACTAAATGGATGCTCTTGTGTATACCCAACATTTCGCTTGTCTTTTGTACCTATAATGCGGCTACCACTAACCGGCTGCAAGCTACCATCCGTAAGTTTTCTATACAGTGCATGGCGTTGTACAGTTAGTGTAGTCCGTTTAGTATCGTGAACACATAAAGTCTTATTTCTATCCTCTACAGTTACCTGTACAGGATTCCATATAATTTGAGCTACAACCATACGCCTTGTATACCTGCCATCCTCCATCATCGCAACACTATCTATTAATTTTGCATTCCACATAACTCCGTAAAAAACTATCCCTAATAATAAGGTTAGAACGATAGTAGAAATAGTTATACTCATAAGTGTGGAATACAAAATAAAACCACTTTGTTTATCATGAGTACTCAACGTATTTCCTCCAAAAAAAGAGATAAGCTATACACAATAGTTTCATTATCTATGGCCTGTACAGTTAATCGTTGTAGGGCAATGCCATTCTCTACGGTTGGTTCTATGTGTGTTTTATAAGAAATAGATTCCCTAGGGCTCATAATAAATTGAGAATTATAACTCCCTTCTTGAATGTGACCTGTTTTGTAATACTGGGACTTACTTTCCTCTAAATATGTTACAGTGTCTTGTACTATATAATCCCAATAATAAGCCTTATAGATTGTCAAGGTAGCCATCCAAAATACAGATAATATAACAGGCAATATAAACATAATAATGGCTGTTGATACTAAGGCATCTCCATACATAAATCCCTTAGTGTACTTCTTCCCAACGAATACGTCCCGTCTGCACAGATATCCATATACGATTTCTCTCACCACTTTCTCGATCCCGTAAAATAAGTTCCGTTCCATCATAAGGCAATCCTAGAGAAGAAAAAGAGATAACCGTTAAAGGTTGTACGTTTTCAATCCCTGTAGGTAACGATATATCGACTGTATGATGATGCGCATCCTCCTCTAAGCTATAGCTATCTTTATTTAATATGAATAACATGCGCCCTTTCCCATTCGACTTATGACCAAGCATGGACCAAAGTTGAACCTTTTTTAACATATATACCACTTCTTGAGTACTTCCATTTAAGGTATAACGACTGGGCGTCGTAACAATAGGCAAAGACAGAGAAATCAAAAGTAAAAATAAACTAATAGCAATAATCCACTCGGCTAACAAAGAGCCAAACTGATGATGTATAGGTTGTGCCTTAACCATTGATATAACACCTCCATGTAGGATCCGCCATGTAAGGCACACCAAGCACCAAAGCATAGAAAGGGACCAAATGGAATATATCGATTACGATAGCTCGTTAGTAAGAGATAGAGAGAACCAACACAAAAGGCTACGTAAAAAAAGCATATAATCTCCCAAGGCGTAAGCCACACGGAAATAGCAGAAAACCATTTCACATCGCCTAGTCCAAAACCTTTATGACTAATAAGACGAAGTCCATATGTAATAGTACCTACAGTCATAACACTTATGATTGTTATAAGCATAGACTTATCATTTAGAAAGCTATACAAAATGCCACCTATAACAAGCACTAAGGCCCCTTCATCAGGTAATATATAGTAATGCATATCGATGGTAGCACCTGCTATGATGATGAGTGAAAACACAGCATACAAAGCAACGTGAATAAATGATATTACCTGGGATGAAACTATAATAGGTAGTACTATGGATGCTATATACACGATCAGTGCTATAACATAATGAGTCCCTTTCATACCTTGTCCTTCCATACAATCAACTATAGATATAAGTTACGTTAAGGTGCATCAGGTGCTTTAACTACAACTGCTTTTGCAGTACCGCCATTAACCACTTCATAAGTAATGGTATATTCCTTATCCTTTGCAGTCTTAACATGTTCTGTAAGATAACCTTCTTTATATAGATTTTCTACAGTTGGTGGTGTATCTACATTCTTGTCGATCATAAAAGGTTATATCTTATTAATTTATTTCAAATTTCAAAATACGTTGTAATAATCAAAGTTTTATATCGTGGTTTAGTTAAACCAATAACAGAAAACACCATATTTCAAAATCAGTTTTTGACGAATTTTTGACGGCAATAAAAAAGAGGGTAGCAATTACGCTACCCTCAATTTGTTTATATAGTTCTATTTTCAACTGTCAACTAACAGTTGATTGTTGCAAGCCGTGCAACTCGGAGATAGATTAGATCACCATTCCTTTACTGTGTAAAGTACACTACCGCCCTCTAAATGTTGACCGTTGAAATGTGTTAGCACTTCAACTTTACCTGCTTGATAGCCTATGGTTTCATAGGCTTTTTTATCTATCAAAGTAACACCAGCTTTTATCTTGTGTCCTTTGTTTAGATTTATCTTATATACATCGACTTTCTGTTCTTCTGTGTTAGCAACTACGGCTGTCCTGTCAGATTTTTCTATTGCTGCTTTAGGTAAGTTAGGGTTGCTATGTGCAATATCCTGTTTAACCTTTTCTGCAGCTTTTTCAACTGTAGGTGCTTGCGTGTAATAAGTCGCTACAGGTTGAGTTCTTTCCTTAACGGAAATAACTTCTTGTGCTTGTTGTTCCGTTACATGAATTGCCTTTGATAGTTCCTTTGGAGATTTGGCTTGTTGTTGAGTTATCACAACAGGCTTTTCAATCTGTTTCTGTTTATACAGATGATAGCATCCTATACACACTAACATAAATACCAACATAGGAATTAGCACCTGTGCGGTGCGTTTATGTGTTTTTATATAAGTTAGTACCTTAGATAAATAAAACATTCATCTATGCCCCCTCTACCTCTTCCATTAGCATTTTTAAAGCCTTAAACTTTTCATCAGCAAATCGATTATTTAGACTTTCACGTAACACACTACTATTCCATTCAAGGCTCATGCACGTATCATAGATGCCAGCGATTAGGTCATAATCAAACCGCTTATCATCAATGTAGGATAGGTTTGGTAATTCAATGTCTAATGCCTTTTCCATTAGTTTTAATGCATCGTTGAACATATTAACGATTTCACCAGTACCATATTGTACCGCTCTGCTCCACACTACATCTTTTAATGCATTAGAATGTTTATCTACATTAAACATATTTTGTCTTAGGTATTCACACGCTACATCATAGTAAGCACTTTTAATATAGTCATGTTGCATCTGTTCAAAACCTACCGCATCAAGTGTACCTAATTCTTGCCACTTTGTAATAAAACCATCAGAATTGATTTCACCGCTATCAATCAAGGCTCTTGCGTAGTCCTTATAAAAGCCATCTTGCTTTAAACCCCAACCAAGAAACGCATCAACGCTACCACAATTACTTGCTAGTTGATACGTACCATAAGAGATACCGCCAGCATCATTGATGCCACTAGATACACACGCTGGATCTCCATTACTTTCGTATTCAGCACTCAACTGTCCTAATTCAGCCATTCTAATCACTCCTTTTCATTGTCATTGCTGCCCCCATTTGTATGTTGGGAGCGTTTAGAACCACTAGCAGCACCGATATAACCACCAAGCACACCAACTATTACACTCGCCAAGTCTTTTTGTTCAAGATAAATAGTCATGATTAGTGCAGTCGCTAGTGCCACTAAGGTTATAGCGTCCTCATAATGAATTTTCATTTAATCGCATCCTTTATTGATTTAACTAACGCTATCAATTCTTTAACCAAATTCATCGCACGTTTGAACCATATGCTTTCCACAAATTCTAGTTCAATCATGTTTTCTACAATACTTGCTAACTCAACCATGATAGGTACTAGATATAACAAGGTGGATAGAAATACATCAATTCTACCTAACATCGGAATGTCAACATCTGGCAACGTTAAGAGAATGAACGATAACAGGAATAACCACGGATATGATTTAACCAACTTCTTAGTCATATCTGCCCTTAGCTTTCCACTTACTAGAAATCTATGTATCTTGCCATTTATCTCAACTGGCGCCCAACCTCTCCAAATGATTGCTAGAATAGTATTCTTGATTGTTATTTCTCTATTCGTTGCCAAATTAAAATTGCGTGCCTCAACCAAGACACGCAAGAATGTATCAACAAAAACCAACACAACACTTGTGAATATAGCCAATGATATCCTAACGGCTTCATTCAAATTAAAAACCTCGACCACAAAAGGTGGTGGAAGAAAAACTTCAATCATACTTACTCTCCAATTCGTTCTATCTTAATTTTAAACAAATGCCTAGTGGTATTCACCCAGTCTCTCCAACCATTTATATTAAACACCGCTTTCGGTGCCACCTCTGTATTTACCCCTAAACTAACATTCACTTCAATATCTGTTGATGTAGCAATCGTAAATTCATTACTTTTATTGGTTTGCCCCTCGACTGTCGCTCTATATCTACCTTTGGGTAAATAGACAAACATTTTTTCAGTACCTCTAATATCTGTAGGGTACTTCTCCCATTGCCAAGTATTAAAGGATACAGGATTGCTTTGAACATAACTCTTGTTTCCGTTTGATGTACGTTGCACCACAAGGGCGGTTTTATCCGCCCCCAATCGTGCATAGTATGTTTTACCGCTAATTACTATTGGCAATCGCTTTTCGCCTACATCACGCAAGTTATCAGTCAGTCCAAATGTTAATGTATCATTCCCTTTCTTAACTTTTAGATTAGGCATTATTCAACATACACCTCGTTTCCACCATTAGCACTCCACAATTTCAATCGGCTATTTAAGGATGTTTGAACCCTACCCCAAGATTTCCATGTGTTAGCCATAAACATACGATGGTATGTTTCGCCATTGAACGCATGGAATGTTTGGTCTATCATCGCACCTTTGCCAAAGTTCATTACGATTAGCATCCCTTGTTTGTGGCTGCGTGGAGGGTTATTAGCACCGCCATCAAAGTTAATTTCGATTGCACCTTGTTCTATGAATGTATTCCAGTCCTTAGCCGCCTCAACTTTCGTATATGGAAAACCTAACTGGTCTACTTCTGTTTTCTTAACAAAGTTATCATCCACATCTTTTTTCTTATAAATTGCCGTTCCGTAATGTTTGGTGGTAAGTACTGTGAAACTATCTGTACCATCATAGTGTTTAAATTCCTTACCTTTAATAAACGTATTAACGGAGTTATCACCAAGTTCTACGTTACCAGCGGTAGATACTTTAGCCATACCAACACCGTGTCCGTCAGGTTTATAACCCTCGATTAAGGTATTGTTAGCCATTTTAAGTGCGCCACTTAATGTACCGCCTGTTAATTTGAGATAATCAAGTGTTGCTAATCGTGCGGTATTGATAGAATTTTGATAGTCTTTGTTTGGATCACCAACATAAATATCAACTTGGTGTCGCTTATCAGGTTTTTCTGTTAAAACTGCAAAATAGAATTTTCCGTTGTAGTAGGCAATATCTTCGATTTCAGTAGTTCTATTGATTTCAATAATCTGTTTAACTGTGCCAAATGGTGTACATTCTACTAAGCTACCCAAAGTTGCACTCATGATGCACCCATTTAACATGAAAGCACCATTGTTATTGAAATCATCGTATTGGTAATCAACTTGATATGTTTTCATTTTCACAAAATCATCATTGTACAAGTTGATTTCACGCAAACGTTGTTGACCGCTAATAGGTACGATACTTACATAAGTCCGTGTGATTGGGTCATAGCCAATATTGAATACACGTTCATTCAATGTGATAGTACGTTCATATTGCATTGTGTCTGCGTTAAGTACTGTTAAGTTGTTACCATTTTTTAAACCATTGGCCAAATAAATCTTATTTGTGTTTTTGTTGTAGCACATAGTGTTACAATGCCCCATCTTGTCAGGGTCATTGAATTTGTATGTGCCTACAATCTCAAATGTGGATGAGTTGAGTTCATATAATATTTGGTTGTTACCATCACCGCTAATACAAGCTAATACGAATACATTCTTTTTATCGTTATAAGTAAAGCCTTGACATTGGTTGACCTCATCGCCGTATTGAATGTTTTTTACAAATGCAATATTATTTGCACCTTTAAGCATCGGTGTTTCAGTCGGATAGAACGGCTTAATATTACTATACGTACCCATATCCATTACGCTATCAACTGTATTAAACGATAGATGCTCATTGATTTTGTAGATGCCATTAGGTATCAATAAGATTTTATTCTTCAAGTTATCGTTAGCACGTTTAAATGCTGCGGTATCATCTGCTACACCATCGCCTACCGCTCCAAAGTCTTTTACGGAAACAATGCCATACAAACTATCTTTAGTTTGATACTTTGCATCAGCTTCGGTTTTAGTTACCAAGCCACCGCCATTAGGCAACGCAATTTGTTCTGCTTTACTTGCTGCGACTTCTGCACGTTTAGCAGCATCTGTTGCCTTGATAGCATTACTTGCGATTGATGTTTGTTTATTATCAATGTCAGTTTTTAAATTTCGTGCTTGACTGACTAAATCATTAATATCTCGTTTATCAACTGTAGTTTGTCCTGCATACGCTTTCGCATCTCTGACTAATCGTTCTGCAGTAGCAACATTAGTTGAGGATGTATCAAGTGCGGTATTAGCCGTTGCCAATTTATCATCAACAGTTGATGCAATCGTTTTGATTTCTTCGCCCAATCGGTTGATAGTATCTGCGTTAGCGTTAATCTTATCGGACTTTTCAGAAATTACACTCATAGCATTAATTGCATCATTAGCAGCTTTTACGGAACGCTCTACAATATCCCTCGCAACTTCATTTGCGTTCTTATCGCTATCCACTCGAATTTTTAATGAGCGGTCTAGTTCCGCTTTCATCTCTTGTAAGATGAGTATGATCTTGTCTGTTGCGTGTTCGATATTCTCGAATGGGTACTCATCAGGCAAGTCCATATCTTGTGAGATTGGTGTTTTACGCTCCAAGATAACCTTTTGCCCTACGGCTAGTGCATCCCCATTCGCTGGATAGATTACCGATTTTGTGCTTTCGTCATAATCGATATTTCCTACTTGTACCGCCTCTGTACCATCCGCATCAACGATAGTTAGTTTAATATCCTCGATTTGCACAAAATCATAAGGGAAAATAAACTTCTTATTTCTCCCATCACATTGATACACTACAGATGGTTTTAGTACTTCTGGTGTCAATTTAACATCCCCTTTCAGTTGTATATAAATAGGACTACCCATTATGGATAGTCCTTATTTATCAATGTTTCTTTTTGTCTTTTTTAGTTTTAAGTCTGCGGTCAAACACAATAGCCATGATTACATCTTCTAGTTTTGCATCCGTATCTGTGAACGCATATTTAGCTAATGTCCATAGTCCGTCGGTAACAGTATCACTAAAACCAGTTGCCCTGTTCGCTAACTGACTAAGACTTCTACCTAAATCAACACCATCTTTTTTATCGTTGATAATAGCATTGCCTACATCGTAAAACTTCTCTACAATGCTTAAAGCCATAACACTATTACCTTTATTAAATGGTCTATCACCTAGAATGTATTTCATAGCCATATTTGACATATCACGGATGATTGGTACACCCATAGTACCTTGTGAGACTAACTCTTCAATAAATGACTTAGCTAAATCTTCTGGTTTGTCATCATCGCCATTCGTTAAGGCTTTATACGCCACCATACCTACTGCTTGTGAAATCAATGTCCACCATAGCATTTTAACGAACCTTGCATAATCTCCATTATCCTTACGTGCATAGTTGCCCTCTGTGATGATGTTGTACAAGGTATTAGCGTAGGAATAGAACGGAACGAATAATTGAGTGAATGTAGAACGTGAACGTTGAATAGCAGCAGCATCTTTAGTATCACCACTACCAAATATATCACGGACTGCTCTGTCGCCAGCCTCGATAGATTGTTGCTCTATCCATTCTGCACTTACACCTTCTTTAGTCATGAATTCTGCTTGCTTTTGATCATATGCAAATTTCCATACAGGAATAGATAATGCAAAGTCTGTTTCTGTAAGTAATCTGAACCCCATTTGATTTATATCATCACGAACATTAGCTAATTGTTCTACCTTGTAACCGCCTACATTTGTATCACCTAAACGCAAGCCTTTACCTGCAATAGATAAACCTTGTTTCAAATCTTTATCCAAAGTTTGAATACGTTCCCTCATGAAGATTGATTGTGCTAATACAAAATCTCTAGTGTTGTTGTAAGTGGTTGTGCCGTGTCCATAGAACCCTATGCCAGCATGATTGATAGCTCTAATGGTATTACCTACACCGATACGATAGAACGCAACTGGTAAGTTCAACGCATTTTGTAAAGCTACCGATACACGCCCAGCCATAACGGCGGTTGATGTATTCTTTTTCAACGTAAGAATAAGTCTATCAATATCATTCGTTTTAGCTGCCTCATCTTGCCAATTATCACGAACCCAAGTACGCAAGAATTGGTAGGTATCAGCGCCAAACTTATCTACAATGTAGTTTTGTAGTTCACGATTAGAGATTAATTTATTTACATCGGTAACCGCTTTACGCATGGTTACATGGTTAATAGCCTCTGTAATAGCATTAGGAATTACATCAAAATCAAGTAACAATGATTTATCTTTGACAACATCTAAACGTGATTTAGTAGCACTCATGCCACTTCCCCATACTGCATTACTACTAACCATAGTTTTTGCAATATCTTCAACTTGGTTATCACTAACAGATGCATTAACTTTAGGGTTATAAACGATAGGGAAATATTGCCCTTCAATGTTTCTACCGCCGATAGAGAATGTTAAACCCTCTACTTTCTTTAATGGGTTACCATAGAGTTCTTCTTGCACTCGACTACGCTCATCAAAGAATGAATTGATATGATCCCATGTACGAATAACAAACTCCCAGTCCTTATCAGTCATGTGTTCTTGGAACGCACGTTCAATTTCAACCTCATTTGCTTTTGTGGTTTCCATCACACGTTGTCGGTTACTTTCCGTACCCCAGTTAAGGGCAATCATGATAAGTTGCTCTTTGGTTAAGCCGTATAACTCACCAACTGTGTACAAGTGGTCATTACGCATATCAAATAATTCACGCTTGGAATATATTCCTACATCCTTTGCCAATCTACGCATAGAGTTTTCCTTACGTTCATTGAACGCTTGTGTTGCTCGACTGATTGGGTCATAGATATATTTAACTGCGAACCCATTTTTACCGCCACCAAGCCTACGTAAGAATGTTTCGACTTTAAGTAAGGCTAGATGAAAACCATACAACTTACCGCTTACTGCATCCATCTTAGTTTGATTGTTGAGTTTGTTGAATACATCGCCACTTTCTTTACCAAAAGTTTCTGTAGCTTCACCGATGATTTCTTGTACTGCATTTTCAAATGATACGCTATCGCCTTTATCATTTAAGATTGTTGTACCCTCATACTCATTTCTGCCATTCTTGTACATCCCTGTCATGAGTTCTTCTAGCGTTTCTAGTTCGTTCATGGTAATAGAACGGAATGGCTTAGGCGATTTAGAGTAAAACATTTCAACTATCCAAGGTTCTAATTGAACAGTAGATTGTTGATTTAGAATACCAACATCAGGATCTAGTGCAGCTAATACACTATTCATATCGAACCCATCAGTAGGTTGTAAGCCGTCATACTTAGTCAAACCCATTTGGTAAGCCATATGAGAATAGAAATAACGCATATTAGGTTCAATAGTGATAGGGTTCTTAGGTCTAGTCATGCGTTGTAACTGATTTTTCAATTTCAATCGCAATTTCTTGGACTTTTCAAAGTTTTCAAACGCTACTCTTGCCCTTGCTTGTTGTAACATTTGTTCACGCTTAAAGCCAAGTGCCTTATCAACATCACCTACCGCCAATGCTCTATCTGCTTTCTTACCAGCAGTTACGGCTTTATTTTGATACGTTTTAAACTGTACTGCATTAGATATAGGCAATTCGCCTAACTCTTTTCTTGCTCGGTTCATGTAGTCAGAAATTGTACCAAGTCCAGCACCACGAATAGCACGTACATTATTGATGCGGTCTTGCAATGCATCTTCCAATCGCTTAATGCGATTTTCTGCTTTTTTAAGTTCTTTAGTAGTATCAGTCAAAGCAGTATCTACTTTTTTCTTGTCAGATTTCAACTCATCGTACTTAGTAGGCTTAACCTCTTTTTCAATTTCGCTTAATTCTGTATCGATAGTTTCTGCGTTAGGGTCTAACTTACGAATACGTTCTAATAATTCCCAGTTCTTCGCTAGTTCACGATTAGTAGACTTTTGAATAATCTTACTTTCCTCTTCGGTAAGTTTCATTTGACCTTGTGTACTAAGCAAGATTTCTTCTGCGATTTGCTCATTAGTTTTGCCTACATTGTTATCTTTCATAAACTCTGCTTTCGCATTGTCCATTTCTTGATTGATAGCATCGTTAAATGTAGCACCAGTTTGTTCGACTTCTGCTTTCTCTAACTCTTCAATAGAGTTGTACTGTGTATCTTTCAACGCACCCTCACCAAACACGTTGTATCGTTGATGCTCTTTGTATATAGGATATTGCTCAATCAATCGTTTTTCGATTTCAATTTGGATAGCATCCTTTTCTTCTTCCCATTCTTTAATTGGTCGATTATCCAATTCTTTCATGAGTTTTCGCATCACACGTTCTTTTGCTTTCTCTTTTACATCTGCAATGTAGGACTGCATACGTGCTTGGTCTTGCTCTGATAACTGTTTATAGAGTTCTGTTTTCTCAAACTGTTCTAGTTGTTGTTGCTCTGCGTATGCCTCTATATCCTCTTGGGTTGCAAGCATACGATCCATTACTTCCCTAATCTCTTTAGGTGGTAAACCGCCTAAGCGTGATACTGCACGATAGATAGCACTTAGCCACTTACTAAATCGTCTGAATGTACGTTCAAGGAATTTGGTAGGTGCTTCACCCTCTCTTAGGTAAGCCTCAAACCCTCTAGCGAATTTCTCGTGTGCATCAGTATTGTTTGTTTCATTATCATTCCACCCAGTCCATTCTTTCAACTTGTTCCAATCTAGAACAAGTTGCTCAGGTGCATTCTCCATTTCAGCTAATGTCTTAATATCGTCAAAGAATACATGACCCATCTCATGCATGAATGTTGATTTATCAGCGGTTTTGAAAAGTTGTACTACACGTTCTGTTTGAGATTTGATAGTTGTCATGCCGTTGATGTTTTGAAAATAAACCTCTACCGCTTCATCAGCACGTTTAGTCGCATCTAATCTACTTTGTTTTACCTCTTTTTCGTATTCCTCAATATGAATACCCTGAGATTTTAATTCTTTAATCAAGCCTTTATCAGTTCCTTTAGGAACGATAGCTGCTTTAACTTCTTTAAACTCAACGGCTCTTTGTGGTTTAGCCTCAAAGTATCTAACTGGTAGATTAGAAATTTGTTCAACTAATTTTTCCGCTTTCTCTCTCATCTCATCTGTAGGTGTGAAATCTGCGGAACGTGCAGCTGCATCAAATGATTTGTTCTTTTGTTGCATTGTAATTAATACTTGCAACGCATCATTGAACGCATCAAAAGTGCTATTGTATGCATAATGTTCAACCATATCATTCATGAATGCATCAATATTTTGTTTTACTTCTTCATAAGCTGCATTGGTATTGTTTGCTTCATCTTCTAAATCAATATCACCACTAATCTTAGTTTCTGCTTCTGATTTTAAAGATTTCATGCTTTTAATGCGTTTAGCACTAGCAGCAATTACAGAACCTTTTGTGTTGCCAAACATACCTTTTTGTTTGTTTTGTTGTTGACCTACCATAGCATCAACAACATTTTCAAGCGTTAAAGGTACTTTTTTACCTTTAACTTCTATCTTTGGTTCACCTAATAGCTTTTCTCTTACCTCGTTTTTCCATGTTTCGTATGCTTTAGCGGTAGATTTAACATTGATTTTCTTTTCTACATCTTCATGTAATTTCTGTGTATCAATATAGGTAGAACCATCTTTGCGTTTTGCGTGTTTAATTTTAGGTTCTTTGCCAAGTGTAGTTAAGAAATAATACTTTGTTTCATCTTTGTTGAACACTCTTTCCACAAAGTCAGATGATGTGCTATCGTCTATACCCATAACACGTGCATCTTTCAACGCTTTAAGTTGTCCATCTGTCGCTTCAAGTTGTTCTAACGCTGGCAACATATCATCATACAATGCACTTGCGTTTTCCTCTCTCCACGCTTTGTAGATGTAAGGGAATGTTTGTGTCCACGCATCTCTACTGAAAATAGGTGTAGTTTTAGGATCTATAACTTCTTTAGGAATAACCAAAGAAATATCACCAAAGTTATTATATTCAACATCTTTATTTGTGATTGCTACAGATGGTACTGGTAAGCCACCTAGCTTTAACGCTTTAGATAAACTATCAGCACTCATATTATGATAGGCTACAAGGTTTCTATCATCTTTCTTTTGTGCATATCCAGTATTATCGCCAAGTTTACCATTCACATTAATCTGTACTGTGTTTAGGTAGTCCATAGCAGTATAACGTGCGTTACCAGCCTCACGCATGATTTGTGCGAACACATCCGCATGAGTAGCCACCAATAACGCATCCTCGTGTGCTTGTTGCTTGATATGCCCTTTAGTGCTAGTTTCTAGTAGTTCACGAACCTTTGTATATACTTCATGACCTGCTTTTGTTAGGTTCATACGTAATGCTACGTTATTATCAGCAATTTCAAAGACTTTATCTTTCATAGCCTCTAAACTTTCGATTTGCATCAACATATGTTCCATATCTGCATAATGTGCATCAGATTGTGCTAGTGCATCAGCATTACCATCAAGGCTTGCAGTTGTAGTCGCTCGGCTATACTCATAGGCTGCTCGTCTACGTTCCGCATTAGTACGTGGTGCTTTACCGCCATTGTTAGCTTTATAATCAGTTAGCCATTGTGGTTCAATACCAGTACTTACCGCATCATTGATAGATTTATCTGCATTGTCAAAGTCGCTTGCATAGGTTTCTCTATATTGTTCTTTTAACGTATGTAGTAAGTTATTGAAATTGCGTTTAATGTTCGTAGGGTCTGCCAATACTTGGTTAAGTACTTCACGATCTATATCAGATGCACCCTCAAATTCATTACGGATAATATCATCTTTGATACGTTCCGCACGTTTAGATGTATCATCTTTCAATACTGATTTAGCTACATCTACTTCTTGTTTCGCACGTTCTAATGTAGCCAATGACATACCGCCACGTGTAAAGTAAGAGGTTTGTTTCAATGCATATACAGTTTCATCGGATAGGTTCATAGATACTTGTGCATAACTACCAATAGGAATTTCAACAGGTGCATCCGCCTCGATAGCTGCTTTGACTTCCTCTTGTGTAACTAAACCATTATCAACCATATCACGGATAGCAAGTTGTCCGTTTTCAGATTGTACTAATTCTGCCACATCTACATATTGAGTAGATACACCTACCTTATCGCCCTGTGCTTGTACGATTTTTCCGTATAGTTCAGGGTTTTCTTTTGCGATTTTATTGGTAGCACTATCTTTACGAACATTATCCATAATGGTTGCACCATTGCGATTTTGCTCGGCAATGATAGCTGCTTGTTGTTGCTCTGGTGTTAGCTTTTGAAAATCACGAAATGCTTTAGCAGTACGTACACCGCCTACTGCACCACCGATAGCACCAAACCCTATTACCGCTGGCAAGGCTTGTTTCATTGCATCTAGTGAACCTATAGCAATATCACCTACGCTATAATAACCCTCTAAGTCATTATCCTTGCGTGTTAGGTTGTGTTGTACCTTTTCGTTTACATCTTGCAAACCCTCTTCAAAGAGTTCAGGTACACCAGCTTTAATAGAGTTTTTAGCCATTTGTGCAACTGTTGTACCAATACCTCTATCAAATGTAGCTGCAACATCAGTAGTACCATTAGTGATTACTTTTGCTAGTGCTGATTTAGGTGCAACATTATTTATACCTTTACCGATAGCCTTAGTTGCTACAAATTCAATACCAGCATCTATAGCAGCATATGACATAGCATACTTTCTAGCCTCTTCATTTGTATATACTTGATTGCCGTTTGCATCTCGTTTTTGAATGAGTTCAAGATACTTGTTACCAAATGACATCTGATACATTTGTTCAGCCATACCAACTTGCGCACCAGTACTCAAACCAACTAAGGCAGCTGGAATAGCACCCTCACCACCAAGTGGTGCAGTAGCAGCAGCACCAGCCGCCGCACCTAATGCCATACCCTCTGCAGCACGATTAGAACCCATGATAGCGTGTGCAGCCATCATATATACTTGACTAGCCGTAGCACCAACTACATTTTCTAATACATTGTTATCATCTGACTTGCGATATTTAGATAAGTTAGATTGTAAGCGTTCTACCTCGTCATTAAGTTCTTGAATGCGTTGTGGATCAGTAGCCGTTGATAACTCCATACCAACTTTGCCTAATTTGATTTGGTCATTAATCGCCCATGTGTTTTGTTGGATGCTATCCCATACACCATGCGTATCTTTTACCGATTGTAAATTCTGTAATGTAGTGATAGCCTCTGCGGAGTTTTTATAATTAATACCCATTAATTCAGGGTACAACTCATACACTTCATTAATAGTCTTACCACGATTAATTTGTGCTGCCGCTGCCTCTGCTCGTCTAATACCATCTTGACCGCTTGCCATGATAAGGTCAGGACTAATACCTAGTGCCTCACCACTATCATATGCTGATTGCGCCCAGTCCGCTTTATTCCACAAATAGATTTGTTCTGCACGATGCATTGCAGGTTGTAAGATTTCACCAGCTTTATTCACAAAGTTTTCGCTTTGTTGCGGTGTAACATCAGTTTGTGTTAATGCGTTCATAGCATTCATATCAACTGTAGCGGTTGATGGGTCTTTTGTTAGCCAATCACTAACACCACTAGCTGCATTGCTAATAGCTTTACCATATGAATTGTCTGTTACTTGTTGTTGAACACCGCCCTCAAATCTTACGTTTGCGTGTGATTTAACACTAAACGTACCATTTGTCGCTTGTTCAGGTGTAATCTTATAATCACTCATTATTGTCCTAACCTTTCAGCTAATTCTGCTGGTGTTATGGTGTATTCCTCACCTCTAGCATCTTTATAAACGTAGTATGGCTGACCATCTGCACCAGTTGTGTTATATAGACCATACATACCTTGTGATGCTAATTGTGCGTCCGTGTAAGATACTGCAGCGCCTTTGCCACCAAAGGTATTTGCTAACTTACCTACACCCCAATATTTACCAGTTTCCGTAGATGCGATTGTTTGTTCTGCTACCGCATCAGCACCCCATTGTGCCATTTGTGCTGGTGATGGGTCATATCCGTTTTTCTCTCTAAATTCTTGTACTTTAGGATAAACTGCAGTTGATACCCCTTGCCATTCAACACCATCTATTTTCCTACCAGCTAAGTTTTCTATGCTACTTTTCATACCAGCCATATCAGGGGAATACTTCCCAGTACCATTTGAATATTCATCAAATTCATGGTTAATATCTGCTAATTGTGGAGCGGTAAAATACACACCCATTTGACCCATAAAGTTATTTAAATCACTCATAGATTTAAACTGTCCATTTGCTATTGCAGCTTTAACACCTAAAACATTAGCTGCTTTAGCTTGCAATGCTTTTGCAGTTGCTTTGTTTACAGATATTTGTGCTTGGTTTAACTGACCTTGCATTGCTCGTTGATATTCAGGATGAGTTTCCGCATAATCTTGTCGCATCTTTAATACTTCAACATCAGTCGCACCATTCCTTACCGCTGCTGCTACACGTTGCTCAATCTCTACTTTTTGATTTTCAAGTATCTGTGCTTTACGTTTAGCCATCACTTGTAAGCGTGTTGCCACGTTACGTTGGATCATTTCTTTTCGTTTTTGTGCCTCAGCTGGTGTTTCTTCTCTCGCTTGCCCCTCACCAAGTTCTGCTAACGTATTTACAACATATTGACGAATACTAGGATATTCATTCCCATTGCTATATTGAGGTTTATCCCAACCATCGCCACCACTACCTTTTACATGTGCTTTTGCGCCATCTCTTACCCACGCTTCTGCAGTACCCTCGCCAGCATACCAAGCAACTGCAGCACCCTCTACACCATACTTATCTATGTATTGTCCTAATTTAAAGGCAGCAACTTTTCTTTGTGCTTCCGGGTCGGAGATATTAGCGCCGGGGATGCCTGCTTCTGCACTCCATTCAGGCCAATTTTCAGGCATTATTTGGTAGCGACCATATGCACCAGTATCACCATTTACTACATGATCATTATCACTACTTTCGTTTGCAGAAACAGCTTTAATGAAAGCCTCTTTAGTAATAGTTCCAGTACCGCCAGCAACTTTACCAAATCCATCGTCATATAGTTTGTTGGTTACTTTCGTTAGTAAGTCAGGGTCATTAGGGTCAAATTCACCAATGACACCATCAATCTTGCTATCATCAGATGTAGCTAACACCATTGATGCATTACGTACTTTTTGACGATAACCCATGATTTTTTCTTCATCAATTAAGCCTGACATAGCAACTTGATTGATAATCTTGTTTGCACCATCTAAATCATCATCAGCCATTTTCTTTTCAATCATGGTAGTGGCAATGTTTTGTTGTGCTTTCTTTACTTGTAATCTGATAGTATTATCATCATATCCAAGATTAGATAATTGTGCTGCTACACTACCGCTTACTTGTTTCATAGCATCATCGAATGCATCAGGACTAGCATTTACTACCGCATTGTTAGATATGTTTTGTACATTCATATCTAACGCTTTCATAGCACTATCTTCAAATTGACCACGCACAAACTTATTGATTGTGTTTGTTGTATTGGTCATATCATTATCTACAACTTTATTGAAAGCATTGACCGCATCATTGAATTTAAAACCATACTTCTCGGTTATGAGTTGCCTTGCTCGTTTCTCTTGGTTTTGATAATCAAGCGGAATAGTCAAAGCATTTTCGCCCTTTCGGTTCATAGCACCATTATCAGGGTTATATAACCAATCATTCATCATGGCGTTGTATTCATTCGTTGCATTTACAACATCGGTCATTTCCTTTTGCTTTTGTATTGTCAGCATTGTGTTGCCTAAATCACCAATGGCTTTTGTGAGGTTATCCATGCCTTGTGTGTTGCCACCATAAGCCATTTCATTTACGTTAGCTTGTACACTACCATTAATAGTGTTTAAGCGTTGGTTACTATCATAGCCTATTAACTTCATTAAATACCCCACCTATTATTTCTAATAGCACCTTTGGTTACAAATTTCATCTTAGGCATACCAGCAGCCTCTAATGCATCGCTAGATGGTGAGTAATAGTTATTACCACTACCTACATTCTTACTTGCATATTGACCTTTAAGTCCGTAGATACTAGATGCACCACTCAATATCGTTCCTAGCATAGCCATTCTAGCTTGTGATTTAGCATTGCTTGCTGCTGCTCGTGCGGTGCTTGCCTCGTTGCGGTAGTTCATGCCATTAAGATATTCATTGTAGATACTGTTATTCTTGTTAGTTTCCCAATTCTGAATGTCTTTGTTGTATTCGTCATAGCTAGATGCCATCAACTGTAATGGTGTACCGCTCATGGTTAAACCGCCAGCACCAGTTTCTGCTACGTTCTGCCCTTGAATGAGTCGCATCTTATCGGACATTTTATCTCGCTCTTGTAAGGCTTGGTCTGCAATCTGTTCTTGCTTGCGATCACTTATGCGTGCGTTAGCCTCTGCCACCCTTGCCTGTTGATTGTACATTGCAGCTTGCGCCTTTCCCTGTTGATGTTGTGTAAACAACGTACCAACCATACTTGCTGCAGTTAATGCTATAGGGTTACACATTCGCATCCCCCTTTCTCAATGTGAATAAAACCATATCCCCATCGTTAATATCGTAATGAATAACCGCACCTAAAGACTTTAACCATCTAATGGTGCGGTGATTTTCTTTGTGTATGTAATTAAATAAACATTCCCTAGTTTGTAGCCATTCCCCAATGATATTTTTACTAACTCTTACAAATTGTTTTTGTAGTGTTAAACTACGTTCAAAATCTTTACTCCCCAAAAAGTAAATGCAATGCATCCCATTTAACGATGTGTTAGACACACCATAAACACACAACGGCTTATCATTATCAATAACAATGCGACTTTGATAATCTTCCCCTAGAATATCGTTCACAAAGTCATTTTCGCTGTAGTTTGAATTTTTTCGATTGATATATTTAACCTCTAAGGCATCTATCGAACGCAAGTTGATATATAACTCACGAATTAACGAAACGTGCTTAGAACGGCTAATTTTACATTCCATGAACATTTGGGAAACCACCGCCAATTTCTACCTCTCTTGTAACCGCTAATAGGTTAAATGGGAAAGGTTTTGAGTGTTTTATACAGATTTCTGTATTTGTATTAACGCTAGTTGCTATCTTAGGTAACACTATCACAGTATCACCAGTAAATAGCATTTTAGGCTTTAAGATTAAATCATCTACATCATCAAATGTTCTACCTACGCTACCGCCGTATGAACGATATAACCGCAATGCTACACGTGATATAGTTACCAATCTGCATTGTAGTGTGCCATCGTTTATTTGTTGTTCTACGCTAGGTATTTTGATTTTAGTAGTATAAGGTAACCCTACAGTAATTACATTCGCTTTACCATCTAATTTAATTACACCAGTTGGTGGTACTTCCCTAGATGGCATCTGTTGACCATCAACTACAATATCTACCATTTGCCCTACTAGATGAGGTGCGTTGATGTAATCAGTCTTAATCGAATTAGCCACTTTAACATAGCAATCTAGGAACACATCGGAGTTATCCTCTGTGTACAACGGAATACTACGCTCAATACATTTAACATTCTTATTATTGATAACACGATCTACAACAAAATATATTGTGTCTTGTTCGCCCTCTGCTACACTTTCAACATATCTGTACTTGCCATTAGTAATAAAGTGCGACCAACCATACACCTTTTGTTCAGGTATGTAGGTTAAACAGTTAAGTTGTCCATCATCTCGAACGTAGTAAATAATACTGTCTGGGTCTTGTGCATATGCACTTGTAACCGCTACATGACCTTTAACCAATGTTTTAACAAACAATGTAAGGTCTTGCCCTGTGTAGTTGTCGCTCTCATAAGAGTAACCCATATCACGAACAGTACCGCCACGCTCTTGAACGAACACGCATCTATTACCGATAAACTGTGGTTCGCATTTTAACGCACCACGTTGTGTTTGTGTTTTCAAGTAACAGTTAGTAGGTGTAATAGTCTTGCTACCATCTACTATCCATTCATTACCGCTAGTTAAAACGATTAAGTCATTAGCTGGTACAAGGTGTCTAATTTCGTACATTTTGCGGTTGATTACTGGTAGTGTGATTGCACTATCATCTGTAATCGTACCGCCTACTTTTTCAACCCCAAAGTTAGGATAATCACCAGTTCGGCTAAACCATATGAAGTTAGGCTTACTATCTGTGGCAGCAACTACAAAGCGGTCTTGATAGAATGTGCATAGTTTAGGATAACCTCTGCCTCTATTCCAACTACCTAACTTCCATTGGTAACTAGGCTCACCCTCTTTAATGCCATTCAGAACATTAACCTTTGCATTCTTAGCATCAGTTACGCTTTTAATCTCAACGATACCATATTGAGTGAACGGCATAATAGATAAGTCGCAATTCACAGAACCACTTTTAATATCCGATACGTATTTAAGCCTTGCGCCAGCTTCTATCTTGCCTGTGTCAGTTACATTGTAGTCCTTATTAGATGTATACGTTCTGTAATCTTTCCACGTTTGACCATCGTTGTTAGAAATCTGTAATTTGACTGTACCTTCCCATGTGCCATGTGTTGTGAATTTCCATGATAACTCTGTATCAGTACTGAATGCTCCAACATTATAATTGATATTGTTGTATGTCTTTTCGATAGTTGGTGCGCTAACAATACCATGTCTTACTTTTTTTTCTACAACTTCGCCAGCTGACTGAGTATGCACAGCCTCTATATAGTAAGCAATTTGAATTACACTACCTACCATATCCTGTGTAAATAGGTCTTTAGTCGATGTAATCGTATCACCACTAACAGTCAATGTATGTCCATTATCTGTGTTGATTTCCTCATAAGGTTGTTCAGTTAGTTTATATGCATCCAATCGCCAGTCAGTATCACTATATCGTGATAGCGTTTGAATAGGGTATTTACCACTACAAATGAACATTACATCGCCACTTTGGATGCAGTTTAATTCGCTTACAATGTCCGCCTCAAATGGTGTAGCTACTTCAACATTAGTATACACACCATTTCGCCACACCCTAACATACCTATCACCAAATTCAAGCATGAATGATTGGTTCTTATTGGTGGTAAACTCAAACAGTCTAACAGGCTTATCATGGTATTTAGCATAACCGATAAACTGTGAACCTTGCCTACGTGCCACCGCTCCATAAGGTCTAATCACCGCATTTTCAGCAAGCAATAATGCACTTTTATATTGTTCTAAGTCAAATCGACTAGATACATCTGGGGATACTTCGCCAGTAGTAAATGCGACTTGTCCGATATACATAGGTTGCATATCACCAACTCCTTGCTTTTAGATAATTAGACACATAAGGCATATCTAATCTACGTTCTTTAGCACTCATAGATTTTGCCTCTTGTATTGCTGCTTGATACAGTTTGTACGCTTGGTCGAATAAACCACTATTACCAGTTAGTGGCATAGCCAAATCAGATGCCATCTTACACACTAACGCTTTAACGAATATAGGGTTCATTACATCTGCATCGGTTACATCGTACACATAATCAATGTGCATGAGTGGTACATCAGATACGATGTACTTTGTATTGTTATCAGTTAAGTACACATCATATTCACGTTGCTTTTCCGCTCGGTATCGTTCACCCTGTGGAATGACTGCCAAGATGCGAACGCACTTTTCAGGGTATGCATACACATAACCCCAACCATCTATCTTGTGTTCAGATAGTACCGCTCGTTCACGCTTGCGTGCAAAGTTCCATTCATATTGTTCTAACAATACTTTGCGTGTTAGATCATAATGCAATCTACATTGTCTAGCAGGTTCTGTTTCTTCCGTCATTGAACGGATGCGACCTGCATTGATAAGCGATAATGCTTGATTACAAACATCAGTAGGTGTCATATTTCCACCT
Organism: Veillonella sp. T14073-2; assembly: GCF_002959875.1. Taxonomy (NCBI): domain Bacteria; kingdom Bacillati; phylum Bacillota; class Negativicutes; order Veillonellales; family Veillonellaceae; genus Veillonella; species Veillonella sp. T14073-2. The sequence continues at coordinate 520,117 of NZ_PPDC01000006.1, forward strand.
TTCTATAAAAAAAGAGGGATGCATAAGCACCCCTCGTTCAATTATTCAGCAGTTTCTTCCGCTTTTTTACCACGTTTCTTTGGTGTAGTTTCCTCTACAGTTTCTTCTGCAGGTTCTACTTCTGCGGATGCATCACCTACAGGCTCAAATAAAGAGTTGAAATAGTCCTTATCGTATTCATCTACTTCATCTTTTGTGAATGTTACTGTTTCACCCTCGTGTAATAAGCCTAAGGTGTTGTGATAGCATTTTGCTTTAACAATATATTCCATTTATAACTCCTATACTAAACGAACATCAGGTGTTAAGAATGCGGTAATTGTACCTGCAGTCATGTTATTGGCATTTAGTTTTAAGTATTTCTTAGCACCGCTAGACAATCGCACCGCAACTTTAGTTCCAGCCTTAGCATTAGCTGCTAACGTAATGCCATGCAACAATACTGCATTGGCGATGTTTTCAGTATTGGATGTATACAAGTTAAATAATGGTGTACCAGTTACATCTTTGTCGATGCGAATTACTAACCACAAAGACTCTTCAGCATCACCGCCATTACCGTTCATAACTACATCAGATCCAGTATTAGCAGTTACAGCTTGTTTGTAGAAAAAAGTATTTTGTTTATCGATATACATATTTTATCCCCCTATTATTGTACACGTGCTTCTGTAGAGATTAACGCATCAGTCTTACGTACAGGAATGCCATTAGCACGTACTACTGTATGACCCATTTCTTGGTCTTCGGAAATAGTGTATTTGTGTGCCTCGTTCTTTTGCATACGTAAGAATGTACGTACAGTTGGGTTCATGTACCATACCGCACGACCCATACCCATATTAGGAATAAGTTCTTCCGCTTTAATCATCAAGTTGATTAAGTCAGCACCAGTTTTAGCATCTTTAGTTAATGCATTAACATCGATATTAGCGATACGTACAACATATCTCCAATCACGTACAGTCAAACCTGTATCAAGTTTGTAGTGTGTACGATAGCCTTGGTAGCGACCGCCATCAGCATCAAACAATGTTTGTTCACCTAAGTCTTTATGGGAAATACCACCCATAGAACCTTTAGGATAGATACCATGTACTGTGTTTTTACCCCATACTACAAGGTAGATAGATGTAAGATTTGCAGTACCGCCTGCATCGATAATGTTTTTACCACTTTCTGCAGCTTTGTCATTGTAGCGTGCTGCCAAGCCTACAAACTTTTCAGGGGAATTTTCATCACCATAGAAAAGAGTAGATGCCCATTCTTGGTTCATTGCTTCCAAGAAAGCGTAATCTTCTGACAAGCGGAACGCTGCGGAGTTGCCGTTAAGGTCTGCCAAAGATTTATCAATCTCTGCATACGCTTCCAACATACCGCAAGTATCTGTTACTTGTTTTGTTTTAGATTTACTAGGTTTAACACCATAGTTAAGCATACGCCATGTAGCTTCTGGCAAGCCAGTACGTACAGTTGTTTTATGACCTGTAGGTAAGTTGCCCTCAACCATAGTCATATCTTGTACGATTTCATTTGTTTGGTTCATCATTTCAATAATTTGTGCAACTGCATTATTAGGATCTAATCTAGATTGCACATCCAAAAGTGTTGGGTTCATAGTACCGATTGTAGCCATGTATTACTCCTTTTAATCAATTACTTACTCATAGATGGGTAAAGCATTTTTGCTCGTTCTTCTTCTGTGATATACGTATTACCAGCTTTACCATTGTTAGAATTGTTATCCTCACCTGCCATATTGGCGATGTGTGCGAATAATTGAATTACCTCTAAACGATTACCTAGTCCGTTTTGAGATAAGATTTCACGAATGTTTGGAATTTCCTTTTCTACTGCTTCCACACCTACAGATGCTTGCGCTACTGTTTCGTCAAACTTAGCACCTAGCACCTCTTTGGTATGTGCTGCATAGTCCGCATATTGTTTCTGTTCTGCTTGTTGCCGTTGTTCCTCGTAAGCGGTTACAAGGTTTGTACCATATTTAGAACCAAATTTAGCTAACTCTACAGCTTGTTCCTGTGTTGCATTTACACCATGCAATAGCTTGGTAAATTCATTAGCGATGTTTTCATCAACTACACCATCTTCAAATGCTGGTGCAAAATCATATTTGATTTGTTCTGCTGGTGCAGTTTCTTGGTTAGCACCATCAGGGTTGCTACCTAGCAAAGTACCGCTATCATTCGTGTTTTGTTCTTGTGGTGTACCACTTTCCGCACTCGTTGTGTTATCATTCGTGCCTTGTTCTAATTCTTCTGCCATTGTGGTTATTCACCTTTCTTTGTTAATTCTTCAAATATTTTTTGTTGTTCGATATATTCAAGTTGTGCTTGGTGATATTTCTTAACACCCTCTACCCCATCACCAATACTTCCTAAATCATTCATGTACGCTAACCCTACTTTTCGTTTTCCCTCGTTGAAGAATGTTTCGGAATTACCTGTGAATGATTGTTTTAAAATATTGGTTCGGTCTAAAAGCCTACAAAAAAACCACCTACCAAGTTCAGAACTTAGTACGTGGTTAAGTGCATCAATATCACGATCACGAATATATTCTTGTTTTGTTTTCATCTACACCCCCATACCCATTAACTGTTGCATTACTGGGTTTCCATCATTGGCTGCATCTGTTGCTTGTTTAGCAGCACCAGCCATTTGAGGTGCTAGTTGTGCCATTTGTAATGCTTGTGCTTGTTCCTCTTGCTCTTGTTGTGCTTGTTGTTGTTGTTCCATGATTTGTTGATACTCATCGTTGGAACGAATAACCTTAATAGGTACACCCAAGTTCACACCATAAATATCGGCTGCTTCTTCAAAGTTGAATTTCTGAACGATGTTAGCATTGCCCTGTGCTAATGACATGATGAACGCATAGTACTGTTCAATATTAACCAAGGATGACATTTTCTGTGCTTGTGCTAATGGTGAAATGTATTCAATCTTCACATCCAAACCATTTAGCATTTCCGCTGCTTCATCGTCAATCGGTGGAAATATTCCAGCTCTATCCAAGATGCCATAAGTACGTTCAATGATTGGGTTTAAAAACTCACTTTGTAATCGTTCAACGACAGGACCTAATTGTTGCATCTTTTCTTGTGTGCGCTCCATAACCTCACGTGCGGTCATTTGCCCTGCATCAAGGTTATCAAGCATTAAGAATAAGTCAGCACTATAAGCACGTTTAATGCTTTCAGATACAAACTGTATCTTAGCTTGTACGTTAGCAACATCAATTCCTACATTGAAGATTGGTTCTACCTTTTCGTTAGTGTCTACTTCCGTTACACCGCCCGGAAATAGATTTACACTACCGATTACACCAGATGATGCACTCATAGGTGGTTTAATACCAAGTTCAATAGCCGTTACTAAATCTTTCTCTAAGAGTTGTAACATCTGTGCATCTGACTGTGCGAACCATGCACACCCTTTACCATAACCGCTTAGATCATGTGTAGTGTGTCTTGCGATTGGTATTGCCCATTCCTCAAACCCACTATGTCGCAAAATTTCATCTGTGTTACTACCCTCTACCCAATAGATAGAGGAATAAGGCATATTCTTATTGCCTAGTTTTCCGTTGCGGTCTTTGTTAGGCATAACCAACCAGCATACAACAAAAGTACTTGCATTACCTTTGCCATCGTCATATGCACGTTTGACTTTATCAGGGCAAGCATCATAACCAAACTCTTCCACTAATTGGTCAGTAGTCATGCGGTATCGTCTACCAAATGTATTTACATCACCATTACTGCCACACTCTAATGCATATGTACCGATAGGGTAAGATGTGAACCGCACACCTACTTTTGCATCTGGCATGATACTCATAGGTGCTTGGCCAAATGGCAACTCCATATAGGTTTGATGTACTGTGTTGTAGAAATTAGACTTAGCAAATACTGCGTATAATATCTGTTCCCTATCGTCTAATACTTCCGCCACCTTACTATTAGCAGCTAATTCAGCGTTTTCTAGCGTGAGTTTAAACCACTTACGGCTAGGCGGTGTCATGCCACTCATTACACCACTAGCAAATATTTGGCAACTTTCCCAAGCCACACCATTATTAATCTTATCGGTGTAGACTTTCGATTGGTCTTGTTCATCATCAAACACACCTAGGAAAGGCAACTGATAATCTCGAATGTCTTTCCACCTAGATATGTACTTCTGACGATTATCGAACATCGACTTAAACTTCGCTTTGATTTTGCTATAGTCTTTCTTCTGCGGTAGTTTGTCCGTAGGTTGTCTAGCAAGCGTTGATAAAATAGTACCTTGCATTATTAACCCCCTAATGTTGTTTTAGTGCCAGTTGCCGTAGATAAGATAGTACTATCAAAGCCTTTCTTATTCTTCTTTTTCTTGGAATACCATTCCTCACCAGTTGTTGTAGTAGCATCATCTGTTTGTACAGTCGGTGCTGGTGCTGGCATTGGCGTATCAGGCATCTTATTTTTCATGCACATTTAATCACCCCTTATCTTTTAAATGGATCATACTCTGTGTTAGCATGAACCCTACTCCCTGCATTCACTTTTTTATTGACCTTGAATGCAAAGGTCAAGGCTAACGCATCGCCTTTGTTTGGAGATGGTAAGCCACGTTCTTTCATATCCTTTTTACTTTCAAGTTGTATTCGTCCATTCTTATCGATAATAGCCTCTGGACTTGTTAAATCGTCATATAACCCTTGGTCATTAGGTGGAATAGAACCGCCCTCTTTTAGCCAGTCTTTCATTTCGCCCCACATATACGCTCTCATGTTGAGATACATATCATTAGGTGCCTTACCCCCAAACGCAACTAACCGCCACTTTCTACCCATTGATTTACCGATACTGTATATACCAGTTCCGTAGCCTTGGTCAATGAACACCGCATCTGCTTTGTATTCATCCTCGAATTGTGCTATTAGGTTAGCCATTCGCATATCATCGTCATTCTTTTCAATGGTTGCCAAACACTTCATTGAATAGCCTTGTCGCATTACGATTTCTAACGTATCGCCACCAGTCCATGCTGGGTCAACACCAATAATCGTTGGTAGATTAACAAAATCAGTAGGCTTATATATTCGCCTTTGTGCTTCATCTACGATTGATGCGGATATAAACTGTGTATCAGATGCACTAGGGAATAACCCTCTAACACGCACCTTTACAAAGTCGCTATCCTCACCATGTATATCCACCCATTCTTGCAATTTGGCTTTGTTTGAGATTTTAACAGTACGGCTATCAATTTGATAAGTAGTCCAATAGTTACGATGTTTTCTGAAACATTCTCTAAACCTACCACTATTACGTGTAGGGTTACCAAATACACACCAGATAATTTCTGTTTCCTTATCTGTTAATGCACCCTCTGTTACTTCCCATATCTTGTCAGATATTGCGGATGCTTCGTCAAAGATGATAAGTATTCTGTTACCTTGATTGTGTAAGCCTGCAAATGCTTCAGGGTTGCTTTCACTCCACGGAATAGCATCTATCCGCCATGTTTTCTCATACTGTTTATCAGCACTAAACAAAGCGGTTGCAGTATAGGTGAATAGTTCCTTACCTATAAACAAGTTGTACCACTTATTTAACTCAGCCCAAGTCTTAGACTTTAACTGTGTATCAGTATTAGCAGTAACTACACCCCTTGTATTCTCATGCGTAGCAATAGCAAACAAAATTAACAATGAAGAAAAAGCGGACTTCCCAATACCATGACCTGATGCAACTGCAATTTGTATTGCTTTAGCTAATGACTTTCCCTTACGTAGTTCTTCACTTATTTTCTTGAAAGTCTTAACTTGCCATTCGTCAGGACCATCAAAGTTTTCTAAGGGTGTTCCTTTTTCACCCCAAGGGAAAGCGAAATATACAAAGCCTAATGGATCATGAGTAAACGAACCCAACGCATCAATCAGTTGTGCCTTGTTGTACTTCATCTGATTTCACCCTTGCTTGTTTCATCCTATCGGATATATCAATCTCTATTTCTGCATCTAGTTTCACCTTATCAGTAAATAGCATATGCCGTTTGCCTAATAATTCCGCTGCTTTTGTTCTATCCGCTACAGATACATCTAGTCCAAATGCATCTTTTTCTTCGCCGTTCATAACCTTAGTTAGGTACTCCAATACTTCGTCAGCCGTTGCGATTGTGTTTTTACTACGTTCTGACATCACCGCATCTATATATTGGCGTACCTTAGGTTTTCTTAGCATCTTACTCCCTGTTACACTTGCACTATTTTCTGCATATCCAGCCTTAATAGCACTCTGTGTTGCGTTGGTAGTCTTGATATATTCATCTGCAAATATTCGTTCTTTTTTTGTTAGTTTACTAGCATCTGCCATATATCAATCACCACCTTTATATGTTCTAACTAAAAATAGCAGTACTTCATGTTGCTTAGTACTGCTATACTCACTTTCTTTCTTATAGAGTTGTTTCTCTTTAAAGGTCTTACCTTTTTTGTACTTATGAGGAAATGTTAGTTTGTACTCTTCCTCTGTGTACATTCGACTGACAATATATATCTTGCACGGCTTATCGTATTTACTCCATGATTGCCTTGTATCGACTACATATCGTCTACCATTCATCCGTAATGCGGTTAATAGTTTCTTTATCGTTGGTTGATAATTCACATCCAACACCACACAATGCCGATTAAGATTAGTACCGCACATACAATAGCTAGTCCATCGATGATTGTAATCATGTTATCGCCACGATGTTCGTATGCGTATTTAGCTTTAGCCTGTAGTTCTTTATCGTTTAAGTTCTTTGCTGCTTGTTTGAATAGTTTTCTATCTTCAATGAATTGTTTAATTGCTTTAATCATTTCAGTACTTCGCCACCTTTCCTTTTTAGTTTGCCATGTGATCTAACACATAAGCCACATTTATTTTTGCTTGCGCCACTATGCGCAATATATGTTTGGCATCTTCCGTTGTATTCGATTACGTTGGCAGTACAGATGCCATATTTGTCATTGTTTAGACAATGTTTTCTATCGCAATGTATCTGTGTCATTTTGCGCCCTCTGATAGATTTATACAAAAAATGAGATATATCCACGTAGATATACCCCATTTTGTGATAAGTTTATTCATTTTGTTTATGTTAATTATTCAAAACCGAAGTTATACCATCGCTCTCTTGTCGATGTAACACATAGGAATTAGCATTTCTTCTAAAACTCTATATCGTGTGTTAAGTACCTAGGAAACAAATATAACTCCAGTTTTCAATAATCACTCAAAACTAGGTGTGTTGATGATATGACAATTTACGCAATTTGGAGTTCAACTGTGAATAAAGAAATACAAAGTTGGAAATAACACACCTAGTTTTCAACAATCATTACACACTCAATACCAACAACTAACAATTTGATGGATCGTAATCGTGTTAGGTTAAGTAACAACAAGAATATGAATAAGTTTCTTTTGGAGGCTGCTAGTTGTCAGTATTCAATGTGTAACCAATAAAGGGTAAGTTCGTATCTGTAAATGTATAATGTATAAGCTATGCTCGATGATATTCGACTCACCCTGTATCAGTTTGCAGTAAAATTCACATATAAAGTTTTTGTCTTAACACATACTTCAAAATTGAAATTAGAAAAAAGTATAGTGTTGTTTCCTTAGTAATCAATTATGGTTGCGCTGCTACTCTGTGTCCATCGATGAATTTTTCTACACCACATTTCGCCCATATACAACAAAGGCACGCTCTTTTATGGGCGTGCTTGTTGTTGTGTTTGATGTCCTAAGGAAAGAGTGAGTAGTAGTCGCTTAGTGGCAACTTCTACATATATATTATACCTAATAGCAAACTATAGGTATATGGACATTCACGGACATTTGCGGACATTACTGGACAAGTTTTCGCCCAAACTCCAATAATGCTTTTTGCTTGTATCGTTTCGCCTGTTTAGTTGAGTAACACCCAATCATCTTATAAGCATCTTCTGTTGTATTGTTGAGTACAAACTCATAACGCAAGATGATTGCCCCCAGCTTTTCGTCTAGGCTATCTATCTTAGTGATCGCATCGCATTTTAACTTTGATAATTCATCAATACGCTTATCACGTTCAGCGACTGTATCAAGAAATCTAGCTATGCTACCCTCTAAGCCTTGCGGAGTTCCACCGCCTGTTACTCGGTCTTTTGAGTAATCAATAGCACCTATGGATGTAAGGTTCGCTCTTAGTTGATTGATTTCTTCCTTGATAGATGCAATCTGTACATCAATTAGCTTTACTGGTTGTAGGTACTCAACCGCCATTTCTATTAGTTTCTTTTCGTCATATTCTCCCAAACACTTCACCTCACCCTTTAAATGCTAACTCCGCATATCCCCAAGCAACAGGTCTATCAGATACTACATTGCTCCAAGATGTCTTTCCATCACGCCACGTATACACTTTTCCATCTTCATATTCGGCAAAATACCTACACTTCCACACTTCGGCAATGCTATTTCTTACAAAAATCGGTGTATCAACTTCTACTTTCGACCAATCAACAATACCTAATTCTTCTGCAATGTCTAACACTTCATTACGCTCTATTTTAGGCATTATTTTGCTTATGTTATTAATACACTTCACATGACCGCCACTATTTATATCTAATATGCCGTCATTCATAATTGGTCTTTTGGTTGTTACAAATGCAGTATCACCGATATTCTTAACATAATATTTCCAGCCATCATCATATAACTTTTGAAGTAACCACTCTCTACCTTGTTTATCTGTGATCATACTTTTTTCACTCTCCTTTACAAAGAACCCTTTGGCAAATTGTTTGATACTTTCAACTTTTTCATCAGTTGCATTTTCAATACCACACAACAAACACTCAAATCTAACCCACTTTTCTTTATGTTTATAGAAGAATATGCACTTACACACATCTTCTTTTATGGTTGGTTTACATACTTCACCATTAATATCTATTGCGAATTTATCGTTATTGAAAAAAATTCTATCTCCAATCAAGTCCTCACCCACGCTCCTTTATCCTCATTCCAAACAAACATCACTTCATCTTCCAAGTAAAAATCATATCCATCATCTACAACTTTACCGATATAAAATGTATTCTCATCACTCTCTACCGCAAGCTGGCACAAGAAATCAAATGCATCTTGGTAACTTTGAGGTCTTATGTAAAAGTCGGAGTGTTCAACATAACCGCTATAGTTCGTCATCTAACAATATACCTTTCTGACATAGAGTTGTAGATTTGGTGTTTTATTTTAAGAGTAACTTTTTCTACAAAGAAATCTAACCTAAAACATTGTTCTATTTCAAACACAGTCGATAACTCTGTGATAGTCATCCCTGAAAACTCATATATGATTTTTACACTACCATCATTAACTTCAATTTTAGGTTTAATAATGGTATCTGCTATAACTATTGTTAAAGCACTAGATAACAACTCTAAATTAATCATACACACCGCCATATTGTTTATCGATTTCATATCTATATTGTGATATAACTCGTTTCTTTATATCCAACGCAAGCTGCTCTAATGTAAGATTTAAACCTCTTAATTCAATCAGCGGTAATTCTATACCTATATTTATATTGCCGTATTTGTAGATTAACCTAAATCTATCAAATTCATGGATAATTTTAGGTTCTAGCAACTCATCGTTATAAACAAATGTCAAAGCACGTTGCAATGTGTAAATCGTATCTTTTATGCCAATTCTTTCTATATCGTTATAAATTCTCATACTCACCTATTATGATAGGGCGGATATTTCACCGCCCATATCCTTTACTTAAATAATGGTAGAAACATCATGATTGTTATACAAATCAATAACACGAACACCCATATCAATGCACCTGTTGATAAAAGCGTAAACAAGTTTTCATTTCTACACTTTCGTTCTGCATCAAGCATTGCTAAATTTCTTGCCATTGCAAGTCTTGATATTCTACGTTCATTTTCTAACCTTGCGATTTCACATTCAATATTTATTTTTCTAATATCTCGTTCAATATCATTCATTATTTACTCGCTTTCAATGTTTCCACTTCTGCTACTAATTGATTAACCAAGGTTTCAAGTTCTTTGATTTTGCCTTTGTGGTTAAGTTCATATTCAGAACCTTTACCAAGTCGGAAGTTTACACTAGCATTTACCATACGTTCACTACCTAATGTTGTACCTACGCTAAACATTACGTGTTCATTTGGTGCATAGAAACCACCAAGTGCTACTGCGCTATGTCCTTTGTAATGACCATACCCTACGGAGAATGTCATTTTATCGTCTTTGTTGTAGCCTAGATAGTGCAATGCGGATAACGCTGCATTGGCTGCACCAGCTTTACCAATTTCACGGTCTACATTGTTAGTCAAACCACGTTCTAAACTTGTAATGCGGTTTTCATGGTCTGCAATAGCGTTTCCGTGGTCAACTAATGTTTGTTCGTGAGATTGTAAAACTTGTGCATGGTTGTTAATGATCGTTGTGTGATTATTAATAGCATCTGTATTCGCCTTGATGTTGCCAGCGTTTACTTTAATTGCATCAGTATTAGCATTAATTAATGCTCTATTCCCTTGAATAGCTTTAGAATTTACCCCTACACGCTCGTTTGTTGCGTTGATAGAGTTAGTAATCGTTGTGTAATTGTTATCCACCTTATCGGTTAAATTCTTGATGTTATTTACATTGCGGTCTACACGGATATTCAAGCACTTAATATCTTTATCGTGTTTCGCAAGTTTTGCACCCATAGATGCGATTTCATCATATGCAGCGTATAGTTGACTACCATTTACCGCATCTGTAGATGCTGCATCAACTTGTCCTGCTGCTACATTTGTAATTTGGCGATTGTAATATTTCACACCACCGAACCCTGCTCTGTCTTTAGAACCTACACTCACTACAGATTGAGGGTTTTCCCCAGCGAATACATGGGTTACCCCATTCAATACTACTTGTTGTGTAGGTACTGGGTCATCTGTTACGGAATTAGTACCCAATGCTACACTATTACTTTTATCTGCTACTGTGTTATTACCAATAGCGTAAGCATCCCATGCCGTAGCTTTACCATGAGTGCCTACTACTGTTGCACCTTGACCAGCGGTTTCAGAATTAGCACCAATCACCACTTGCTCTTGGTTGCTATTTGTTTTGTTATTATAACCAATGATTGTCGTTTGGTTCGCACTTACTGTGCCATTGTTAGCACCGATAACTGTTGTATCGTTACCGCTAACTTTATTATCTCGACCTAAAACGATTGTACTTGTACCTGTAACTACTGTATTTACACCTAATGCAGCGGAGTTATAACCGCTAACTACTGGTGCGGTAGTGTTCGGTTCCACTTGACCTACCACCAAACCATTTGCAAACGTGCTACCTGTTACTGCCATTACTGCCATTGTTGCTACTACTAATTTTTTGTTCATGTTAATTTCTCCTTTTATGTTAATTAATTTATTTACCAGTACTGCCATAACCGCCAGAACCTCGTTCTGTTTCGGTTAATTCATCTACTTCTAATACATCAACCATTGCTACAGGTACGATGATTAATTGTGCGATGCGATCACATCTAAAGATTGTGTAGTCATTACAAGATACGTTTTCATATGCAATGCTTAGTTCACCTCTATAGTCAGCATCAATAATGCCTACACTATTGGCACATCTTAGCGGTGTTTTGCTCATACTGCTACGTGGCACTAATAACCCCATATGCCCCTTTGGTATTTCTACCGCCACTCCTAGCGGTATTTTCTTTTGACTATCTGCAGGCACTTTAATATGAAATGGACAATACAAATCTAAACCAGCTGCATCTTCACTACCTCTTGTTGGTAGTTGTGCGTATTCACTAACCAATTTTACTTTTATTTGTTCAATCAAAATTCCACCCCTAACATCATCAATGCACGTTTTACTGTTTTATAATCTGCTCCTACTTGATAGCTAATTGCCCTTAATGACATTCCAGCGTTGTGCATTTGCAATAATGAATTTCCATCTAAATCACTTACACGTGTATATGTTTTCTGTGGTTTTGTGCCTTTTAAGCCTAAACAACACAACGCTCTGCCAGCACTTATATTTCCGTATACACAAGCTGCTAGTGCTAACCAGTTAAGGTTATTGTCAGGCACAAACTCACTCATATTAACCGCCATTGCTCCACTCACTTTCCTTATATAATCTAAACCAATCATCTGCACTCATGATTACAAGCCATTTCTGATTGCTTTTCTTCCATGCCACAATAGGTATATCTCCATTATCAGCAGCTATTGCATCGTGTTCCGCTTGTTCATAGGCTTTACGCACATTTAGGTTTTCAACGAATTTGACCTCTTGATGTATGTTAGGTAGTCCGATGCAGTCGCTGGCATCGCCTGTGTTACCGCAATATTGTGCAGTTCGCCGTACTTTATCGAACCCATTGGCTCTACATACATCACGCCACATTCGTTCGCCACGTTTACCTTTATCCTTACTGTTTATTGGCAATGATCATCACACCTCTTTAAAATATCCTTTACTAACTCCAACGGAATATGCGACCTCATGTTGTATCGATTTATCCCTTTTATGTTCAACTTGTTAAATTTGATTTGGTTTTTCATATCATCTTTGAGTAGTTTCAAATCGATATTACTACCAAACTTTGTAGGTTTCTTAACTGGGTAATCGTAGTTGTTGTAATATGTTAGGTTCTCATAAGGAATATCGAACCCTATTACATTCTCGATATACTCCCATATCCGCCCATATGCTGGGTTTTCAATCACGAATACCCTAGGCTGGTATCGCTCAATGATTTTCAATGTATTATAGATACACATTTCACCATTGATGCGTGTTAAGAATGACTTGTCATACTTGAATTGGTAGTTTTCATAGTCAGCATGATTTCTGATTGTGAATTTACTGCCTTGTTCATATTCACCAAACAAGTTGATAGTCATATCCTTTTCTTGTTTCCAACACGCATTGCCACCTTTCATGGCACTTGCTACGCTCCAACTTTCACAAGGCGGACTTGCTAGAATAACATCTGGTCTATCTAGCTTGTCCAACTGTTCCCATAGTGCGTTAGGTTTATGTAGCGTATTAACTGCAAGGTCTTGGTTGATACACGCATCACCAATACCTATTGATGTGATTGAGTGTTGCCCCCCCCCACATTCACGTTATATTCATCTACCGCTTGACGATAGCAGCCGTTGCCATCATCAAATAACCCCCATATATGCATCCTCTGTTTCACTCACCTCTAGTCATTCACAGTACATCCATATTTCGCCTTACGCATACGATGTTTAACTTTCTTTACGTTATTTCCCAAGTACGCTATTACATCGTTTCGTTTGATTGCGTTTTCTTACATCGTTTCCCTTTTCTGCTTATACATTCGGTAAGCTGGACACTTAACGTGGCAAGCTACCTCTCTGTATTCGCATCCCTTACATGGTGCATTCATTTTTCAGACCTTATCATTAAAAGGGTTTATAGTTTCAAATACTACAAATGAAGTATTGGTGTATCCATGGCGTTTTTCCCACTTACGAAATACATCGGTTAATTCCTTTTGCAATTCGTCTATATGTTCTTGTTTTACATCTAGCAAATAATCTTCCGACCATTCCGCAATTTCATCGTCAAGATCACTACTATAAATATCTTCAATTACACGCTCTGCATCAACAGTAGGAACATAATAATACGGGTTCCCAACTCTAAGTTTTGGTATCTCATCAGCTGGGTAAGTATCCGTAACTTCCTTGACCGCATCTTCAATGCTTTTATGCGGATATCCTACATACTCATCAATGCACCAACACCACTCATTCTCGTTTTTTACTAGCATATTTTCACCTCTTAAAACGGAACGTTTTCATCTTGTGGTTGCTCAAAACTATCAAAGTTACTAGATGCACCATCATCATTTGTTAGTGATGTACCTACAAAGTTTGCCACTACTTCTGTTACATATCGTTTTTGTCCATCTTGTGTTTCGTATGAACGTGTTTGAAGTCTACCCTCAACGAACACTCTATTGCCTTTACGCAAATTACCAATGCTTTCTCCTAGCTTTCCCCATGCTACACAGTTGATGAAAGCGGTTTGTTCTTTTGTTTCACCATCGCTCGATGTGAAAGTATTGGTTGCTGCTACGTTGAAAGTGGCTACTGCTTTTCCAGATTGTGTGTAGCGCACTTCTGGATCACGTGTTAAATTACCTAAGATTTGTACTGTATTCATTCATTACTCCTTTAAATCTTTTGTTCGATGCACATTGTGCCTTTGTATACCTTGATGATTTCCTCTAGGCTTTCAAAGGTTCTTGCATCCGCTTTCATAATCATTTGCATCTGTTGAGTTGCCTCTTCTTGTGTTTCCACGTTTAGAGGTATCTCAATAGTTATAACCATTTTTCTTTTTTTACTTAGCATTTATCCCCCTAAACATAATCTGCGATACGATATATTTTTGTTCCTAGCACTACATACCCTATATTCTCGTATCTATGGCGTTTTTCCCATGCTTGGAATACCTTTGTTAATTCTTCACTTAGTTCATCAATATGTTCTTTTTTAACATCTTTCATGTAATCGTCTGACCATTCTGCGATTTCATCATCCAAGTCATAATCACATACATTCCAAATTACACGCTCGCCGTCTACTTCTGGCACATAATGATAAGGATGACCTATTCTTACTGACACAATATCATTTTCACCTAAATAACCACGATCACTATCACACGCACCAAACGAATCTTTATTGTATTCTAAATAATCTTCAATAGCCTCTTTAATGCTATCTTGTGGTTCGCCAGCTACTTCATCCTCAACCCAGCAATATTTTGTTTCATCTTTAACTAACATAATCTATCACTCCTCACCAATAACTAAGCTGGTTTAGTTCAGCTTCACAATCATCTACGTACACATCATAGTTAGGATGAATGTGGCAATCGACTGTTGCTTCGTTACGCATGATTTCAAGTAGGTTTTCAATCTTTACCATCGCTTGTGCCTCGTTATTTGCCAACACTTGAAAGATAACATTGAAATTAACATTCACGCTTACATCAAACTCTTTCACTCTTTCCCTCATGTTTACCCCCCTATTGCCTGTTTAAGTAACGCTTTCCCTTTATCGGATATTTTGCTTTTATTGATTATTTCTGCTACATCAACTGGCTCTTTTGCGACCTCTACCAAATTTCCAGTAGAGGTCATTTCTATTTTCTTTTGACCTGCACCAATCAATGCACGTTCACGTTCTGCTTTTTCTCTTGCTTTTAATAACAAGTGATTATCTTTAATTGAGTTAGACAATCTCAATCGTTCACGTTCTCTTGTTTCTTGCACTTCGTAGTTTTTAACAAACTGCGCCCTGCATGATGTTTCGTTGAAGTTATCGCCGTTTTGAGGGTCAAACGATTTCCAAATTGCTTTGGCACATTGTTTTGTTATCCCCTCTAATTTGTCTAACCCCTTTTCGTAGCCATATGATCGTGCTACTTGATACACCCTTTCCCATGCATCTTGTGCAGTCGGTAGTTCCTCATGTGCATTTACAAAGGCACTTAATGCGGAACATTCCTCTCTAATTTCTGCAATCGTAGGCAAGAATTTACATCTATCAATCAGATTGCTGATTGCCTGTTCAAGTGTTACATGGTTCACATTAGATAACTTTGTTACATATAACATCATGCGTTGTTCTGACATATCAGTAGACCACGCTATCTGTAACATCGATAGTGCTTTCAAAGTCTGTTGTTGGTTGTTCAGTATCTACACCCCCTAACTTATTCATCAAGTTATTAACTACATTGATTGCATCTTCCTTGCTATTCTTTTTAGAATTAGGTTTTCTGTATTCACTACGTTCCCAAGTCCGAACGGCTGCTTTCCAATCTTTCATGGAGTTCTTTCCTACTTTCCAACCGTTGCTTTCATAGTAGTCAAAGAATTGTTCAGCGTTTACATTGTTATTTCTTTCAATGCAGTATGCTTTTATTTCAGATAGAGTAGGTTTTTCAAAACGCTTGCGTTTTGTTGTAGTGCTTTTTGCACTACTATCTATCTCTATCTCTAACTCTTTCTCTAACTCTTTCTCTATCTCTCCGTTACACAAATGTTTCACTTGTGTTACATCGGTGTTACATTGTAACGCTTTTTTCTTTTCTCGATGCCTACGAACCCTGCTAGCTACTGCGGTTTCGCACCCTGTACTATCTTTGGTATCTGGTAGATAGTATTCTTCATCAGAACGTATTTCTAACAATCCTGTTTTTAATAGGTATTGTATGGTGATTTTTACGTTTTCTTCATCTTCATCTAGGTCTAATGCTAGTTCAGATGCGAAATCATCTTCTAAGCCGTCAAAGAATAGTTTGCCATCATCCATGATTGAACGGAGCATCATTTCTAGGTATATGATCGTGTATGTATCACCGCCAGCAATCTTACGTAATCGCTTTATCTCTTTTCTTTTGAAGAAATCTTTATGCAACTTCAACCAAAAATATCTTTTAGGTTCTGCCATAGGCTATTCCTTACTTAATTTTTCTTCTACAACTTCACGTAAGAATGAGTTCAACCCAGCATAGACAACTTCATTGATACACTCTAATTCGTCGATAATATCTTGATGAAATGTTTTATCTCCTTGTTTACGTTTGTAATAACCAAGTCTTGCATTGATTAATGCTCTTACCATATCCAATTTTTCATATCCATTAATTTTGCATTTTTTCATATTCATCAGTCCTCTTTTCTATTTCCTCTAATAAGTGCTTGCGTATCTCTTTTGCAAACACTCCATGTGCTTGATTGTGGCATTGCATACACAAGCAAGCTAGATTTCTTAAATCACTTAAACCACCTTGTGAACGGAATACTATGTGATGGCATTGTTCTGCTCTGTAGCCACATATAACGCATTGTCCATTATCACGTTCATAGGCTTGTTTTCGTGTTACTGAATATAATTTGTTATCCCTTTTCTTTCTGTTGTTCACTCTCCCACCCCTCTATGAGTGATTGAATGTACTCACTAGGTTCTAACTTAATACCTAGTTGTTCACATTCATCCGTTAAACAATCAATAAGCCTTGCCATTTCTTTTGTGTTGTATACGCTGCTGCCGTGGTAACACATTATGTTGTGATACCCTTTTAGACTTTGGCATTCGCCAGCATCTTCGGCTATCCACCCTATTCCGTGTCCTTGCCATATTTGGATGTATCTCTCTATGGCATCTTCACGTACTGGCACATAACTAAAGTGGCTACAATCTTTAATTGCTTTTCTATACACATCTTCTTTTGATGTGTACCCTGTCTTACTTAACTCTTCCGCTATCTTTTGACATAGAACCCAGCAGTATGAATTAGCGTTCATACTACGTGATTTTGATTTCTTTTTAATCTCAATCACGTATTCTTTGTCTTTATCTAGCTTGTTTAGATCATTGTCATGTGGTGCTGGTATTACTACCATTACACCAAGCGGACTTCTTAATGTTTCGATGTTATTTGTTGTCCACTTCATAACCTTTTACCCAGTCATAAAGTTTTGACATTTGATTTCTTGTAATGTTATCAATCACACCAACACCAAACATTTCTGTTAATTGGTGTGCTACTTGCTCTTCGTTTAACCCATGTTCATTTGCCATCTTCAATATGATTGCGTATGCATTGTGAGGGTCAAATTCTTTTTCTTTCTTTTCTTTTTCGGCTGCTGCATTGATTTTCGTATCTTGTAAACCTCGGTATACATCAGCACCTACACCAATCATTTTTGCTGCAGTACCTAGTGCATCTGTAACAGCCATTTTGAAAGCCTCATCATTTCCGTGGTAACCATTTTTATCTTTGTATATTAAGAAATCACCACCATAACCGGGAATTGGTTTACTCCACTCATTCCCCTCTTTGATATATAGATTTACTTTTACATAAAGCATTGTTTCGCCAGTAGCCTCGACAAATACTTGTTCTGTATCTACAATGTCAAAGTACCAACCAACACCACACATCCCATAAACTTCGGTTAATATTTCCCATCGCCATTGAGGAGAAATGTCATATTTCCCTTTCAATTTCCCAAAGTCAATTATCTTTAATGCTGATTGCGGTACAGTTTTTACCGCATTATATCTACTATCCATTTATACCTCTTTGTACTTGTAACCACGCATTTCTAAGAAATCAGTTAAATCTTTTACATCATCTTCCGTTAAATCATAAACAGTTACTGTAAAACCAGTTTTAGTTTCTACAACTTCGATTTTTTCAACTGTTTCATTTGTGATGCTTGCTCGTGCAGCCTCTTCCATTTCGTTGCGTTCAGCAAATTTTGCATTAATCAATTCTCTTGCTTGATCTAGTGGCATATCTTTTACAACATCCCAACATTCATCAAATGTAATTGGTGTTGCTAATTCGTATTGTTGGTTGCAAGTATCTACAACAAACTCAATCATGCCTTTTTTCTCTGCTAAGATTTGTTTGTAATCATCATCCGATTGTTGTCTTTTTGAAATCTCAATCATCATTCCCTCAATAGAGATTTCAATGTCTTTCATCTTTGCAGTTTTATTTAACCAGCGTTTATCGTGTTGAAGTTGATTTGCGTATTCTTCACGCACTCCATATTTTTCAACCATCTTTTCGATAAACTTATTGATAGCATCCGTTTTAGCTTGTGCCTCTTTTTCATCAAAGTATTTGATTTGTTCTGCAAGTGGTTTTTCTGCATCGTAAACAACTTTCAATACTTCGTTTACTTCTTCCTCAAACAACTCAATCGGTCTTTTGAGTTCTCGTTTTTTCTCTTTACAGAATTTATCAAGTGTTGTTCTGTATTTAACGATTTCATTTTTAGCACTTACCATCTCTTTATAGTTATCTTCTGTAACTACAAGTCCTTTGTATTTTTCTAATTGTGCCTCAAAGTAAGATTTGATTTCATCTTTATTCCACTTGAATACTTGTTGATTTTGACTAACAATCGGCGTTAAATTAATTTCCATTTAATTCTCCTTATATCTGTGCTAAAATATAAGTAGAGATATTTCACATATTCTCTACCAAGTCCGCTAAACTTCTTCTAACACTTTTCATAGCGGACTTTTTTCTTTTCATAAAATTTACATTCATCTAACCAATAGCCAGTTAATAGCCATGTGGTTATACCTAACATCATTTGTAAAAACCCAGTCCATAAACCTATTTGGTCTAGTTCTATACTTCCTACCGCACCAATAGCAAGTAACCCTGTTATTGTTCTTAGTGCGTAACACAACTTAATCATCTAAATCATCTCCTACAATCACTAGCATTTGGCTGGTGATTTTTTTTATTTCACTCTTTAACTTATGATTTTCTTTTCTTAGGCTTTCCACCTCGCTTTGTAGTTTCCTGTAACCGATTGCGTTATATTCATCTTCAACACCTGCTAGTGCTTCAACCTCTCTTCTGTTAAATCTCACACCACTTATATTTGGTAGTTGTGTTAGCTTTCCATCATTTCTTAGGTTGTATACAGATGTTGTTGAGATTTGTAACAGTTCGGCTACTTGCTCTACTGTGTATACAAGGCTCTCCATATCTCATCCCCTTATGTGAATTTAATTCACTATTTTATTTAAAAAAAATATCTTTAGTTTCCTTGCTAGTTAGTTTCAATAATTCAACCAACTTTGCAATTTCAGATGCCTTAAACTCTGTATCACCTCTCAACTTCTTGTAAAACCCCTCTCTAGTAAGGCTTAACTCACTAGCTACATGGGATAACTTATACCCCTTGTTATCAATTATTTGCTTTAAGATGTTCATTCTACACCCCCTTTTCGTATTTTGTTATGTGTGAATTTAATTCACACTCATAATATAACATTATGGTGAATATGTGTCAACACTTTTTATTATAAAAGTTGATTTTTTTTCACGTTACATTTAAAATCATAATAGATAATAGCGTTAAGAGGTGATACGACATGACATTATATGACAATATAAAAACATTAAGAGAAAACTTAAAAATGTCGCAAGATGATTTAGCAAGAAAAGTCGGTTATAAAGATAGAACCAGCATCGCTAAAATTGAAAGCGGTAAAATTGATTTAGCTCAATCTAAAATATTTGCTTTCGCTAGAGCTTTAAATACAACACCAGAAGATTTAATGGGTTTGAAATATTATGATGATCGTGAAGTATCTGAATACGCACAAGCGGTAAAAGATAACCCTAATTTGAAATTACTATTTGATGCTAGTAAGGATATGTCCAAAGATGATATTGATTTTGTAATTAATACGATTGAGATGTTAAAGAAACGTGAGGGCAAATAATATGGAATTACTATTCTCTGTTATATCTATTGTGGCTTATTTCTTTGGTTACCCTACTGTTGCAGGTGTTGTAGGTATCGTAGCCACTATATTATTTATATTACTCTATTCCAAGCTAGAAAAATCATATACTGCATTCGTTCCGTGGTTGGTTATTTCTGTACTATTAAACGTATTATTTATTAATTACAAACCCAACTTTGTATTAAGTATAGGCATAGTTTCTTCAATGTCTATATGGCTAACTTCTGTATTGGTTTGGATATTCCATTCAATCACAAATAAATAATGCGAAAAATTATACACATAAGATGATATACAATACTCCCATAAGGGGGAATGTATATGAATATAGTTTTGATTTACACAAAGTTAAGACCAACTCAAAATGCAGTATTAAAACTAAACGATGATAGCACTTATACCATTTTAGTTAATAGTGATAAACCTATTGATGTACAACGAAAAGGTATATTACATGAGATAGGTCATATTCTAAATGATGATATGTTCAGCCACGCTAACATTGATTTATTAGAAAAAATGGCACACGCAAGGGAAATAGAGTTTGAGGGTATCAACTTCTACACGCATATATTATGAGGTGAATTATGCAATACAATTTCACTATCAGAAAAAAGGATAAAGGCTTTCAAATCATTGTAGCCTATAAAGACGGCTATAAATGGAAACAAAAGTCTAAACAAGGTTTTAAAACTAAACGTGAGGCTAAGGAATACGGACACGTTATAGTTAAAGAGTTGGACAAAACTGCACTCTTAACCAAAGATACAGAATTGAAAGAATTAACTTTCAAGGAATTTGCGGATATGTTCCTTGAAATAAAAAAGGCACACGTTACGCACAATACATTAGTTATGTATCGTCATGCGGTGTGTGCTTTCAAATCTATCCATGATATGAAGTTATCAGATGTTAAACCGCTACATATTCAAAATGTGGTAAATAAAATGGCTAACTCACCTACTACCATTAATTCGTATTATAAGGTAGTGGAAAGGATATTCTATATAGCTATCAACCCATACAATATAATTAGTGATAACCCATGTGATGGTGTTAGGTTGCCACGTATTGAACGAAAGAGTATGATCCATACAATCTCTGATGATGATTTAAACCAATTCGCCAAGTACATAAGGGAAAAATATCCACAAGCATATTACTTTTTACAAATAGCACGATATACTGGCATGAGGTTTAGTGAGGTGTACGGACTAACTTGGAATGATATATCCCTAGAAAATCGCCAAATTCACATCAACAAGCAACTTTCTTTCAGAAAAGGTGTTATCACCTTTGAGAAAACTAAAACCGCCAATTCGGTGCGAATTTTGCCAATTCCACCTATATTAGAAAACATACTTATAGAGTATAAATCTCATGAATTAGAATTTGAATATGGTTTAGTTTTGAACCCCTATAAGAAAAATGGTGTTAAATGGCAAATAAACACATACTTAAAACGCTTTGGAGATAACCTATCAGCACATAACCTAAGACATACCTATGCTACAAAGCTATTAGCTAATGGACTAGATGTGAAAACTGTATCATCATTAC
Organism: Veillonella sp. T14073-2; assembly: GCF_002959875.1. NCBI lineage: Bacteria > Bacillati > Bacillota > Negativicutes > Veillonellales > Veillonellaceae > Veillonella > Veillonella sp. T14073-2. The sequence goes on from NZ_PPDC01000006.1 coordinate 542,139, forward strand.
TAGGCGATACACCTGCAATGGTGATGAAAACGTATGTGCATTACAATGAAGAAATGAAAGCAGCAGCATCAAATGCAGTTGCTAAAATTTTTGAATAATTTTTTGACGATTTTTGACGAATTGGATATTCAACCATTAAAAGATACTGTGATTAAGCACTTCTTAATACATACATCTTTAACGATCATATAGAGCTGCGTTGCATTTTTAATTATTTGAATATCTGCCGTTTCCTTCGCATTTCGTGCTCTATCAGCAGCCGATAAGAATTGAGGCATCGCAATAGCTGCCAATATGGCAATAACGGCTACCACAACCATTAACTCAACAAGGGTAAAGCCCCCTTTTCTCGACTTCTTGAGATTTTCCCGAACACGAGAAATATGTAAGTGGTCTAAAACCCATTGACCACATAGTTCTAATCGAGAATTTAAACCATGAACCATATGTATAACAGAACTCATAATATCCTCCTTATAATGATTAAATAACAGCTATCCATTTATATTGACCTCTATTGTGCTAACTATAAATAGCTATTGTCCTCCCAACTTAGCAATAGACGTAAATAATGGATACATAACAGATACAACTAAAACGGCTACACCAATTCCCATTACAGTTAGCAAAATTGGTTCTAAAAGTCTCTCTAGTCGGGCGATATATTTTGAAAGTATAGATTCATAGTAATATCCACAATGATGTAGCATCTTAACGAGCTCTCCACTTTCCTCGCCAATAGAAATCATTTGCCATATAAAGGAATTTCCAATATTCTCAGTTCTAAGGCTTTCTTCAAAAGAATGGCCAGTTAATAACTTTGCCTCTACTTTCTCACTACATTCGGCTCCATACATATTGCCCCATAAAGGTCTTGTGATATTCATAGTATGAATAATAGAAATTCCAGAGTCTAACAAAAGGGCCCAAACCTTTAGCATACTTGTATAGTAAATGCAGGTCATCCATTGGTATCGGTGAGCCAACAGCCAAAGCCAACGATGTACTTTGCGTTTTATACTATGTTGATGGTATGCAAAGACCAAAGCACCTATCCCTACACACTGCATAATAAAGACTAATATAGGATGACTCTTTAACCCTTGTCCTAATGCAAAAAGGGCTCGCGTCATCAATGGTAATGTAATATGCATGGTAGTAAAAACCTTTTCAAAGGATGGGATAATAAACAAGATGGTAACAAGAAAAAATATATTCATTAATACAAGTAGAAATAACGGATAAGAAATAGCACTGATAACCTTTTGCCGCAATTGTCGTTCCCAGTCATAGTGACGTGAAATGTATTGTAAGCTTTCACCTAAAGTGCCTGCTGCCTCTCCACTTTCTAGTAGTGCTAAGGCTATTGCAGGGCAGCCTTCACTACGCAATGCTTGTGATAAGGTTTGGCCTCTCTCAATCGATTCATAGAGGGCTGTGTATAAAAGCCCTCGCTTCCCATTACATAGTAACTGTAATGCCCTCCGTAAAGGCACACCAGACTCGATGAGTAGTCCTAATTGATAGGTTACATCTACCACCATGGTATGATCCCACTTATGCTTGTTCTTATTTACTTGTAAAGTGATTTTATAAATCTTGTATCCATCGCGCTTTAACCGTGTACCGACCTCCTGTTCTGAATCTGCCCACATTAAACCTTTTACTGTTTCATTATTCTCATTTTTTACGACATATTCATAAGCCTCCATATCTGCACCTACGATAATTGTTGATCTAATAGCGTATGTAGTTGATGCTGCGTTCCATATTGTGCTTTTACATCTCGTACGGCCATTTCTAGTGTTTTCATAGGCAGTTGTGTTTCTTGAATAGAGATAATTTGCGGTTCCTTACGAGTGCGTATTAAATTTGCTACTGCATGAGTGTTTAACAAAATATCACGAATGGTAATAAACTTTTTATTCCACCTAAGGAGTCGTTGACATATAACAGCACGTAACACTTGAGATATTTGACTGCGAATCTCCTCTTGTTGTTCACCAGGAAATAGTGAAATCATGCGGTGAACAGCCATCACAGCCCTTTGCGTATGCATAGTGGCCATCACAAGATGCCCCGTTTCAGCCGCATGAAGTGCAGCCTCCAAGGTTTCTCTATCGCGCAGTTCCCCTACCATAATGACATCTGGGTCCTCCCGCAATGCATCTCGAATGCCGTCAGACATAGACTTAATATCGGCACCTAATTGACGTTGATGAATTAAAGATTTCTTAGGCTTAAACTCAAATTCTATGGGGTCTTCTAAGGTAATGATATGGCGCTCCATAGTTTGATTTATATAGTCAATACAACAGGCTAAGGTAAAACTTTTCCCACTACCTGTAGGTCCGCATACAAGCAATAGACCATCATGTGCTTCACATAGTTTTTGAAGTAAATGTCCTTCACTGTTATCCTCTAGCTTAAGTTGTTGATGGCACAATAACCGCAGTGTCCCACATATCGTTTGATTAGCCTTATATAGATGAACACGTATACGCACGCCACAACAGGAACAAGCTTCATCGAGAGATTGCCATTCATAAGAGGCTATACCACAACGTCGTAAAATATCTTCAATTAAGATAGTAGTACATATAAACGAAGTAGCCTTCAATCCATCACCATGTCGCAAATAGATAGGCTCACCACATTGTAGATGAATATCTGTGGATGATAATTGTATTGCTTGTTCAACAATGGTTTCTAAATTTCCACTATTACAGCATGAGTCCACAACGATGCACCTCCTCTATCGATGTAACATGCTGAGATACAGCTTCACGAGCGGAATCCTCTAGTGATAAAAGTAAATGTGCTTCTAATTGATCCCAGTGAACTGAATTGGTTGGTATTTCTAAATATTCAAAGAGCGCAGTCCGTCCATGATACGTGGTGCCATCAAATTTTCGAACTAAACGTTGCGCTATTGCCCCCATTAAAGTAGCCCGTATTAAATACGGTTCTACCCCCATATCCATGAGACGCGTTACAACACCAATAGCTGTGTTAGTATGAATTGTAGATAACACTCGATGCCCTGTTAAAGCAGACTTAACGGCCAGCTCTGCAGTCTCCTTATCCCTGATTTCACCAATCATAATCGTATCTGGATCTTGCCGTAGCACTGATCTAAGCCCTTTGGCAAATGTAAAGCCAATCTTCTCATTAATGCCAATTTGTATGGCTCCTTTAATTTCAGCCTCTACGGGATCTTCAAGACATATGAGCTTTGTTTCCTCTAGATTTAACATGCGTAACATGGCATATAAAGTAGCCGTTTTACCACTACCTGTAGGTCCACAGATTAGAAGTAAGCCATAAGGACGTTTTAGTAATTGTTTAATATGCTCAAAAATATCTGCACGCATACCTAATGCTGTTAAGTCTTTGTGACTTCCTTCATTTCCCATAAGTCGGCAGACCAAAGTCTCACCATATAAGCTGGGCAAAGTAGATACGCGCATAGTTACGGCTTTGTCCTTATGGCTCCAAGCCCATCGACCATCTTGAGGCAATCTCTTTTCACTAATATCTAATGCACTACAAACCTTGATGCGGTTGATAATAAGTTCAGCCTCTTCAGAAGACACAGTCATATTTGTTCGTAGTAATCCATCTTGTCGTAACCGAACTTGGACACCACTTTTTGTGGGATCAAAGTGAATATCGCTGACATGATGTTCTAAAGCATATAGGATAATGTCGTCTAATGTTACGTCTACATACATGGTCACCTCCTATACCTTGCGGTATGTTTTTACCTCACACTAGCGTATGGCGTTATAGGTTTCGACATCATCCCCAAAATCCCTTTTTTATTTTTAAAAATCCACGAAGCGAAAACTTTTCTATTTTAGGACATATAAAAAAGGCGCCCCGAAGGGCGCCATTATTGGACTTTTAGATAAGACGATTTTTATTTTAAGTTATAGAAAACGTCATTACCTTTATATTGTGCTGTTTCATATAACATTTCTTCAATGCGAAGCAATTGGTTGTATTTTGCTACACGTTCAGAGCGCGCTGGTGCACCAGTCTTAATTTGACCAGCATTTACAGCTACTGCAATATCAGCGATAAATGTATCTTCTGTTTCGCCAGAGCGGTGAGATACTACACATGTATAACCTGCGCGTTTAGCAAGTTCCATAGCGTCGAATGCTTCTGTTAAAGTACCGATTTGGTTTACTTTTACAAGAATAGAGTTACCTACACCAAGCTCAATACCGCGAGCCAAACGTTTTGTATTAGTTACGAATAAATCGTCACCAACGAGTTGTACGCGATCGCCAAGGCGTTCTGTCAACAATTTCCAACCATCCCAATCTTCTTCAGCAAGACCATCTTCGATGGATACGATTGGGTATTTGCCTACTAAGTATTCGTAGAATTCCACCATTTCAGCAGCTGTTTTAACTTTGCCTTCGCCAGCTAAATTGTATTTGCCATCTTCATAGAATTCAGAAGATGCAGAATCAAGAGCTAATTTAAAGTCTTTACCAGGTTCATAACCTGCCGCTTTAATAGCTTCACAAATTACTTCTAATGCTTCTTCGTTGGATGCCAAGTTAGGAGCAAAACCACCTTCGTCACCTACGGCGGTGCTAAGACCTTTATCATGAAGTACAGATTTCAATGTATGATATACTTCTGCACAGCTACGAAGAGCTTCAGCGAAAGATTCCGCACCTACAGGCATAATCATAAATTCTTGAATATCTACGTTATTATCCGCATGTGCGCCGCCATTCAAGATATTCATCATAGGAACTGGCAATTCTTTTGCGTTGAAACCGCCAAGGTATGCAAACAATGGCAAATCTAAAGATTCAGCTGCTGCACGAGCTACTGCCATAGATACACCAAGGATTGCATTAGCACCTAAGTTAGATTTATTGTCTGTACCATCTAATTTCAACATCAAGTTATCGATTGCTACTTGTTCAGTCGCATCATAACCAATAATGGCAGGACCGATTTTAGCATTTACATTATCGATAGCTGTTAATACACCTTTACCGGAGTAACGGGATTTATCACCATCACGTAATTCTACAGCTTCAAATTTTCCTGTGGAAGCACCAGATGGAACGGCTGCTGTAGCAATAGTGCCATCTTCTAAACATACTTCAACTTCAACAGTTGGGTTACCGCGGGAATCTAAAATTTCTCTTGCAATGACTTGTTCAATTACTGCCATTTCTTCACCTCATAAAAATCTAATGGGATAACTGTCATGCGACAGATATTATATATTGAGCAAAACCATATAGGTTATAACTCTAGTTAACCACTAATATAGTGAAAGTTCTATATTATGCTTTTTGTACTAAACTATGACCTGTCATAGATTCTGGTTGTTCTATACCAGCCAAGTCTAATAATGTAGGAGCAATATCACATAATTTGCCAGCCTCTAATGTAGCTGTTTTTAAGGTATCACTCATTAAAATTAAAGGAACCAAGTTTGTTGTATGCGCCGTATGAACTTTGCCAGTTTCATGATTAACCATAAGCTCAGCATTACCATGGTCTGCCGTAATTAACAAGTGGCCATTCTTACTGCGTATAGCCTCTACAATGCGACCTAAACAAGTATCTACAGCCTGAACTGCTTTAACAGCTGCTTCAAAACTACCTGTATGACCTACCATATCTGGATTTGCAAAGTTCAAGATAATCATGTCATACGTTTCATCTTGAATGGCTTCTACAACCTTATCAGTTACTTCATAAGCACTCATTTCCGGTTGCAAATCATAGGTTGCCACTTGAGGAGATTTCACAAGTATGCGGTCCTCACCTTCAAATGGATCCTCTTTACCACCATTGAAGAAATACGTTACATGAGCGTATTTCTCTGTTTCAGCAATACGCAATTGACGGTAGCCACCTACGCTTAGTACTTCGCCTAGTGTTTCGGATAAAATGTCCTTTTCATACACAATATGAACTGGTAAATCATCTTCATATTTGGTCATAGTAGCCATGTATAAAGATAATGGTTCACGGTTAAAGCCATCAAAGTCTGGCAACACTAAGGCTTTTGTAAGTTCTCTGCCCCGATCTGGGCGGAAATTACAGAAGATAACAGCATCGCCATTCTTGATCGTTCCTTCAGCATCAATTACTGTAGGAAGAACAAACTCATCTGCTGCATCTTTATCATAGGACTGTTGCACCGCTTCACAAGCAGAACCTGCCGTTTCGCCTTGACCATGCACAATGGCATTGTATGCTAATTCAACACGATCCCATCGATTATCGCGGTCCATCGCATAGTAACGACCGCTCACGGTAGCAATCTTGCCACAATTTAGCTCTGCCATATACGCTTCTAAGTCTTTTAAATAGCCTTGTGCACATTGAGGGGCTACATCACGACCATCGAGCAAGGCATGTACATAAACGTGCTCAATACCATGATCATGAGCCCCTTTGATAACTGCCTTAATGTGCTCTAAGGAGCAATGTACATTGCCATCTGATACTAGACCGATAAGATGTAAGCTTTGTTTTTTACCGACTTTGTATAGTTCCTTTATAACAGGGCGATTATAAAACTCTCCAGATTCAACGTCTTTAGTAATACGTGTCAAATCTTGGTACACAATGCGACCAGAACCAAGGTTTAAATGGCCCACCTCAGAATTCCCCATCTGTCCTTCTGGAAGTCCTACTGCTAGCCCTGATGCTTCTAATTTTGTATGTGGATACATATCCCACAATTGATTAAAACAGTGCGGCTTCGCCTGTACTACAGCATTGGTTGTATCTGATTGATCTCCCATGCCAAAGCCATCTAGGATGACTAGCATTACGGGAGCCTTTAATTTAGCCATTTTTAACCTCATATTAAGCGCTTACTTGATTCGCCGCTTTAATAATATCAATAAATTCATCAACTACTAAGGATGCACCACCTACTAGGGCACCATCAATATTTGGTTCCCCAAGGATTTCACGGGCATTTTCGGATTTAACACTACCACCATATTGGATACGCACGGCATCAGCAGTTTCATCATCGTACAAAGAGCGAATATACTCGCGAATTTCTTTACATACTTCTTCTGCTTGATCAGCGGTTGCTGTTTTTCCAGTGCCTATAGCCCAAATTGGTTCGTACGCAATAATCAATTGGCTAACTTGTTCCTTTGGAACGTCAACCAGAGCCCCTTTAAGTTGAGACGTAATCCAGTCAAGCGTATGACCGGATTCACGTTGTTCTAAACTTTCACCAACACATACAATAGGAGTCAAATTATGATGGAATGCACTTTTGATTTTTGCATTTACCGTCTCATCTGTTTCACCATAATATTCACGGCGTTCAGAGTGACCAATAATAACATAATTGACGCCTACCTCTGTAAGCATAAGTGGTGAAATTTCACCAGTGAATGCACCAGCATCATGATAATCCATAGTTTGTGCGCCTACTTCAATAGCTGTATCTCGTGTTAGTGCTACAGCACGTTCAATAGCTGTGAAAGGAGGGCAAACAACTACATCACAGGATAATTCCATATCTTGTAACACGCTGTTAAACGCTTCGATCAGAATTGATCCAGACGCAATGGTGCCATTCATTTTCCAATTTCCTGCAATAATGGGTTTTCTCATATTATGCCTCAGACAATGCAGCAATACCTGGTAGAATTTTGCCTTCTAAGAATTCTAAAGATGCACCACCACCTGTGGAGATATGGCTAATTTTATCTGCTAAGCCACTTTTTTCAATAGCCGCTACAGAGTCGCCACCACCAACGATAGTCATCGCATCGGATTCAGCTACAGCTTTTGCTACTGCATTAGTACCAGCTGCAAAGTTTTCCATTTCAAATACGCCCATAGGACCATTCCAAATAATAGTCTTCATTGGCGCCAATGCTTCTACATAGAGCTCCCGTGTTTTTGGACCAATATCTAGAATCATCCACCCATCTTCAATATTTTCAACGTCAACGATTTTAGTGTTTGCGTCGTTGCTGAAAGCATCAGCTACTACAGCATCGATAGGTGTCAATAATTTAGCACCTGCTACGCGAGCTTCCATAACAAGATCTGTAGCAATAGCTTCTTGACCTTCTTCAAATAAAGAGCTACCAATGTTGCAGCCTTGTGCTTTTATGAAAGCATTTGCCATACCACCGCCGATAATCATTACATCAACTTTAGGCAAAAGGTTTGAAATAACAGAAATTTTATCTGTTACCTTAGCACCGCCGATAATAGCTGCCATAGGTGTTTTAGGATGAACTACAGCTGCACTTAATGCATCAATTTCTTTTTTTAGCAAGAAACCTGCTGCCATAGGGATATAGTCTGCAATACCAACTACGGATGCTGCATTTCGGTGAGATACACCGAATGCATCATTGATTGCTACATCAGCAAGAGATGCCAATTGTTTAGCAAATTCAGGGTCGTTTTTAGTTTCTTCATTATGGTAACGCAAGTTTTCAAGCATCAATACATCGCCTGGTTGTAATGCTTTTACAGCCTCTTCAACCTTAGGGCCAATGCAGTCATCTACGAATGCTACTGGCTTGTTGATAAGCTCAGATAAATGTTTTGCACATGGTGCCAAAGACATTTCAGGTTTGCGTTCCCCTTTTGGACGACCAAAGTGAGAAGCAAGAATTACCTTTGCCCCTTTTTCAATTAAATAATTGATAGTAGGTAATGCACTACGAATACGAGTGTCATCAGTGATGACACCGTCTTTCATAGGAACATTAAAATCAACACGAACAAATACTGTTTTATTATCTACTTGTAAACCTTCGATTGTTTGTTTCATCAAAGCCTCCCGATTATAAGCCTTTGCTTGCTACGAATGCTGCCATGTCGATAAGACGTTCGGAGTAACCCCATTCGTTATCATACCAAGAAACAACTTTTACCATGTTTCCATCCATAACCATTGTTAAATCAGCGTCAACAATGGAGCTACGTGGATCGGAGCTGAAGTCACAAGATACTAATGGCACATCAGATACACCTAAGATACCTTTTAATTCGCCAGCTGCTGCTTTGCGGAATGCTTCATTGATTTCTTCTTTAGTTGCAGGTTTTTCAAGTTCGCAAACAAGATCTGTAGCAGATACGTCTGGAGTTGGAACGCGCAATGCAAAACCATCAAGTTTACCTTTCAATTGAGGCAATACTTTAGCAACAGCTTTTGCTGCACCAGTAGTTGTAGGAATGATAGACATAGCTGCTGCACGAGCACGGCGAGGGTCTTTATGACGTGCATCAAGAATTTTTTGGTCATTAGTATAAGAATGAATAGTTGTCATCATGCCGCGTTTAATGCCGAATTCATCACATAATACTTTAGCGAATGGAGCCAAGCAGTTTGTTGTGCAAGATGCGTTGGAAATAATGTGGTGTTTTGCAGGATCGTACATATCTTGGTTAACACCCATAACCATAGTTAAGTCTTCGTTTTTACCAGGTGCAGAAATCAATACTTTTTTAACTGTAGGTTGATTTAAATGAACTTTTGCTTCTTCTGCATCGCGGTATTTACCTGTACATTCCATAACGATTTCTACGCCTTCTTCAGACCAAGGCAATTTGGAAGCATCGCGGTCGTGGAATACGCGGATTTTTTTACCATCAACATAAATGTTGTCTTCATCGAATGTTACTTCGTTAGGAATTGTACCATGTACAGAGTCGTATTTTAATAATAATGCAGTACCTTCATTATCGCCAGTAGCATTGATTGCTACAACTTCTACGTCAGGATTGTTAATCGCTGCACGTACTACACATTTACCAATACGACCAAAACCGTTAATACCAACTTTTACTGCCATTGTTAGATCCTCCTAATAACAAAAATATTCTAACAAAATATTTAACTACTAACTTCATTTATAACGCTGAAATTTGTAACAATTGACGCATACCTTCTGCAGCTTGCTCATCAATGATAAGTATGCCTTTTTGACAAGCTCTCATAACACCAATAATGGCACTCGATTTGTCTTGGCCACCAGCTACAGCAATCACATTTGGAATTTTTGCAACATCCGGAAGTGATAACCCAATATTATTAGTGGAGTAAATCAACTTACCATCTATATCGCAATATTGACCAAGAGCTTCGCCAACAGCATGATTATCTACTAACTGCTTACGCACATCATCAGCTATATGGCGCTGATCCGCCATGCGCATAGCTGTACCAATACCAAACAACAATACGTCAGTCCTACTAATGAGATCCCCAATTTCCTTAATTTGAGGTTCACAAGTCATGAGCATATGCAATGAGTCTTGTGAAAGCCCATCAGGTAAATGGAGCATTTTATAGGTCCCACGAAGCCGTTCAGCAAGCACCGAAGCAATTACGTTAGCTTGATATTCTACAACCTCACCAACGCCCCCACGGGCAGGTACAACAATAGGATTAAATGGTAATACAGGCATTTCTTCAGCTACTGCAGCCATTGTACTACCACCACTGATAGCAACTACAGAGTCAGGTTCTAATAATTCCTGTAATAGCTTTGCTGCTGCAAAACCTAACTTTTTAACCATCAACGTTCCTTCTGTAGGCGTAATGATAACCCTATCGATATGAAGTGCTTCAGTCAATCGATGTTCTAGCTCGTTAATACGATCTAATTCATTTAAAAAATTTCGCAACTTTGGAACAATTGCATGTCCCTCATCAGTGAGAAAAATCCCTGGTTTATAAATGTCTACGAGACCATTAGCACGCATTAACTCAATATGACTTCGTACGGTTCGCTCTGGAAGGTCCGTTGCAGTAGCTAATGTCCTACGGCCTATAGGCTCTTCATAAACTAGGTGGTTTAATATTTTGTATCGCTCCTTTAATACACTAACGATTTCAGGAACAATACGTTCACATATCATTAGAAACTCGTTCATCGGGTCCCTCCTTTACCCGTTGGGATTGTATGAATCGTTTTTCGTCCCATGTGAACAAAATTCGTCCCACCTAAAATAAAAAAATACTTTTACATCTGTATTGTATACCCTATGTAGATTTTATTCAAGACTTTATAGGAGAAAACGACATAATTTAGATATTTTATACAACTTTGTACCTAAATTATGTCGTTTTATATGATTATATTATTTTGTACCGAAGATGCGGTCACCAGCATCGCCTAAACCAGGCAAGATGTAACCATGATCATTAAGTTTTTCATCAAGGGCCGCTACATAAATAGGAACATCAGGATGTTCTTTATTCACTGCTTCCACACCTTCAGGAGCCGCAACAAGACACATTAACTTAATATTTTTAGCGCCTTTTTCCTTTAACAATGTAATAGCAGCTGCTGCACTACCACCAGTAGCTAACATTGGATCTGTTACTATAAAGTCGCGTTCACCTACATCAGAAGGTAACTTACAGTAGTATTCTACTGGTTTCAAAGTTTCAGGATCACGATATAAACCGATATGACCAACCTTTGCAGTTGGAATCAAGTTAAGCATACCATTTACCATACCTAGGCCAGCACGAAGAATTGGGATAATACCCAATTTTTTACCTGCAATACGTTTGCCAGTCATTTTAGTTAAAGGTGTTTGTACTTCTACATCCTCTAATGGAAGGTTACGAGTAATTTCATAACCCATCAACATAGTAATCTCATCAAGTAATTCTCTAAAATCCTTAGAGCCTGTTTCTGCATCACGCATCAATGTAACTTTGTGTTGAATCAATGGATGTGTCATAACATTAACTTTCATGACTGTCCTCCTATAAATAATTTACATACCCTATCGGTATCCATTTAATATTCATATTTACTCTATCACAGATTGATAAATCATGCCATAAAAATATTAAAAGGGATATGCCTAGGCACACCCCTTTTATGCTACTTATAGGTTTATAGGACTACAAATATGTAAGTGCTATAGTTAATCTAATAGATTAATATAAAGGATACGCTTCACAAAGAGCTGCCACACGTTTGCTTGCTTCTTCATGAATTGCTTTATCTTCAGGATTTTTAAGAACAGTTGCAATGATGTCTGCAATTTCTTCCATATCTTTTACTTGTAAACCACGTGTTGTAAGAGCTGGTGTACCAAGACGGATACCACTTGTTACAAATGGGCTAGCTGGATCAAATGGAATTGTATTCTTATTACATGTAATACCTACTTCATCAAGTAAGTGTTCTGCTTCTTTACCTGTTAAACCAGTATTGCGAACATCTACAAGCATAACGTGAGTATCTGTACCGCCAGAAACAATTGTTAAGCCTTTTTCTTGCAATGCAGCAGCCAATGCTTTTGCATTATCGATAACTTGTTGTGCATATACTTTAAACTCAGGTTGTAATGCTTCACCAAATGCTACAGCTTTAGCAGCGATAACATGCATCAAAGGACCACCTTGAATGCCAGGGAAGATAGCTTTATCGATTGCTTTTGCATATTTTTCTTTGCAAAGAATCATACCGCCACGAGGACCACGCAATGTTTTATGAGTTGTTGTAGTAACGATATCAGCATATTCTACAGGATTTGGATGTAAACCTGCTGCTACAAGGCCTGCGAAGTGAGCCATATCTACCATGAAGATAGCATCAACTTCATGAGCTACATCAGCCATTTTTTTGAAGTCAATTTGACGGCTATAAGCACTACCACCAGCGATAATCAATTTAGGTTTTGCTTCTAAAACGATTTTACGGAACTCATCATAATCGATTTGTTGAGTTTCTGCATCTACACCGTAAGGTACTACATTGAAATATGTACCAGATACGTTAACAGGAGAACCATGAGTTAAATGACCACCATGGGACAAATTCATGCCCACAATAGTATCACCTGGTTGTAATAATGCGAAATACACACCAAAGTTTGCTTGAGAACCAGAGTGAGGTTGTACGTTAGCATGTTCTGCACCGAACAAGCGTTTTGCTCGTTCAATAGCTAATGTTTCGATAACATCAACATTTTCACAACCGCCATAATAACGTTTACCAGGATACCCTTCTGCATATTTGTTAGTTAATACGCTACCTTGAGCTTCCATTACTGCTTGAGAAACAAAGTTTTCAGAAGCGATCATTTCTAATTTATCGCGTTGGCGTGCTAATTCTTGATTGATAACAGCTTGAATATTAGGGTCTTGTTTTTCTAAGAAACTCATGAGTATCCTCCTCGTGCAAAACGAATATATATAGGTAATGATGTATTACTTCTCTAATGCTTTAATTTTCTCTACACGGCGTGCGTGACGACCACCTTCGAACTCTGTTTCCATAAAGATGGCAACAATATCATTAGCTAGGCCAGGACCAATAACGCGTTCCCCCATTGTGAGAATATTAGCGTCATTATGTTCACGACATGCATGAGCAGAGAATGTATCATGACAAAGAGCAGCGCGAATACCTGCAATCTTATTTGCTGCAATACCGATACCAATACCAGTACCACAAATCAAAATACCTCTGTCTGCTTGACCAGATACGACTGCATTTGCTACAGGTACAGCAATATCAGGATAGTCGCAAGAATCAGCTGTATGGCAGCCAAAATCCTCTACTTCATGTCCCAATGCATTTAACAATTCCTTAACGGATGTTTTTAAATTTAATCCGCCATGATCACAACCAATTGCAACTTTCATAATTTCATCTCCTACGCCTTCTGAGGCACTGATGTAAGACCAGCCTCTACTAAGTGATAAATTTGTTCCGCACATTGATTATATACGGTTTGATCAGACCCATATGGGTCCGTAACATCACCATCTTGACCACCCCACTCGGAAATCGTTTTGATTTTACTTTCCTCAAACGGGAATTGGCGAAGTAGTACAGATTTGTGATCTTTCGTCATACCAATGATAAGATCTGCTGCATTCACGAGCTCCATCGTCAATGGTCTCGATTCATGATCAGAAATATCTGCAATGGAACGGACGGCTTCCACGGCTTGTTCAGTTGGTTTTGCTCCATAAGCGGCAAATAAACCAGCTGATACAGTCGTCACATCCTTATGTTGCTCCGCTGCAAGGGCCCGTGTAATACCTTCAGCCATAGGGCTACGACAAGTATTACCGGTACATACAAATAAAATATTCATAATAACATCCTTACTTAATCACATTTTGTGATTACTTTATACATTATAGCAAATCCATCCAATATGTAAAGACATATTTCTATTATCAGTGGACATTTTTATTTCAGTAAATTTACTTATAAATGATATGATGACTCGATGCCTTTTCCATGCGGTTCATAATAGCAACACCAAAACCGTCGTCATCAACACCTTCTGCCAAGATTAAGGTAACATGATTTTCGTTAAAATATAATAGGCTTTTATAAAAGTCATGGCCTAATGATAAGGCATCACCATAATTGCCAAAACAATGGAATATAAAGCGTGTATCCTCTTTCATAAGGTTATACGTTTCATGACTCACTAAACAACCTATAGGACCTTCTATCTCCTTTGATAGCTCTTTAAAAGTACTTGCCACCCGCTCTGGACTACCTACAACAACTGTCATAGGTGCATCAGGAGCATAATGGGTATACTTCATACCAGGAGCTTTAGGCTTAGTTGTTGCATTAACGAGAGCAATATCATACTCAACCGTAGATACAACAGCTTCAAGTTGTGCTTTTGTTATTCCACCTGGTCTCAATATAATGACCTTGTCATCATGTACTTCCACAACAGTAGACTCTACACCAATCATACATGGTCCTGCATCTAAAATATAGGAAATACGGCCCTTCATATCATGGTAAACATCTTGTGCCGTTGTCGGACTTGGACGTCCAGATATATTAGCACTAGGAGCTGCTACCGGTACACCGGTACGCTCTAATAAAGCTCGACAAATTGGATGATCAGGACAACGTAAAGCAACACGAGATAAACCGCCTGTAGCACGATCTGGCACTAAATCTGATTTAGGCAATGTGATTGTCAATGGACCAGGCCAAAATGTATCCATTAATAATTGTGCCGTATTTGAAACCTCTGTTACTAAAGGTTTTATACTTTCACTATTAGGAACATGTAAAATAAGTGGATTGTCGGATGGGCGACCTTTAGCGGCGTAGATTTTATCCATTGCCTCCGGATCAAGCCCATTAGCGCCAAGTCCATATACAGTTTCTGTAGGAATGGACACTAATTCGCTATTACGCAAAGCGCGAGCAAGCATATCTAGTTCTTGATCTGATGGATTTGTAATAATTTGAGTATCCATATTATCCCTCATATATAGCTGTTACAACGCGGTCATTTCCGCCGAGGTCAGTAATACATCGAATATTAGAGTACTGCCCTGTTTCTTCTAATAAAGCCTTTACAGCCTCAGCTTGATCAAAACCTATTTCAAAGGCAATATGGCCTCGCGATTTTAAATATGTGCCACATGTCTTAGCCAAAATACGATAGAAATCAAGGCCATCTTCACCGCCAAACAAGGCAATATGGGGCTCATTTAATACGTCCTGAGACAATAATTTAGCATCCCCAGCACGGATATAAGGTGGATTTGATACGATGAGATCAAACTGTTCATTTTTACCATCTAGAACAGAAAACATATCAGACTCTAACAATTGAACACGATCATTTAAGTTAAATCTTTCACTATTTACCTTAGCCAATGACAAAGCATCGGTAGATATTTCAATACCCATGCCACACGCATTCGGCAAATAGTGTAATAGACTTAATAATATCGTGCCAGGGCCCGTACATACATCAAGGATGCGAATATTACTATCCTTTTGATACGTGCCTAGTACATGCTCAATCAACGTTTCTGTATCAGGTCGTGGAATCAATACCTTATCATTAACCTTAAAGGTCAATCCCATAAAGTCCTTCTCCCCAATAATAGCCGCTACACAATGTCCCTTAGCTCGTTCTTGAACGAGAGGTCTGAAAGCATCGAGTTCCTCTTGGATAAGCGGTTGGTCATAATGGGTATATAGATAAATACGATCCTTGCCTAAAACGTGAGAAAGCAGTACTTCCCCATCAAGTCGAGGTGTATCCATCTCCTTGCTTTGAAAGTACTGCTCTGTCCACTGGAGAATACGACCGATTGTCCAAATCTCCTTATACATTTGTATTAGCCTCCTGCATTTTTGCTGCTTGGTCAGCAGCATTTAAGGCTTGAATGATTTCATCTAGATCGCCATTTAAAATAGCATCTAATTTATACAATGTTAAGTTAATACGATGATCTGTTACGCGACCTTGTGGATAGTTATAGGTACGAATACGTTCACTACGGTCACCTGTACCAACTTGGCTCTTACGGTCTGCTGCCATGCTAGAAATAGCCTCTTGTTCAGCTTGGTCTTGCAATTTTGCACGCAATACACGCATAGCTTTTTCACGGTTTTGTAATTGAGAACGTTGGTCTTGACATGCTACAACGATACCAGATGGTAAGTGGGTAATACGAACAGCAGACTCAGTTTTATTGATATGCTGACCGCCCGCACCACTCGCACGATAGGTGTCGATTTTTAAGTCTTTTTCATTAACTTCAATATCAACATCTTCCATTTCTGGCAACACCGCTACTGTAACGGTAGATGTATGTACACGGCCTTGTGTTTCCGTAGCAGGTACACGTTGTACACGGTGTACACCTGATTCAAATTTCATCTTGGAGTATACATTTTCACCATCTACGGAGAAAATAACCTCTTTAAAGCCACCTAGTTCAGGTTCATTGGCATCAATAATCTCGCAACGCCAGCCTTGGCTTTCCGCATATTTTGTATACATACGGAACAAATCGCCTGCAAATAATGCCGCTTCATCACCACCGGCACCACCACGAATTTCAATAATAATGTTCTTATCATCATTAGGATCCTTAGGCAGTAAAAGGATTTGTAATTTCTCTTCTAATTCCTCTTTTTGAGGTTTTAGCTCTTTTAATTCCTCTTGTGCCATTTCACGGAATTCTTCATCCATGGATTTATCTTCAATAACTTCCATAGCTTCATCAATACCAGCTAATACTTTTTTATAAGTACGGAATGTTTCAACTGTTTCAGATAATTGAGCATGTTGACGTGTTAATTTACGCCATTCATCTTGGCGTGCAATCACTTCAGGGTCACTGATGCGCTGCTCCAGGTCCATAAATTTATCTTCAATAACTTGTAATTTATCTACTAACATGTTTATTCCTCTTCATATGCATCACTCTCAGGAGGTCGAACCTCTTCAAGAGCTCGTATAGCGACTTCAATTTGATCATCTTCTGGTTCACGTGTGGTCATGTACTGTAATGCAAGACCTGGTTTGATAAGAGCTTTCACAAAGGAATGCTCACTACGACCAGCAAGACGAATAACCTCGTACGCAATACCTGCCACTACTGGCATGAGAAGTACGCGGCTTACGATACGTTCCAACAAATTAGGCCAACCTAAAAAGGCAAATACAAAGATACTCACCACCATAACGATGAGTAAGAAATTTGTACCACATCGAGGATGTAAACGACTTTGTTTGCGAACGTTTTCTACGGTAAGAGGCAAGTCTAATTCATAGGTATGAATCGTTTTATGCTCGGCCCCATGATATTGGAAAACTCGTTGAATATCCTTCGTAAGCCCAATCCCCCAAATATAGAGTAGAAAAAGAACTAAACGAATGACACCTTCAATGAGATTTAATACTACATGATTATCCTGTACACCAGGAATGAATTTTACGATAAATGTAGGCAATGCCAAAAATACAGCTATCGCAAATATGGTGGAAATAACCATAGTAATGGCAATTTCACTATTAGACATTTCTTCCTCTTCATCGCCAGCGGCTTTAGCGGAGAAGGACAATGCCTTCATGCCAATGACTAAAGATTCATAGAGGGCTACACAGCCCCGAAGAAATGGTTTTTTCAAAATTGGATATGTGTCAGCAATAGATTTTGTAGGCTCTTTTTGAACTACAATGGTTCCTGATGGTTCTCGTACAGCTGTTGCTGTAACACCAGGCCCCCTCATCATGACACCTTCGATCACAGCTTGTCCACCGACAAACTTTTTAATACGTTCTGTGTTCACAAGAGCTCCTCTCATAAACAAATAGAGGCAGAGCCCATAGCCCTGCCAATAGATGCTACATTACATGACAAATTATTTGCCGTAACGTTTGTTAAATTGTTCAATACGACCACGAGCTTGAGCTGCGCGTTGTTGACCAGTGAAGAACGGATGGCATTTGGAGCAAACGTCTACACGAAGGTCTTCTTTTACAGAGCCAGTTTTGAATGTGTTGCCACAACCGCAAGTTACTGTAGCTTCTTTATAGTCTGGATGAATACCTTGTTTCATTCTATACACCTCTTTCCGACAATCAATATTATTCTTATAGATTATAGCATGACATATGCACAAATGCAAGTTGCCAATACTATTCCTTGGATGCTTGTTTTTCTTCAATAGACTCAGCTAAGATGGTCTCTAAGTCACTTTCATTAAGGATGTCACGCAATGCGATGAGCTCCTCTAAGGAAAGGGTAATACCCTTTTTCATGCTTGTATATTCACTATCCCAAGCGCGAAGGTCAAACTTAGGATTATATTTACCCCAGCTAGTGCATGTTAATTGTTTTTTCCAACCGTCTTTATCTTCAGATAAAGTACCAATAACTTTGAAGATTTCAAAATTAATAACAGCCATGGGTCCTCCTTTCTTACACATTCGTGTAGTATGTTTCATACCTACTATATTTAGTAGTTTATATTTTTTAGGATACGATATATTTTAAACTAAATATTAGACTTTTACAATTAGTTTTTATAATCGCTATAATCTTCAATATCAATAGATGTTGTTGGTGGCATAACTTGAGCGCCTAATTCATCTACTGTAGATTTCCAATCCTCTGTCGCTTCTGTCACAGCCTTGATATACGCTTCATCAGCTGCTTGAACAGATGTGATTAGTTGAGCCTCATTGTTAACATCTAACACGCGTCGACGTACACTGCTAAGCATATAACCGAATGACTCATCTGTTTGAACGAGCATGGAAACTTCTTGAATCAATGTTTGACCAATAGTGCTACAGAAGTATGCATACCACATATAGGCTAATTCAGCATCTGGGAACATCCAATAGATGTCCTCTTTTGGTGCTTCTGTAGTAATATCTACATCTACATGGTCTGTATGGCGTTTAAATGTTAGGAAATAAGCGCCATTTTCAATAAGAGCATTACGACCTAATTCAGAAACTCGGCTGTCGATACAGTAAATACCATCTTGTCCTAAGGCTACATCAGTTTGACCACCTGGCAATAAAATAGAACGCAAAGACAAGCCATAATTTAATACGGTAAATACGGGCAATTGCGCAAATACACCATGAGGCAATGGAATATAATTAATCGTTTTCCATTCTTCGCCAACGCGTTCACGAAGGCCAACACGCATCTTTTTAACATCATATTTGCCATATACAATTTCATAGGCTCCTAATGGAGTCCACTCACGGATAGCTTCCACACGCTTTTGGTTCAAGAAAAATTGTAATGCCATATTATTCAAGCCCAATTGATTTTGAGCCATCGTTGCAGGTAAGAATAATTGTGCAGTTCCTTCCGGGACAAGATTATGTAAACCATTAGCCACTTCTTCCACAATATCTTCAGAGGATTGGAACATGCCAACCGTTCCTGTAAAGATATGATCAAAATAGCTGCGATGAGGCCATTGATTAATAATTTGCGCCATCGGATATAAACGTGTCAAAATGCTATAGCACACTGGAGATGCCGTATAAAGCACAACTTTTTTATCTTCATAAGATTGAAGGATTTCTTCAATCATACCTGTGTATTCTTCTACATAAGCATATAGAACGAGTTCTCCCGTTTTACTATGGGCTTCAATACTTTCACGAACAGGAGTCTCCCAAATAGTACCAACATCTAGACCATCTAAAATACCTGTGTCGCTAATAAAATCAAATAATTCGACTCTAAAGGAAGGACCATATAGAGCTTGGAATGTATTCAAATCATATGGAACAGGGCCAAAAGACTCTACTGTAGATTTTTCCGCTAACGCATATAAATCATCAGCCGTAACGCCCCACTCACGGGAGCTAGCATTACTAGAAATTAATTGATCTAACACTTTAAAACGCATTAACTCATTTACAATATCAATACCTTCAATGCCATGAGTAGCACAAAGGGCAATAAATTCTTCGTTATTTACTTTCATATTAAACCTTTCCAGCTGAAGGACATAAGTGATTTAAAAAACATTCTTCACATAAAGGCTTACGAGCCTTACATAATTTACGGCCATGGTAAATTAACCAGTGATGGGCAGCAGCCCAATCCTCTTTAGGAATAGCCTTTTGCAATTTCTTCTCCATCTCTTCTGGTGTTTTAGCAATTCCCAGTTTTAATCGGTTAGACACACGGAATACATGAGTATCTACAGCAATCGCTGGCGTACCAAACAATACAGATACAACCACATTTGCAGTCTTACGACCTACACCAGGTAATTCAACGAGTTGGTCAAACTCCCGTGGCACTTCCCCATGGTATTGTTCTACTAGAATCTGACAAGTTGCAATCAAATTTTTGGCTTTAGATTTATAAAGGCCACAGTCCTTAATCAGAGTTTCTAATTTGGTAACCCCAACTGCTAGCATCTTAGCCGGATGATTTAGTTCAGGAAATAACCGTTTAGTAACGATATTAACTCTCTCATCCGTACATTGTGCAGATAATACAACTGCCACTAATAATTCAAATTCATTTGTATACTCAAGGGCAGGTTTTGCATCAAAATAATGCTCTTGCAATAATTTCAATTGCTCTGCCTTTATTGCTTTTGTTACACGCATACAGCTCTCCTTTCTCACTTGTGAAAGTACAGTCGCGTACAACTTATATCTTACCATACGTATTCATTTAGTTCTATGTTATAATAAATCATGTTATTCTAATATAGAATACAGGAGGTCAATATGAGCAATATTAACGATACATTAAAACGTATAAATGAACTAGCAGGAAAGAAAAAATCTGGGCAACAACTCACACCAGAGGAATTAGCAGAAAAAAAAGAACTTTATGAGATTTACTTAAGCTTCATTCGAGGCCAAATCACAGATACATTGGACCGTGTTGAATTCGTGGATCCAGAAACAGGTGAACGTACAGCTCCTAAACGAGCACTTGAAAACTTAGCTAAAGAAGCTGACAAAGATATTAATGAACATAAAGACATTCACTAATGCAAGAAAAGCCACTTGATACATGGATCAAGTGGCTTTTCACATAAGTTTTACTTATCTATTATAATTTACCAAGGCGTTTCATGGCATTATAAATTTTTTCGGCAAGACCTGTCATTTGGAATTTAGGAATACCGCATGCTGCAACGCGAATACCATTTGCTAAAGCGATAACATAAATATGTTCTTTCTTCAATTCTTCGCAGATAGCATTAGCAGAATCTGTAGGAATCGTAATAAAGAAACCACCGCGATATGGCAACATAGGAAGACCAACTTGTGCTGCTTCTTGTTTAAATATATCAGCACGATCGCGAATCAATTGATAATAGCAATTACGTTCATCTTCATAAGCTTTAAACTTAGCTGAATCAGCTACAATATTTGCCATTGTACGCATTGCAGGGCGGCAAATATTAGACCATGTAGCACGGCTTGTAGATTTGTTGATTTCTAAAAATTCATCAGCAATTTCTTCATCATCAGAAATACCAATCAAGGCACCTACACGTTGACCATACATAGTGAATCCTTTAGACAAGCTATAGCAAACACATGTAAGGATTTCTTTTGGCAAATGACTGAATTTACTAAAGAATGCACGAACCTCTTCTTTTTCACCAGAATAATCAAGGTATGCTACATCAATGCCAATGATTACATTATTACGGCCTATAGCAACCAGTTCTTTCAAGAAGTTAAGGATAGATTCCCAATCTTTATCCTCAATAGAATAGCCAGTTGGGTTATTACCAGGTGTATTAAACACAATTAAAACATTTGTTTGTTTCGCAGCTAATTCATTTACACGATTTTGGAACGCTTCATGGTTAAAGTTATTATGTTCATCAAATAAAGAATAGGTAACAAGTGTACGACCTACATCGCTACAAATTATACGATAGGCACCCCAGAACCAATCAGCAGTCAATACTTCATCACCAGGTTCTGTATAGTTATGAATTAAGTGATGGATACCGCCAGTACCACCAGCTGTAGCGATGCTACGGATGTGACCTTCTGGACGAGAATTACCAAAACATTCTTTCTCAGCAGCTGCTAAAAACTCTGGAATACCTGCAATTGGGGCATAACCAATATGTTCAGTGTCATTAAGACCCAAATATTCTTCTTTAACGGTTTTGAGGAAAACTAATTTGCCATCTTCATCGTGAATAGCACCTAAAGTACCATTTACAACGTTCTCTCGACCATTTTCTTTAGCATCAGCTAATGCTTGTCCAGCAGTTACAAAGATCACATCTTTAAGTTTTTTCCCTTTCGCATGCTTTGCAGCAACACTTGTCATAACTTACACCATCCTATCTAAAATGAATTATTACATATTTATCATACCTAAACTTATTTAATTATACAATGTGTATTTAGAAAATATATTGTATACATAAGAAATAATATTAACTACTAAAAAATATATTATAAAATTAAGGTGTATAGCATAATAAGAGATTTCATACAAAAAATATTTATAAATAATATATCATTTTTTGTATATAAAAAAAGACCACTCATTTGAGTGGTCTTTAGTATCCTTAGAAGGAGTAGCCTACACCAGCGTGTAAACCATTTACAGTTTTATCGTTGTTGTTTACGCTATATTTATCATAGCCATAGTATACGTTCAAGTCTACATCAGGGCGAACTTCATATTGAGCACCTACTTGGTAAGTTTGTTTAATATCGTTACCCCAACCAGCTTTAGCAAAGCCGTTTACTTTTTCTGTCAATGGCACATGACCAATAACACCAGCTTGGAAACCTAATTCTGTATCATTTGTACGAATTGCAGTACCAGCACCATATACATTTACGTTTGGATGCACTTTATAAACTAATGCTAATTGATGATCTTTAATGTCGCCATTTTTTGCATTCAATTTATCATAAGAATATTGAACTGCAGTTTTATTGGAAAGATCGTGTTGCAAAGAAACACCGAAACCGTCGTTGCTATTGCCGCCACCTTTAGATACATGTTGTTTAAATGCATAATCAGCTTGTACTTTAGTGGAACCGTCGCTAATTTTTGTTACAGGTGCCGCTGCAAATGCACTACCTGCCACAACTGTAGCTGCTAGAGTTAATAATACTAATTTCTTCATTTGTACCTCCTATACACATATCTCAAGATATGTCTTACTAAGTTACTTATTTACGAATGTTTTTATTATACACTCTATAAATTAGCGTTTCATGAATACAGGGATATCTGGGATACCGCTGTTAGTTGTTGTAGTGGATGCTGGACGAGATGTAGTCGTTGTTTTACCGAATTCTGGTACGCTTTTAGCGTTATTTCCAAAACCAGTTGCTACAACAGTAACTTGAACTTTATCGCCCAAGCTTTCATCGATAACAGAACCGAAGATGATATTTGCATCAGGGTCTGCTGCATCAGAAATAATTTGAGCAGCTTCGTTTACTTCAAAAATACCCAATTCGGAGCTACCAGAAATATTAAGCAAGATGCCTTTTGCACCATCGATAGAAGTTTCCAACAATGGGCTATTGATAGCCATTTTTGCAGCGTCTGCAGCGCGGTTTTCACCAGTACCTTCACCAATACCCATCAAAGCTTCGCCTTGATTAGTCATGATAGTTTTAACGTCTGCAAAGTCAAGATTGATTAAACCAGGAATTTGGATCAAATCGGAAATACCTTTGATACCTTGACGAAGAACTTCATCAGCTTTGCTGAATGCATCAGATACGGAACATTTTTTATCTACAACTTGTAACAATTTGTCATTAGGAATAACAATAATTGTATCAACTTTTTGAGTCAAGAACTCAATGCCTTTTTCTGCCGCAGCACGACGACGTTTGCCTTCGAATGCGAAAGGTTTAGTTACTACGCCAACTGTTAATGCACCAACTTCTTTAGCACATTCAGCTACGATTGGAGCAGCACCAGTACCAGTACCACCGCCCATACCAGCAGTTACGAATACCATATCAGCACCTTCAAGAGCTTTAGTAATTTCTTCACGGCTTTCTTGAGCTGCTTCTTCACCGATTTGTGGGTTAGCACCAGCACCAAGGCCTTTAGTAACTTTTTCGCCGATTTGAATTGTTACATCCGCTTTAGACAATTCAAGCACTTGGTTTTCTGTATTAACGGCTAAAAATTGAACACCTTTAATTTGGTTATCAACCATACGATTAACAGCGTTATTACCGCCGCCACCAACACCGATAACTTTAATATTTGCAAAATCAGACATTGAACTTCCTCCTCTTATCGTTATCTATTGTATCAATATACGTCCCAATGTATCGATTTATATACTGACTATCTTATAACAATTACATTTATTTTACACTAAAATTTAAAAACTTTCCACTATATAGAATGGGATTTATTAGAACCGCTTAGTCATAATTATTTTGCGTATAGCGCCTATATTAATAAATACACGTAACCCAAATCCAATAAGAGCCACATAGTATAGGTTAATGCCTATTAAATCACCAACATATACAAGAATAACAGCTAATACCATATTTGAAAAGAACCCAATGACAAAGTTACTGAGATCAAAGGTTCTTTCCAATGCTGCTCGACTGCCACCAAATACTGCATCTAAAGCTGCTAGAACAGCTACAGAAGTATAATTCGAATAACTAGCGGGGATATGAAGTGGTGCTATCCATCCTAAGGTAGCCCCTATAATTAGGCCAATGATGGCAAAGATATAGATATTCATTCTTTACCTCCTAACTCATTAGGCTTCATATATTCTTCTCTAAAAGTACCTGTGAAAGCAGGAATCGCTACATCCTCTTCTTGCTTTATAGTTACCTTTATTCCCCAATGTTTAAGTGAATCTACTACACCACCGCGCATAGTGAGCGCAGAATTTAATGTCTTTGGATCTCCAATAGCTTTCACCGTAAAAGGAGCTCCAAAGACCTTCCCATTTACAGTAATAGTTGGTCCTGAACATCGTATTTCAGACGTTCCTATGAGGCGTTGATCATTAATAGCTATCGCTTCAGCCCCACCAGCACGTAATTCATTAACAATTCTTAGAATATCTTCATCATGAATTACATATAAATTGGGGTTTTCCCCACTTTGTACAGGTTTCAAGCTATCTTCAATCAACACACTAACGCCTGGCCCTTTAACATTTGTTAAAGCCGCTTTCATCATGAGCTGTTCATCAGCTTTACCACCGCCATTGGCACCAGATTTTTTTAGTGACTCAATTTGCTTTAACAAAGCATCACGTTCACTCTGGGCCTCTCTCAATTGTACCGCCAAATCGCCAGTCCGTTGTAAGCGAATATTTTCTTCTATATTATCTTGAGTCATCTTATATTGGGTAACAACCATGAACCCTAATATACAGCTGACTATGGCAATTGCCCACCGTTCGTGTCTCACGACAATCATCTACCTTTATATTCAACATGACCTTATCTATCTTGTTTTTTATCATCCTTCTTAGTAGATGAATTTTCTGTAGTCGGTGCTCCATTCTGATGCTTTTTAACTTCAGGCATCACATCGGTTTTAATGTACGGCGATGAAACATTAACATCTATATACTGTACATTACCATGTGTCTTTTTAATATCTTGTAACATCGACTGAGTTAGCTCTGCTTTTTTAGCTAAGTCTTTGCCATCCCCCAGTCGAATCTGTATACCTGAAACAGTATATGCCATTATCGCATCAGGATCTCCAATATTAATCTCTGCAATATTCTTGAATGTCTCCTCATCAAGTGAGTTCAAATATTCAAGAGCCGCCAATATCGGTTTATCTACTACCGTATCACCTAATAGTATATTTCCAGCTTTCACACCAGAAATCATAGGAACGGATGTGTCTTGTATAGCTGGCTCAGATGCAATCACTTGACCCTTACTATCAAGGGTTAAGTATCCAAACTGAGCCGGTACGACTGCAACTGCCTTGCGTTCTACTACATTTACCACCATTGTCAGTGGCAACTGATAGCTAATTTGAGCCTCTTCGACACGTAAATCTTTCGATAATCTAGTTTTTAATTTTTCTGTACTAATCTGCAATATATTAACAGGTTCATGAATATCACCAGCTACCATTACATCTTGTACAGTTACCTTATCCGATCCAGTAACTTTTAAGGATCCAAAAGGAATAGGTAGTGTAAACAACCCCACCAACACGAGAGTAACTGCACCACCGATTTTTAACACTCGTTTTCTAAATACAGCCCGTTCATCACGAACAGGTGTAGAAGACTGCATCTCCCCAGAGTTGGATGGATGGTTTTGCTTATCATCCATAGTTAACTCCTTATCTTCTATTAGCCCTTAAAATTTCCCTATACTAGCTGTTAATAGAATTTTTTCACATAATGTTGGGAAGTCAATTCCCATTTCTTTTGCTGCTTTTGGTACTAAAGATGTTGCTGTCATACCAGGCACAGTATTGTATTCAAGAACATACATATTATCTGCATGGTCTGTCATAACATCAACACGAATTACCCCACTGCCTTGTACTTCACGATACACAAGCTCCCCAATGCGTTGCATTTCAGCAGTCATTTCTGCACTAATAGGCGCTGGCACTAAATACTCAGTAGCACCTACAGTGTACTTACTCTTGTAATCATATTCACCAGAATGTGGACGAATTTCAATAACAGACAATGCTTTACCATCTAATACAGATACTGTAAATTCACGACCATCAAGAAATTGTTCTACCACAAGAATAGGGGCATATTTTAGAGCTTCCGTTACAGCCTCTTCTAACTGAGCTTCATCGCGAACAATGGTAACCCCAATGCTAGAACCTTGCGTAGCAGACTTCACAACTACTGGAATTGTAAAATCCTTACGAATATGCTCAATAATAGCTTCTGCAGATTCAAGATTACCATTAAAGGACTCGGATGCTGCAGTAGGAATATTGGCACCTTTAAATACATCTTTACTTACTTTTTTATTCATACCTACTGCATGAGCCATAATACCTGACCCAGTGTATGGAATTTCAGCCATTTCTAATAGGCCTTGCAACGCACCATCTTCGCCGTAACGACCATGAATTGCATTAAATACAACCTCGCCACCTAAGTCTTCAATATCTTTTAATACAGTGCGCGGATTGAGTTCTAAAGTTTGGGCATTATAACCTTTACTTTCAAGTGCTTCTGCAATAGCAGCGCCAGTACGACGAGATACCTCAGCCTCTTTGGAAGGACCACCCATTAATACGATTATTTTTTTATCTTTCATTGTAAGCCTTCCTCCAATATAGCTAATAATTTTGGTCCATATTGATTAATAGAACCTGCACCCATGGTGATAACTAGGTCATTAGGTCTTACTATTTTCGCTAATACCTCAGGCAAATCGTCAACAGATGGTACATAATTTACGTCTTGACCTGTGGCCGCTTTAATAGCACTTGGAATCGTATTGCCATCAATACCAGGGATTGGATCTTCACCAGAGCTATAAATATCTGTCATATATACTTCATCAGCGCTTGTGAAAGCAGTAGCAAATTCATCCTTTAACAAGCTTGTGCGGGTAAAGCGATGTGGCTGGAATACACAGATAACACGATGTTTTTCCAACTCTTTTGCTGCTTTCAATGTTGCTTTAATTTCTGTAGGATGATGAGCATAGTCATCAACAACCCATACGCCGGCTACATGACCTTTAGTTTCAAAACGACGCTTTGCACCGATAAATTTGCCTAAGCCTTTAGTAATAACACGTGTTTCTACGCCACAACAATCATGAGCCACAATAAAAGCAGCCAAAGAGTTCAATACATTATGTTCACCAGGAACTCGTAAGCGAATGCGCTCAACATTCACACCATTATGGTATACATCATATACCAAAGTAGAGTCTACATAGTGAATATTTTTAGCTACATAGTCATTATTATCACTTAAGCCATATGTAATGAAATTACGATTTACACGGCTCATTACATAACGAATATTCTCATTATCGCCACATACAATTGCTTTGCCAGATTCTGGTAACGTTTCGACAAACTCACAAAATGCATTTAACAAATTATCCATTGTTTTGTAATGATCCATATGATCATCTTCAATGTTAGTAATAACAATAGTATGTGGGCGTAGTTTCAAGAAAGACCCATCACTTTCATCTGCTTCAACTACAGAGAAATGCCCCTTACCTAGACAACTACTACCTTTTAAATAATCTACTTCACCACCGATAATAACTGTTGGATCAGCTTCTGCTTCTACTAAAATTTGACCAATCATGGATGTAGTAGAAGTTTTGCCGTGAGCACCAGCTACTGCAATGCCATCTGTTACGTCTAATACAGCTTTTACAATATCGGAACGGTGTAAAATTGTAATACCTTGCTCTTTTGCAGCTACAATTTCAGGGTTATCTTCGCGAATAGCCGTAGAACGGACTACAGCATCAACGCCTTTTACATAATCTTTATTATGACCAATATGAACTGTAGCGCCCATATTTCTGAACTTTTCAATAACTGCAGAATCAGCTACATCTGAACCAGATACGTCATAACCTTTTTGAATTAAAATATTCGCTATAGCACGCATGCCAGACCCACCTATACCAATAAGATGAATCTTATGAATACCGTCTAACATAAAACCTCTCCTTGTTACTTTGCAATAGATAATGCTAATTTTGCAATATCATGAGCCGCATTAGGTTTACCTAACTGCAACGCTCGTTCTCCCATTTGTGACAACAAATCACGATTGGCCATAAACATTTCAATTTCCCCTATCAAATCATGGGCACTTAACATTTGATCAACAATCATATGCGCTGCCCCTTCTTGAACAAAAATACGGGCATTATAGGTTTGATGATCTTCCGCTGCATATGGATATGGTACCAATACAGACGGAATACCTCGAACTGCTAGTTCAGCAAGACCGATAGCACCAGACCTAAAAACTGCTAAATCAGCTGCCGCCAATGCTTTTGGCATATCGTGTAAATATGGCAAGATCAAAGAGGAATTACCTAAACCATCACCATCGGTAATACCAAGCTGAGATAACACAGATTGATATTCCCCATCCCCTGTAATATGGATTAATTTAATTCCTTCTGTTCCTTGAAAATGCTTATGTACATCAATCATAGCATTATTGATAGTTCTCGCCCCACGAGAACCACCGGCTATAAGAACAGTGAACGTGTCATCACTTAAATTAAAATAATTACGTCCATCTTCCCTAGTATCAACTAATACATCAGGACGTACTGGATTACCAGTATATACTACGCGTTTTGCCTTTGAAAAAGATGATTCTGCATCCTTGTAGCCCATAGCGACTACATCAACAAAACGGCTTAAAATTTTATTTGTAATGCCTGCAATGACATTTTGTTCCTGTATCAACGTTGGAATATTGCGCAATGCTGCGGCCATAAGAATAGGACCACAAACATAACCACCCGTACCAATAACTACATCAGGCTTAAAGTTGGAAATGATTGTATTAGCTTTCACAAGAGAAAAAGCAGTCTTGCCTAACGTCACCAACGTACCAAAAGATAATTTACGTTGCAAACCTTGTACAGGTAATGTAGTAAATTCAATGCCTTCTTTAGGCACTAAGGTAGCCTCTAAGCCCCTTTCCGTTCCTACATATAAAACCTGTGCATCAGGGTTCTGTTTCATAATTTCCTTATATATAGTTATTGCTGGGTATATATGTCCACCAGTGCCACCACCTGAAATAATGATACGTTTCATTAATGGTGTCTCCCTTCTTGCAACATATGAACACAGTTTTTGAAATCATCGCCACGTTCTTCAAAACAGCTATACCAATCAAAACTTGAACAAGCTGGCGATAATAATACAATATCACCTTGGTCAGCCAATTTATAACCCTGTTCCACAGCATCTTTCATAGATGAAGCTCTATAAATAGGCTGAACACCAGCCTCTTTTGCAGCAGCTTCAAATCGCTCCGCCGCTTCCCCCATAAAGATAACAGCTTTTGTATGATGTTTAACAAGCTGCATAAAGTCTTCTAACGGAGTCATTTTATCATGACCACCAGCTAATAAAATAACGGATTGATCAAAGGATTCCAATGCTTTTACAACAGAATCTACATTAGTAGCTTTAGAATCATTATAGAATGTAATTCCATCAAGAGTTTTAACTCGTTCTAATCGGTGTTCAACACCATGGAACTCACTTATAATACGATGAATGGTTTCTACCGGCACACCTAATGCATAAGCTAAAGCGATAACAGTTAAAATATTTTCAATATTATGACTACCTGGAATGTGGATATCAGCACTACCAATAACAGGTGTTGCTGTACCATTCTTTGTTACATAACATTGTCCTTTATCATAGTAAGCACCATTTGAAACCACTTGATGTTGACTAATTTCAAGGATATGGCTAGGTACACGATGTTTCATGTCTGCTACAATAGGATCATCAATATTAAGCACCATAAAATCTGTACTCAATTGATTTTCAAAGATGCGTTCCTTCGCAGCAATATAATTTTCCATTGTCTTATGACGAGCTAAATGATCTGGTGTAATGTTAAGCATAATAGCACCAATCGGTCTAAAATACTTAATTGTTTCTAATTGATAGCTAGATAACTCAGCTACCAAAAAACCATCTGCTGGCATGGAATAAGCTACTTCACTAAGAGAATCGCCGATATTGCCACCAACGCGAACTGGCTTTCCAGTTCCTTCCAATACCTTAGTTAATAATGTTGTAGTAGTGGTCTTACCATTTGTACCTGTAACGGCTACAATTGGCGATTTAGATAACTCATAAGCCACTTCTACTTCACTAACCACATCAATACCACGAGCTTGAGCGGCTTTTACAATGGGAATATCTAGAGAAATACCTGGAGAAATAACAATGCGATCCACGCCATCAAGCAAGGATTCATCTTGTCGACCTGTAATAATATCTACACCTGCTGATACAAGTCTTTTTTCCTCATCTGCAGGCAGTGTAACAGGCTTATAATCATTTAACACTACATGGGCCCCAACTTGAGCTAATACCCAAGATGCGCCTATACCGCTGGCACCAGCGCCAAGTACAAGTATATGTTTATCTCCGTATTCCATCTATATCACCTAAATTATCAACAAAAATAATGTATTCCTATCTTATAAGCATACCATTATTTGCGTGTTCCGTTAAGTATTATCTTACAAAGTTATAGTCGCTAAAACGACGCCAATAACAGCTAATACAGCGCCACCAAACCAGAAGCGATTAACAACAGTTTGTTCAGCCCAACCAGACAACTCAAAATGATGGTGAATTGGGCTCATTTTAAATACGCGTACACCACGAGTTTTAAAGGATATAACTTGAATAATAACAGACAATGCTTCCATAACAAAAATGCCACCAATTACAACGAGTAGCAATTCTGTTTTAGTCAAAATTGCCATAGCTGCAAAAGCACCACCTAAAGCTAAGGAGCCAGTATCCCCCATGAACACCTTCGCAGGGTTTACATTGTATACCAAGAAACCAAGGCATACAGCGGCTACAATGGCGCCAAAATAAGCAACGCTTTCAGCACCAGTAGAGTTTGTTGTAGATGCAGCCATAAGACCAATCACGGAGAAAGCAATGGCAGCTACAGCAGAGGTACCACTAGCTAATCCATCAAGACCATCTGTAAGATTTACTGCGTTCGTAGCACCTACGATAATTAAAAACGCCAAAACATAATAAGCCCAACCTAGTTGAAGATGTATATCTGCTACAGGAATCCACAATGTGGTAGGAATAACCATAATTTCAGTAATACAGTAACAGAATATGGCCGCCAAAATAAATTGACCTAGCAACTTTTGCTTAGCTGTTAAGCCAAGATTACGTTTTTTAACGGCTTTTACAAAATCATCAAAGAAGCCCAATAAACAATGGCCCAATGTTAAAAATAATAACATGCCTGTACCTACATTCCATGGTGCGAAAATAGCAACACCAAGAACAAGGGCAATCATCATGAAAGCACCACCCATTGTTGGCGTACCCGCTTTCGCTTGATGACTTTCTGGACCCTCTTCACGAATACTTTGTTGTGCGTGTAAAGAACGCAACATAGGAATAGCAATTTTACCTAGCACTACTGTAATGATAAAGGTCACTACAAAGGCTAATAGAATATGATATATCATATGAACCCTCTACTCATTAATAAACAGATGACGGCTAGATATAACTAGCCGTAACCTTTTATTCTCGATCTTTTAACTCTTCAACAACCCGTTCCATTCGCAAGCCTCGAGAACCTTTGACAAGGATAACATCCCCTTTTTCACGAATATCGCTATAGGCATTAGCCATTTCTAAATGACTATTACAACGGAATGTAGTTAAACCTGCTTTTTTTGCTTCCTTAGCTATAAAGGCCGCAGCATCACCAAATGTGAATACTACACTATAGCCTTCTTCAGCAAGCAATTGACCAATTTCACGATGCGCTTGTTCAGTATAATCACCAAGCTCAAGCATATCACCAAGCATAGCGATTTTACGTTTGCCTTCTAGTTGACCTAATGCTTTAATCGCTTCAGCCATAGAGGAAGGATTTGCATTATATGCGTCATTTAAGATAACAATATCTTCAAATGGTACGATTTCTTGGCGCATAGGAGTGCCGGTAAACTCACTTAAGCCTTTACGAATAGTATTGGATTTAATCCCCAAAACACGACCTGCTACGATGGCTGCCAATGCATCATATACATTGTGTTCACCAATCATAGGTAAGAAGATATCGAAAACTTCGTCATAACATTTGCAAGTAAACTTAATACCGTCTTTTTTATAACGCAAATGGCTACCAATACAGGTAGCATTACGTTCGATACCATAAGTAATAGTTTTACCTTTAGCAAGGCTATCCATAGCCTTAACATATGGATCATCTTCATTGAGAATAGCCACACTATTTTCAGGCAAACAACGAATTAATTCACCTTTAGCTTGTGCAATGGCTTCACGAGAGCCTAACAACTCAATATGGCTAGTACCAACATTGGTAATAATGCCCATAGTTGGTTCCGCAATCAATGCAAGCTCTTCAATTTGACCAAGGCCACGCATGCCCATCTCTACGACACATGCTTGATGTTCTGCAGTTAAGCGCAACAATGTTTTTGGCAAACCAATTTCATTATTAAAGTTTTTTTCAGTTTTCAAAACATTAAATTCTGTACCAAGTACAGCGGCCACCATTTCCTTTGTTGTAGTCTTACCAGAAGAACCAGTTATAGCCACTACAGGAATATCAAAGCGACGGCGATGATACCGTGCCAAATTCTGATACGCTACCAAGGTGTTTTCAACCTCGATACATGCGATACCTTTTACGGCACGACCTTTTTCTACGATTGCACCTGTAGCGCCCTTTTCAATGGCCGTGTTGATGAAATCATGACCATCAAAGGTATCACCTTTTAATGCTACAAACAAAAAGCTTGATTCAATCGTTCTTGTATCAGTAGATACATCTAAAAACTTAATATTGTCGGTATGTGTACTCGTCCCTTCTGTGGCTTCTACCACTTGAGACAATGTAAATTCTGCCATATTAGATCTCCTTGAGGGCTGCTCGCGCCTCTTCACGATCATCAAAATGAATCGTTTTATCCTTTAAGATTTGGTAATCCTCATGCCCCTTACCAGCAATTAGTACAATATCCCCAGGTTTTGCATTTTGTATTGCATGTTGAATCGCTTCCCGACGATCAACGATTACTTCATAATGAGAGCCTTCACGAAGGCCTTCTTTAACGCCTACTTCTACATCTTTCACAATTTGTACAGGATCCTCTGTACGAGGATTATCAGATGTTACATATACTACATCACCATATTGTGCAGCAATACGACCCATGATAGGGCGTTTTGTCGCATCTCGGTCACCACCACAACCAAAGACTACAATAATGCGATTTTCTTGAATAGCCTTTGCAGTTTGTAGAATATTTTCTAGCCCATCTGGTGTATGTGCATAATCTACAACCACAGCAAATGGTTGACCTTCTTCAATGAGCTCAAAACGGCCAGGCACAGCGCTAAATGTTTTCAACGCTTTATCTATATCTTCCATAGATATGCCTTCTAATAGACAAGCACCAATAGCAGCCAAAGTATTATATACATTAAATAAACCTGTGGTATTCATAGCTACTGTATAGTCATGACCATCATAAGAGACAGTGTAACGACTAGACTTAGGTGTCATTTCTACATCATGAGCATTCAACGTACCTTTACCATCAATACTGTAAGTAATGATAGGTGCCGTTGTTTTCTCAATTACACGATGACCATATTCGTCATCGATATTAATGATAGCCCCTTTACCAGATTTACTTTGATTAGGTGCGCTAACTTGTTCAAATAATTTACACTTAGCTGCCAAATAATTTTCAAAGGTCTTGTGAAAGTCCAAATGATCTTGTGTTAAGTTTGTAA
Organism: Veillonella sp. T14073-2; assembly: GCF_002959875.1. NCBI lineage: Bacteria > Bacillati > Bacillota > Negativicutes > Veillonellales > Veillonellaceae > Veillonella > Veillonella sp. T14073-2. The sequence continues at coordinate 576,949 of NZ_PPDC01000006.1, forward strand.
ATACCGCTGTATCATATTCAACACCAGAAACTCGCCCCAATGCCAATGCGTGTGAAGAAACCTCCATTACGCAATGTGTAACACCTTCCTCTACCATTTGATGAAGAATATGTTGCAAATCCACTACATCAGGTGTCGTATTATGAATTGGATATGTTGTATCACCAATCATAATATGAACAGTACCAATAACGCCCACTTTATGACCTTGAGCTTTCAAAATATGACGAATCATATGCGTTGTAGTCGTTTTACCATTCGTACCAGTAACACCAATCATACGCATGGAATTTGCTGGATAATCAAAGAAATACGGCACACACGCCATCATAGCTTTACGAGTGTCCTCTACAGTGATAACACAAACATCACCACTTACCTCTACCGGTTTAGATACAAGTACTGCTACTGCGCCAGCTTCTACGGCTTTATTTACATAATTATGACCATCTACAGTGGCACCATCTAAAGCAATAAATAAACTACCTACTTTTACAGCACGAGAATCAGCTGTAATATCTAATACATTAACAGCTGTATTACCTTCTACATGCGTTGTTTGTAAGGTTTTTACTATATCTTGTAATTGTTTCATATACAATCTCCTTTACACGCAAAGGAAAGCAGCCCAATACGAGCTGCTTTGCCTGCTAGTCTATAATTTGCTGTTTCTCTTGTACAGTGCGTTCAGTAACAGCGCTTTTTGTGCTATAAACAAAAGAATCAGGCAAAACCATCCCTAGTTGTTGTTCTGCGATTTGTTGGATACGAACAGGAGACTTCAAGGAAGCCACTTCAACATCCAAAGCATCATTATCTTTTGTTAATTGTACTACAGCTTGCTGTGTTTTAACTACTTCGTAGCCCAATTTTGTGCTGTACGCATTCATAACCATCATAATAAGCAAAAATGCAACCAATGCAGCAATACCATATACAACTTGCCACATCATAGGACTCAAATCTAGAGCCACACTTGCACTACGTTTTCTCCCTTGTGAAGCGACCAACACATCGCTTTTTACCTGGCCCACAACAGCCTTTCTCGCTAACATAAACACTAACCCCTTCCAATTCTACAACTTGACGGCTACGCGCAACTTCGCGCTTCTAGCCCTCGGATTAACCTCAATCTCCCCTGCACTTGGCTCTATAGCCTTATTCTTCGCCTTCACAACAGCTTTGTGGTTACATACACACATCGGTAGTTCTGGAGGACATATACATGCTGTACTCAACTCTTTGAAAGTTTGTTTTGTAATTCGATCTTCCAAGGAGTGGAATGTGATAACCCCAATTTTCCCCTTTGGTTTCAACATGGATACAGCATCTACAAAACTATCATGCAAGATAGCTAATTCTCTATTTACTTCAATGCGAATTGCTTGGAACGTCCGTTTTGCCGGATGCGGTCCATCTTGACGCGCCTTCGCAGGTATTGCTTGTTTAATAATTCTAACTAAATCACCAGTAGTGGTTATTCGTTTTTCTTGACGTGCATTAACGATGAATTCAACAATCCGCTTAGCCCATCGTTCTTCACCATAGTCACGGATAATCTGCAATAGTGCTTCAGCATCATATTCATTAACAACTTCCTCTGCTGTTAATGGTGCTTCCTTATCCATCCGCATATCAAGTGGACCATCATTCATATATGAAAAGCCACGTTCTGGTGTATCTAATTGATAACTTGATACGCCAAGATCAAAGATAAAACCATCTACTTCATAGATGCCCTCATTTTGAAGAGCTTCCTTTAAGTTAGAAAAGTTTGTCGGTATCGTTAACACCTGACACTTTAAATCAGATAGACGCTGTCGAGCTACGCTCAATGCATCTTCATCTTGATCTAAACCGATTATCATGCCTTCTGGGTCAAGCATTTCGCCCACTGCGTGCGCATGTCCTGCCCCACCAAGGGTACAGTCCACATAAATGCCTTTTGGATTAGTTACGACGGAGTCCACCGTTTCGCGTAAAAGTACGCTGGTATGATTAAATTCCATCATAGCCTCCTATAACATAATCCCTTCAAGCCCTTCGACTAATTCTTCCATACTTTCAGCCACTTGATCATCATAGTAATCATATTTTTCGCGGCTCCAAATTTCAACGTGATCCCCAGCACCAACAATAACGGCCTGTTTATCAAGGCTAGCATATTCACGTAGTGGTACAGGAATGAGGACACGACCTTGTTTATCATATTCAAGCTCAGCAGCACTACCAAAAACAAAACGTTTTAAGGCACGTACGCTAGCTTTAGTGGAGGATTGTGATTGTAAAGCTGTAGAAATTTTCTTCCACGCTTCTTCGGTGTAAATAGCCAAGCAGTTATCTAGGCCCTTAGTAACAATACATACTTCGCCTAGTTGTTCACGTATTTTCGCGGGTATAATCATCCGCCCTTTTGTATCAATGGTGTGATTATATTCTCCCATGAACATACGTATCACCGCCCTTTACTATTCCTTATCCACCACTATATGGTAAATTTTACCACAATTCCCCACTATCCACAATAAAAAATCCATTTTTATCCCACTTTTTTATATTTTTCTTTCATAATCTTTATTTTTCTCATTTTTTCTTCGATACATATGTTCGAAGGTAAATAATAATTGGATCATAAAAACCACTATCTACCACCAAGAGGATTTTTTTAGTTCTATCTGTATCTAATCCCCACTACAAGGTAGCTATCCACTCCATTACACTAAATTAAAAAGGTATATATGGAAATAATCACCACACATCCACACAAAACAAAAAGAAAACCGCGTAGCATTTCTGCTACGCGGTTTCTATACCTACGATAGATTATTATGTAACCCATCGGTTGGGAGGCATATTATTTAGTTGTTTTTACAGCTGCTTTTGGAGCTTGTTGTGGTTGTTGTGCAATCACTTTATCAAGAAGTTCACGAATTTCTTTGTTTTGTGCTTGCAAATCAGCCACTTTGTCTTCAAGAACTTTTACAGTTGCAGGAGATGCTTTAGGAGCTGTAGGAGCATTACCAATACCGATTGTTACACCAGCATTTGCCATTACGCTATGGTCACCACCATAAGCTGCACCAGCATGGATTAACAAATCAGGATTTGCATAATGAGCTACACCCAACGCAGTAGATGTTTTACCTTTGTAAGTACCAACAGCGGCCATAATTTGAGCTTTTTGACCTTCATGGTATTCGATAGGTTTCAATGCTGCCAAAGCTGCTGCATTAGCACCTACAACTTTAACATCACGTTCTACGCTGCTAATGCGGCGAGAGTTTTCTGCGATTTGTGCATCATGTTGTACAAGTGTTGCATGATCTTGTAATGCAATGTTAGAAGCTTTCAAGCTATAATTTGCAGCTTCTGCTAATGTACTGATATCTTGAGTATTTTTATTTACTTGTAAGCCCAATACATTAACTTTTTCATTATTTTCTAATGCAATAGCACCAATGTTTTTAGTTAATTTAACGTTTTCATCAACTTTAGTATTTACATTTGCAATTGCTGTTGCATTGTTAGAAATGTCTTCTGTATTTTTGTTTACTTGTAAACCTAATACACTAACTTTTTCATGATTTTCTAGTGCTAGAGTACCAACAGCTTTAGTTAATTGTGCATTTTCATTAACTTGGTTAGCTACTGTAGTTACACGGTTATCTACCTTAGTGATATTTGTAACATTAGTATCTACTTTAGCATTTAGAGTGTTGATGTTTGTAGTATTTGTATTAACTTGGCTAGATACTTTACTAATATTGCTTGTGTTTGCATTAACTTGGTTAGTTACATTTGTAATATTAGTTGTATTTTGGTTAACAACATTATTAATATTAGCAATATTAGTTGTATTAGTATTAACTTGTTTAGATACATCGTTAATAACTTTACTATGTTCATCAACTTTGTTGATTACTTTTTGTACAGTTACATTAGTATTTTGAATTGCTTCAGCATTTTGCTTGATCGCTGCTTTGTTAATATTGATGTTTTCAGTGTTATGTTTGATTGCTTCAGTATTAACAGAAACTTGGCTTTGAACATTTTTAATGCGTTCTTCGTTAGCATTTGCTTTTTGAGTATTAGCATTAACTTGTTCTTTCACTTTGTTTACATCAGCGCTTACATTTTGTAAGTTCTTAATTGCTTCAGTATTTTTGCCAACTTGGTCTTTCAAACCAGATACATCAGTTTTGATATTGTTGATTACAGTATTTTGGTTATTTACTCTTACATCAATATCATTTACCTTACTATCAATATTAGTTACTTTGCTATCGATATTAGTTACTTTATTGTTAATAGTAGTAACTTTGTTATCAATGTTTGTAACTTTAGCATCAATATTCTTCACATCTTTTTTAACGTTAGTAATATTGTTGTTTACAATATTGATTTTTTGATCAACTTTAGCATTGATGTTTGTGATATCAGCTTTAACTACTGTCACATCAGCTTTAATATTGTTTACATTCTTTTCAACGTTAACAACATTAGCTTTGATGTTATTAATATTGGAAGTGTTATTTTGAATGTTTACAGTATTAGCTTGGATGTTACTGTTTTGAGCGTTAATGTTTTGAGTAATATTTTCTACTTTTTGAGCTACATTAACGATTGTAGTATTGCCTTTACCAACTTGACCTTTCAAGGATTCAATAGCTTGAGAGTTAGCATCAACTTTACCAGTTAAGTTATTAATAGCTGTTGTATTAGATTCAATACGACCAGTATTAGCATTTACTTTAGCAGTTACATCTGTGATGTTAGCAGTGTTGCCAGCAACTTGTTTGCTAATGTTTGCAATATCTGTTGCATTGTGAGCAATGTTAGTTGTATTATTTGTAACTTGTTTGCTTACATTAGCAATAGCTGCAGTGTTATTAGCAATATTTCTAGTGTTAGACTCTACTTTATTGTTAATATTAGCAACATTTGCTTTGACGTCAATAATAGACTTGCTATTATTAGCAATTGCATTTGCATTAGCTTCAACTTTAACATTTACTTCATTAACTTTGTTATTAATTGTGTTATTAATTACTGTATTATTTTCAGCAATCTTAGCATCAATATTTTGATCTACTTTGTTAATGATTGTTTTGTTATTTTCGTTGATTGCAGTTTCAATGTTTTTGTTAATAACAGTGTTGTTATTAGTAATTGCAGTGTTGATATCGTTTCTAATTACTGTGTTGTTTGCTTCAATCTTAGCGTTGATTGTGTTTTCAACATTAGTAACTGTTGTACCAACTTGACCTTGTAATTTCTTAATAGCATCTTCATTAGCACTAATGCGTCCAGAGTGATCAACGATATTGCCTTGTAAGTAGTCTAAACGTTCATCATGACGATCTACACGACCTTTAAGGCCATCCAAATCACCTTTAACGCCATCAATCTTAACATTTACATCACCAATCTTAGTATTGATTGTATTGTTGATTTGTTTGTTATTTTCATTGATTTTTACATCGATGTTTTTATCAACTTTGTTAATGATTGTTGTGTTATTAGCAGTAATCTTAGCATCGATATTTTGATCTACTTTGTTAAGAATTGTAGTATTATTAGCTTCAATCTTGTTATTGATAGTAGATTCGATGTTAGTGATAGTAGTACCAACTTTGCCGTTCAATGCTTCGATAGCTTTTGTATTCTTGTCGATAGCAGCTTTGTTATTGCCAATGAATGTACGATTTTCGATAGCAATTGTACCAGCTACATTGATATCTTTTTCATTTTGGTCAACACGTTTAGTAAGACCACCCAAGTCACCTTTAATGCCTTCAACTTTAACATTTACATTGTTGATTGTATTATTAATCGTTTTGTTGTTTTCGTTGATTGCATTTGCAATGTTTTGCTTAATTACAGTGTTATTATTAGTAATTGCAGTATTAATATCTTTTCTAATTACTGTGTTGTTAGCTTCAATCTTAGTATCGATATTTTTATTAATAACTACATTGTTTTCAGTAATTTTGTTATTAATAGTAGTTTCGATATTTTGAACTGTTTTACCAACTTGACCTTTTAAATCATCAATAGCTTTTTTGTTATCGCCAATGAATTTACGGTTTTCCATTGCAATTGTACCAGCTACATTGATATCTTTTTCATTTTGGTTAACACGTTTAGTAAGACCATCCAAATCACCTTTAACACCATCAACTTTAACATTTACGTTGTTAATTGTTGTAGTATTTTTAGCAATATTAGTTGTGTTATTAGTAATATTTGTAGTGTTTTCAGAGATACGTTTGCTATTATCAGCAATTGCCACTACATTAGCTTGAATGTTTGTAGCATTAGTAGCAATGTTAGTAGCATTATTTTCTACTTTACCATTGATATTAGTAATTTGGGTTTTAATATCATTGATTACTGTAGAAGATTTACCTACTTGACCTTTTAATTCATCAATAGCTTTTGCATTAACATTGATATTTGTAGTGTTATTTGCGATGTTTGTAGTGTTTTCAGAGATACGTTTGCTATTGTCAGCAATTGCTGTTACATTCGCTTGGATGTTAGCAGCATTGTTAGCAATATTAGCAGTATTTACTTTAACACTGTCTTCTACTGCTGTAATACGAGTAGAGTTATCTACAATGTTGTCTTGTAAGTAGTCTAATCGTTGATCATGACGATCTACACGGCCTTTCAAGCCTTCTACATCACCTTTAACACCATCAACTTTAACGTTCACTTTGTTAATCGCAGTTGTATTGTTAGCAATGTTAGTAGTGTTAGCATCAACTTTAACGTTTACGTTGTTAATCGCTGTAGTATTTTTAGCAATATTAGTTGTGTTATTAGTAATATTTGTAGTGTTGTTTTCTACTTTACCGTTGATATTAGTAATTTGTTTCTTAATATCGTTGATAACTGTAGAGGATTGACCTACTTGACCTTTTAACTCATCAATAGCTTTAGCATTAATGTTGATATTTTTAGTATTGTTTGCAATAGCAACTTTATTATCGCCAATGAATTGACGGTTTTCCATTGCAATTGTACCAACTACATTAATATCTTTTGCATTAGCTTTAACACCATCTTCAACTACGGAGATACGTGTGGAATGATCATTAATATTATCTTGTAAGTAGTCTAAACGTTGATCATGACGATCTACACGACCTTTAAGGCCATTCAAATCACCTTTAACACCATCAATCTTAACATTTACATCACCAACTTTTTTGTTGATTGTATTGTTAATTTGTGTATTATTTTCGTTGATTTTCACATCAATGTTTTTATCAACTTTGTTAATGATTGTTGTGTTATTAGCATTGATTTTAGCATCAATATTATTATCTACTTTATTGATAATAGTAGTATTGTTAGCTTCAATCTTATTATCGATAGTTTTATTAATTACCGTATTGTTTTCATTGATTTTATTAGTAATTGTATTTTCGATATTTGTGATTTGATTACCAACATGACCTTTTAACTCATCAATAGCTTTTTTGTTAGCACCGATAAGTGTACGGTTTTCAATAGCAATTGTGCCAGCTACATTGATGTCTTTTTCATTTTGAGCTACACGTTTAGTAAGACCATCTAAGTCGCCTTTAACACCATCAATTCTTACATTTACATTGTTGATATTATTATTGATTACTTTATTATTTTCAGTAATCTTAGCATCAATGTTTTGGTCTACTTTATTAATGATGGTTGTATTATTATTATTGATTTTTTTATCAATATTTTGGTTAATAACAGTGTTGTTAGCCTCAATCTTAGTATCGATATTTTTATTAATTACTGTATTATTTTCATTGATTTTATTAGTAATTGTGTTTTCGATATTTGTGATTTGTGTGCCAACATGGCCTTTTAAATCATTAATTGCTTTTTCATTGTTGGAAATACGAGTGGAGTTTGCATCGATGCGTTTGCTATTATCTACAATATTTGTAGTATTAGCTTTCACACTATCCTCAACAACAGAAATACGTGTAGAGTTATCTGCAATATTATCTTGCAAGAAGTCTAAACGTTGATCATGACGATCTACACGACCTTTAAGGCCATCCAAGTCACCTTTAACACCATCAACTTTTACATCAACCTTGTTAATTGCAACTGTGTTTGCTTCAACTTTATTGTTGATATTAGTGATGTTGTTTTTAATATCTTTAATATCTACTTGAACATTACCAATATTTTGACCAACTTTACCTTTCAAATCAGCAATATCTTTAGTATTGATATTAACTTGATTTTGAGTGTTAGCTACATCAGTTTTAATAGTTTTATTGTCTTGTTCAAGCGCCTGGATACGACCTTCATGATCAGCTAAAGCTTTACCATTATAATCAACTTTTGCGCTTACATTATTTACAGTATTATTAATATTTGTAATATCAGTTTTAACGGCATTGATCTTAGTATCAACATCATTGTTTACTTTATTAATAATAGTTGTGTTGTTAGCTTCAATCTTAGAATTAATTGTTTTGTTAACTTCACTAATAATGTTAGTTTTGCTATCGTTGATTTTAACATCTACATTGTTATTAACTTCATTGATGATCTTAGTGTTATTTTCACTAATTTTATTATCAATAGTTGTATTAATATTATTGATTGTTGTGCCAACTTTACCTTTCAAGTCATCAATGGCTTTTTTGTTCTCGTTGATAGCTTTTTTGTTATCACCGATAAGTTTACGGTTTTCCATGATGAAAGTATTATTAGCGTCAATATTTTGTGTGTTATTTTCAACTTTAGTAGTTAAATCAGCAATAGATTTGCTATTATTATTAACATTTACAGTTAAGCTGTTAATAGCCTTTTTATTATCATTAACTTTAACATCTACATTATTGATATTTTGATTGAGTTCATTTTTAACATTAGAAATGTTAGTATTTAACTCATTTTTCGTATTATTGATAGTTGTTTTAATATCATTAATCTTAACATCTACATCTTTGTTCACATTGTTAATAATAGTAGTGTTATTATTTTCAATTTTTTGATCTACTTGATTAAGAATTGTAGTGTTATTGTTTTGTATTTCATTTTTAATATTTTGATTTACTTGATTAATAATATTAGTATTATTAGCTTCAATATGTTTTTTTACACTAGCATCAATGTTAGTATTTACATTATTAACAACATTATTTGTAATATTAGTGATTTTATTATCTATTTTTACATCAATATCGTTGTTAATTTTAGTAAATTTAGCATCAATATTATTGTTAATATTTGTGATGTCTTGCTTAATATTAGTGATTTGAGTGCCAATATGACCTTTTAATCCTTCAATATCTTTGCTATTTTTATCAACTTTAGCGTTGATATTAGTAATATTAGCATTGATTTTATTAATATCAGTTTTTACACTCTCAACCTTATTATTAACAGTATTAATATTAGTAGTATTAATATCTACCTTTTTATTTACAACATTAATGTTATGTGTATTTTTCTTAACATTTTCAACATCAGTAGTTACAACTGTATAGTAGTTATTAATTACGGTATTGCCATTGGAACCGCCTTTTTTAGGGATTTGTTGTTGCTGCTGTTGTTGTGGCACTTGTTGTTGCCATTGTTGCTGTTGTTGCTGTTGTTGTGGCACTTGAGGATGTTGACGTCGCTGTTGCTGTTGTTGCGGCACTTGCTGTTGCTGTTGTTGCTGTTGCTGTTGTTGCTGTTGATCTAATTGTTGTGGATCAACTTGATGTTGATCTTGCATATGACCCCAAGCATTTTGATCAGGTGTTAACCATCTTTGGCTACCAATAAGATCAGCTCTAGCCCAATCCTCAGGGCTGGATGCATTAGCAACACCTCCAGAAAAGCTAGCCGCCAAAATAACGGCTGCTACAATTGTAGTGGCAGATTTTTGGTGAGACTTAGCTAACTCAGACGTTACGACATAAGCGTGCTTAGTTGCACTCCATACAACTTTGAATACCTTATTCATATTAAGTTCCCTCCCAACATTTGTGGCTCTCACCCCACAATGAAGAAATAAATCAAATATTGCACTCTTTTCACTAAATATTCACAATATTTAACATAATACTATCATATATTATTTTAAATTTCCATTAAAAAATTAATAAGTTAAACTTATGCTTCATTTTTTACTCATCAAAAAATAAGGAATCATCAGCATAAATACTGTGTTATTAATAATATTGAATTATGTAAAATGAAAATTTATATTTTAATTTAATTTTATATTTATACTATACTTTTTATTTACTTCTATAAAAACCATGAAAAAAACCTCATCAACGTATACTTTATACATTGATGAGGTTTTTTTTCCTCTATTTATATAGTTTTATACCGATTATTAGAATTTAGATTCAATAGCACCTTGAAGATCGCCTTTTGGCAAGAAGCCAATTTTGCGGTCTACTACTTCGCCATCTTTTAAAATAACGAATGTTGGCAACACTTCAACTTGTAAGTTACGTGCTAATTCAGGTTCTTCATCAGCATTTACTTTTACAAAGTTAGCTTTACCTTCAAGCTCACCTGCGATTTCTTCGATGATTGGCATCATACGTACGCAGTAACCGCACCATGGAGCCCAGAAATCAATAACAGTAACGCCACCTTGATTTACTAAATCTTGATATTCAGCAGTTTTTAATTCTTTTAATTCGCTCATTGTACCCTCCTACGGTAGTTGAACTAATACACAATCTTGAATGACATGCAGGTTTAAAGCATGTGCTTTTTCAACAACAGATGGTTTATCCGCTCCCGGTTGTAACCACACAGTAGGAATGCCAAGTTCTTTACATTCATCTAATGCAGCTAAACCCGCTGCTTCTGGTACAACAAAATCCACAACAGCTGGTACAACAGGAAGTGCAGAAAGACTAGAGTAACATTTATTTCCATCTATTTCTGCAATATTAGGATTAACTGGATATACTTCATATCCGTGATCTTTAAGACATTTATAAATCTTATAGCCGAACTTTTCGGTTTTATGAGTGGCTCCAATAACGGCCCACACTTTTTGATCTAAAGCTTGTTGAATTGTCATTTTGACCACCTCTTATTTACTATTATAACAGGATATCGAATATTGTCAATATAATATATCGAATTTTATAGTTAAAGAATTATATTCTTTTAGCAAATATTTCAGAACTAAAATCAATCTATTATCGCTTAATGACAATTGTTTTTCGTCTTAAACTAGAACACGATAGATCTAAATTCATCAACTCAGAAAGGTTTATTTCTCCATGAGTATATCTGTCTCCATCTATAAGACCACCAGCGACAGCTAATTCCCATAAAATTCTGGATGCAGACCATTGCTGTTCTCGTAGTTCACGGATTGTAATACTCTTTTGACGCTTAGAAAGTCTATTTCCATCTGCATCTACTAAAAGTGGTGCGTGACCATACTTAGGAACTTCTATATGCTTATGGGGATAGCATTGTTGTAATGTATTATATAAATATAATTGCTGCCCGGTTGTATCTAGTAAATCATCACCGCGAATCACTTCAGTTATTCCCATAGCTATATCATCTAATACGACTGCTAAATTATATGCGTACATACCATCACCACGACGTAGTACATAATCATCTAATTCGCATTCTAAATGGATATGTTGAACCCCCTGCCAACGATCAGTAAAATTTAAATCACAAGTATTCACAGCTAGGCGCAAGGATGGCTCTTTAGTATTACGTAAATCTTGTATTTCAAAATCACGTAAATGCCTACATTTACCATCATAACGATGAACCACTTCTCCTGCATGAGGCGCTGATGCAATGGATTGCAACCTCGCTCTATTACAGAAACAAGGATAAATTAGTTTTTCTAATGCTAGATATTCTAGTATGTCTGAATAATATGTTTGTCTTTCACTTTGCCAATAAGATACCTCAGGTCCACCTACACGAGGCCCTTCATCCCATTCAAAGCCCAGCCATTCTAAATCATCTAGTAAAGCTTCACCTAATTCTCGTTTTGACCGTTGCAGGTCTATATCCTCCATCCGTACAACATATTTTCCTTTTTGTTGGCGTGTGGAGATATATGATAAAAGTGCTATCCACACATTACCAAGATGAATATATCCTGTTGGACTAGGCGCAAATCTACCTTTCATGAGAACTCTCCTATAGCAGAAAACAAGTGGCATATTCATTATGAATATGCCACTTATCCATCCAAAGATATGTCAAACTAAAAATTAAAGCAATATCATTTATAGATATGAAATTATTTATCCTAAAGAAACAATGTTATCAAAAACATTACCAGCATCTTTAATTTTTTGTTCGTTACCCATTGTGCAAATATGATTATCATTCAATACAGGTTCTACTACATCTGCTAGTGCAACAATATCTTCTGGCTTACATGCAATCACTTGTTTACGGAACTCTACTTTGTCTTCTAATTTAGCACCACTGAAGTACATCCCCATTGCACGTGGTCCACGCAACGCTGGCGTCATTGGCAAGTCCAAAGAACTCATAGTACCAATAATATATTTACGCATTTCACGATCAGTCAATGTGAAGTCACGAAGGTATTGAGGCAACTCTTTATATACATCTAAAGTTTCTAACAAGTTAGGATCACGATAACTACAGAAAATCATATTGCCATCATCATAGAAATTAGCAAATGCTCCGTAAGCACCACCTTGAACACGAATACGAATCCAAAGGTATTCATAACGTAATATCGTTTCTAATACGCTCATTGGACCAACATGTTTGAAACCATGATCGATAAAATTACCACCTTGAGCTACGTATTGAACCTTACCAGCTGTAACGATACCATCATTGCCGGAAAGACGAGTGATTTGTAACACATCATTACTCAATTCAGTAGTATCCCAAGTCTCAACAAATGGTTTCATTAGGTTTTCAAAAGCTTCTAATTCGCCTTCTTCACCAACAAACATAATATCTACATTATTAGCACGGAAAATTTTACGAGCTACTTCAGCTAATTTTTCTGGTAATAATGGCAAAGCTGCTGGATTAGATGATAATTCACTGATTTTTTGATAGTACCCTAAATTGCCATTATCTCTAAACTTACCAACTGCAGAAACTTGAGCCATAACACGTTGACTCACGATAGAATTACCGCGGCGGAATGCCTCATTATCCCAAATAGCTTTGCTTTCTTGAACAAGCTCAGTTAAACGACTATCATCACTATAATCTGCCTTTTTTACGACTTCATTAATCAAGCGGCATAAATCAGGTAGTTTAGCATGTAATGCTTTTGCACGCACAATCATAAGAGGTGTAAACTCATCGCGCTTACCATCTTTACTGATGGCCGTAATGTCAGAACTCAATCCACCTAAATTCATATTGATATCTTTAGCCAGTGCTTCATAACCGCGCTCAGATGTGTCAACACGACCGAGGATATCACTTAAAATATCGGCGTAGAATAATTCCTCTTCTGTAAGACAGTTCAATTTAAAGTACAAGCCTACATAATTGATACCTTTTGTGAAAGTAGGTACAAAATGTACTGTCGTATTACTAATTTTACTTTCACGGCGTTCTACAGCTTCCATATTAGGATTTAAATCAGATAACTCGAGCAATGGAATAGACGCTAGAGCTTCATCACTATCTGGAGTTTCTTGACGAATTTTAAGGCGTTTTGTTTGTTCTATAATCGAGTCAATCTCCTCTTTTGTCATATTCGCTTTTACAGCAGCTAAATGTTCTTTAACCTCTGCATCTTTGCGCTCTTGAAGGCCACGTTCAGGATAGATAGATACAAGAACCTTATGGTCATTATTCAAGATAGAATGACGAATTAAATCTTCAAAATATGTACCAGCCAAACCTTTGCGAATATTCGCTAACGCCTCTTCATAGTGTAATAACTCTAATGGATCATTATCATATAACCAGTTATCCATCATGCGGATGACATAGGCAAGACCGATTGGACGACCACCAAAGTCGCTTTCACGAAGAGCAAACTCAATGCTATTCAAGGAAGCTTCTAATAATTCTTTATCTAAACCTTTGTCACAAAGATCTTGTAATGTAGATTCTACGATTCGTTGCAAGTCAGCTTGTTTATCTAGATTAGAACCCGTAGCTTGTACAGTCCACATAGGTTGGCGAATGCTATCTAAATAATAGCCACTCACGTCAGATCCGATACCGGCTTTTATCAAAGCTTGTTTAAGAGGCGCCGCTGGAGATGTCAACAAAGCATGTGTTAACACTTCAAAAGCCAAGCTATGTTCAGGTGTTACATCAGTCAATACATAAGCAAAGGAATGCAATGTACGATTATCTGTAGGCTCTTCAGAACCTACACTATACGGATAGCTCACTACTTTACCTTCTGTAAATGGAGCTTGTAGATTTACCTCAGTATGAACCTCAATAGCATCAAAATGACTTAAGTACTCATCATTCAAAAATGCTAACTGCTCTTCAATATTCATATCACCATATAAGAAGATGTAGCTATTAGATGGATGATAGTGGACACGGTAGAACTCTTGGAATTCTTCATATGTTAAATCTGTAATATAATCAGGGTCCCCACCAGAGTCAACACCATAAGTCGTATCTGGGAAAAGCTCGCGCATCATTTGGCGTTCCAATACGGAGTCAGGAGACGAATAAACACCCTTCATCTCATTAAATACAACGCCTTTGTAGGTGAGTTCATCATCTGCATTTTCTAGCTCATAATGCCAACCTTCTTGCATTACGATTTCTGCATCTTCACGAACACGTGGATAGAATACTGCATCAAGATATACGTCCATCAAATTATGGAAGTCTTTATCGTTCTTGCTGGCTACCGGATACATTGTTTTATCCGGATATGTCATAGCATTTAGGAACGTGTTTAAAGAACCTTTTACCAGTTCAACAAAGGGCTCTTTCAATGGGAATTTTCGAGAACCACACAGAACAGAATGCTCCATAATATGTGCCACACCTGTACTATTGTGAGGTGTTGTTCTAAACGCAATATTGAATACTTTATTAGAATCTGGTGAATCAATATAAATTAAACGAGCACCAGACTTTTCATGCTTCATTTCATAAGCGGTACCATTGATCTCATCAATGCGCTCAATGCGGTCAAGGCGAAAGCCAGAATAAACCTTATTTATTTCCATGCTGTCCCTTCTTTCTATATAAATATAATTAATTTCTTCCTAACAATTTATTATAACACATCGACAACTCTATATATAGATGTTAAGAATAATTATCGAAATTCAAAACCCCATAGGCATTACCGCCTATGGGGTTCATTTTATTTATTATGTTGCATTTGCCACTTTTGATTGCGGCGCAAGGTTAATAAGCCTTCTAACACTGCTTGGAATTGTACAAAGCTTAACGTATACGGTGGGTACATATCAGGTACCACCTTATAAGAAATAGTAACTTCGGCCTTATCATAATCGTAGAAAATGCCATGTAAATTACTTACCGTAGTATAACCAGTTTGAGCTTGCTCCAACGTTGGAATAGGCTGATTTTTTAGATTTCCTAGTAGATCGCTAATGAAACCTTCCTTACGACCTTGGTCATTGAGCATTTCATCCATAAAACTACGTAGACTATCCATAAATAGATTAACCTCTTTGGTCTAACAATAAGCCATTGTGAATTACACGAACAGCATCTTTAACGCGGTCTTCAGCAACAAGGCAAGAAATACTAATTTCAGAAGTAGAAATGATTTCAATATTGATGCCCTCTTGGCTCAAAATATCAAACATTTGAGCTGCCACGCCTGGTTGACCTAACATACCTGCACCAATGATAGATACTTTTGCCATTCTTTCGTCAATATTTACAGCTTCAATATCAACAGTTTTTTGTAATTCTGCTAATACTTCACGAGCTAGTACAACATCATCCATAGCTACAGTGAAGATGAGGTCAGTTTTAGGTTCACCTACGGCGCGGATAGATTGAACAATCATATCAACATCCACGTTTTTTGCAGCCAATGCTTTGAACACAGTTGCTGCAACACCTGGTTTATTTTCAACGCCTACAAGGGCTACTTTTGCTGTATTAGTATCATCAGCTACGCCAGTAATTACGTGTTTATTTGCTTCCACAGTATAATCCTCCCGAATAATAGTACCTGTATTGTCACTAAATGTTGAACGTACGTGAATAGGTACACCATAACGGAAACCCATTTCTACGGCTCGAGGTTGCATTACACCTGCACCAAGACGTGCCATCTCAAGCATTTCGCCATATGTTACTTCTTCTAATTTGAAAGCCTCTTTTGCAACGCGAGGGTCTGTAGAGTAAACGCCTTCAACATCTGTGAATATTTCACAAACATCAGCTTTCATGGCGCCTGCCAATGCAACAGCAGTTGTATCAGAACCACCGCGACCTAAAGTAACCATATCACCATATTCAGTAATACCTTGGAAACCTGCAACCACTACAATATTGCCTTCATCCAAAGCTTCAAATACGCGATTTGGATCAACGCCTAAAATACGGCCTTTATTGAATGTATCACTACTTGTAATACCTGCTTGGTCACCTGTTAAGGACATAGCTTTATGACCACGTTCGTTGAAAGCCATCGCCATTAATGCAATCGTTACTTGCTCACCTGTAGATAACAAGCGATCCATTTCACGACCATAAGGCTTAGATGTTACTTCTTTAGCCAATGCTACCAAGTCATCTGTTGTATCACCCATAGCGGATACAACAATAACGATTTTATCGTCTTCTTTCTTCTCACGAAGGACGCGATCAACAATATTAAATATTTTTTCTGGTGTAGCTACGGAACTACCACCAAATTTTTTAACGATTAAGGCCACAATAATCCCTCATTTAACTTATCTACTAAAAATCAATATGCATATACTTTACCACAAACAAATAGCACTGTAAAGGGATACAAGGCAATTTATCCACTGCGCAAAAACAAAACTCTTTCGAGCACGGACACAACTTTAGTATAATTATTTCAGTTATTATTAAGATTTACATACAAAAAGACCAGCCTTATGGCTGGTCTTTATTAGTTGATTAAGTTAATTAAGCAACTGTGATTTCTTTTTCGGATTCCCACAAACCGTGGATGTTGCAGTAAGATACAGCAATCAATTTACCAGATTTGTTCAAGGAAACTGCCAAAGAACCTTCAGAAATTGCATGTACAGGGCCTTCGTTTGCAGTTGCGCCATCACCATGTACGTTGAAGGAAATTTCACCAACTTCGAATGGCAATTGAGTACCTTCAGCTACGAAGTACAATTTGATCCATTCAATATGATGTTCTACAGTGTTAGGATGTGCGATATCTTTACCAACGGACAATGTTACGTGGAAAGTTTCACCTGCTTTTACAGTGTCAACAGTCTCGATAACAGGAACGTGTTTTTCAGTAGCAAAATCGCCGGATTTAATGTAATCATGTACAGCCATAGTTAACCTCCTGGTTAGTGTTATATACATACTTAATGTCAAGAATATTTAGCACCTTGTGCTTATGACTATATTATACATTTTCGATATAGTTTTAGCAAGAACTTTTTCGAAATTTTTAGATTTATTTATATTCAAGCTCTGCGTATTAGAACTCAATCCCTTTAGCAGCCTTAATTCCTTTTTCATAGGCATGTTTTACTACATTCATTTCTGTTACTGTATCAGCTATATCAATGATTTCAGGCTTCGCATAACGCCCCGTTAAAATAACGTGTAAACGCTTAGGTTTATGTTTAAGCATATCTACTACAGAATTTACATCAATAAGTTCATAATTAATGGCATTGTTGATTTCATCCATAATAATAAGATCCCATCGGTCGGAATTTACCTCTTCAACCAGTGTACGCCAAGCCTCTTGAGCTGCCTCTTTGTGACGTGCCAATTCAGCGTCGCTAACCTCATCCCGTTTATAGTAAATAAAGCCTTTACCCATGGAGCGAATTTCTACTTGGTCCCCTAATCTAGCAAGACCTGCTAGTTCGCCATAGCCATTACCACTTTTAATAAATTGTAGTATGAGAACCTTAAAGCCTTGACCAACAGCACGCAATGCAACACCTAAAGCGGCCGTAGTTTTTCCTTTACCATTGCCAGTATTAACTAAAATTAAGCCTCGTTCACTCATATTTAGCTCCTTTTAGCTTTATAGTTAGCACATATATCAACAAAATGTTGTGCACCTTCATCAGAACCAGCAAAGTTCAAATGTAAATACGATGCTAATACATTATCCGTAGCATAGCCGCCATCATAAGATTGAGGTTTTCGGCCTCCTTCTAGGTGGAATGCCCACGGGAAGTCTTCTACTGTGGGTTCCATCGTAGAGAAATGGAACTCATGCCCTCGAAGAGATGTATCTGCAGCACCTAATAAGGTATCTCTCTTAGCTGTAGCCGTAACATACCCTACTTTTTGTAGCTTTTGTTGCATAATGCAATTAGCAGGTACAATACCTACTGTATCGTATACAGCACCCTCAAAATCGTGGATACTTTCACATAAATACATGAGGCCACCACATTCTGCATAAATAGGCATACCTTTTTCATTAGCTTCACGGATAGATTCCTTCATTGACTCGTTACTAGAGAGTTGAAACAAGAACATTTCAGGGAAGCCACCACCAAATACAAGGCCATCTACTTCGGGGATCACTAAATCATTAAGAGGGCTAAAATAAACGAGCTCGGCCCCCTTTTCTTCTAAGGCAGCTAAACTTGCGGGATAGTAGAAAGAGAATGCCTCATCATAGGCAACACCAATTTTAACTCGCTTTTCAACGGATTCAGCATCTACAGCCTCTGGCAACTCAATAGCAGGTGCACTAGACGCAATGTCCCACAATTGATCTAGATTTACCATTTTCTCAACGGCTTCGCGAATCGTGTTGATTGCCTCTGTTGGATCAATCTCAGTAACAGGCGTAAGTCCTAAATGGCGCTCAGGAGAGTGCATACGGTCATCTCGATAAATAGCACCAATAACAGGTACACCTATTTTATCCATGCCTTCACGAACCATACGCTCATGGTTGGCAGAACCTAAGCGGTTCAAGATAACGCCGCCAAAGTTTACCTCTGGATCATAATCACGGAAACCTTTAGCAATAGCTGCCGCACTTTCACCCATCGCCTTGCAATCTATAACAAGCACCACCGGTGCATTCAATTGCTTAGCAATTTGAGCTGTGGAGCTAACGCCTTCTCGACCACCATCATAAAGGCCCATAACACCTTCAATAATAGCAAGGTCTACTCCATGCGCCATAGTAGCAAAGAAAGGATTTAATTTGTGAGGTGGCACGAGCCACGTATCTAAATTATAGCTGTCACGGCCGGATGCAATTTTATGAAAGCCCGGATCAATATAATCCGGGCCTACTTTAAAGGATTGCACCGTACGTCCACCATTTGCATAAGCAGCCAATAAGCCCGCTACGATAGTTGTTTTACCTACACCAGAGTTAGTGCCAGCAATGACAACACGTGGAATATGTACTGTGTTCATAGATATTACCTCGTAATACGACGTGTTTGTTAACGGTCCTTACGTTTTGCAAGGATTGTAGACAAGTAGTTGAGTTTAGTATCTTTTGGCATGTTATCGAGGCCTACGTATACTTGCTCATCCGGCAAACCTACACGGCTAATCATAACCGCATCATCTGCCATATTGTGTTTAAGCAATGTTTCTTGTACTTCATCAAAGTTTTTGTACACTTTCATGATTACTGCATCATCAGCTACGGCTAATACAGCATCGATTTTTTCTTTAGGTGCTGTAGCAGGAACGATAGCTAATACTTCTTCCTTCTCTACGATTGGATAACCAAGGTGGGAACCAATAGCACAGAAAGCAGTAACGCCAGGAATTGTTTCGATTTCATGACCAGTATTTTCAATCAAGCGATATACATACATGTATGTGCTGTAGAACATAGGATCACCCAATGTTAAGAACACAACGCTTTTACCTTGATCTAAGTAGGACAAGATAATGCGTTTTGCTTCTTGCCAGCCTTCCTCTTGTGTAGCATCATCCAATACCATTGGGAATACTACAGGAACGATTTCTGTATGTTCTTGAATGTATGGGGAAGCAATATTAAGTGCTACAGAACCATCTTTCTTTTCTGTTTTAGGTGTGATGATAATATCTGCTTCACCTACGATACGAGCAGCTTTCACAGTCATTAATTCAGAATCGCCAGGGCCTACGCCAATGCCATATAATTTACCTTTCATGGGGTTCTCCTATTCTTATAGTTACATTCTATTTATAATTACAATATCTTTTATTATAACTAATTTATGCAAGATATACAAAACTACTATTTAATATTTGGAATTGTTGGACGATGTGGACTACGTTTGCCATACAAATCATCAATACAATCTTGCACATGTTGACGGAAGATATCTTGTATTGCTTCATATTCACCAAGTGCTCTATGGATTGGTTTAACATCATAACCATAATCGGCAAGTTCATTAATAACGCTATCTTCTTCGTCACCAAAGAGATCGTTTTGTGCATGATCTCCAAGAACTAATAATAATGGGTGCACATAAATTGTATTTGGACGCTTCCCATCAAGCCATTCCCATGGCATAGCTACGTCAGCCACATAAGGAGCATTCTCTAAAACGGCGATACGTACATTTGTGAGGCCATCACGAATCAATTTGAACTGTAAATTACCATACGAGGAGTTGCCGGAGCCTAGGCCACCATGACCAACTAGTAATAAACCGTCGTCCTTAGAAATGTTAAGAGATTTAATGAAACGGTTAATTAAGATTTGGTAATCATCTGGATGGTCTTCTTGCCCTATATAATATACGAGAGGTCTACCTACACGCAATACTTCTAGTTGCCCCTCCCCTTCATGAGCAAGGATATTATTTTTCAATTTATCAAACTCTTCACCGCCAGTGAAGTGAAGTGGTTGTACATACACATGTGTATACCCGTCTTGGATAAGTTTTTCTAACGCCCCTTGTTCAGTAGGCACCTCAATACCGCGTTCACGTAAACGTTTAACGATAATACGAGAAGAAAATGCTAATTCCACAGTATAATCTGGATAGGATTTACGGATATGCTCCACAACGGAATCAATATTATGTTCACGAGCACTGTCAACAGTGGACCCAAAAGCAACAACTAAAATAGCTTGTTTCATGGAAGTCTCCTTATCTAATTAATAATGTATCTTAATCATACCATAGACGACACATTAGGGGCATACCATAGGACGTATAAAATGGATATTATAAATATTTTTCATAGTAAAAGTAAAAATCCTCCTCATTGGATTTCCAACAAGGAGGACTTTTACGTATATAAAGGAGTGTGGAGAGATGTATGTCTAATTATGTAAGAGATCAATCTAAGAAATCATACCTTGTGCTTCCATACGAGAGTTTGTCATAACAGGTTTTACAGATTCACGAGGCATGGGACGCTTCCGATCAGACATGCGGATAGCTTGGCCTAAATGTTTCAAGAATAAATCTTGTACATAAGGGTTTTCACCAAGACCTTCATTCCAAATATCTACATTGTACCCTTCTTCAGCGAGCAATGCATAAATGGAGTCAGAGCGTTCACCGCCAAGGTAGTCCATTAAATGTGTAGAACCAATAAGAGCTAATGGTACTACTAACAAGTCTTTATGACCCATACGATCTAATAATGTAAGTGCTTGTTTAAACGTAGGGAACCCATTTGTAGTAAATACTACTACATTTGGTGCTGCACCGTACATAGCTTTTAATTGTAATGTACTGAACTCTAATTGATTTTGACCATTTGCCATGAGCACTACAGATTTATTAAGTGCTTTTGTATTAACATGACGCACAATGCTTTCCAATGTTGCTTCATAATCGTCAGCATAGTTTTTTACACCTAATGATGTAAGTAACGGTTTACCAATATTTACTTGATTAAAACCATATTCATTGCTATGTAAAAACTTCAATGCTTGTTTACGCATTTGTTGGTAACACTGATCTGCTACTAATGTTACAGGTTGAATGTATACCTCATCAATGCCCTTGCGAGCAAAATCTTGCATAGCCTCTGTGAAAGAAGAAATCTTTTCATCATATTTCTCATTCCACTTCTCTACTAATGCATCAGATAAGAATACACGGCGTACCTCCATATCGCTATACATGGAACGTACTTTTTTCTCTATACTGCCGATGGATTTCTCCACAGCATCTTGATAAATTGATCCAAAGGATGCAATAATTATGCCTTTCATATGTGACCTCCATATTGCTCATACATGATACAACCCTCATAACTGAAAATTGTTATCAACTACTATGTAATAATAGTACAAGATTCACGAATATAAGTCAATGAGAAATAATATCAAAATTTATCCAGATAATAAGAAAATAAAATTACTTATATATTCATATATTCATATCCATATAACTAAAAAGAATATAATTATAAAAGCTAATACTATGCTATACTCATCACATTATTCTCTTAAAAACACCTTATTTTTCCTATACTTCTAGGGGTATGGGGTTTATTGACACCCCTATTTCCCTTTGTTACGATTGGCGTAAGGTTATATATATGCAATTAATCTATAGTAGTCTATAAATCTATAATTATTTATATTAGTTTATCTACACTACTAAGATTATTGCATAGACTGTAGTTTAGTTATGGATAGGAGTATTAAAATGAAAAAACAATTAGCATTAGCATCCGCCATTTTAGGTCTAGCAGTATCCGTTGGTGCACCTGTTGTATCTCACGCGGCATACCAATTAAATGAAGAAGTAAAAGATCCTACACCAGCATTGAAAGAAGCATCTACTATTGGTGTTCGCACACATGAAACTAAAGAACTTCAAAATCTTCAAAATAAAGATGCCATCGTTGTTATGAGCTTTGGTACAACTTACAAAGATACTCGTGCTAAAACTATTGATGCTACTGTAGATGCTATTAAAGCAGCTCATCCAAACACAAAAGTAGTAACAGCTTTCACTAGTCATATCATCCGTGATCGTATCCAACAAAAAGAAGGTATTACATATCCTACACCTGAAGAAGCGTTAGACCAATTAAAAGCTGAAGGTTACACTCGTGTAGCTTTAACATCCTTGGATGTTATTCCTGGTATGGAATATAACTATGATGTTGCTGTTTACAACTTATACAAAAATAACTTCAAAAAAATGACTCTTGGTACTCCACTTATGTACTGGATGGGTCAAGAAGGTCAAACTGATGAAGTTGTACAAACAATTAAAGCTGTTCAATCTCAATTCCCTAAATTAGGTAAAGAAGATGCACTTCTTATCATGGCTCATGGTACTCCAGATCCTTCCAATGCTTACTACTCTGTAATCCAAGATCGTATCCATTCCCTTGGCTTGAAAAATGTATACATCTACACTGTAGAAGGTACTCCAAATCTTGAACAAGTTGTACCTCAATTGAAAATGCACGGTATTAAACATGTTACATTGATGCCATTCATGATGGTAGCTGGTGATCATGCTAATAACGACATGGCAGGCAATGAACCAGATTCCCATAAATCCATCCTTGAAAAAGACGGCTTCAAAGTAGATACATACCTTCATGGCCTTGGTGAAAACCAAAATATCCGTAATATCTTCGTTGAACGTGCTAACGAAGCTTGGGATGCATTAGAAAAATAATTTACTTAACAATTAAATTGTATCGTTAAAAACGTACATAGGAGTACATCATGAAAAAACTACTACTTGGTAGTATCGCTTTGGTTATGATTGTACTAGCACTAGCTGGGTGTGGTAAATCCACATCCAGCTCTTCTGCTACTACAAAGGAATTGACCTATAACGGTCAAACCTATACAGTACCAAAGGATCCACAAAAAATTGCTGTATTATCTAATTCCGTTTTATCTATGCTTTATGCTGTCGATGGTAAAGCCATTAGCCGTGCCAATACAACTGATAAATTACCCCCAGAATTAGAAGCTCTACCCGCTCTTGGTCAAACTGCAAATATCAACATGGAACAACTATTAGGCTTGAAACCAGATTTGGTATTGGGTTTAGTAAATCAACATAAAAAATATGAATCCCAATTACAAGCTAATAATATTCCAACCGTACTTTTTGATTACGATGGTATTAAAGATAATGTACCAATGTTAACATTCCTTGGAGAATTAACCAATCATCAAGACAAGGCTAAATCTGTTATTACTACCTATGAAAGCAATATCACCAAGGTAAAAGATGCAGTTAAAAATCAACAGCCTGCACGTGTTGCCGTGTTACGTGCCACAGGGAAAGGTGTAACTGCCGAAACTGATGAAGCAGTGACTGCATCTATGGTAAAAGAACTAGGTATGACAAATGTTGTTGCCTCCCACCTAGAGGGTACAACCAAGGATAAAACAGTACCTTACTCCTTAGAAACATTAACAGCAGATAATCCTGACATTATCTTTATTGTAACAATGGGTAAAGAAGAAGAAATTACAAAAGCTATGAAAAAAGCCATGACAGATAATCCTGCATGGGCTAACTTGAAAGCAGTACAAAATAATCGCGTTATTTATTTACCTTCTAAACTATTCCTATTAAACCCAGGTCTACAAACACCTGAGGCTATGGCTCGTTTAGTAAAAGAAGCATACGGTATAGACGTAACGTTTTAAAAACCAAAAAGGGACTATAACAGAATGCATTTAGTACATTCTAGTTATAGCCCCTTTTTTTATTCGTATCTATTATTCAAACTTATTTATATTTTGATAACTATCATTTCATGCTTTTCATAATGTTTGTTACCACTATAATACTAGTTATCAATCAACAGCTACAATAAACCCTTCACACGTACATATGGTTTATTGTCAAAGTTATCTACTTGCACGTCTACAGAGAACACCTCTTTAAAAAGTGAATCCGAGGTAATATCCTTTGTGTTCCCTGCGGCAATTAAGTGACCTGCTTTGATAACAGCCATATAGTCAGAGTATTGTACCGCCTGTGTTAAGTCGTGTAGTACCATGAGAACTGTTAAACCTTGCTCTTTGTTAAGGCGTTTTAAAAGTTCCATAATTTCAAGTTGGTGATTGATGTCTAAATAGGTTGTTGGCTCATCTAATACAAGGAGTTTTGGCTCTTGTGCTAATGCCATAGCAATCCAAACCCGTTGCCGCTCACCACCAGATAGAGATGGTATCAGTTGATGACGAAGATGATCTGTTTTCGTAATAGACAATGCATAATCTACGATTTCTCTATCCTCTTTTGCCGTATTCTTCCACCAGTTTTGGTACGGATAACGACCACAGTACACCAGCTCCTCTACGGTCATATCCTTTGGCATATTCGGTACTTGTGGTAAGAATGCCATTTGACGAGCCAGTTTATTTTGTGAATAAGAGGATAATGGCTTATCAAAGATGGTTACGCACTCACTAGGACTAGAAATATAACCGATCATAGAACGTAAAAGTGTACTTTTACCACATCCATTAGGCCCTATTAAGGTCGTAACTTTTCCCACTGGAATCGATACTGAAATATCGTGTAAAATATGACGATTTCCTAGGGTAACGGATAGCTGTTTTACAGCAATAGCAGAATTATTTGTACTCATCAGCTATCCCTCCTTAATAGGTACAAGAAGAACGGCGCCCCAAAGAAGGCCATGATAATGCCTACAGGAATTTCAATGGGACTCATGAGAACGCGCCCTACCGTATCGCTCACAACGAGAACAAAAGCACCTAATAGGGCAGACCCGGGCAATAGATACGCATAGTCGTTACCGATAATAAGGCGTAGCATATGAGGAATAACAAGACCGACAAAGCCGATAAGGCCCGCTATACTAACGGCACCCGCTGCCAACAAAGCTGCTACGGCAGTCATCATAAAACGAGTCTGTTCAACCTTAAGACCGAGACCTTTGGCCGTCTCATCACCAAGGCTTAAAATGGTAAGTCGTTTTGCCCCTAAGCAAGCTAGGAAAAGGCCAATCATGGCATATGGGAATAATACCTCCACTTGAGGCCAACTACGAGCCGACAGGCCTCCGACCATCCAAAGCAATGCACCTTGTACGCGGTCCCCGTAAAATACGAGAAGCGCAGAAATACCAGAGCCTAAGAAGGCCGCCACAGCTACACCAGCTAAGATGATGCGACTAGGTCGCACTCCATTCTTCCAAGCCAGTGCATATACCATAAGAGCTGCCCCCATCGCACCTAAGAAGGCTACGAGAGGAACGATGTAATCGTATCCTGGGAACAAAATCAGTACGATAACACCGGCAAGACCTGCACCAGAGGATACCCCTACAATTTGTGGATCCGCCAGTGGGTTTTTCATAACCGCTTGTAATATAGCCCCCGATACTGCAAGACAGGCCCCTACCAAAGCAGCCACAATATTACGGGGCAAGCGAATATTCCAAATAATCTGTGAAGCCGTATCTGTTAATTCATCAACCCATAACGTTCTCCATATCTCTGCTAGCGATACAGGTGTAGAACCCCAAATAAGAGATATAATCATACAAGCTATAACGGCTATAAGTAAGATAAAAATCACTGATAAACGAAAAGCTTTTCGTTCATTAATTGATGCCATACGAACCCCCTCTCCATACCGTCATATATCGAATAAGTTATTTTTTTAATACTAATTTTTTGACTTAGTACCACCTATTATAGAGATACTACCAGTTAAAAATATTTATTTTTAACTGGTAGTATCTGTAAAAAGATAATATTTAAGACCAATGCATTACTTTCAACTGGTGGTATCTCAAAAATCAGCTATATTACAAGAAAACTAATCTATTATATTGCAATATATCAGTAACTTATCATGAAAAATATATACAGTAAAACCCGAATCGCAAAACTACTAACATACGATTCGGGTCATATACTATTTAGACTCTTTGCCTTCTACGAAGAGCATGTCATTGCGTTTAACGTCTGTGTAAAGCAATGCATTACATACGGAAGCAGCGATTGGGCTACCACCTTTGTTACCTTTTACAGTGATGTAAGGAACTGGGGATACTTCCATCAAATAGTCTTTGGATTCTGCAGCACCTACGAAGCCTACAGGGATACCAATAATAAGAGCTGGTTTAATGCCTTCTTCAAGAGCTAAACGCAATACTTCGTACAATGCTGTTGGAGCATTACCGATAGCAACGATTTGGCCTTCTAATTGTTTGCCAAATGTACGCATAGCCGCGATAGAGCGAGTCACACCCAATTCTTTAGCCATTTTAGCTACGTTTTCGTCTTTGATCAAGCAGTGTACTTCATTACCGCGAATTTTAAGAGCTGGTTTAGAGATACCTGTGCGCACCATTTCTACATCAGTGTAGATATTAGCACCATTTTCCAATGCTTCGATACCCTTTTGAACAGCACCAGGGCTCATTCTTACGAGTTGAGCGTATTCAACGTCACCAGAAGCATGTACAGTACGGGATACTACACGTACTTCATCATCGGTTAAGCCTAAATCTTTCACATAATCGTAAATGATTTGCATACTTTTATCTTCAATCTCTTTAGGATTTTTAACGTAATCCATTAGTGTCCTCCCATAATTTGAAAAATTCATCATTCGATGATACCACGTGGCTTTCAATCTTAACCCGTGGACGATCGATAACAATAACATGGATGCCAAGATCCATGGCTGCTTGTAATTTTGTATCAGCACCACCTACAAGGCCAGAGTTTTTCATAACTACAACACTAGCCTCTGTATCGTGGAACATAATGCGATTCATATCGTAAGAGAATGGACCTTGCACTGCAACGATGCGCTTTGGACTCACATTGAGGTCTTCCATCATTTGTAACACCTCTGCAGTTGGCAAAATTCGTGTCCATACTTCGCAATCTTGCAAGGCTTCAGATTTGGCAAAGATGTGCATTGTTTTACTACCAGTAGTCAAATACACATGACTGTTATTGTCCTTCGCTAATTGGCCAGCAAGGTTAGCTGCTTCCACTTCGTCTACTACGATATGTAATTTATCATACTCTGGTAATGGTACCTCTTTACGTTCAAAGCGAACAAAAGGTATACCTTCAGCCTTTGCTGCATCTTGAGCCGTAGCTGTAACAATAGCAGCATACGGATGACTTGCATCAATTAAGAGTCGTACATTGTGCTCTTTAATCAAGTTTTGCATCGCCTCTTGGTCAAGACGGCCCGTATGTACGGTAATGCCTTTATGGGCAGCAAGCTCTGCACCATATTGACTAACAACCGTAACAAGCACATCTTCACCAGTCCGTTTTTGGATTTCTACTGCTAAGGTACGACCATCCAAAGTACCGGCAATGACCCAAATCATAATTTGTAGCCTCGAGGTGTAATCATGCGACCATTTTCAACATAGGTTTGGCTGTTACCGATGATAACAAGTGTTTGCATATCTACTTCTTCATTAGTGAAGTTTTCAAGGTCAGAAATTACCATTTGTTGACCTGGACGACCTGCTTTTTGCACGATCCCAACAGGTGTTTTAGGGTCGCGGTATTTAAGAACGATTTCGCGAACTTCATCTAAGTGAGTAACGCGTTTTTTACTACGTGGGTTGTACAAGGAAATAACCATATCGCCTTGTGCACAAAGGTCAGCACGTTTTTTAATAAGATCCCATGGAGTCATCAAGTCGCTCAAGGAAATTACTGCAAAGTCATGCATCAAAGGTGCACCCAATACAGATGCTGCTACGTTTACAGCACTAAGGCCAGGTACGATGTCTACGGAAGGGCGTTTTTCTGTTGGTACTTTGTTAGCAAGTTCTAACACGAGGCCTGCCATGCCGTATACGCCAGAGTCACCAGAGGATACTACAACTACTTGATGACCTTCTACCGCCAAATCAACGGCTTGTTGGCAACGATCTACTTCTTGCATCATCGCTGTACCTACAGTTTTTTTACCTTCGATAAGGTCTTTAATCAAGTCGAGGTATGTCAAATAACCTACAACGCGATCAGCCGCTAAGATAGCTTCGCGCGCTTGCGGTGTCATAAACTCTTCATCGCCAGGGCCGATACCGATTACTTTGATGTTACCTGTGCAATGGCTACCGTTGTTTTGGGATAAATTGTTTTGTGCTGTATTAATGTTCGGCTCTTGGCCGCTAGTAATGCCGTTGTCTCGCATACGTTTCCTACTCCTATAGTTCCTTTTACAAAATTAGATTCTTTTAATTCTTCTTCTTCAATGAGTGGTGCCATCTCGTGCTGTGTATAGAACACGATAGGCCACCCCATAATTTGCATAGCCTCTAAGAGGCCTACTTCATCTTGTTTAACAATGACCGATGCTGCCGTTACAAGGCTCTTTGGTGAAAGCTTATGCGCTGCCAGCGACTGTTGTATGGCGTCAAGAATTAATTCCTTCGGCGTATCTCTTCGGCAGCCAATGCCCATCGTATAGGTACGAGGACGCAAAATCAATTGATGGCCATACTCGGCAATTACTTTGTCCGTAATGACCACCCGAGAAGCACCCTCTTCAGAGCTTTCATTTTTACATGGCATAGACTCTAGTTGATCTAAAGAAATAACGTGAACCATACCATGTTCACCAATATGAGCTTTTGTAACTTCCGCTAAATGCTCAGCATTCTCTAAGCTTGCATCGATATAATAATCAATGCGCTCTCCCCCAACGATAGCAGAGTTCACATTGATCAAGGTTTGGAAATCATCCACCAACAGATGCTCGTGGCGCGCCAACACGTCAGGCGCTGGCAATCCATTTACATCCGTTGCAGTTGTAATGACTGGGTCCGCATCGATGGCCAGCGAAATGGACTGCGTCCATTCGTTGGCGCCCCCAAGGTGACCAGATAGCAAGCTAATCACATGGTGTCCTACTTCGTCCATAACGACTACAGCAGGATCCTTGGATTTATGCTCAATATATGGTGCAATCATGCGCACTACGATACCGAGTGCCATAATACATAACACTTGGTCGTAATCTTTGAAAATCTGTCCAATATGGTTTTTGAGGGAATCAAAATAGATAGCCTCACCACCAGATGGACGGTTTTCTTTTTCAAAGCAATCTGCATGAGGTGCCACCAAAGACTTAATGCGTTGACCTAACTTTGCACCTCGTTCAGACACAGAA
Source organism: Veillonella sp. T14073-2 (assembly GCF_002959875.1). Lineage (NCBI taxonomy): Bacteria > Bacillati > Bacillota > Negativicutes > Veillonellales > Veillonellaceae > Veillonella > Veillonella sp. T14073-2. The sequence goes on from NZ_PPDC01000006.1 coordinate 607,170, forward strand.
AGAATAGCTGTTCTATTCTTCTTGCCTCCCGTCAAAGGCGCAACAGTTTCTAGTTCTTTCATCATACTAGTCCTTAGCACTGCGGTACATGTGAGCAAAGCCTTTGTCGTAAAGCTTAGATAATTCGTATTCACTATCTAATACATGGCTTACTACAATCATAGCTTGGCGCAATACGCCTTCTTTTGCTACGATGTCCGCAATGGTTTCCAATGTGCCACGGATAATGCGTTGGTCAGGCCAAGACGCTTTTACCACGATAGCCACTGGAGTCGTTTTGTCGTAACCGCCCTCGATGAGTTCAGCTACAACCTTATCTAACATTTGAACGCTAAGGAAAATACACATAGTAGCTTCATGAGATGCTAACATGCGCAATTTTTCCTTTGGAGGCATTGGTGTACGGCCTTCCATGCGCGTAATGATAACTGTTTGAGATACATTAGGTAGTGTATATTCTTGTTTCAAAGCCGCCGCTGTAGCAAGGAAAGAACTTACACCTGGCACGACTTCATAAGAAATACCCATGCCAGCCAGTGCATCCATTTGCTCTTGAATAGCACCGTAAATAGCAGGGTCACCTGTGTGAAGGCGAACTACGCTTTTACCAGCCTCAACAGAAGCTTTCATAACAGCCAACACCTCATCAAGGTTCATAGTCGCACTGTTATGGATTTCACAGCTTGGTTTACAAGCCTCTAAAATGGCAGGGTTTACCAAGGAGCCAGCGTAGATAACAACGTCTGCCTCTTGCACTAAACGATACCCTTTGCGAGTAATTAACTCGGGATCCCCAGGGCCTGCGCCTACGATATGTACGTCAACCATATTACTCTCCTTCTGCGATACGCGTTGCAGATACAATGAAAATCGGACTCAATGGGTCTAACAAATGATAGGGACCCGCCTTGCGGTAACGACTGATGGACATTTGGTACCCTTCATAGGTGAAAGGACGACCTTTCAATTCTTTTAAGATAGTATAACCAGTTTCCATCGTTACCGCAGTAACTACTAAACGACCGCCTACTTTTAATAGACGTTGTGCTTCGTCCATGATGCCAGTCATACCACCAGCACTACCGCCGATGATAACCGCATCAAGGTCAGGCAATTCTTCCATGCCTTCAGGAGCTTTGGACTTAATCACTGTCATATTATTTACATTGAACTTCTTCATGTTTTCATTGATAAGGTCGATGCCTTTATCAAAGCGTTCAATCGCATATACATGCCCTTTAGGAGCTGCCAAGGCTGCTTCGATAGAAATCGAGCCCGTACCAGCACCTACGTCAAGGACGATGCTATCCTCTTCGATGCGTGCCTCGTTCATAACAGCTTTGCGAATCTCGCATTTCGTCATCGGCACGTCGCCACGGATAAATTCGTCATCAGGAATTCCGAAAAAATGTCTCATCCTAGTACCACCATTACAGAATGACCAAAGCCTTCAAGCTCAGTTAACACCTCAAGCGTGGAATCTACGATTTTTTCATCATCATAGCTCAAGCGCTCAAGGGCCGCTGCTCTCGTTTCTTTTGGCCAACCTGCATCTATTAAAATACGCGCAATATGCGCCGGATTATATTCAGGATCCGTCAGGAACCCCATCTTTTTACCTGCTTCATATACGAGTTTCTCTGGTGCCGGTTGGCGACCATGAAAGCTCATTAAATCCGCATCATGCCACACCTCATTGAGTCGAGCAAAGGCAAAGGTCATAGAACTAATGCCTGGCACAACCTCAATAGGATTAGCAGTAAATTTCTTTTTCAAATACGGTAACAAGCTATAATAGCCTGTATCACCGCTTACCATAACTACTACATCATGGTCGTTGAGCTCACGCTCAATTTGCTCAGCCAGTAAACTAAGCTTACCTGTTACAGGGTATGTAATTTGGCCAGGCTCTTGAAAGTCCTCTAGGGCCCGTTCGCTACCGACCAATATAGTGGCATGTTTAATTAAATTAAGGCCTCTAGGCACCACATAATCAGGATTACCTGGACCAATGCCTACGATATACAAGGTATGTGCCATTGTTCAAGCTCTCCTATCTCTTTTGCATGCTTATCCATTGCCAAAATCTCACCTTTTAAGGTGGTAATAATGATACCTACCTCCGCTTCGTTAGCAATATATCGCTCACTACGCAAAGATGCACGATCTACAACACGTTGGTATACGCCAGTCAGTCCTTCTCGTTCTAAAATAGGGAACGTAGACTCTGTGGTTTGGCAATTAAATAACTCTTCACACACCGCTTGAGATGCCCCTTCTAAAGCAGCGTAGGCCACAATACTTTCCATGCGGCCATCACTCATGCGATTGTGGGTATGGAAACTACCACTAGCTAATTTTATGAGCTTACCAATATGACCGATGATCAAGATACGATTGAAGCCAATTTCAACTGCCTTTTCCAGCATAAAGCCGATAAAGTTACTCGTTTCTGCCATTTGGTTCTTATGAATACCCAGTACTTGCTCTGCCAGATCCTGACCAATACGGCCCGGCACGAGAACAGCCGTTTCACAACCATTAGCTTTCATAACTTTTAACTGAGGCACCAACGAGTTTTTGAACCCTTCTTCACTCATAGGCTTAACGATACCTGTAGTACCGATAATGGAAATACCACCTTCGATACCTAGGGTATGATTTAACGTTTTCTTCGCTAATACAATACCATTTGGTACGCTCACCGTTACTGTTACACCTTGGCCATGTACACAATGCTCTTCAAAGACGATTTTCATCATCGCCCTAGGCCCTGGATTGATAGCCGGTTCTCCTGGCGGCATAGCAAGGCCCGGTTTAGTCACCGTCCCAACGCCAAAGCCCGCTCGGAACCGTAGTTCACCAGTATCATCAAGGGTTACTGTCGTTTCTACATCATTGCCATGGGTTACATCAGGATCATCGCCGCCATCTTTCATAACGGTCACCTTAGCCTCTGTATCGGATATAACCTCTACGGCTTTAATAGGCACTTCAATATACTGACCTTGAGGATTTTCAATGACCACTTGGTCCACGATGTTCTTATCTAAGAGGGCCAATAAACCAGCTTTCATACCTGCCGTAGCACATGAACCTGTGGTATAGCCACCCTTCATGTCCTCTACTTTCATAAGGCCTCCTACACCGATAGGGTTAGCGACTTCAATGAATCAAACTAACCCTATCTTATGGACATATGTTATTAGGAACGGAAGTTAACGAATTGCAATTCTACAGGGATATCCAATTGTTTTAACATTTGGATTACTGCTTGCAAATCATCTTTATCCTTACCAGATACACGCACTTGATCCTCTTGGATAGATGCTTGTACCTTGATTTTCATGTTTTTGATTGCTTTTACTACTTCTTTAGCATTTTCTTTTGTAATGCCTTTTTTAATAGTAATGATTTGGCGAACTGTAGCACCAGCAGCTGGTTCAACTTTGCCGTAATCAAGATTTTTAATCGCTACGTTACGTTTAACCATTTTGCCTTTTAAAACATCGATAATGGCATTCAATTTATATTCATCATCACCGATGATTTTGATAGTGTCACCTTCAAGACTAATTTCCGCTTTAGAACCACGGAAATCATAACGCGTACCAATCTCTTTTTTCGCTTGATTTACCGCATTATCTACCTCTTGCATATCCACTTCGGACACAACGTCAAAGGAACAATCTTTAGCCATTTTATACCTCCTACACCTGAACCCGTTGGGCATGGGGTTCATAGCATTACTTTCATCATCCTCATATTCCAAGTGAAAGTGTAAACCTACACCAAATCGGAATATATCTCTATAATTATACCTTATAACAGGCTTATTTTCTAGGTAAATCGATTTTTTTAAATCATAACCACCCGTAGAACGGGTGGTTTGCTCTGACCCTATAAGGGTCTTTCTCTAGTGGTGGCCCTCTAAAGAGGGCATTGAATGATCTGACAACCACTCTATTACCACTGGCTGCCCCCTACTCGGGGGCTTTTATTTTGCCTATTTTACTGGCTCACCCGTAAACGGGTCAGTATACTCTTTAAAGTTTAATGTATCTTGCGCTATATCTTCTTGTAATTGATTGCGAATATACTCTTTTATCGCTCCTTCATATCGTCCTACCGTATCCACATAATATCCTCTACACCAGAAATGTCTATTTCCATACTTATATTTTAAATTTGCGTGTTTATCGAATATCATGAGGCTACTTTTACTTTTTAAATATCCCATAAAACTCGATATGCTTAAATGTGGTGGTATTGTTACTACCATATGAATATGATCTGGGCAGCATTCCGCTTCTATTATCTCTACATTTTTTCTCTTACATAGATCTCTTAAAATTTTACCTACATCAGCTTTTATCCGACCATAAATTATTTGCCTTCTATACTTTGGAGCAAAAACAATATGATATTTACATCTCCATTTACTATGTGATAAGCTTTTTACGTCATTCATTGACATTGAACCTCCTATATTAAAATGTTGTGGTTGCCAGACCAACTTCATTTTATCACTAGGAGGTTCTTTCCTTTTCTCTAAGAATTTTTACCGACCCCCAGTTTAACTGGGGGTTTAGTCATGCCTATTCGGCGTACAATAGAAAAAGACTGCACTCTTACAAGTACAGTCTTAACATAATCATTATAAAATTGTAATTTCATCGTAAGAAGGTTGAACTACTAACTCACCTTTAGAATTAATAATCCCCCATTTACCTTTGATTTTTACTGGGCTGTAACCATGAGAGAAGCTACCAGTACCAGAAATATCTTTCATAACTGGAGTTTCTGTCACAGTACCATCAAGGGATAGAATCTTATAATTACCGTCTTTGTTATATACCCATGTATACGTATCACCAAGGAACGTTTTTACGTTCATAGATTTATCGCCTTTATAGATAACGCGACCAGTAGCCATATCTACTACATAACGATTTGTATCGTTAGTAACAGACATTTCATGCTCACCTACAAAGTCTATAGTATCGTATTTTAACGGTACCTCTTGTTTACCTGTTTCCATATCGAAAATACCATATTTATTAGTATCTTTATTTTTTAATGTTAACAACACGTTGTTTACATCGATTGTACCAGCTTCATAGTTACCAGGTTGAATAACATATTGACCTTGGCGATTCATGAAGCCTAATTTACCTTCATTACGAACCAAAGTGCCATGCTCTTCCATAGGGTATACATAATCGTTCTTGCTATCGATTACAATCGCACCATTACGATCAATATAACCGCGTTTCATGCCATCATCGACAAGACCACCAAGGCCCTCAAGATATACACCACCATGATTATACAAGTAGCCCATACCTACAAGACCTAGTATACCACCTAGACCAAAGTGACTTACCTTACGGCGGAATTCAGCCAAACCATTTTTATATGGATATACTTCATTAGATGGAGCATTAAACAGTACAGTACCTTTACCATCGATAGCAACCACTTTGCCGTTAGCTTTTACAAAGGCACGATCCTCACTAAATTTAGTTTCTACATCAGGTAATGCTTTAAATTGAGGCTGAATTACTACATTGCCATTAGCATCTTTAAATCCTAATTTACCTTTTTCTGTGAAAGCTACATAAGAATCACTTGGATAGCTTTGGCTAACAGTTTTAGGATCAAAGTCATTTAACTCTTTAACAGCCGTATTCTTCTCATTAAGGCTGCTATATAAAGCTTCTTGTGCTTCTTTACCAGATTCTAATACAGTGCCATCCGCTTTAATATGAGAAATTTTATTTTTACCTTCTTCAACAAAGAAAGTACCATCCTTCTTGCTAGATGCATCTAAGGATTTATAGGCTGGAGCGAGTACGACTTGACCATTAGTACCTACGATACCCCATTTACCCTTTTCTTTTACAAGCCCTAAATAACCTTGTTGTAGTAAGGAATCGTCTTTTAATACCTTCATAGCTTTTTTTACACCTGCTGGTGGCTCTTTAACAGCCCCAGAAATAGGTACAAAAGTATCTAGTCTGCCAATACCTACACCTACGCCTACAGAAGTACTACTAGAACGGCTTGAAGATTTTTCTGTAGTCGTTGTTTTGAATGTAGATACAGTAGAACTATGTTGCTCACGAGTCACATGTGTACTAGTAGATGTTGGTGTATCTTGGTTCGTCACTGTTGTACTAGTAGTAGATGTTGTTGTAGATGCTGCGAAAGCACTTGTAGACATAGCCGCCAACACACAAGCGACTAATAAGGATTTCTTGTTAAGATTCATAAACCTCTCCTTTTACAAAGCAAACCATATTAACTCTACATATGGTTCAAAGAAATTGAACTGCTAAAATGAAATTGCAGTACCATAAAAAGCTTACATGCTTACATATAAAAAATATATAAAATACATTAATAAAGATTATACTATACGAGACTATATAAATACAACAAATAATGAAAAATTCTTCATTTACTATTTATTTGATATAATAAAAGCTATGAAAACAGCAACGATAATCGACTTGATTGTAGATTTTGATGTACTTACACAATCTATGAATCATATTATAAAACAACAACATATTTCACAGCGCATGAGGCGGCGTTTACGAAACGAGGGCATCATAACGGTTAATGATGAGCCTGCTACATGGAATACTCTGGTTCATGGTGGCGATCATCTTGTTATGAAATTAACGCCAGAACAGGAATTCAGCCTCAGTCCTATGGATTTAGATATCGTCTATGAAGACGAGCATATTTTGGTCATTAACAAAGCAGCTGGTGTTCTTATGCATCCCACCTCTACGGTACGAGATCATACCTTAGCAAATGGCGTTCTACATTACTACCAAGAAACAAATCAGCATTATGATTTCCACCCTGTTCATCGATTGGATAAGGATACCTCTGGCATTGTTATCATCGCTAAAACCTCTGTAGTACAACATGCGTTTGATAAAAAGCGAACTCATTTTCATAAAAACTACGATGCTATTGTAGAAGGTCAATTACCTACTAATTCTATAAGCATTCAGTGGCCTATCGGACGTAAACCAGGTAGCATTATTGAGCGTTGTTGTACAAGCGAAGGTAAACCAGCTCACACAGATATAACGGTTCTTAGTAGTAATGCCATTAGTCAAAATATGGGAGACCAATACTTCACACATGTTCAATGTTTGTTACATACAGGGCGAACCCATCAAATTCGGGTCCATCTATCTCAACTGGGATATCCTCTGGCGGGAGATGATTTATATGGTGGTCATTTAAACTATATTGGACGCCAAGCACTCCATGCATCACGCGTTAGCTTTTACCATCCCATGACAGATGAATGGTTAGAACTACAGGCACCAATACCATCGGATATGAAGGCATTACTGACCTACTAAGGTGATCAATATTTACTAAATAAACACTAATACATAAAAATTAACCCACATGGGCCATAAAATTTGACGAATTTTATGCATAAGTTATACAAAAAATATTGGCCCTTTATAGTGTTTCTTGATATACTTAACTTGAATTGATATATGATTGCAATAACACTAGTTTTTTATCTAGCTCATATGCGCTAGAAATACTAGCAGTCACAGTATTAATAACATGATATGACAGGCCTATGGCCAAGGAGGACAACATGCCATTAGTTACTACTACAGAAATGTTCAAAAAAGCCTATGAAGGCGGCTATGCTGTTGGCGCTTTCAATGTAAACAACATGGAAATCGTACAAGGTATCGTAGACGCTGCAAAAGAGGAACAATCCCCTCTTATCTTGCAAGTATCTGCAGGTGCTCGTAAATATGCTAAACATATTTACCTTGTAAAACTCGTAGAAGCAGCTCTTGAAGACAGCAACTTACCTATCGCTCTTCACCTTGATCACGGCGATTCCTTTGAGATTTGTAAAGATTGTGTAGACGGTGGTTTCACATCCGTTATGATCGACGCATCTCACCATGATTTCGATGAAAACGTAAAAATCACTAAACAAGTTGTTGAATATGCTCACGCTCATGGCGTTGTAGTAGAAGCAGAACTAGGCCGTTTGGCTGGCGTTGAAGATGATGTAAACGTATCTGATGCAGATGCTCGCTTCACAGATCCAGAACAAGCTGCTGAATTCGTACATCTTACAGGCGTAGACTCCTTAGCAATTGCTATTGGTACTAGCCACGGTGCTTACAAATTTAAAGGCGACCCTTACCTTGACTTTGACCGTTTGAAAAAAGTTGGCGAATTGTTGCCTGACTTCCCTATCGTATTACATGGCGCATCCTCCGTATTGCCTGAATTCGTAGCTAAATGTAACGAATTCGGTGGCAACATTCCTGGTGCACAAGGCGTACCAGAAGAAATGCTTCGCAAGGCAGCTCAAATGGCAGTTTGCAAAATCAACATTGATACAGACCTTCGCCTTGCAATGACTGCATCTGTACGTGAATACTTGGCTCAAAATCCATCCGAATTTGACCCTCGTAAATACTTAGGACCTGCTCGTGATGCTATTAAAGGCATGGTAGCTCACAAAATTAAAAATGTATTAGGTTCTTCCAATAAACTATAATCAATGGCTAGTGGATTTTTAAAAGGAACCTTAATTTTAACCATTGCCGGTTTCGTAGTGAAAGCCATCGGTAGTATTAACTGGATTCTTCTATCTCGCATCTTGGGTGGTGAAGGCATCGGTATCTACCAGATGGCCTTTCCTATCTATTTGTTACTATTACAAATTTCGAGCGCAGGTGTGCCAATTGCCATCTCTATTTTGACGGCAGAACGATTAGCCTTACACGACTTTGGTGGTGCTAAGAGAGTATTCAATATATCTTTTACAATGTTAACCATTACAGGCTTTATCGCCAGTCTTGCCATGTACTTTGGTGCAGATTGGCTAATCTCTAGTGGTCTCATTGCTGAAAGCCGTGCCTACTACTCTATCATCGCGCTCGCTCCGGCAGTATTCTTTGTAACGTGGATTTCCTGCTTCCGTGGGTATATCCAAGGCTATGAAATGATGACGCCAACGGCGGTCAGCCAAATCGTAGAACAACTGTTACGTGTTATCGTCATGCTCGGTGCCGCAGCTATCTTGTTACCTTATGGTCTACCAGCTGCTGCAGGTGGTGCTAGCTTAGGTGCTGGTGTCGGTGCCTTTGGTGCCTTTCTAGTGCTCTTGTACTATTACTACAAATTGCCTAAGGCAAGTAGCACTGGTGAAAGTTATGATGGTCCTCGTGAATCAGCTAAAGAAATTTTGTCACGACTCTTAACATTGTCTATTCCAATTTCCTTAGCAAGTATCATGTTGCCATTAACAGCCAACCTCGATTTGCTCATCGTACCACGTCGACTCTTAGATGCTGGTTTCCCCATGAATGAAGTAACAGAACTGTTCGGTTATCTTACAGGTATGGCGGTGCCACTCATCAACTTGGCAACTATTATTACTGCGGCTCTTGCAACAAGCATTGTCCCAGCTATCTCTCATGCCTTTGCCAAACGCGATCAAGAAGGTATTTATGACCGCACTGCAGGTTCTATGCGACTAACATTTATGGCAACTGTACCATTTACGGTGCTATTATATGTACTCGCTGCACCTACAGTAACCTTGATTTATAATGCACCTAAGGCAGAATTGGCAACGCAAATTACTGCGTTCTCTATCTTCTTCCTCGGTGTGCACCAAGTAACAACAGGTATCTTACAAGGCCTCAACAAGCCGCGTATCCCAGTAGTTAATATGGGTATTGCTCTAATAATCAAGGTCATCCTTAACTGGACATTAACGGCCATCCCATGGCTTGGTATCGGCGGTGCTGCTTGGGCAACAGTTGCTGATATTGGCTTTGCTGCATTGCTTAACTTGATTTATATCAAAAAATACACAGGCTACTTCCTCGATATTTCCTTACTTTGGAAAAACGTGGTCAGCGCCGGTGTTATGGGTATCCTCATCTTCTTGAGTTACCACTACTTAACAGATATCTTACCAATGTGGGTTAACTTCATACTCACAGGTATCGAAGGCTTATTACTCTACGTTATCATCATGGTTCTTTTAAAAGGACTTAATAAAAACGATGGTGCTGGTATGCCGCTCATTGGTAGATTCTTTAGATAAGGTGAATATACTTACAAAATGAAATAGGTTCCCAATAGTCACCTATGTGACTATTGGGAACCTATTTTTTAAATACATTTTCGAGAAGCGAGAGCTGGCTACCAACCATTTATGCCCTGCTTATGGATACATTGTACCATAAAAATAAGGAGAAGGAAATGAACCTTCTCCTCATTTTATGCCGTTATTCCTATCATAGTTAAAATTTCCATAATAATTGGTATAGCTACCACAAATAATATAGTACTAATCATGACAAGCCCTGTAGCAAAGGGCAGATCAGATTTTGCTTCGTTAGCTACGATTGGTAATACTGCAATAACGGGACCTGCCGATTGTACAACAAATGTAATAATCGCTATTGGTTCTAGGACAATACCTGCTCCATATTGCAATCCCATAATGACACAGAACATGATAATCGGTGAAATCACAAAACGACCTATAATACCGCCAATAGAATCTTTATTGAGCTTCATGCTTTTTAGGCCCGCATCATGAAGTACGATACCAATATAAATCAATGATAATGGCGTTACCATATCACCTAAGTAATTCAATGTAGTATGTAAAATTGGTGCTAAAGGAATTTCAAAGAATAAGAATATCAATGCTACAAAGAACCCTAACAATGGTGGAGGTAATAACTTCTTCAAATCAAATTTAAACTTCTTACGCTTTGTTTCTGTATCTACTGTGCTATTACTTATGCCATCCGTTTTACTATTATCAAAACCTAATTCGGCATTAGGCAGTGGATCTAATTCTATAAGGAATACCCCTACCATCCATACTGAAATAGTGTTACCGATATAATATAACAAGAAATATGGTAGCGCATCTTGACCAAAGAGGGCGATTTGCACTGGCAATCCAATAAATAAGCAGTTATCATTTACTACCATATTGATAAAAATACCACGCCTACCTCTAGGTACTTTCAGAGCTTTCATCATGATAAAAGCAACGATATACGCAATTACATAAGTTAATGTAACGGCTAGCATCCCATATCGAAGATCCCATAAATCCGATGTATGTAGATGATGCAATACAGATACGAATACACCGGCTGGTAACGCAACAGACATGATAAATCTAGATAGGTTACCACTAAATATAGGGTGAAACATCCCTCGCCCTTTTAGTATATACCCTAGCGAGATTAGCAATACAATAGGTATGATGCTCTGTAAGGATGTAAGAAAAACCATAGTAAACCTCCCGTACAGTTTATTCGTAATCTATCATACCATGTTTTTAACAAAACATATATGTATATAATTTTCCTACAAAAGCAATATGAATTTTAGAAAATGTATCATTCTTAACATATTTTAGTACGTATAAGTTTTATAATTAATTACAATAGTAGTATTATTTATTCACGAATATTTGATATACTAAAATTATACTAATTGTACAATATTTTACACATATGAGGTGATATTATGACAAAACCATTTATTGGTGTATCTGGTAATATCTTACGAGATACTAGTGGTGCCTATGTAGATTTGTTACGTTCTTACGTAAACCAAGACTACCCACGCTCCATCGAAGAAGCTGGTGGCATTCCAGTTATTATTCCTTTTACTAAAAATCTTGATGTGGCTCGCGAAACAGTATCAAAACTAGATGCCTTATTATTATCTGGCGGTCACGATGTATCCCCACTTAATTATGGTGAAGAACCATTGCAAGGTTTAGGTGATGTATTTCCAGAACGAGATCAATTCGATTTTGCTTTACTGAAAGCAGCAGAAGAAAAACAAATTCCTATCTTTTGTATCTGTCGAGGCATCCAAATTTTAAATGTATATCGTGGCGGGTCTCTATACCAAGATTTGAAGTATGACGAAAACTGTACGATTAAACATTCCCAAAATCAAACGCCTTCTCTTGGCACGCATACGGTAGACATTGAGTTTGAATCTAAATTAGCTAGTGCCATTGGCCGCTCCACATGGATTACAAATTCTCACCATCATCAAACAGTAAAACATGTTGGTAAAGGTTTACAAGTGGTAGCAAGAGCTAAGGATGGTACTGTAGAAGCGTTAGAAGATTCTTCCTATCCTTGGTTAGTAGCCTGCCAATTCCATCCAGAAATGATGTCTGAAAACGACGAGAATGCAAAACGTTTATTTGCTGCCTTTGTAACAGCAGCTCGAGAAAATATAACTAAATAATAGGAAGGTTTTAGTATGAAAGAAACAGGAAAATTTGGCTTTTGGAGTATTGTACTCCTAGGCATCAATGGTATTGTAGGGACTGGTATCTTCCTACTACCAAACAAAGCGTATTCTATCATTGGTTCCGCTAGTTTAGGCGTCCTACTATTTGACGCCGTTATTGCAGGTTGTATCGCCCTTTGCTTTGCAGAAGCAGCTAGCCTATTCACACGTAATGGCGGTCCTTATCTATATGCAAAGCACGCATTAGGTGACTTTTGGGCCTTTGAAGTGGGCGTTCTCAAATGGATTGTAACTGTTATTGCTTGGGCGGCGATGGCCGTTGGCTTTGCTACCGCACTCGGCGCAGCAGTACCAGCATTAAGTAATGATTTTGCAAAAGATGTCATTTCAGGTATCTTAATCATAGGTCTTACGATTGTAAATATCTTTGGTGTTAATGTATCTAAATTCGTTAATAACTTAATTACTATTTCTAAGCTCGTCCCTCTTGCTTTATTCATTGCCATTGGTATCTTCTTTATAAATGGTGCTAACTTTACACCAGTCTTCCCTCAAGACATCTATGTAGATGGATCATTTGCACAAGCAGCAGTTCTTCTATTCTTTGCCTATACAGGATTTGAAGTTATTGCCATTGCCGCAGAGGATATGAAAAATCCTAAAAAGAATTTGCCACGTGCGATTATCATGTGCATGCTTCTTGTATCTGTCCTATATATGGCTATCCTTGCTGTATCAATTGGTGTACTTGGTACTGACTTAGCAAATACAAAAGCTCCAGTACAAGATGCGTTTAATGCAATCGTTGGTCCTGTTGGTATGTATATCGTATTAATAGGTACCTTAATCTCTATGGGTGGTATCAACTTTGCAGAAGCTTACTATGCACCTCGTGTAGCAACATCCATGGCAGAAGATGGTATGTTGCCAAGTGCTCTAGCCAAACGCAATCGTTACAATGCACCATATGTAGCAGCTATTGTTACAGCCATTGCTAGCGTATTACTCGCATGGTCTGGTTCCTTTACTACACTAGCAGCTATTAGTGCGGTATCTCGTTTTACACAATACCTACCAACATGTTTGGCCGTTATTATCTTCCGTCGCAAATGGGCAGATAAAGCTCGGTCCTACACCATCCCTGGTGGCTACTTAATCCCAGTCATCGCTATTGGCACATCCCTTTGGATGCTCGCCCAAGCACAAACTAACCAATTATTATGGGGTCTAGGTGGCTGTATCGTAATCTTGCCATTCTACTACTCCTACTGGAAAAAGAAAAAAGCAGGTCTCATTAAGGACCATGACGAAATGTAGAAAAGCTTTTGGTTCTCTTACATATATCTATTTTAAAGATACTACCAGTTAAAAATAATTTCAGGTATCTCATATATACCCTTTTTTGAGATACTACCAGTTAAAAATAATTATTTCTAATTAAATTTAAAACTACCAGTTAGTCATGTTATTTGGTAAACCGATCTTCAATAACAGGAGGTCGATCTACTACAACGTGAAATTAACTGGTAGTTTTTTACATTTCTAGACTAAATATAATACTTTTAACTGGTAGTATCTCATTAATCATATGTAGTTAGACTAAACATAATTCTTTTAACTGGTAGTATCTCTCTAACCATATATATTTAGACTTAGTATAGTACATTTTACTGATAGAGTTAATTAAAATAAATCTTCTTCAGTAGTTGTTATTTTAGTTAATTCTTCTTCGATATAGCCAACTTCATCAGTAGCTTCGTCTTCGTCGCGTGTGTCGATATAGATACTGATAAGAGCTAGTGCGCCCTCTTCATTAAGAGTAGCAATGGCACTCATAGGACCATAAGTTAAGATAAGACCATCTTCTTCATCACGAATGATATGAGGAACCGCATCAAAATGTTGATTCATTAATTGATCAAAGTAATCCTCTACATCAAGGCCACTTTCAAGAGTAATCGATTCAGCATCCCCCTTTTGGAATACAACACGTGTGTCTTCATCGATGTACTGATAAAAATCATCCACATCAACATTCGCTGTTTCAAGCCACATACTTAAGGCTGTAAGCCAGTCTTTTACAGTTGTAGGAGCAGTAATAAAGGCGTACTCATTTTCATCATCACCAAAGCGAAGATCATCATACTCAATGCTATAATTTTCCTGACTAGAAACGATGCGATCTACAAGGCCCTCATCATTTACGTCTACGAAAATCATGTACACATAATTGTCGCCGCTTTCATAAGAAACAGTCAGACCATGACGGTCCTCGTGAAATAAAGAGTCCTCTTCGTACACATCGGTAATATGCATCACCTTGCATGTAACAGGCACATTATCTGCCTTGATGGACTCAGCCATAGATGACAAGAACTCAATCGTTTCATTGCGATTACGACCAATTATGCCACGACCTGTGGACATGTATTCGCAATCCTCGGCTAGAATATTTTCAATACCGTGAATATCTGCGGATTCGAGAATCGATTTTATCAATAAAAGAGCTTGTATTTCAGTCATACTGCGCCTCCTATACACTGTAATTAGTACTGCTACTATTGTAACATAATTTATATTAGGTCATGAGCCTATTCACTTGATTTTCCCCATATTTATCTTATACTTATAAAGTACATGTAGATTTTATATTGGAGGTCCCCATGAAATATACAACCATCGTTTTCGATTGTGACGGCACTTTACTCGACACGGCTACAGATTTAGCTAATGCCGTAAATCATGTACTACGTACACACAACTTCCCTGAAAAAACTCTAGCAGAAGTAAAAGCAGCTCTTGGTAACGCAGTAACCTATTTAATGCGTCAATGTTTACCAAGTTCTGTAGCAGATAGCGAATTAGAGCCATACATTGAGGAATTTAAAGCATACTATGGTGAGCATTTAAAAGATACAACAGCTCCCTACCCAGGCATCCTAGATATGCTTGATGTATTGCGTGAACAAGGTTATAAACTTGCCATCGTATCTAATAAAATCCAAGAAGGCGTTACACCACTAAATAAAGAATACTTTGGCGATCGTTTGCCTGTTGCCATCGGTGAAAGACTGGGCTTACAACGTAAACCTGCTCCAGACATGGTGTTACAAGCTTTAAAGGAATTAAACTCTACCCCAGAAGAATCTATTTATGTTGGCGATTCCGAAGTAGACGTAGCAACTGCAGAAAACTCCGGCTTACTTTGCATCGGTGTTACATGGGGCTTTAGAGAGGAATCTCTACACCAAGAACTAGGCGTAACACATATTGCCCGTAAAGCAGAGGATATTCTAGGCATTGTACAAAACTTAAATAAATAATATCCTACATTATAGTCATAACCTATAACAAGTTCATATAAATCAATCGATTTACGAGTTAAAACAAAAAAAATAATCCATTCGGCTCCATTGTATTTGGCATAACTGTATTCCCTTTGGGTAAAAGTATCTTATAATAGATTAATAACTATATAAACTCTTGCACAATAAAAGAGGTTCCCTATGCTCACAAGTTGACTAAGGGGAACCTCTTTTCTATTTACTTTCACGATACCTATTTACCAAACTATTATACATCCACTAATATAGTGATCTGCTCGAATATAAAAACCTGAAGCAATATAGCTTATTTATAACTGAACTGCGCATCCATAATCATTTGGCGCAACTGTTCTATACGAATATCTTCAGGTAACTTATGTCGATAAAACTGTAAATTATAGTAGTATCGAGTATCTTCATAATCTGTCACCAATACCATATCCGTGCGATACTCTAATGGCCACCCATACATAAATTCAGTTAGTAAACTACGCACGCCATCATTGTTGACCTCTATTACATTATGCGTAATAGGTAATACCATCTTTACGGTAGGTTCAGGAATCGTTCTATCTTTAACAAGCTCATTAACCTCAGCATCTAACGTGGAACTCGTACTATCGATAGATCTAGCCTTTACATGCATAAATACCCCATCAGAGGTTCTAAATGCTCTACCATCAATGTCCTTTGTTTCGCCTTGCGTTTCAATAGCATCCTTTAATACTCGAAATTGATACGGTCCATAAAACTTGGTGTCAGTAATAGCATCTAATGCCTCATCATATTGACCATTATGTACATGCGTAACTCGTATAACTGGCTTTATATCGCTAGCTTGTGAAAGCATAGGTGTTGCTAAAAATAAACCTAAACCTAATAACATAATATAACGTTTCATATGAGTCTCCCTCTCCATAAAAACTATTATTTTATTTTTATTGTAACATAATTAAACTATTCTATTATAATAATTACAAAACGAAAGAGGTTCCTAATAGTCACATAGGTGACTATTAGGAACCTCTAATCTATTTACTTTTATTATTGACAACACTATATTGAACTTGAGGCCTCTAAATGGGTCCAGCCTTTGCTAATCAACTCGAGGATTGGCGGTGATCAATATGAGTACATACAAAGTATTATCGTTAATGATTTCCTTTGGCATACTTGTGGCGACCATTATCATGGCAGCAAAGTGATTGACCTCTAGCTAAAAGCTAGCTTTCTTATCGTGGCATGAAAAAAGGCCCGACAGTGGAGTCAGACCGTTTCTTCAATTTCATTTTCGAGAAGCGAGAGCTGGCGACCAAACCATTTATGCCTCACTTTGATATAATTATATCATATCTAAACAGGGAAAGGAATCATATGGTTCCTTTCCCTATTTTCAATTATAAATGTTCTGGTGCATACGATAGTGACTTACATCACCGACAAGATATTCTCTCACTTGCTATATTATTAATATATTCCTACTGGGCTGACGGATAAGTAGAATTGACTACATGCACAGTAGCACACATCGTGTGATAGCCGACCGTCTGGGCAAGCTTTTGTTCAGACGGTCTTTTTTTGTGCTCTCATAGCAAATATGCTAGACAATCTTTAATCATCTCACCTATATGAAAGGAGTTTTCTTATGAGAAATCGTTGGCTTATTGCACTAGCAGCTATTGGTCTACATATATCCATCGGTAGTGTGTACGCGTGGAGCGTGCTTACACGACCTATCATGGCTGATATGGGCTTCACCATGTCACAAACAACATGGACCTTCTCCTTAGCTATTTTGATGCTTGGATTATCTGCAGGCTTTTTAGGATCTTTTGCAGAAAAAATAGGTCCCAAGAAAAGCGGACTTCTTTCCATGGTGTTCTGGGTGGCAGGCCTATTTGGTACGGCCTATGCTCTTAGCATTCATAATCTCACCTTACTCTATCTCTTCTATGGTATCATCGGTGGTATCGGACTAGGTATTGGCTATATAACACCAGTATCTACGCTCGTAAAATATTTTCCTAAGCGCCCAGGATTTGCTACGGGATTAGCCATTATGGGATTTGGATTTGCTTCACTCATTGCAGGACCGCTTATGCAATTCCTTGTAGCTCAAGTAGGCTTAGTGAATAACTTCATTATTCTCGGCATAATTTATCTCCTAGTTATGAGCACCTCTTCGCTTTATTTGAAAGCACCGCAACAAAAACAACCTACTCGAACTACGAAAGATAAATCCACTATGTATGTTCATAACCATGGTATGCTAGCCAATGATGCTATGAAAACTTGGCAATTCGGTGCCCTTTGGTGGATCTTCTTTGTTAATATTACCTGTGGTATAGGTCTCCTATCCTTAGCGTCCCCTATGGCACAAGAAACCATTGGTATGACACCTGCAGCAGCTGCATCACTAGTTGGTATCATCGGTATATTCAATGGTGGAGGTCGCATTGCATGGTCTACTATCTCCGATTACTTTGGGCGAGCGCAAACTTACATACTGTTTTTTATTATACAAATCATCGCATTCTATTTACTCTCCCAAACCAATAGTGCCCTCACATTCCAAATTTTAATCCTTCTTATTATCACCTGCTATGGCGGTGGCTTCTCCTGTATGCCAGCATATCTTGCAGATCTATATGGTATACGCCAACTCTCCACTATTCACGGCCGTATTCTAACGGCTTGGGGATTAGCAGGCATCGTTGGTCCTATGCTCGTATCATACTTTCACGAAGCAGGATATGGATATACTACAGCCTTAATATGCTTTGCACTTCTATTCATATTAAATACAATGATTGCTATAATCTTAAAAATATACGGCAAACGAGGGCTGCATAACTGATACTTTATCCTAGTACAATAGAAATTGTAAGTGAATTATCACAACCAAAATATCCCGAACTAATTACAAATCGAAAGAGGTTCCCATTAGTCACCTAGGTGACTATTAGGAACCTCTAATCTATTTACTTTTATTATGGACAACACTATATTGAACTTGAGGCCTCTAAATGGGTCCAGCCTTTGCTAATCAACTCGAGGATTGGCGGTGAGTGAACGCATGAAAAAAGGCCCGACATAGAAGTCAGACCGTTTCTTCAGTTATAAAAATTTAGAAGCGAAGTCTGGCGTCCAAACCATTTATGCCTCACTTTGATATAAATTATATCATATCTAAACAGGGAAAGAAATCGTATGATTTCTTTCCCTGTTATCATTGTACGCCAAATAGGCATATATATGTTTATTAGGCTCTACTATTTTATTACTTTATTGCAATTCAAAATAAGCTAAGACTTTAATCTTAGATTAAATAAGTCAATATCTCTATTATACATATCTCCAGTATTTAACAACTTTACATCTAACAACATATTTTTTAGTTGCTCCAAAGTATAATAGCCATTTACTTGATATGAAGCAATGTGACGATATTCATAGTCTTTATCGTGTGTAATAAATTCTAATCTACCCTCTCCATTAGATAATTCATAATCCAATAATAACCCCGGAATACCATCAAACCAGACGAAACTTTTACTAATCCGAGACAATCTAATCTCTTTATTTAAGGTATGACCATATAAAGAATTAATATACTCAATATGGGTCTCAAAGTTATATGGATCATCTGGTTTGGCATTCAATAAAAAATGCTGTTGCTTATCATGTAGTGGAATCATCTGAAGGACTTGATTTACTCCATGTGGTCCTTTATGCGTTACAGTATAAGATTTAGATCCATATATACTGTCCTTATCTGTCGATTCTGTACGAGTTGAACCATTTAGTACCCGATACTGTAAATTCTTCGACATCGTAATAGTAGAATATTCGTTAAGTCTATTCAACGAACGTACCGAAGGCAACACATAATTGGCAAGAATTCTATTCGCTTTTATATTACGTTCTGACTCTGATTCAGATCCTGCAACATACGTACCAATACTATGACTAGTATTAGGATTATCTTTGCTTGTAAAAGTAATGCCTACAATAGTACCTTGATTTGATTTATCCAAATTAGTAACGTTTAGATTCCAATATTTTGTATTATCTAATTTTTTATAAATAAATGTTCTTTCAGAACCACCTTTTTCAACAACATTATAATCTCTAGCGACATATGTACTGCCAGTAAGACCTTCTAAGGTATAGTTATGTTCACTATTTTGAATCTTAAATACACTTGAAAATGGAACTGTGAGCTGTATCCCACTATTTTCTGTATGTTCTATTATTTCTGTTTGTCCATCTATTGGCGTCATAAACTGCTTAAAATCATGGCGTAACGTTTTCTCCAATTCAGCATCATCAGATATCTTACGCCATTCTTTTAATTTTTCAAAAGTGCCATCAGCTTTAATTTGATTAATCATAGCCTGTGTACTAGCAATTTGCTCCAATGCGATTTTAGGACTAAGATATACATAATCTTTATACTCATCTTCAGGTATTTTGGAGTTTGCACCAGGTAGGTCTACATCTATAGCATGACAAGATACACAAATTGAACTCAATACAATAGCACTTAATAATAATCGTTTTAACATATACATCTCTCCACAAATAGTAATTTTAACTGTATTGTAACATAATAAGAACACAATTATGAATACGATTACAAAACGAAAAGGGTTCCTATTGGTCACCTAGGTGACTATTAGGAACCTCTAATCTATTTACTTTTATAATTAACAGCACTATATTGAACTTGAGGCCTCTAAATGGGTCCAGCCTTTGCTAATCAACTCGAGGATTGGCGGTGATCAATATGAGTCCATACAAAGTGTTATCGTTAATGATTTCCTTTGGCATACTTGTGGCGACCATTATCATGGCAGCAAAGTGATTGACCTCTAGCTAAAAGCTAGCTTTCTTATCGTGGCATGAAAAAAGGCCCGACAGTGGAGTCAGACCGTTTCTTCAATTTCATTTTCGAGAAGCGAGAGCTGGCGACCAAACCATTTATGCCTCACTTTGATATAATTATATCATATCTAAACAGGGAAAGGAATCATATGGTTCCTTTCCCTATTTTCAATTATAAATGTTCTGGTGCATACGATAGTGACTTACATCACCGACAAGATATTCTCTCACTTGCTATATTATTAATATATTCCTACTGGGCTGACGGATAAGTAGAATTGACTACATGCACAGTAGCACACATCGTGTGATAGCCGACCGTCTGGGCAAGCTTTTGTTCAGACGGTCTTTTTTTGTGCTCTCATAGCAAATATGCTAGACAATCTTTAATCATCTCACCTATATGAAAGGAGTTTTCTTATGAGAAATCGTTGGCTTATTGCACTAGCAGCTATTGGTCTACATATATCCATCGGTAGTGTGTACGCGTGGAGCGTGCTTACACGACCTATCATGGCTGATATGGGCTTCACCATGTCACAAACAACATGGACCTTCTCCTTAGCTATTTTGATGCTTGGATTATCTGCAGGCTTTTTAGGATCTTTTGCAGAAAAAATAGGTCCCAAGAAAAGCGGACTTCTTTCCATGGTGTTCTGGGTGGCAGGCCTATTTGGTACGGCCTATGCTCTTAGCATTCATAATCTCACCTTACTCTATCTCTTCTATGGTATCATCGGTGGTATCGGACTAGGTATTGGCTATATAACACCAGTATCTACGCTCGTAAAATATTTTCCTAAGCGCCCAGGATTTGCTACGGGATTAGCCATTATGGGATTTGGATTTGCTTCACTCATTGCAGGACCGCTTATGCAATTCCTTGTAGCTCAAGTAGGCTTAGTGAATAACTTCATTATTCTCGGCATAATTTATCTCCTAGTTATGAGCACCTCTTCGCTTTATTTGAAAGCACCGCAACAAAAACAACCTACTCGAACTACGAAAGATAAATCCACTATGTATGTTCATAACCATGGTATGCTAGCCAATGATGCTATGAAAACTTGGCAATTCGGTGCCCTTTGGTGGATCTTCTTTGTTAATATTACCTGTGGTATAGGTCTCCTATCCTTAGCGTCCCCTATGGCACAAGAAACCATTGGTATGACACCTGCAGCAGCTGCATCACTAGTTGGTATCATCGGTATATTCAATGGTGGAGGTCGCATTGCATGGTCTACTATCTCCGATTACTTTGGGCGAGCGCAAACTTACATACTGTTTTTTATTATACAAATCATCGCATTCTATTTACTCTCCCAAACCAATAGTGCCCTCACATTCCAAATTTTAATCCTTCTTATTATCACCTGCTATGGCGGTGGCTTCTCCTGTATGCCAGCATATCTTGCAGATCTATATGGTATACGCCAACTCTCCACTATTCACGGCCGTATTCTAACGGCTTGGGGATTAGCAGGCATCGTTGGTCCTATGCTCGTATCATACTTTCACGAAGCAGGATATGGATATACTACAGCCTTAATATGCTTTGCACTTCTATTCATATTAAATACAATGATTGCTATAATCTTAAAAATATACGGCAAACGAGGGCTGCATAACTGATACTTTATCCTAGTACAATAGAAATTGTAAGTGAATTATCACAACCAAAATATCCCGAACTAATTACAAATCGAAAGAGGTTCCCATTAGTCACCTAGGTGACTATTAGGAACCTCTAATCTATTTACTTTTATTATGGACAACACTATATTGAACTTGAGGCCTCTAAATGGGTCCAGCCTTTGCTAATCAACTCGAGGATTGGCGGTGAGTGAACGCATGAAAAAAGGCCCGACATAGAAGTCAGACCGTTTCTTCAGTTATAAAAATTTAGAAGCGAAGTCTGGCGTCCAAACCATTTATGCCTCACTTTGATATAAATTATATCATATCTAAACAGGGAAAGAAATCGTATGATTTCTTTCCTTGTTTTATTGTTATAACTTAAAACTTTTCCAATCAAAAACTTCAATAACTTCTCTTAGTTTACTATCAATATCTCGTACCAAATTTATAAACAGTTGTCCTTTATTTTCACCCCAAGAGACTAACACTGGTTCAATACCAATATGAATCAAAGTATTTTCATAATAGTTACCATGTTGAGGTCTAGTGACACATTGATTATAAGCACTACTTAATGTCTCCAATTCATTCGAAATGGTTTCATCAATTATAGTATTAAGCTGAGCATATACCCTTTTACGTAATACCTTCCCAGCTTCACTTGAGTCATTATTATAATATCGCAGCGATAAATATAAACCTTTTGAGTCATGATCTACACGCCAAAACATCCAAGGCTTAAAACAAGTTGGAGGATCAGACCAGATAGCCTCTGATTCTGCTCGACACCAAAAACGACGGTTGGTCCACGGACTGCCTCCCTGATTTGTACCGGTACTATATTGATTAGGATATGCACTCATATCTTTCCATAGCCAGGAACCATCTATATTTTCGTTATCAAATACAATCTGCAATAGTCCATGCTGTGTGATACGTTCCCAATTTATATAATACCCGCCATCTTCATACTTTCCATTAATTTTAGATACACTTTGATACCACTCTAGTTGATGCTTTAAATGCTCACAATAACTTTGTAAAATATCACTTTCACAGTCATGATAATGCTTCAAGATATCCCAAAACATAGGGCCAGTTAAATAGTTATCCACCGAATCGCTATGAGCTACTTGCCAATCATAATCAAAGTAATATCCTGTCTTAAAATAGACCGTATGAATATGATAATTTGCTATATCAGCATGGTCTATATTAAGATTTACTGACTTAAAAGCTTTTTCTAGTTTATTATAAGCATTCCAAGGTTTCTTATTATCAAAAACTGTCTTAAGTGAGCCTCTATAAAAACTAATTTGATTATCATGTTCACTAGTACTTGTTTTATCTTCTATGATAATAGCTAAATTATATTGAGGAATTATAGCTAATACATCAATATTTAACACTTGTTGAACTAAAATAATTTTATCTATTGAATTGATATCGACATCTAGTAATTGATTTCTTTCTGACAAGTTAGCTATTAGCTTAGTTAACAAATCTAAACCAAGTTGACGATATCTATGTGTAGTTATATTATCTGGTTCATTAATCCAATTTTAACACCAGCAAATAAATGCATCTTGAGATAACTCACCTGTAGCAAAAGAAAATATATTATTCATATTTTTATTTCAACCTAAAACCGACTTTTTTATAGTTATACGATATAATAGTATTAATTTATTATACTATTCTTCTATAAAAAATGAAAACAAAATGAATTTAAATGGATTAAAACTATAGGTTTAAGAAAAATATATGATTATCTATTCTTCTACTAAACAATCATTCATCCAAGATTTCGAGCAAGGTATCTTGGTAAAAAAATTGCATCAAACGTTAACAGAAAAATATCGTCGTGTTGGTGAATCTGAGATTCATTCATGGCA
Organism: Veillonella sp. T14073-2; assembly: GCF_002959875.1. Taxonomy (NCBI): domain Bacteria; kingdom Bacillati; phylum Bacillota; class Negativicutes; order Veillonellales; family Veillonellaceae; genus Veillonella; species Veillonella sp. T14073-2. The sequence goes on from NZ_PPDC01000006.1 coordinate 631,246, forward strand.
AACTTCTTTATCTTATATGGCTAATGTTATGCGTGATCTTGCCATACCAGACTTAGCTGGTGTTGCGATTGAATATATTGTTCCAAATACTCAAAAACGAGTAGACTTTATTATTACAGGATTAGATCAACAAGATAAAGAACATGTAGTTATTGTTGAGCTTAAACAATGGGGCGAAGCTTTCAAGGTAATAGATAAAGATAATATTGTATCAACCTACCTTGGCGGTGGAATCCGTGAAGTAACCCACCCTTCTTATCAAGCTTGGTCATACTGTAGCCTTATTGAAAATTTCAATGAAGATGTACAAACTCGACCTATTGAACTACATCCATGTGCTTTTTTACATAACTTTGATGAAAGTATCTCACCTGAACTCCGTGATCCAATCTATAGCAATATTTTAGATATCTCTCCTATGTTCACATTGGGACAAATGGACGGCTTACGTAACTTTATCAAAACCTATATTCCAAAGCCAGACACTACTAACATTATGGAATCTATTGAACATGGTAAGTTAAAACCGTCAAAATCCCTTCAAGATTCTATTTTAAATATGTTAAAAGGCAATAAAGAATTTGTTCTAATCGATGACCAAAAGGTAGAGTTTGAACAAATAAAAAAAGCAGCTTTGGAGGCCATTAAGAATAATCAGAAAACTGTATATATAGTACGTGGCGGTCCTGGTACCGGTAAAAGTGTTGTGGCTATAAATTTATTGGCAGAATGTATTCATAGTGGTTACATGGCACAGTATATTACTTCAAATGCTGCTCCACGAAATGTATATAGTGCCATGCTACAAAAAGGATTAAAAAAAACAGAGATTAAAGCACTATTTCAAAGTAGTAGTACATTCCATACACGTTCTAAAAATGCACTTCAAATTGCAATTGTCGATGAAGCTCATCGACTACGTGAAAAATCTGGAATGTACCAAAATGAAGGTGAAGATCAAATCAAAGAAATTATTAATGCATCTCTATTTAGTGTCTTCTTTATTGATCGAAATCAGCGTGTTACCTTCAAAGATTCCGGTACTATCGATAAGATATTAAAGTTTAGCCATGAACATAAAGCACTTATCTATGAAGGAGCCTTAGAATCTCAATTCCGGTGTAATGGCTCTGACGGTTATTTAGCTTGGCTAGACAATGTTCTTCAAATTGCCGAAACTGCAAACTATGATGGTTTTGAAGGCGATTATGATTTTAGAATCTATGATAATCCTAATGAAATGTATGATGCTATAAAATCAAAAAATGAAATAAATAATAAATCTCGAATTCTAGCAGGATATTGTTGGAACTGGCCAAAAGAAGGTCGAACAACGACTCTCGTAAAAGACATTCAAATTCCAGAACATAATTTTGGAATCAGTTGGAACTTAGGAAATTCTACCACATATGCAATAGACCCAGACTCTATTAATGAAGCTGGATGTATTCATACTACTCAAGGCCTTGAATTTGAATATGTAGGTGTAATTATTGGTGATGATTTACGTTATGAAAACGGCAAACTCATTGTAGATATTAATAAACGCGCTAAAACTGACCAGTCCATAAAAGGTATTAAGAAGCTTTTTAAAGAGAATCCTGAAGAAGCACAACGTATTGCTAATGAAATTGTCAAAAATACATATCGTACATTGATGACGCGTGGGCAAAAAGGTTGTTATATCTATTGCACAAATAAAGAGTTAGCTAACTATTTTAAATTGGCCTATAGGCATCAATTAAGCTATACCTATAATAATGGACAAATACTTTTAGAATCACAGCCTAAAGCTGCTGACAATAACAGTAGCAATTAATAATAGTTATGTCCTTGTAGTACATGTCACCCATAAAGGTAACATATATAATCAAAAAGCCTGTGAAACTGATTCTTCAGTTTCACAGGCTTTTACGTTTATTAATGACTTACCTTATTTAACAGTTGACCTTTCATACATTCCCTTTGGTATAGCACTCATACCGGCCATTCGTTTTGAATATTGTTCTTTATCATTTGAATTTTCAGCATATTGAACAACATCTCTTAATTCTTTTGATGGAATTTTAATATCTAAGTCTGTCATTATAAAGTGGGTATATAAATATTTATCATCATATAGAGATTGAATATACATTTTTGATGCAGATCGTTCTACTTCCATATAAATAGCTGGAGTAGCATCATTCCATACAGTAGCATATTGGATTGGTTTATATCCTGAATAAGGCTTATACATCGTAAAGAACTCTATTACTTGCGCAAATAATTTATGTTTATTAGCTATCTCTGTTGGAGTTAATTCTCTTACCATAACACCCTCACGATACCCTTTACCATCATAACTATAGATAGCATCAGCCTCAGTACCGCTATACGTTAAATTACTCGATTTAAGTGTTTGAAATGTAAATCCCTTTATAGTAAAAGGTTTAGTCTTTGAAAGTACTTGTTTTGCTGGTTCAATTGACGGTAATACATAATTAACTAATGGTGACATTAGCTCTTTATATACATATTCTTGATTATGATTCTTTAACAATTCTAACTCTCTAGACTTACTTAAATCATAAGCAACTTGGTAAGATAATGAAGGATCATCTTTCATTCTAAAGCTTAGGACTCCTTCTAAAGTTCCCTTTTGATTTTGTCTTACTTCCCATAAACCATTTTTAATGGTCGGATATGAGAATGTATTGGCCTTAGATTTCCCTTCTTTTTCCTTGTGAATCGAGTATTTTAAATTACCTTCATTAAAGATAAAATTGCCCCGTCTTACTTCTGTAGTCATAGGATCTCCTTTAACAGTTACTCCAAATCGACTACTTGAAGGAATGGTAAATTTTATATTTGCTCCATCATTCTTTAAAATAAACACAGAAGATGAAAAGCCTGCAGAATGATTTAATTCCTCTGTAAAGTAAACTAATTCATCTATAGTCCAAGTTTTAGGCTTATTATCAGCATATTGTTTTCTTATCATAGTATTTACGTCGGACTCCATTTGCTTAGCTGTAGCATCCGACTTACGATAGTTTTGATATGCATCCTTTGAAATTGTAGGATCTGCACCTGGTATATTAATATCAATTGCTTGGCTACCTAATGTCACAAAACTAAACCCTAGTGCAACCATTAACGCACGTTTCATCATAAACTCTCATCCTTTCACATAATGTCTCTCAAATATTATATATATAGAATATCATATTTTATTTGACTCATAGTAGTATAATATAAATATAGAAACAAGGAGGTAATATCTATGAAATTTACTAAACGTATAATTGTCATGACATTCTTAGCCGTAACTGCTGCTGTATCTACAGGATTTGCTTACGATTATGTATGCAATAACTCTCAGTACAATTGCAACACTAACACACAATACAACTCCGATAACAATACGAATAATACTAACTATGCACCAAGCAACAATAACAACCAAAATTATTGCGGTCCAAACTCTAATACTAGAGGATGCGGTGGATATAGAAGATAATATGGTAAGTATACTAAAAGCCTATAGTACTAAAAATGTACTATAGGCTTTTGTCGTATATTACAAGAATACTATTTAATTCATCAAAATACAGTTAGGATCAATATGTCAACATACTTTTATCAGGAGTTCATTCTGTTAAAGTATTCAATAGATTTTGGTGTAAAACCAATATAAGTATTACCAGCTGCGTACGGACCTAATTCATATGGTTGGTAAACTAAATCTATATTCCCCTTACCGCGTAAGCAGTAATTATCTGTCACATATTTGACACTCCATCCACTTGGAATGTAGCTCTTTGTATGATTACCTGTATAATAATTTAACACGTGGGATCGTAGGCCGTTATCCAATTGTTCTGCATTTGCAATTTTCACATAGTTATATAATGGAATACGTTGACCTGTTACTTTATTATATACAAGACCTCTTGTATTATACATACCATGAGCTGCTCCGGCGTAGTAATAATAGGTCGTTAGTAAAATTGAAACAACTTGACTATCCTCATAGGTAACCTTATAGTTTTGAGAAACTTGATAAATATGTTGATTGTAATACATATCTTTTGCTTCGAGCACATAATTTGCAATATCTGTATTAATAACTCTTTGAGCATAAGCATGATCTGTATAAACTAAAGGATACTTTAAATCTAAATTTACATCAGATTGACTACCTGTTACAACAGTTGCATACGTAGGCACAGCAATCATAACACCTAATATAGAGGTCATACATAGCTTTTTAAAGATTCCCATAATACTGTCTCCTTTTAACAAATACCTTTAAATAGGTCATTACTGTGTTACTTCTACAGGCTATGATAAAATTCCTCTTTTTCTATTTCACTTTTCTCATAATTTATTCATTATATAAAACGGCCAAAACTATCTACTATTTCACACTAAAGTGTTAGGAAGAACTCCGCCTAATACAGTAATAATAAGTCCAAGTACAATCATCCAAATTGATATAAACCTTAAAACAAAGGAAGTATGTGTATAGATTTGTATAATAAATTGATTATAATCAACCGATCCTTTAATCACCTTATCGCCTACTTTTTTCATTACTGTATCTAGCACAAAAGGATCTTCTGTAATGGACAGTCTATAGGTGCCTGGACCCGCATCAAAGGTATATAGTTCCATTCTTGAGTGAGTTAAACTATTAACCCGAGCACGCATAATAGATAGAAATAAAGGAATCGTCCTTCCCGTTGTTTCATCAACTAAGTTAAAGCCAAATTCGCCAATAGGCGCCTTTGTAAACATTTTTCCACTAAGCCACACCCCATACGTTCCTGCTTGCTCTAAAGTAAAAGTGCCTTCTTTATTTACATAAGGCATCTCATAGAGCATCTTAGCTCTACCAAAGCGAATCGTATATTTAATACCTAAATAGAACAAACAAAGTCCTAACGGTATCAACAGATAAAATAACTGTTCCATTACCTACTCCGCCTCTATTCTCCCGCTCTAACACAACACGATTGTATTTTTACTATAGCATACTTTCACCATGCAAAAAAGGACTCTCCAAAGAGAGTCCTTAGTCTGTATTGTTATGCTATTAAGCGTTTTTAGCTACTTCAACAAGTTTAGCGAATGCTGCTGCATCGTTAACTGCCAAGTCAGCCAACATTTTACGGTTAACTTCAACGCCTGCTTTAGTCAAACCAGCGATGAAACGGCTGTAAGTTGTGCCATTGATGCGAGCCGCTGCGTTGATACGAGCGATCCACAATTGACGGAATTCGCGTTTTTTCGCACGACGGTCACGACGAGCGTAGTACAACGCTTTCATTACTGTTTCGTTAGCTTTTTTGAACAAACGGGAACGAGTACCGCGGTAACCTTTAGCTAATTTTAAAATCTTTTTATGACGTGCATGAGCTGTAACGCCCTTTTTCACTCTTGCCATTGTATATTCCTCCTAAATTACGATATATCGATCTAATAGTTAACGATTAAGCGTATGGTAAGCATTTAGCTACGCGTTTGTGGTCAGCTTTTGCAACCAATGTAGCTTTACGCAAATTACGTTTACGAGCTGGAGATTTTTTCTCAAGAATGTGACTTTTGAAAGCTTTTGCACGCTTGAATTCACCAGTACCAGTTACTGCAAAACGTTTAGCCGCTGCGCGACGAGTTTTAATTTTTGGCATAATTATAATCCTCCCAAAACATTATTTACTTACTAAAATCATGGTCATGTTACGACCTTCTAATTTAGCTGCTTTTTCAATAGACGCTGTTTCTTTGAGTTCTTCAGCGAAACGTGTCAATACTGCCATGCCTAGTTCTGGATGTGAAAGTTCACGACCGCGGAACATGATAGTTACTTTTACTTTGTTACCTTCACCCAAGAATTTGGATGCGTTTTTCATTTTTACGTAAAAGTCATGGTCTTCAATATGTGGACGTAACTTAACTTCTTTTAAGGTTACGATTTTTTGTTTCTTTTTCGCTTCTTTCTCGCGTTTTTGTTGTTCATAACGATATTTACCGTAGTTCATAATGCGAGCTACCGGTGGTTTAGCGTTAGGTGCAATTTCCACAAGATCAAGATGCTTTTCTTCAGCCAATGCCAATGCCTCACGGCCAGACATAATGCCGATTTGTTCGTTTTCAGGACCTACGACACGAAGTTCACGAGCACGAATCTCTTCATTAATGCGTGGTGTATCCTTGCTAATAGCATTCACCTCCAAGAGAATAAAAAAAACGGACGGCAAACACCATCCGAATAGAGTTCTCTATATTAACCTCATACTTCATGGTATTAGGTGAGTGGCGGATGGCCTCTGCTTCATAAATTACTTAATTATAATAACAAATCGACTGATGAAAGTCAACAAAAAATATTGAACTTTTAACAATGAATTTGTTAATACAACTCTTATAGTATAACAGACATTATAAGTTCTGTATATAGGTATACTTACTGACACCTATCTCTCTTTATGTATACAATATTCCTATAAATTATACAACTAATTCTATAGAAAATACGATACAATAATATTTATAGAATAGTCTAGCTTATATAGTTTACTTTATAGGATAGTCTAGTTTATATAGCTTACCTTATTTATTATTATACAGTAATAGGTATTACACAAATTGAAAGGAGTTTTATTATGAGTGTAACAACCCCTGTCCCTCCTCAAAAGGCACGTACAACTGCTCAAAATATTGGTCTTATTTTATCTTTCATTGTTCTAGGTGGCATTTTATTATTACCTACACCAGAAACATTATCTACAGGTGGTCATCGTATGATCGGTGTTCTTGCCTTTGCTATTATCTTGTGGATGACCTCAGCTGTTTCCTATCCAGTGAGTGCTACTATGATTACAGCTCTTACAGCTTTACTATTAGGGTTCTCACCGAATCCGGAAGCACCAGCTAAAGCGATGGGTACAGCCAATGCCTTAAAGCTTATCATTTCTGGTTATTCTTCACCGGCTATGATTCTTGTAGGCGCAGCTATGTTTATCTCCGTAGCTATGCGTAAAACAGGTCTTGATCGGCGTATTGCTATGCTCGTTTTATCTAGTGTTGGTACTAAGGTGAGCCGCATCTATTTAGGTGTTATTATTACAGGTCTCATTCTCGCCTTTTTCGTACCAAGTGCAACGGCTCGAATTGCCTGCTTAGCACCGATTATCATCGGTATTGTTGAGAACCTAGGCATCGAACGTAAAAGCCGCGTAGCAGCTCTACTCATGGTAGGTGCTGTACAAGCCGATACATTTTGGAATATTATGATTCAAACTGCAGCAGCGCAAAACCTCGTGGCTGTAGGCTTTATGCAAACTCAGATGAATACTTCTATCAGTTGGATAGATTGGCTAACCGCAGCGGCTCCGTTCTCTATTATTATGGTTATCATCGCCTACTTCTTAACACAAGCATTAATTAAGCCGGAGTTTAAAGAACTTGTAGGTGGCGACGTACAACTCGCTAAAATGCGCCAAGAAATTGGTCCTATGAGCATGGATGAAAAGAAACTATTATGTATCTCTATTGGACTACTCGCATTGTGGGCTACTGGTGGCAAGCTCCATTCTATTGACACAACAACCACTACAATTGTGGCCATTGCATTATTCTTCTTCCCTAAAATTGGTATTATGGATTGGAAATTTGCACAGCCAAATATCGACTGGGGCTCCATCGTTATGTTTGGTGCTGGTATCGGTCTTGGCGCTGTATTACTTAAGACAAAAGCAGCCACTTGGCTTGCTCAAGTATTCGTAAACGCCTTCTCCCTTGAAAGCGCTAGCGTATTCATCTTAATAGCCGTAATGGCAGCCTTCCTCATTGTTATCCACCTAGGCTTTGCATCTGCTACAGCCCTATCCTCAGCTATGATTCCTATCGTAATTTCTATTGTAGTTGGACATAACGCAGAAGGTCTTAACCCAATCGGCGTAACCATGCTTATGCAATATGCGATCTGCTTTGGTTTAGTGTTACCAGTAAACTCACCTCAAGGTATGGTGGCTTACGGTACAGATACTTTCGATGTAAAAACATTTATGACTACAGGTATTCCATTGACTATCATTGGCTATGTAATGATGCTCGTATTTGCCCTTACATATTGGCACTGGATTGGTATAGCTTAAAACTAACTAACAAAACATCAAAATCCTGCAATTTCTTATTAACAAAAATTGTAGGATTTTTTGTTTTAACTGGTTAACTTACTCCATATCCCCACTTTATCTATTATGCTCACGCACTCTATCGCTTACTTCAATACTTACTCTATTTCTTACTCTATTTTTTCTGGACTAAAATGTCTAAGTATAAATGTTAGATCAGATTTAATATCACTCTTCTTATTTTTGCGCATAGCTGAAAACATATTACCTAATACTTTATCATGCACAACTTGTACTTCTTCAAATAAAAGCTTTCCTTCATAAGTTAAAGCAAGACTTTTAGATCGTCTATCAGTTGAACACACACTACAAGTCAATAAACCTTTCTTTGTTAAATTTTTTACAACTGCAAATAAATTTCCATACGACACTCGTAACTCATCAACAATAAATCCTAATGTTGGCTTACACGAGGAAACATAAACAAACTCCAAAACATTATACTGCATCGGTGTTAATCCAAACCGTTTTAATACGGCTACTTCCCTATCATAAACTACAGTATATATACGCTCAAATAAAAACCATAACTTCTTATCCTCTGGCATAAATACATCTCTAGGAACTTTTTTGGCTAACTTTAACCGTTTACCGTATCGCATAGCTCGCTCTAATCGATTAAAACCTTCTTCACTCTCACTAACCTCACGTAATCGTAATCGCGCCAATAGACTCACTCCTTTACTATTTTACAAATTTTCCATACATAACCTATTTTCCAGATACTACCAGTTAAAAATATTTATTTTTAACTGGTAGTATCTCTAAATCAGCTTATATCTCCGCTTAGCAGAATTACTTTTAACTGGTAGTATCTCTAAGTCAACTTATATCTCCACTTAGCAAAATTACTTTTAACTGGTAATATCTCTAAATCAGCTTATATCTCTGCTTATCAGAATTACTTTTAACTGGTAATATCTCTAAATCAGCTTATATCTTCACTTAGCAGAATTGCTTTTAACTGGTAGTATCTCTAAGTCAGCTTATATCTCTACTTAGCAAAATTACTTTTAACTGGTAGTATCTCTAAAATGACTTATATCTGTCCTTAAAAATTATTTTTAACTGGTAGTACCAGCAAAATAATATAATTAATTAAAGCTTGCATTGTATTTTTACATCAAAGTATGAATAACCAAAATAATATTCGACAAAGATTCTAAAACTCCTGCAAAATAACAGTATTATTCCGAATTACTAGAAATATAATTACAAATTAAAATACAAACAAAATTGAAATACAAGCACAAAAAAGCGCTGTCCGAAGACAGCGCTTAATGTAGTTAAATTATTTACTACTCTTATTTACTAGTTTTGTTTATTAATCTTATTTACTCGTTTTCTTATTCTAATTCCTTACCTTTAAGTTCAGGAATCAAGAATAGGGTTGCAAGAATATCAAGTACATAGATAATAGCTAGGAATGCAATTGCTACTTGGTAGGAGTACATAGAGATGATCATGCCTACTACCATTGGGCTAAAGCCGCCTACGGCACGACCAATATTAAATAGTACGTTTTGAGCCGTTGCACGAGCAGTTGTTGGGTAGGCTTCTGCCATCAAGGCACCATAGCCACCCATCATACCGTTTACAGCAGCACCTAAGATAGCACCAGCAAATAGCATGGCAGTTGGATCAGATAGTTGAGAGTAGATTAAAATAGATGCTACAGCACATACTTGGAATAGGATGAATGTAGGTTTACGACCTATTTTATCAGCCAAGCGACCAAATACCCAAATACCGACCATCATGCCACATACAGTAACAGCAGTCCATAAACCGGATTTTGTGAGGGAGAAACCTAATTGCTTACTTAAGAAATTAGGTAACCAAATCATAATACCGTAATAACCAAAGTTTTGAACAGATGTTAAAATAGCAACACCAATAGATGTCTTTGTAGTTCTTACATCTTTTACTAATAACTTGAAAGAGTTTGTATGTGAATGCTCTTTATCTTCTTTACTTTGTACAAAGATTTCTGGTTCATGTAGTTTCGCACGGAATACCCAAGCAATTAAAGCTGGAATAATGCCAACCATAAACATACCACGCCATCCAATAATAGGAATGAGTAATGGTGTTAACAAAGCAGCAGCCAACACGCCTAATTGCCAACCTAAGGCAACGTAGCTTGTTGCTTTTGCACGGTGTTGAGCAGGCCAAGCTTCAGCAGCGAGCGCCATACCAATACCAAATTCACCACCTAAACCAATACCTGCTATTGTGCGGTAGATAAGAAGATCCCAATAGCCTTGAGCAAAAGCACAGAGGCCAGTAAATATAGCAAATAAAACAATCGTCCAAGTTAAAACGCGAACGCGACCAAATTTATCTGACAAGGTACCGAAGATGAAACCACCAAGTACGGCACCAACCAAGGTCCACGTCACAAGAGACCCCGCTTGACCTGTGGTCAAACCTAAATCTCCAGAAATTAGTGTCAGCATAAAGCCAAGAATTAAGAGGTCAAAACCATCCATAGCATAACCAATGGAGGAACCAATAACGGCTTTCCAGCCATATGAATTTACTTCTTTCATAGTATTTCCTTTCGCTACTCACAGGTAACAATTAAAGAGATAGCCCCCACTATACAAATGGCCAACGCCTAGACTTAAGTCTAATGAAAGGCTTTAGTATATGGGGGCTACATATTTAGTTACGTTCTTTGATTTCGATTTTAATAGAATTGAAGAATTCTTCGAATGGTACAGAACCTAATTCGTCACCGCCGTGTTTACGAACGTTAACTGTGCCTTCTTCAACTTCTTTATCGCCTACCACAAGCATGTATGGAACTTTTGCCATTTGTGCTTGGCGGATTTTGTAGCCAATTTTTTCGCTACGATCATCCACTTCTACACGTACATAGTCGCGGTGCATTTGTTTTGCCAATTCTTTAGCATATTCAACATGTTTTTCAGAGATAGGTAAGATTTTAACTTGTACAGGAGCCATCCAAGTTGGGAATGCGCCTGCATAGTGTTCAGTTAAAATACCGATGAAACGTTCCATAGAACCGAAGCATGCACGGTGAATCATGATAGGACGATGTTTTTGACCATCTTCACCAATGTATTCGATTTGGAAACGTTCAGGCAAGTTCATATCCAATTGAATAGTACCACATTGCCATGTACGGCCTAAGGAATCTTCGATATGGTAGTCAAGTTTAGGGCCGTAGAATGCGCCGTCGCCAGGGTTAATTACATAAGGAATGCCTTTTGCTTCAATTGCATTGCGCAATGCTTCTGTAGCTGCTTCCCAAATGGCATCATCACCCATTGCGTTGTCTGGTTTAGTAGACAATTCCACATGATATTTTAAACCGAATTGGCTATAAATACGGTCGAACAATTCGATAACTTTCATCAATTCAGATTGCATTTGATCTGGCAACATGAATACATGCGCATCATCTTGTGTGAATGCACGTACACGGAATAAGCCGTGTAAAGCACCGGACAATTCATGACGGTGAACTAAACCAAGTTCAGCATAACGTAATGGGAAGTCGCGATAGGAATGCATTTCGTTTTGGTAAACCAAAATACCGCCTGGGCAGTTCATTGGTTTAATTGCATATTCTTCATCATCGATGATTGTAGTGTACATGTTTTCACGGTAATGGAACCAGTGACCAGATGTTTCCCATAATTGTTTATTTAAGATGATTGGTGTACGAATTTCTTCGTAATCGAATTCATGGTGAACTTCACGCCAGAAGTTTTCCAATTCGTTGCGAAGAGCCATACCTTTTGGTAAGAAGAATGGGAAGCCAGGACCTTCTTCTTTGATAACGAACAAGCCAAGTTCTTTACCAAGTTTACGATGGTCGCGTTTAGCTGCTTCTTCAAGCAAGTGAAGGTATGCATCAAGTTCTTCTTTCTTTTCAAATGCTGTACCGTAAATACGTTGCAACATTTTATTCTTTTCATCGCCGCGCCAGTATGCACCTGCAATGCTTTGTAATTTGAAAGCTTTTACCTTACCAGTAGATGCCACGTGAGGACCTGCACAAAGATCGATGAAGTCGCCTTGCGCATAGCAAGAGATAACAGCATCTTCAGGAAGATCTTCAATCAATTCTACCTTGTAATCTTCGTTTTTAGATTTGAAGAACTCGATAGCTTCTTGACGAGACATTACAGATTTAGTGATAGGCAAGTTTTCTTTCACAATACGGCTCATTTCCTTTTCGATTTTGCCTAAATCTTCAGGAGTCAAAGTATGTTCCATATCGATATCATAGTAGAAACCTTTATCGATAGCAGGACCGATAGCCAATTTAGCTTCAGGCCATAAGCGTTTTACCGCTTGAGCCAAGATATGAGATGCTGTGTGGCGCAAAGTATGTTTACCACCATCTTCTTCGAATGTTAAGAACGCTACTTCAGAACCATCGACTAATTCTTCGCGAAGGTCTGTTAATTCACCATTTACGTTTGCAGCTAGTACTTTTTTAGCCAAGCTGTTAGATAATTGTTTTACTGCTTCCCCAAGAGTAGTGCCAGCAGCGTATTCCTTTGCACTACCATCAGGTAAAATGATTTTTACATCTGCCATTTTAATTTCCTCCAATTTATTATCTAGGATAGACTGAATTTTTGTAATAAAAAAAAGACCCTCTATCCCTACAAAACAAGGGACGAAGATCATTCGCGGTTCCACCCTAGTTAACTACCTATACGAATATATGTGTATAGTTAATTCACTTCATTAAGCCCGATAACGGTGGCGGCCGTATTTGCCTACTTAGGTTCGACAAATCAGTTTAAAGGGGGTAACTCTGATATATGTGTAAGGCATTTCCAGCATCTGCCTCTCTCTGGTACACAGGGATATGAGAATCATGTCCTTTGCATAACTTTTACTAGATTATAGTATCACAGGGAATTAAAAAATTCAATACGGTTCAACAGTAAATTTCATAAATCTTATATATAACAAAACGGCCCGAGTATATCGAGCCGTTTGATATTGTATATTAGCGTTTGAAGTTTGTAGACAACATAGCACCAATTACTTTTTCCAATTTGCTATTGGAAAGGTCTGGGCCTTTGTAGAGTGTTAAAAGTACATCGTTAGAGTTATCTTGTTTAGAAACCATCATAACACCGCTACCGCGAGCACCGTTATCATCATAGTCTTTTGCTACGATAACGAGGTTCAAGTAATGATCCTTCATGTATGTGTACACTTTGCTTGTACGGGCAGAAGAACCAATCATTTTTGCCATGCTCATGCCACGGTTAAATACGATTGTATTTGCATTATGAGGATTTGCTGCTAATTGTTGTTTTTCCTCTTCATTTAAAGGCATGAGGTTTACCATGAGGGAGTCACCCATTTTACCACGGAACATAGCTGGCATTGTTTCACGCACGTCTTCAGGAATACCTGTGTCAGCAGTCAATTTTAATTCTTTAGGAACAGTCATATATAGAACGCCCTTGCTGTTTCGGCCTACCGCTGTTGTACTGAGGTCTACGGCGCTAAGCATAATAGAATCTTTAATAGTGGCTACTTGATTTGCCAATGGCTTTTCAGGAATGCCACGGCTTGCCAATTGTACGTCACCAGATTTAGTTTTTTTCAAGGTTTCTACATTCCAGTTAGCACCTTTTTTGTCAGCATCGCTAGCCTCTGTGAAAGCATTCGCCCCATCTTTTGTGCCTACATACACGTACGTTTGAGCTGGGATAATTGTATCTGGCGCACCAGTTTTATTGAACGCTGCACCATATACAACATTAGGAATCACAGTGGAGCCAACTTGTAAATTATTGTTAGTTTGACTTTCCACATCAAAGTTGATATTACCAGTGAAGGTCATATCAGGACCATGATTGATGACTACTACATCCCCTGCTTGAGGAATAATAACAGGGCCTACAGGACCTGCCATAGCTACGCCTGCCATAGATACACTTAGACAAGCTGTTAATAATGCACGTTTCAACATAGATTGTTTCATAGATATACTCTCATTTCTCTACTAGGTCTAAACATTTTGATGTAATTATAAAAATATGATATTAATCCTCGATAGTGATATAGTCCGATAGACTACTTAATAATTCAATAGCCAAGGGCCGTGTTGAAGGTGTACACCTTAGCATACATCGTCCATTTACATCAATAGATGTCATAACCCCTAAGTATTCATAGCCTTCAATGATGCGATTGATATAGTTCGTATACTTCGGTTCAAGATGAAAGTACACATACGCCTCTTCCCCAGAGGTTGCTAAATCTGGTACATCAGTAAATGCACCGATAGATTTACTCGGTTCTAAAGATGTACCACTCATAAGTCCTCCTACACATCATTACTATAAAATGTAAATGCTATACATGTCACTAGTATAGGCATCCATTAGATATGTTTGTCGTTAATATACTACGTACTAAGCTTCTTTTGGTTTGCACTCACGGCGCATCATAGAATACGGCTCAAGTGGTGTATCCATGTAGATACGTACTTTCATTTGCGCATGAGGCGCTACGTCGATTGGATTACCATCTTCGTCTGTCATTTTTTCAATTACAGTTTCCACAAGTTCACCTTTAGGTTGGCAGAATTCTACTTTATCTCCTACCTTGAAGTTATTACGTTGTTCAAGATCAACGTATTTTTCTTCTTCGTTGTAGCCCATAACTAAACCGATGAAGTCATGGCTTTGTGTATTGGTAGATTTACCATAGTTTTGAGCTGTTTCATCAGGACGACCTTCTGCAAAACCATCTGTATATGGACGGTGAGAAATCTTTTCTAATTCTGCAATCCATTCTGGACGAACATACCAGTCTTTACCTTCTTTAAGATATGTATCGATAGCTGTACGGTATACCTTTGCTACTGTTGCACAATAATGAACGGATTTCATACGGCCTTCAATTTTAAGGCTATCAATACCAGCTTCGTATAAATCTGGAATGCGGTGAATCAAGCACAAATCTTTAGAGTTAAAGATATATGTACCATGTTCATCCTCTTCAATTGGATAGTATTCACCAGGTCGGTTAGATTCCACGAGGGAGTATTTCCAACGACAAGATTGAGAACATTGACCGCGGTTCGCATCGCGATTGCCTGTCATGTAGTTAGACAATAGACAACGACCAGAGTAAGAAATACACATGGAGCCATGTACGAAGGATTCGATTTCGATATCTACATTGTCCTTCATTTCTTTAAGGTCCGCCAAAGACACTTCACGAGCTGCTACAACACGTGTAGCACCAAGTTCTTTCCACATTTGAACTGTATGCCAGTTTGTCGTAGATGCTTGTGTACTTACGTGAAGTTCAAGGCCTGGAGCTACGCGTTTAGCAAGGCTAAAAATACCCATATCGGCAACGATGATTGCATCAACGCCGATACTTTCAAGGAATTTCAAATAATCCTCTAAGCCTTCAAAGTCCTCGTTATGAGGAATGATATTACATGTTACATGGATTTTCTTGCCATGAGCATGTACAAATTCTACAGCTTCCTTTAATTCCTCGTCGGAGAAATTAGAGTTACCTGCGCGCAAGCCAAAGCGTTTACCTGCGCAATATACGGCATCCGCACCATAGCGAATTGCCATTTTAAGCTTGTCCATATTACCAGCTGGACAAAGCAATTCCATAAAATGTTCTGCCATTATTTGTTGTGCCCTTTCCACACACTCACACTCATGCCATCCCCCATTGGGTAAATGGTGGTGTTAAACAATTCTTTATTTTCAACATATGTTAAGTATTCTTTTAACCGTTTTACGATAGTTTTGAACCGTTTTGGCGGCTCCTTATCGCCCCTTACATAGCCTCTAAAGAGTACATTGTCCGCCAGGATAACGCCTCCTTCTTTCACATGAGGCAAAATGAGCTCTAATTGCTTTAGATATTGCCCCTTAGGGCCATCTAAGAACACTAGATCATATTCACCAGTGAGTTCCGTTAAGACTTGAGACGCATCGCCTTTCAACAATGTAATTTTATCGGCATAATCAGATTGGTTAATATAATATTTCGCCATTTCGTGACGCACATCATCTAATTCAATAGATGTAATGTGTCCCTCCTCTTTATCAAGTAGCGGAGCCATCAATAAAGCTGAGTAACCAATGGCGGTGCCCACCTCTAACACAGAGGTGGGCCGGTACAAACCTATTAATTCTTCAAAGAGATGAACCTCAGATTCTCGTAGAATCGGTACATCATTAATCATCGCGTAAATACGCTGTTCATTTAAAATATCATTTAATGTCATGAAAGTAGATTCAATCTCCTACATTATTTATTGCTATTACCACTAGGAACTACCAACGTAGAACGATCCACAGATTCAGCTGGCTTTACTTCAATATGGGGTACTTGTTGTGTACTTGGTACAACATTTTGCATAGATTCTGGAGCAGGTGTTGTAGTTGGCACATAAGAGTTAGAACTAGATGATTGAGTTGCTGGTGCAGATTGAGCTGGTGCTTGTGGAGCTGGTGTTGGTGCTGGAATTTCAGCAGCTGGAACAGTTGTTGGCGTGTATTTATACGTAGGTTCAACGTCAACATATTGAGAATCAGCTTCGACCGCTTCTGCAGAACTATAGTTGTAGTCAGGCTCCGTAGTTGCCACAGCCACGTCATAGTTAGGACCTGCTTGTACTGCAGCCCCAGTATTAGAAGAAGTAGCCGTATCATTACCATAAATTTTATGAACCGCTGCTAAATGCTCTTCATATGTTTTAGAGAAGTGGTTATGTCCATCTTTATCTGCTACAAAGTATAAATAATCTGTATCTTCAGAATGCAATACTGCATCTAACGCTTTTTTACCAGGGTTAGCAATCGGTCCTGGTGGTAAACCTTTAGACACATAGGTGTTATAAGGACTTTGTAACTGCGTATCACCAATAGTTACATCTTCCTTCGCATAACCTAGAACATAGGAAATGGTTGCATCCGATTGCAATGGAATACCATGGGCTAACCGTTTTTTAAATACCCCTGCAATTGTTGGACGGTCTGCATCAAACAAAGATTCACGTTCAACAATGGATGCCAATGTTACAAAGTCATGAATACTCATGTGTTGAGCTTGAATTTGTTTCTTCACAGCTGGTGTGAGGTAACGATTCATTTCGTCAGCCATCATTTGAATCACTTCACGTGGCGTTGCACCTACTGGAATTTCATAGGTACTTGGGAATAAGAAGCCCTCTACCGGATATGTAGCAGGTCTTGTACCTTTCATATAAGGATATGGTACAAAGGTCTTTGCTTCTGCTAAGAAATCCTTTGCCTTCATAATTTGATTTTTTTCAAGAACGATAGCAATATCACCAACTGTGTATCCTTCAGGAATTGTAACACGAATAGATTCTACATGACCTTCTTGTAATAAAGAAATGAGTTCGCGCACAGTTACCTTGTTAGGAATTTGGTAGTGACCAGTTTGAAGTTTATCATTGGTGCCGCTCAAATATAACCAAAGCTTAAAGCCTTGTGTGGAACGAATAAGACCTCGTTCATAGAGCATGTCTGCAATTTCAGTACCAGTCTGCCCTTTTTCAATGACAAGAACTTGTGTACCATCATCTTGAGCAAAGGTATTTGGCACTAAATAAATTGCTCCCAAACCACCTGCGATGATTAATACGCCTACAATAATAAGGATTAAAATATATCTTAAGGCTTTTCTCACGACGTTGAGTTCCTTTCTGTAACATAACAGTATTTATCATCTTATTATACCATAAAGTCCATATTTCCCCTATATAAAAGGACATTATCATATTATGGACCCCTTAATAAATAGCAAATAAAAATAGCGTATTGCCCAAAGACAACACGCTAGATTTATAAAGAATACGACTACTCGCCATCTTCCATTTCTTCATACAATTTTACTAGAGTTTCAAAGTTTTCATCATCTTCATCTAAAGGTACGTATTCTTCTACGCCTTCTTCATTTTTTTCGATGCGAGCCAAGATCATGTATGTATCATCTTGACCTTCGTGGTCAGCCTCTTCATCTTGTACATGTACAAGAACAGCATATTCTTGGCCTTCATGACTTAAAATAATGTCCTCTGTGAAGTACTGTTTGTTACCATTTTCATCTTCGAATTCCAAGTAATATACTTCGCCTTCAAAATTTTGGTCAACCATCGGAAACCCTCCTTAAGAAAAAATACTTATTTATTAAACTGCAAGCGATCTAAATATCCTTGCAAAATTACAACCGCTGCCATTTTATCAATAACGGACTTACGTTTTTTACGACTCACGTCAGCTGCAATGAGTTGGCGTTCAGCCATAACTGTAGATAACCGCTCATCCCAATATGTAACAGGTAAATCGATGACTTCCTTCATCTTTTCAACGAATTCTTCGGTCTTTTCAGCCCGTTCACCTTTTGTACCATTCATATTTTTCGGCATACCTACTACAAGTTCATGTACTTCATACTCAGTAATGAGTTCTTGTAAGCGGTTAAAGTCTTTTTCAAGAGATGTTCTACGAATGGTTTCAATACCTTGTGCTGTCATGAGCAGTGCATCACTACAGGCAATACCGATAGTACGGCTGCCCACATCTAATGACATAATTCTCATTATAGTTGTTTTGCCTTTGCGTATTCTTTCAACAATTCCTCAATCAAGTCATCCCGTTCTAAACGACGGATATCAGAACGTGCATTATTATAGCTTGTAATGTACGCTGGATCCCCAGAAATAAGATACCCTAAGATTTGATTGATTGGATTGTAACCTTTTTCTTGAATAGATTGATAAACACGAGTAAGAACCTCTTCAGCTGTCATCGGTTCATCGTCTACTTTACGGAATAACATAGTTTCATCAGAAACCTTCATCGTATCCCTCCTTTTTATTACATTGGCAGGTTTCACTGTAAAAGTGAAACCTCGCCTCCTATTATACTTGAATTAAAGCTACAAAGTCAGTAACTTTTTATGCATTATAAGATTTTTCTATAACAGATACAAGTATAATTATAAAATTATATGCCTATTGTAACATAGATGTTAAAGCTTCACCACCAGCTTTTAACGCTTCCATCAATTTAGCTGGTTCTTTACCACCTGCTTGAGCCATATCTGGACGGCCACCGCCATTACCACCAGCTACTTGAGCTGCTGCTTTTACGATATTACCAGCTTTAGCGCCTTTAGCCACTACATCTTTGGATACTTTACATACAAAGTTGACTTTGTCATCACCCATAGCAGCGCCTACAAGCACTACGCCAGAACCATCTAATTTATCAAGGCCCATATCAGCCATATCACGTAACTCATCAATAGAGGAAGCTTTTACAGCAGCCGCTACAAATGCTACATCGCCAATCATTACCTTACCAGCAATGATATCTGCCGCACCAGCTGCAGAAACCTCTTTGCGAATTTGTTCTAATTCTTTAGCAGTTTCTTTTGCTTCAGCCAATACTTGGTGCAAACGTTCTTCTACTTGAGGTGCTTTAGTTTTAAGTTCGCCTGCCATGCGTTCAATAGTCAAGCGATCATGTTTTGCTGCATCTAGAGCTGCGCGACCTGTAATTGCTTCAATACGACGTACACCAGAGCCGATACCCGCTTCAGATGTTAAGCGGAAGGAACTAATGAAAGCTGTATTACCTACATGAGAACCACCACATAATTCAACGGAGAAACCAGGAACCTCTACAACGCGAACTACATCACCATATTTATCACCAAAGAGTGCCATCGCACCTTTAGCTTTTGCTTCGTCCATAGACATTTCAGCAATAGCTAAATCTGTAGCTTTTAAAATCTCTTCATTTACAAGAGCTTCAATTTGATCAAGTTCCTCTTGTGTTACAGGAGAGAAGTGAGTGAAGTCGAAACGCAAGTAATCTGGAGTTACTAAGGAACCAGCTTGGTTAACATGCTCGCCTAGAACCTTTTTCAATGCTGCATGTAACAAATGTGTTGCTGTATGATTACGAGCCATAGCAGCACGGCGATTTGTATCTACTTCAAGTGTTACATCATCGCCTTCGGAAATGGAGCCTTCCACAACAGTACCAATATGGTATACAGTGCCTTCAGGTAAACGTTTCGTATTATGAACCTCTACCTTACCCATTGGGCCAACGATAAAGCCTGTATCACCTAATTGACCGCCCCCTTCAGCGTGGAATGGTGTGGTGCGTACGATAACAGTAATTTCATCGCCATCAGCAGCTGTTTGCAAACGTTCAGAGCCTTTGCCGATCATCAATACGGAAGAAGCAGTTACAGCTTCATCTTCAAGAAGCTCTTCGTCTTTCAAGAATGTGATGTCAGGTGTTGCTACCTTAGCATCTTCTTTTACACGAGCTTCACGAGCGCGTTCACGTTGTTCCTTCATAGCTGCTTCAAAACCTTCATGGTCGATTGTAAAGCCGCGTTCAGAAGCGATTTCTTCTGTTAATTCCCAAGGGAATCCGTATGTATCATATAGTTTGAATACTTCTGTACCAGGCACTACAGTTGCTTTTTCAGCCGCAAGTGTATCAATCAAAGAATTCAACAATTCAAGACCTTGTTCCAAGGTTTGGTTGAATCGTTCTTCTTCATTTTGTACAACCCGTTTAACGAAGTCTTGTTTCTCAGCAATAGATTTAATACCAGGGCCAAGAATATCTACTACTACATCAATAAGTGGTGTTAAGAAGATACCTTCAATACCAAGTAAACGGCCATGACGAACAGCACGACGTAAAATACGACGCAGTACGTAACCACGACCTTCGTTAGATGGCAATACGCCATCGGAAATTAATGCAGTTACAGCGCGAGCATGGTCAGCGATAACCTTTAAAGAAACATCAGTATTTGGATTTTCGTTATATGTAACACCAGCGCGTTTAGCTGTAGCTTCAATAATTGGGAAAATCAAATCTGTTTCAAAGTTTGTTTTACAACCTTGTAATACGGAAGCCAATCGTTCAAGACCAGCGCCGGTATCGATGTTTTTATGTTGCAATGGTTCATAAGAACCATCTGGCATTTTATTAAATTGAGTGAATACTAAGTTCCAGATTTCAAGATAGCGATCGCAGTCACAACCTGGTGCACAGTTAGGATCATCACAACCATGTTCAGGACCTTGGTCGAAGAAGATTTCACTATCAGGACCACATGGGCCTTCACCGATTTCCCAGAAGTTATCTTCAAGGCGTGTAATATGACTTTCTTCTACGCCACAATCATTGTGCCATGTATCATATGCTTCTTGGTCATCTGGATATACAGTAACATACAATCTATTTTTATCGAGTTTAATAACTTCAGTTAAGAACTCCCACGCCCAGTGAATTGCTTCTTTTTTGAAGTAGTCACCAAAGGAGAAGTTGCCAAGCATTTCAAAGAATGTATGGTGACGAGCTGTGCGACCTACGTTTTCAAGGTCACCTGTACGCATACATTTTTGGCTTGTTGTAATACGATGACAAGGAGGTACCAATTTACCTGTAAAGAAAGGCTTTAATGGCGCCATACCTGCCCCAATCAATAATAGAGATGGATCGTTTTCTGGTATAAGAGAAAAACTATCTAATTTTAAATGTCCTTTGCTTTCAAAAAACTGCAAGTATGCTTGACGCAGTTCATTACCCTTCATGTGTATATTCCTCCTAAAATTATTTACTCTTCATTATATCGTAAAAATGACATAAAATCTATTAAAAACATTGAGATTATGCGGAATTTACCGACTTTCACAATAGCAAATATAAGGATAAAATTCAATATTTCTAGAAATAAGAAAAAGAGGTTATACAAATCAACAGAACATAATTGATTCGTATAGCCTCTTTTAAAGCTAGTATGTATTGGTTTATACAACGCGTTTTGCGCCGATATAGCGTTCACCCCAATAGCCAGTATCAAGATCTGCTACTGCTACACCACGACTGGAAGTGGCGCTGATGAACTTGCCATCACCAATGTAAATACCGGAGTGAGATGGACCTGGTTCATATGTTTCAAAGAATACCAAATCCCCTGCTTTTAAGTTTGCACGAGAAACCTCAACACCTACGTTATATTGTTCATCTGCTAAACGTGGCAAAGAAATACCTTGTTTTGCAAATACATATTTAACGTAACCAGAGCAGTCGAAACCACTTGGTGTAGTACCACCAAATACATACGGTACACCGCGGTATTTATCCGCTTCAGCCAAGATAGCGTTGATACTGCTTGGAGTTGCATTTTTTGTAATATTATTTAATTTAATATTTTTGCCAGTAATGGATTGACCAGCAATACGACGAGATGTCGCATTGTTGTTTGTGAAAGCGGATTTTGTTGCTACTGCTTTAGTCGCAGCATTTTGAGTCAATACTGCCTTCGTAGAACGAGGAGCGCTCATCAATGCATTATATGTAGCAGGACCTACAATACCGTCCACTGGTAAGCCACGATCTTGTTGGAACAGACGAACTGCCCATTTCGTTTCTTTACCATATACACCATTTTTATCTGTAGCATTATAACCGTGTTTAATTAGTTGTTGTTGAACCGCTGTAACACTTTTGCCCTTATCACCATATTGTAATGTTGTTGCACCTACCATGGCTGTTGTGGCACACACAAAAGTTAATGTTAATGCCGTTATTTTAACCTTACTATATTTTGACTTCATATGCTTCCTTTCCAAAAACTTTTAAAGTAAGTTATTTATTCAAAATATACTAACCGTCTATTTATTTGCATTCACAAATACAGCTAGTCTTCTTTGCTTTTGTTAGTATAAGTCTCAGGTGCCATAAACACATCTGCACTACTCGGTCCAAGTAATGGAGCCTCTTCATGCTCATCAAAGTTTATAGCTGACTTAACCCAATACAAAGGCCGTTGCTTCACCTCTTCAAAAATACGACCTACATACTCGCCAATAATTCCCAGTCCGACGAGTTGAATTCCACCAATGAACAAAATTGATACGCCCAAGGTAGTCCATCCATTCAAGGCTTGTCCCGTAAGATATACATACAAGAGGTGTAATATAAGCAAGAAGCTTAACCCACCACATAGTACACCGACGTATAAAGCAGCCCGTAAAGGAACTCTTGAAAAGGCGGTTACCCCATCGAGAGCAAATCGTATCATTTTACGCACACTAAACTTTGAGACACCTGCAAAACGAGGTGGCGCCACAAAGTGCAACTCAGCTTGTCTATACCCCAAGGCACCGACAATACCGCGCAAGAAACGACCATGTTCTCTAAACCGTTTCAATGTGCCCAATGCTTTACTATTCATGAGACGGAAATCAGATCCACCTTCAACAATAGGAACATCGGCCATTTTGTTCATTAGTTTGTAATAATACTTAGACGTAAAAGATTTAGCCCAACTAGCATCTTCAGTTGAATCACGTATGGTGCGCACCACATCATAGCCTGACTCCCACAACCTAACAAGTTCAGGAATCAAAGCCGGTGGATGCTGCATGTCACCGTCCATTGTAATAACTGCATCTCCATGAGCATAATCAAGACCACAAGTAAGCGCAGTCTGATGCCCAAAATTACGAGCAAGCAATAACACTTTGACATGTTTATCATTGTAAGCAATTTCACGCAATATCATAGCTGACGAATCACTAGAACCATCATCTACGAAGATTAGTTCATAATCGTACGTGAGTCCTGACATAACATCAGTTACAGCTTTATAAAAATTTGCTATGTTCTCTTCTTCGTTATATACAGGCACTACAATAGAAAGTAACATAAATCCTCCAAAGTATTTTACTCACATATTTTATGTTAATTAGTAAATTAAGGCAAATCATCGAGGTTAACAATAGGAAAAATAATATCTATAACCCCAGTAATCATGCGATTTCTACAAACTCTATAGATATTTCTCTTCATTTACTCTATATATAAGTATGATGAATAAGTTATTATTTCACTTATTCGAATAACTACTCAATAATCCATATTATAAAATAAATTTATATCACTAAAAATCTATGAAATACTTTTAATTACTGATTTAATTGCTAATTAATCAAAATATCAAATATATTTTTTACTATAAATATAAGAGTTTCAACTAATTTCATCTTAAATTCATGAAAATTGAAATAATTTCACTAATCACTCTGTGCATAAACCAATTATATATGCCCTAAAATATGCATAAAATACTAATAATATAAAAAACTAACATTATGGTATTAACAAAATAGATTTACTAGAATCTTTTCATCAATAGAGAAGAAAGAGACCCTTATTAGGGTCTCTTTTATTATAGGCCAGCAGCATCAATCCAAGATTGTAAATCTTCCTCTGCAAGCTCCATATCCTCTTCATATGCACCAGCTACCACAGGATACTTTGAAACCTCTACGGTGTGCAAAATCGAATCATCTCGGCCATTTTTAAAAGTTCCAATCCAAATTCCAGAGAATTGAGATTCATACCACTCTACAGGCTGATCAGTTTCATTGAAGTTAATCGTAATATGACCACGGCCAAGTGTTTCTAATACTTCCACTTGTTCTTCCTCTGTGAGCCCTGTTTTCTCAATATAAATTGAATATGTCTCACCCGTTTCTCGCAAGTTTTTAAGAGCTAAACGCAACTCATTTAAAACAGCGCGAACATTACTATAATTCTCAATCATAAATACTCCTATTAGAGATACTCTTTATATCCTATAAACGCATTATTTTAAGTATTAAGCTCTGCAGTTACGCCCCATTCTTGTAGAACATGTAATACACGCTCTTTTACCTCTGGTAATGCTCGTTGTACAGGCGCACTAGGTTCAAAGCCAATTTCTAGTGATTCTGGTTCTACGCCAATAACCACTGCATCCTCTAATGGATCCTCTTGAATAGCACGAATACGTAAAATATCTTGCATCCCTACTTCATGTACAGAAATATGCTCTGTAAAATATTGTTCTAATTCCTTATGAGGAAACTCATATATAGTTCCTGGTGCTTCTCCACCATTGATAGCATCTACAAGAAGAATTTTCTTCATACCACGCATATACGTAAGTAGCTCCATCCCCATTGTGCCACCATCAATAATGGAAATGGCTGGTGTAAATGTGAAAGATTCTTTCAACTCTTTCACTACATGAACACCTAATCCCTCATCCGTAAGCAATATATTCCCTACGCCAAGTAGAACAATTTCATTATTCCCATCATCATAAAGGCTATTTAAATCAATACGCGGACCCTCAGAGTCCGCGTATTGTTCCAAGCCGCTGATGATATCAGTACTTGTATTAGTCATTATCTTGTAATTCTCTTTCTCTAGGATCATTAGGGTCACTTGGACGATATGTTGTACCAGATGGTTTATCAATACGTTCACCACGACGGCGTTTACCGTTTAGATCTTCAATATCGATTGGATCATGAGCATAATACTTCATACCGGAAACCATAGCAGATACTTCGCCAGATTCCTCCATAACGTCTTCTCGGAATGCCATGTACACATGGACAATAGTAAAGAACAAGAAGCCCCAAGCAATATAGTGATGGATAATATGAACTTTATATTCCCCACCAAATAATGTAACTACTGGTGCAAATAAAGTTCCTAAAATACCATTAGGGTTAACCATAGAAAACATTGCAAACCCCGTTAAGATTTCAAAGAAAAACATTACATACACCATCATGTATGCTGTTCTTGCTAAAGAATTGCGAAGCCAATGATGTTCATGTTTTTGTGGAATCATCAAATAGTGCAATGTAGTTTCTTTAAGACCATACCAATACCGTTTTTGGCGGAATTTAGGTAATAATCTATCTCCTCGATTCCAAAGCGCACCTGCAAATCGGAAAATAAAGGAGAATGTTAAGATAACCCCTGCAATGAAATGGATACGACGCATAGTTTCCATAGAGAACCAGCCATCAATAGCAAAAGTTGGCTCTGGATTACCTGTAATAGCAGCAAACCCTGGATCACCAATATATAAACCAGTCCAGAATAAAGCCGTTACACTAAGCACCATAGTCCAGTGGAATATGCGTAGCCATAAACTAAATACGACATACGCCTTTTTGTCAGTATGTATTAACATAAGTCCACCACCCTTTATTTACACAATGCATCTGTATTGACGGAAACAATTTTTTCGCCTTTTTTATTGTATAAATGGGTTGCACAGGCAAGACATGGGTCGAAGGAGTGAATTACCTTCAAAATTTCAAGTGGTTTATCCACAATTTTTACATGTGTATCAATCATAGCATCTTCGTATGCGCCATGTTCATTTGCTGCAGTCTTAGGACATGCGTTCCATGTAGATGGGACGATACATTGGTAATTTGCAGAGCGACCATCTTTAATATGGATCCAGTGACCCAAGCCACCTCGAGGCGCATCTACAAGACCAACACCTTTTGCGTCTTTATCCCATGTTTTTGGCTCAAATTTAGTCATATCCGCTACTGTAGTATCACCATTTTTAATGTTTTCTACAAGTTTATCGAAGTAATATTGGCTGATGTTAGACGCAACTTGTGCATCAAGACCACGACAAGCTGTACGACCAACCATAGTTGTCATCCATACATGAGCAGGTACCCCAAGTACTTGAGATACTGTATCGATTTGACGAACAATCATAGACTCAGCCCAAGTCGGATCTTTAATAATACCTTGTTTAACTTTTGTATATACAACGATATATTTAGCTAATGGACCAACTTCTGCAGTTTTACCTTTGAAAGTCGGGGATTTAATCCAAGAATATTTTTTATCTTCATCAAGGAATTCCCATTTTTCTTTTGTACCAGATTTAGGACCTGTAAACTTAGGATCTGTTACACCTTCAAGTGGATGAAGTGTGGTAGTACCATTTGGATATTCAAACCAAGAATGGTCAACTTCTTCACTGAGGTATTGTGGATCCATGAAATCTTTACCTTCTAGTGGAATAAATGTAGCCTTATCTACACCCAAAGCAAAGTTTTCTACTACACCATTGGATCGAACAATACATTTTTTATGGTAATCACCATTAGAAATACCAGTATACGTATCATCTGGATAATCACCATAAGACATAACACGTTTCTTTGCAAGGCCGCCACCATCGACTATACCTTTTTCAACATAGATTTTTCCAATAGCAAGTAAATCAGGCAAGTAGAAATTACTTACCAAATCTTTGGCTAATGCAATAGATTCTTCTACCGCAGCAAGACGTGCTGTATTGATAGGCGCATTCATATCATTCATAGAAATGGAACATGGCATACCACCTACAACATAATGCGGGTGAGGGTTTTTACCACCAAATACAACGTGAGGAATTACGATATCACGTTGACGATCAAGAATATTCAAGTAATGGGATATGGCCATTAAATGAACCTCTGGTGGCAACAAATTGTAATCAGGATGATCCCACCACTGAGCGGCGAAAATACCTAATTGACCGGACTCTACAATTTTCTTAACCTTTTGTTGTACAGCTGCGAAATATGCAGTAGTCGCTTTAGGGAACTCTTTAGGATATGCAGAGTCTTTAGATGCCGTTTCAGCTGGTGCCAAGCCACCTACATTATAGGTTGTTAAAATTTCATTTTGTAATTGAGCTGTCTTCGCAGGATCTGCACTCAATGCTGCTATAGGACTAACCCAATCAAGAGCATGTAAGTGATAGAAATGTACAATATGGTCATGTACATCTAAACAGCTATGCATGATATTACGAATATAGTTTGCATTTTTAGGAATAGTAATACCAAGTGCATCCTCCACAGCACGTAATGCTGCCAAAGCATGTGTTGTAGTACATACGCCACAAATACGTTGTACAAATGCCCAAAGGTCACGAGGATCGCGATCTTTAGCAACAAGTTCGATACCGCGCCAAGCAGTACCAGAAGACAATGCGTCCTCTACTTTACCACTCGCTTCATCAACTTTTATTTCTACCCGTAAATGACCTTCAATACGGGAAATCGGATCTACTACTACGCGTTTCATTAGTGACCTCCTCCATTATTATGCTTCGTTTCATCCCATAAGCCTTGTTCTTTTAAGCGTTTTTCTTCTTTCATATCAAGAATTTTATTACGCGTAAGAGTTGCAGCACCATGAACGATAACCGCTGCAGTGGCACCAACAGCAGCTACTGTACCGATTGTATCAGCAGTTGTGATGGTATTAGCCAATGGGATATCTGGTAAACGTTTGTAGAATACATCATTATCCCAAAAGCCCTTTTCAGAGCAACCAATACAGCCATGACCGGATTGAATTGGGTAGGATAAACCATTCCACCAACGTAAGTTACCACAAGAATTATATGTTTGAGGTCCACGACAACCTACCTTGTACAAGCACCAACCAGATTTGGATGCATCATCATCAAATTTTTCAACGAAGAGACCAGAATCAAAGAAGGCACGACGATAGCATGTGTCATGAATACGATTGCCATAAAATTGTTTAGGGCGGCCCTGAGAATCAAGAGGTGGAATTTGACCGAATAAAGCATAATGCATTACTACACCAGTCATAACCTCTGGAATTGGAGGACAGCCGGGAACCTTGATGATAGGTTTACCAGATACAACAGAGGATACAGATACTGTATTTGTTGGATTTGGCTTAGCCGCTTGAATACCGCCCCAAGACGCACAGGAACCATATTCAATAATTGCAGCAGCACCTTTAGCCGCTTCTAACAAGGATTGTTTAAAAGTACGTCCGCCAACAGTACAGTAAATGCCATCTTCATCAAGTGGCACGCCACCTTCAACAGCTAAAATATATTTGCCTGCTTTTTCTTTGATAATTTTTTCTAAATGTTCCTCTAATGGTGCACCAGACGCTGCCGACAAAGTATCATCATATTCAAGAGAAATCATATTTAAAATAACATCAGAAGTAAATGGAGAGGATGAACGGATGAAAGACTCACTACAACCAGTACATTCATGACCATGTAGCCAAATTACCGTAGGCAATTCAGTTGTCTCAGCAGCCTTAACAACGGTGTCTAACATCGTTGGTGGTAGACCTAAAATAGCGGTAAGTGCTACACAGGACTTCATAAATGTGCGTCGACTCAAACGGCGCTCTTGGAAGAGTGTCCATAGACTGTTTACACGATTCTTCACGGAATATAGCCTCCTTACAACAACTTTGCGCAATATATGTATATTACTTAATAAACTACAACAATATGATATAAATCATTTTTATAAGCTTAATTTATCATACGATAAAGTTCAAATATCATGATACAATCACATTCTTACTATTTTATTATAGCACTTTATAAAACTAATAACTATAGAATTTATGCAAAAAAAGCTGTATATAAGAGGTAATTTCTCTTATATACAGCTCTGTATGCTATGTTTTGTAAATTTTTAACAGTTATTAGACTGTTATATGATTTCCTTAATTAGGGCCTCAAGCACGTCAGCTTTTTTGTAACCTACAAGGGAATCAAGCATTTTGCCATCACGGAAGAATACCATGGATGGAATACCATCGATATCTTCTTTCAATAAAATACCACGAAGATTTTTATCTTCCGCATCAACACTAAAGAACTCTACTTGTCCTTTAAAACGTTCTGCTACGGCTTCTACCTCCGGACGCATAACAGTACATGGTTCGCACCAAGCAGCCCAGAAATCAACAATAGCCAAGCCTTTAGAGCCAAGTACTTTTTCATCAAATTCTTGTACACTAGTAATTGCTGTAATTGCCATGAAGTTCTCCTAACAAAGATCTACAATCTTATATATTATAAATTATATCCCGCATATAGAAGCAAGCAATCAATAAGCCGAGTTCTGTTCCGCTTGCGCGGTGACGATTATCTTTCTAGGCGTACAGTCGCCTGCACGCTCGAGCGACACAACCCGGAAGGTAGGCGGGACCACCCTTAGCCCTTCCCTATTCGGTCTTGCTCCGGATGGGGTTTACCGAGCCAGCCTGTTACCAGACTGCTGGTGAGCTCTTACCTCACCTTTCCACCCTTACCACTGACGTGGCGGTTTCCTTTTCTATGGCACTTTCCCTAAGGTCACCCTCGCCAGACGTTATCTGGCATCCTGCCCTATGGAGCTCGGACTTTCCTCGAGTCCTACGGACTCGCAACCGTCTTTCATACTTGCTTCAATTCAGTTTATCATAGCTAAGCTATTTGTTGCAAGAAAATACAACATTATAAGAAAAAGAAATCATTTTGTTCTGTGAAAGCTTGAACAGGAATAGAAAGACCTGTTCCAATCAAATAGTCTCGCAAACCATCAGCTACAATGGATTCCGTACCAAAATGCCCCGCATCGACCACGAGCAAACCAAGTTCTTTAGCTAATTGTGCATCATGATATTTCACATCACCAGTAATATATGCATCCACATGCAAGCGAGCAGCATCCTTAATAAATTCAGCACCAGCTCCGGAGCATAATGCAATGGATTGAATCTCCTTAGGTGCAATACCTGCAAAGCGAATATTTGCCAACGGTAATGCTTCTTGTACCCATTCACGGAAGGTATCTATATTTAATGCATTTGGTAATCTACCAATACGACCTAAATATTGAGTCGCCCCTTTCGGCTCAACTAAGGATAGTACCTCATAAGCAACCTCTTCATAAGGATGTGCTGCTTTCATAGATTCAATCACTTGGCTTAAATGAATACCATCTACAATTGCATTCACTTGTACCTCAGGTGCTACCGTCAAAGTACCTGCTTCACCGATGACGGGATGAGACGCTTCATTGCCAATGAAGCGTCCTTCTCCGTGAAGACTAAAGCTACAGTACTCATAGTTACCGATTTTTCCTGCCCCTGCGGTCCCCATAGCATGACGAACCGCATCAGCAGCGCTTTCAGGTACAAAGGTAATCACCTTATATAGCGCGTCTTCCCCGGTTTTAACAAAACCTTTTATATCTATAAGACCTAATTGATTTGCCAACATATCATTAAGACCGCCTGGTGCAATATCGAGGTTTGTATGAGCACTATAAACGGCAATCTTATGTTGAATCAACTGATTAATCATACGACCTTGCGCCGTATCGCAAGATAGCTGTTTTAAACCTTTAAAGATTAATGGGTGGTGGCTGACAATCAAATTACAGTTATGCTCAATAGCATAGGCTATAGCTTCCTCAGTTACATCTAAGGTCATTAATACGCCTGTAACTACTGCATTGCGATTGCCTACCATAAGACCTACATTATCCCATGATTCAGCATAGGAACGAGGTGCTAATTGTTCCATTAACGAAATAACATGTTGAACTGTTGTCATATATCTCACTTCTTTCTATCTATTTTCTAAAAGACTACGAAGAAACGCTACTTCATCATCTAGTTCCTTATATTTATCTGTATGGCTCAATTGCTCAGTCATACCGTCTAGTGCACATTGCCGTTGATATATTAAGTACTCAATATATTTCGACCAAAGTGATGGTCGTTCCTGTTCTAAAAGAGCACCTACAGACCATAATAATGAATCCTCTGGTAATGATTGATAAACATCTACGTATTCAGTCATACCCGTATACGCTTCTACTCGATCATTACGCACTGCTAAGAATGCAGTGTATAGCTTTCCTGTATCTTCAACGATGATTTCAAGGACGATAACATAGCCCTTTTGTACCATATATTGACGTAATTCTTTTTGTCCATTCTGTGGTTGTAATACGTAGAACTCTAAAGGCTCTGGACCAGCGTCTACAATATCGCGCATGAGGTATCCACCCATACCACAGCAAATGGCACCATTTAATTCGCCCTTCTCTGTTACCTTTAGACCATCCCCTAATCGACAATCTACTTTAGAAGTTAATCCATAAGATTGAACATATTCTTTTGCAGATTCTAAAGGTCCTTTATGCACATCGCCAGCAATAACAAATTCAGCACGATTACGGTTGATAAGTTCTACTGCTAAATATCCATGATCAGTACCAATATCAGCAATAGCATGAGCCTTTGGCACGATTGAAAACACCGCTTCCAAGCGCTCCATCATAGGTCTAGGTTCCATAATATCCTCTACTATTAGTATATAAAAATAACCGCCCTTGAATTCTCAAGGACGGTAGATATCAGCATAATTGGTGGGCCCACCTGGGATCGAACCAGGGACCGACCGGTTATGAGCCGGTTGCTCTACCCCTGAGCTATAGGCCCACAGTTAGTTTCTAGCTTATTAATTATACCGAATAGGCTAGTACTAAGTCAAGGCACACCGTATTTCTATGACTGTTTCATAAGCATAAAACGATGAATCATACTCCTTATTATAACACAAAAGGGCTGTAACACAGTGCTAGAGAACACTGCATTACAACCCTTACGAGTTTCTTTATCTTATAAGAAGTCTTTAATTTTATCGCGTTTACCGCGGTTACGCAATTTAGTAAGCGCCTTACCTTCGATTTGACGAATGCGTTCACGAGTTACATTGAAATGTTGACCTACTTCTTCCAATGTACGAGGTTTACCGTCCTTCAAACCAAAGCGCAAGATCAATACTTGTTGCTCACGATCAGTTAAGCATGTAAATACATCTTCAATTTGTTCTTGTAATAAGATGTAGCTAGCTGCATCGTCCGGAGCAATAGCATCTTGGTCCTCAATAAAGTCTCCCAAGTGAGAGTCTTCCTCTTCACCAATTGGAGTCTCCAATGATACTGGCTCTTGTGCAATTTTTTGAATTTCACGCACGCGCTCTACCGTAATGCCCATACCTTCTGCAATTTCTTCTGGTAATGGTTCACGACCTTTATCTTGCAATAATTGTCGGGAAATACGAATCAATTTATTGATTGTTTCTACCATATGTACAGGAATACGAATCGTACGAGCTTGGTCCGCAATAGCACGAGTAATAGCTTGACGAATCCACCATGTAGCATATGTGGAGAATTTATAACCCTTTGTATAATCGAACTTATCTACAGCCTTAATAAGGCCCAAGTTACCTTCTTGAATCAAATCCAAGAATAACATGCCGCGACCTACATAACGTTTTGCAATACTTACAACTAGACGCAAGTTCGCATCTACCAATTTTTTCTTAGCCTTTTTGGCAAGTTGAATATCTTTATATGTAGCATCTTCTGCTGCGCCAGCCTCAATTTGTTTTGCTAAAACGATTTCTTCATCTGCAGAAAGCAATGGGACACGACCAATTTCCTTGAGGTACATACGCACAGGATCATCAATGTTAACACCAGAGTCTACACTTAAATCAATGGAGATATTCTTTTCATTAGAAGTATCTTCTTCATCCTCTTCTTCTGGTTCTATTGGATTAGCGTCCGTATCCTCACTGTCGATATCAGCCACTACTTCAATATTTAATTTACCAAATGTAGTATAAATATCATCTAATTGTTCCGCAGTAAGATCAGTCTGCTCATGAAGAGCATCTGAAATCTCTGATTGTGTCAACACGCCAGTTTTTCGGCCTTTTTCAAGAAGTTGTTCTACAATCTCCTCTATTTGACTTTTTTGTACTTTCTTAGCCACAGCGCTCTCCTTCTTACATCATATTACTTAGACCATTCTCTAATTAAGTTCTGTATTTCCTGACACTTATGTAATTCGCTAATAAATGTCGAATCTCCTGCCCGTTTTAATTGATCCGCCATAATTGAATGCGCTTTATATTGTTCACGCAATGAATGGATCCTTATCTTGCGGATTAATCCAGGCACTTGCCCCTTATATTCATCGTTACTCATAACAACTAATCTAGAGTAAATATCATACTCCGATGGGGATAAAACAGACTGAATGGCAGTATCATCTAGACGACCTTCTTGTTTAAATAAGGTGAATATCTTTTCTATTATACCTCGATATTCAATTTTTTCAAAGTCTTCTAATGGCAAATAGCTCATCATATGTTGTAACACTTCACCATCTGTAAAGGCTAAGGACAATAATTTTTCTGCATCACCTTTAGGTAAATCCTGTGTTGGTAACGGTGCAGACGCAGTATCAACCAATTCAATTTGTCCTTTTTTTACATAGTCTCGGAAATATCTAAAAATACTACTATTATCAAGCCATAGTGGTAATGCCAATGTCTTTAGAGCATCATCCCGTTGTGTTTGACTATCTATATTAGCAATATATGGGAATACATCAGCCATAACAGCTTGCTTCCCTTCAGTATCATTTGTGTCGTGTTTAATTAAGGACTCGCTTAATAAATAATCAAGTGGCTTAACCGCTTTAGCCACCAAATCTTTAAATGCTTGTCCTCCATGATTACGTACATAATCATCAGGGTCTTTGCCATCTGGCATAGCCAGAACACGTACCTTGAAGTCCGTATTTTGTAATAATTCTATAGCCCTAGCTGCTGCCTGACGACCTGCTCCATCCATATCATAGGCCAGCACAATTTCATCAGCCTGCCTCATTAAAATATGACCATGATCTCGTGTATAAGCCGTCCCCAAGGATGCTACTACATTTGTAACACCGTGGTTATGAGCAGATATAACGTCCATATACCCTTCCACAAGGATAGCCTGTCGCTCTTGACGAATAGATTTATAAGCCTTATCAAAGGCAAATAATAGTTTTCCTTTTTCAAAGATGGCTGATTCTGGTGAGTTTAAATATTTTGGCGTACTGTCATCCATAACACGACCACCAAAGGCAACTACACGCCCTTTACCATCCATAATAGGAAACATAATTCGGTTTCTAAAGAAATCGTAAAACTGCCCCTTTTGGTTTTTACGAACCAGATTCAACTCCAAGAGAATAGAATCATCAACACCACGTTCGTGAAAGGCGCGATACAACTTATCCCACCCATCTGGAGCAAAACCTAGTTTAAATTTTTCAATCGTATCTTTTGTAAGGCCCCGTTTTTTTAAGTAATCAAGGCCCACCTTACCCATCGATGTTTGAGTAAGGCAGTTATAGAAAAATGTAGCCGCTAATTCTGAAGCTTCATATAGTTTTTTTCGTCGTTCATCTCGAGCTCGTTGTTCTGGTGACAGTTTTGCCTCTGGCAAAGGAATATTAGCACGATTAGCAAGCCGCTCTAGAACCTCTACAAAGCTTAAATGCTCTAGTTCCATGAGGAATTTAATGACATTCCCCGATGCATGACAGCCAAAACAATAATAAAAGCCCTTTTCAGGGGCAACACTAAAGGACGGCGTCTTTTCATTATGAAATGGACAACAACCCCAATAGTTCTTGCCCCGTTTCTTTAAGGCTACATGCTCGGATATTACAGATACAATATCATTTGCATCTTTGATTTGCTCAATCAATTCATTTTCAAAATATCTGCTCATAGCCAACGCCTCCTTCCCTTATATATATTAATTCGATATACAAATAAAAAATCCTCTATTTGTAAAGTAATTTAATCAATTATCGAATCAATCAGTTTAATAACTGATACGAATCATAGGAATCCTTATCTATTAAAGATTAATACATAAGGATTCCTATACTCCGTATCTTTAAATGATATGCAAATGAAGTTTGATAATAATAGGCTGCAATGAGATCATTGCAGCCTATACTTATCGCTTATAGCATATTATTTTGCGTAATCCACAACGCGAGTTTCACGAATAATTACGACCTTAATTTGGCCTGGATATTCGAGTTCAGACTCGATGCGTTTTACGATATTCCGAACAAGTAATGTAGACTCAGCTTCATCAATCTTATCCGGTTTTACTACAACGCGAATCTCACGACCTGCTTGAATAGCAAAGCATTTTTCAACGCCTTCGAAGGATTCAGCGATTTCTTCCAATTTAGATAAACGTTTTAAGTAGTTTTCTAATGTTTCTCGACGTGCTCCTGGACGAGCCGCAGAGATAGCATCAGCAGCTGCTACTAATACAGCTTCTACAGATTGGAACTCTTCATCACCATGATGAGCGCCTATGCAGTTAATTACTGCTGCGCTTTCACGATATTTACGAGCCACATCAACACCGATTTGAACATGAGAACCTTCAAGTTCACGGTCTAATGCTTTACCAATATCATGGATCAACCCACCTCGTTTAGCCAATGTTACATCACAGCCTAGTTCAGCTGCCATCAAACCTGCTAAATGAGATACTTCAATAGAATGTTTCAAAACGTTTTGACCGTAACTAGTACGATATTTCAAACGACCTAAAATTTTAACAATTTCAGGATGTAAGCCATGAACATCAGCTTCAAATGTTGCTTGTTCACCAGCTTCTTTAATAGTTTGGTCAACCTCTTTACGAGCTTTACCAACCATTTCTTCAATACGAGCTGGATGGATACGACCATCTACAATCAATTTTTCTAAAGCAATACGAGCCACTTCACGACGAATTGGATCGAAGCCAGAAAGAATAACTGCTTCTGGTGTGTCATCGATAATCAAGTCAATACCTGTTAATGTTTCGAGTGCACGAATATTACGGCCCTCACGACCAATAATGCGGCCTTTCATTTCATCATTAGGCAATGCCACTACGGATACGGTAGTCTCCGCCACATGGTCAGCTGCGCAACGTTGGATTGCAGAGGAGATAATTTCTTTTGCTTTTTTCTCCGCATCATCCTTAGCTTGCTGCTCCATTTCCTTAACCATAATTGCCGTTTCATGACGAATTTCTTGTTCTACATTTGTTAACAAGATATTCTTAGCTTCTTCAAATGTCATGCCAGAAATACGTTCTAACTCTGCCATTTGTTTTTCATACAAAGCTTCAATTTTTTCACGGCTTTGGGCTAAGTCAGCTTCTTTGCGATGTAAAGCTTCCTCTTTGTGTTCAATATTGTCTAATTTTTTATCCAAAGATTCTTCTTTTTGAAGAATACGACGTTCCATACGTTGAAGTTCAGAACGGCGATCTTTATTTTCTCGTTCTACATCAGAACGGAGCTTATGAATTTCTTCTTTCGCTTCTAATAAAGCTTCTTTCTTTTTAGACTCAGCTGTGCGCTCACCATTTGCGATGATGCGTGCAGCCTCTTGTTCAGCTTGATTCAGTTTTCCTTCAGCAATATTTTTTCGTAAAAAATAGCCTACCCCTAGTCCAATCAGTACCATTACCACTGCAATTAGACTATACTCTAAAATCAGTCTCACCTCCTCTTAAATTCTCAAAATTGAGCTTTCATGCTCCTTTTATGCCCTTCATGCATTAAATTATCATTTAGCCATATCATCATATAAATAAATAAGGCTATTATTAATTTTAGACTTGAAAGCCCTTTCTGTCAAGATTTTACAAGCCTGGTAAGGCCTCAGAAAAAGTACTATCTATTCATAAAAATCATTGCACACAACTTGGATAGTACTCGTTGAAAACCCTCTATATTTGAGAAAATTAAAGACTTTTACACGAGGAGTGCAGTCCTCATTGAGAATGGAACCAAATTTTTTCTCCACTACACGATAAGCAGCTTTCACTTCATCATAATCAGAGATTTTCGGAGGCACCGTAAGACCTCTAAGTTTCATCTTTTGCTTAATCATATAAGCGCCGTATTTTTGTTCTTTCATCAAATAGTCTAATACTTGTTCAGACAGGCGCTCATCATTGATATAATCATAGTCTCTAAGACGTTCGAGGACCCGCTCAATGATTGGGTCCTCGATTTGTTTACGTCTCATTTTTTGTGTCAGTTCATAGGAACTAAGAAATCGTTGAGCTAGGAAGCGATACGCTTGATCCATAGCAGCTTGCATCGTTTCTTCACTCATGATTATACTTCTTCAGCTACTTCTTCACCGATTACATCGATTTCTTCTGTACCAACCGCTAATGTATCGCGAATAATACGATCAATCTCATCAGCGATTTGTGGATTGTCGAGTAAGTATTGTTTTGCCGCCTCTTTACCTTGGCCCATACGTTCCCCATTGTAGGAATACCATGCACCAGATTTATTGATGATTTCCATATTTGTACCGATATCGATAAGCGTACCAGCTTTAGAAATACCTTCACCATACATCAAGTCAAATTCTGCTGTTTTGAATGGAGGTGCTACTTTGTTTTTAACTACTTTAACTTTAGTGCGAGCACCAACGTTTTCATTGTTAGCTTTAATAAGTTCACCCTTACGAACATCAAGGCGTACAGAAGAATAGAATTTCAATGCACGACCACCTGTTGTAGTTTCAGGATTACCAAACATAACGCCTACTTTTTCACGCAATTGGTTGATAAAAATAACAACAGTTTTAGACTTGCTGATAATACCAGTTAATTTACGCAATGCTTTACTCATCAAACGAGCTTGTAGGCCTACGTGAGCATCACCCATTTCGCCTTCGATTTCAGCTTTAGGAACTAAAGCGGCAACGGAGTCAACTACGACGATATCTACAGCGCCACTGCGAACAAGAGCTTCCGTAATTTCAAGAGCTTGCTCACCATTATCTGGTTGAGAAATCAATAAGTTATTAATATCTACGCCCAAGTTACGAGCATATACTGGATCCATCGCATGTTCCGCATCAATAAAAGCCGCAATGCCACCTTGTTTTTGTGCTTCTGCTACAGCGTGAAGTGCTACTGTTGTTTTACCAGAAGATTCTGGGCCGTAGATTTCAATAACACGACCACGAGGGAAACCACCTACGCCAACAGCGATATCGATAGCAAGAGAACCGGAGGAGATAACCTCTACGTTCATGCGATCAGCCGCTTCACCAAGACGCATAATAGCGCCTTTACCAAAGTCTTTTTCAATTTGTTTTAACGCGTTATCCAACGCTGCTTGTCTGCCATCTACAGCCATTATTTTATTTCCCCTTTTCTGTTATATAAGTATACACATAGTAAAGTGCTAATTCTGCTGCACTTTGTCTAATATCTTCACGATTACCAATTAAATTAGCCTTGTGAGCTACTGTCCCATGAGGTCCAGTTACACCGAACCACACAAGACCAACTGGCTTTTCAGGGCTTCCGCCGCCAGGTCCTGCTATGCCCGTCGTAGACACAGCATAGGTCGTTTGTCCTACAGTTCGAGCTCCTTCTGCCATAGCCTTAGCAACTTGCTCACTAACAGCCCCATACGTATCTAGCATATCTTGAGGTACACCTAACACACGATGTTTTACGTCATTGCTATAGGAGATAACACCACCCATGTAGTACTCGCTACTGCCACTCACATTAGTTAGTAATTTACCAACCAAACCGGAAGTACAGGATTCAGCAGTACTAATAGTGCTATGTTCTTCAAGCAATACATGTCCAAGTGTTTCCTCCATAGAAACAGTCAAGTCACGGCCTACACGAGAGCCTAATCGTTCTCGAATGATAGCATCCCAAGGATTGAGAAGCTTTTGTGCCACCTCTAAAGTATCTGCCTTAGCAGTAATACGAACCTCTATGTACCCCTTCTTAATGAGTAACGCAATGGTTGGATTCGATTGGTTCTTAATGAGATCCATTAAGGTATTTTCTAAATCAATTTCACGAATATCATATACACCATAGCGATAAGAGGTAACAACACCTTGCGAACCAAATCGATTCATTAAATAAGGCACTACACTATCGTGGAACATACCCTTCATCTCACCAGGAGGCCCTGGCAATAGTATGTATGTAGTATCGCCATCTTCCACTACAACACCAGGTGCCACGCCTACCGGATTATGTAATACGTTTGCGCCTTCAGGCAACTCAGCTTCTCGACGACTTGCATCGGGCACGGTACGTTTTACACGGTCAAAGAATTTTTTAACCTCATCCATAGCCTCTTGATTAAATACAATAGGTCGTCCAATAGAATCGGCTAATACATTTCGTGTAATATCTCCTTGCGTTGGTCCTAATCCGCCAGTACTAATAACGATGTCCGCTCTAGTGCTAGCTAATTGAAAGACCTCTGCCATGCGTTTAGGATTATCCCCCACTACAGATTGATGAGCAATAGTATAGCCTAATTTATTTAATTCTTGTGCTAGCCAAGATACATTTGTATTCACTGTATCGCCTAGCAATAACTCTGAACCTGTAGAAATAAGTTCTACAATCATCAGATCACCTCCACAATCGAAAGAATCGAGCTGTGTTTTATTCTACAACCGTAGCTACTAGATCGTAAGCAAAGCCTTGCTCTACCTGTACCTTAAGAATATCACCAGGTTGAACCTCTTCACCGCAGTCCTCAATGTACATATTTCCGTCTACATCAGGTGCTTGAGATTTCAAGCGTCCTTTAGCTAATAATGTACCATTCTCGCCGTCCTCGATTTCTTCCACCATTGCATAGTCAACAGTACCTTCTAAATCGCGATTATTCTCTTCAGAAATAGCTGCTTGAATGGACATGAGAATATGATAACGTTCTTCTTTCACCTCTTCTGGCACTTGATCTTCACGGGCACCAGCTGGTGTACCTTCCTCTTGAGAGTAAGTAAATACGCCCATATTATCGAATTTTATTTCTTTTACAAAGTCACAAAGTTCCTCAAATTGCTCGTCTGTTTCACCAGGGAAACCAACGATAATAGATGTGCGCAATGTAATATGGGTCGGTGCATTTCTAATCTTCTTAAGCAAACGCTCAATATCACTACGATCATCGCGACGATTCATTTGCTTCAAAATATCGTTATTAACATGCTGCAACGGAATATCTACATATTTGCAAAGTTTTGGCTCATTAACGATAATATCTAACAATTCATCAGAGAAGAATGTTGGATATAAGTAAAGCATACGAATCCATTCGATGCCTTCTACGGTAGTTAATTCTTTTAACAACGTAGTCAACAATGGTTTACCATCGTTGAGGTCAATACCATAGCTAGTCGTATCTTGAGCGATAAGAACGATCTCTTTAACACCGGATGCAGCCAATCGTTCTACTTCGGCCTTAATAGACTCGATAGTACGACTGCGGAATGCACCACGCACTTTTGGAATAATACAGAAAGTACAACCATTGTTACAGCCTTCCGCAATTTTTACATATGCACTGTACCGAGGCGTTGTTTGAATACGCGGCATACGCTCATCATAAATATTTGTAATATTTTCCATGATACAACTGCGATTGCCATGCTCAATAGCATCAACGGCTACCATAATCTGGTCCCATGCACCTGTACCGATTAAAGCATCAATTTCAGGAATTTCTTGGAATAATTCATCTTGATATTGTTGGCTTAAGCAACCTGCTACAATAAGACCTTTACATTTACCATCCTCTTTATATTGAGCTACCTCAAGAATAGTATTAATAGACTCGGCTTTTGCTTTCTCAATAAAGGTACAGGTATTTACAACGATAAGATCTGCTTCGCTTAGGTCCTCTGTAATCGTATAGCCATTATCTTTCAATAAGCCTAACATTACCTCTGTATCTACTAAGTTTTTAGCACAACCTAGGCTAACATACCCTAATTTCTTACCCATTCTATATCCTTTCATAACTAGTTTATTTCTCAATTTACTTCCTGTAATAGGATCTATATAACTGAGTTACTCCTTACGGAAACGCACTTGGCTAACCCAGTGATTTAACAATAATTTTTTACCATCTATAGTGTAACCACCATTAACAGGCCATAAAATTAACTCGTGCCCCAATGAGTCTTTTGGCTCATCCATTTCTGGATTCGTAAATATATAGGTGAAATTATTTTCAACCATATATTTTGCAGTCTTTGTAGATAACAACCAATTAATAAATTCAACGCTATCTGCTTTATGCTTTGAATTTTTTAATACAGCAGCGCCAGTTACATAATAAGATGTTCCATCTGTTGGGTATATAACCTTAATCGGATATCCATGACGAGTGTATTGGGCCGCATCAGACAAATTACCAATGCCGATATTAGACTCTCCTAATGCAGTTAAGCGAACTGGAGTAGACAAGAACTTGGCATGTTGTATTATATGTGGCTTTAAG
The DNA here is from genome assembly GCF_002959875.1 of Veillonella sp. T14073-2. Taxonomy (NCBI): domain Bacteria; kingdom Bacillati; phylum Bacillota; class Negativicutes; order Veillonellales; family Veillonellaceae; genus Veillonella; species Veillonella sp. T14073-2. The sequence goes on from NZ_PPDC01000006.1 coordinate 673,367, forward strand.
CTATATAAATAGTTCAGTGCCTCAGGCTCGCCTCTATATTCCACCATGTTATATAACAAATTAGCTGCATTTTGGGATGCTACAAAATCGGTCATCACAATAGACCAATCGCCTTGTTTTCCCAATGTATCCCAAGTAGTAATATATTTACCTATCCCATTGTAGAAGGTGTCATTTTGAACAAATACAATAGGATCATACCAAAGACCTACCCAATACCCATTTATATCTTTTAGATTATCACGTACTTCGTCAATTCTCTCATTAACGATAGGTGCATATTTCCCTACATTTGCCCCAACAACGAGATTATCTTCAGAGGTAAGTACCAGATCACCAGATGTATCAGCTACATTTGAAGCCGACCGTTGGGTCATTTGCTCTTCTGTAAGAGGCATAACTGTAACTTTTATATTTTTCTCCTCTTCATATCGATCGGCAAGCAATGTAGTTATATTGTTCGGCAAGTCTGTATAAACTGTAATCTCACCACGAACAGGTTCTTTTTCATGTTCTAACTGTTCCTGATGATAAAAGTTTACACCATAGGTTAACATTCCTATAACAAATAGGGCTAAAATGCCCGGAGCAATCCACCGTTTCATATATGCCTCCTATAAGACATAAAGTATTCCCAAACCAGAATAGACAAAGCTATTCTCCATTATTAACGACTACCACGTCCTCGATTACTATTAGATGGGCGACTTTTGGTCATGCCATTACGAGAGGGTCTACCCTTATTACTTCTCTCACTAGACTGACATCCGTTGCGACGATCATTATTCTTCCCACTATTACGAGAACCACTAGATTGACTAGGACGATTAGTCCGACCAATTGGGCGTGGTGGAATCAAACATTCAGGTCCAAATCCTATTAAGTCACGTCGATTAGCCTCAATGAGCGCCTCTTTTACAAGGTCATAATTTTCAATATTTTTATATTGCATTAAAGCCCGCTGCTTAGCTTTATCTCTACCTTTTTTTGCAACATATACAGGTTTTCCATCCAGTGGGTTAATGCCCGTATAGTACATGCATGTCGATAAGCTCCCCGGCGTAGGAATAAAGTCTTGCACTTGTTCTGGATACATATGTTGATCACGTAAGAACTCGGCTAATTCAATAGCATCTTCCAAGGCACAACCTGGATGAGAGCTCATAAAATATGGTACTAAATATTGCTTTTTACCAAGCTTTTTATTGGCCTCCTCAAACCAAGATTTGAAGGTGAGGAACTCTTCCTTACCAGCTTTGCCCATCATATTGGTAACGCGTTTAGAAACATGTTCTGGCGCTACTTTTAGTTGTCCACTTACATGAAATTCACAAAGCTCGCGGACAAAATCTTTATTGTTATCCGCTAGAACATAGTCATAACGCAAGCCAGAACGAACAAATACTTTTTTTACGCCTTTTAGCTTACGTAATTTACGGAGTATAGCAATATAGTCATCATGGTTTGTATTTAGATTTTCACAAGGCTCTGGAGCCGCACAAGTACGACCTTTACAAGCACCATATACAGCTTGTTTGTCACAAGCTAAATGACGGAAGTTCGCCGTAGGGCCTCCAACATCATGAATATATCCTTTAAAGTTATCCATATTAATCATAGTTTGAGCTTCATCAAGTAAAGACTCATGACTACGATTTTGGATGATACGACCTTGATGATTTGTTATTGCACAGAATGAACAGCTACCAAAGCATCCCCGTTGACTTACAAGGCTAAACTGTACTTCGCTTAATGCTGGTACGCCACCCTTATCATCATATTTAGGATGCCACTTGCGAGTATACGGCAAATTATATACGCCATCCATTTCCTCCTGCGTAAGTGGCAATGCAGGTGTGTTTTGAACAAGATATCTATCCCCATGTTTTTGTACTACTATACGACCATAGAAAGGATCTTGTTCATCATACTGCATACGGAATGCATCGGCAAAAGCCATCTTATCCGCTTTAATTTCCTCAAAAGATGGACACTCAACATAGTCTATGGTAGGGATTTCCTTGGCCATATAACAAATACCACGAATAAATGGCAAGGACTCTTTAAATCTACCTTGATCTAACGCATCAGCTAATTCTACAATTTGAAGTTCACCCATACCATAAATGAGTACATCCGCCTTTGAATCAACTAAAATAGAACGACGCACAGTATCTGACCAATAATCATAATGACCAAATCGGCGTAAGGACGCCTCTATGCCACCGATAATAAGAGGCACATCACTGTAAGCCTCCTTCATACGATTCGCATATACCAAGGTAGCTCGATCTGGGCGATGGCCCGCTTCTCCACCTGGAGAATAGTCATCTTGTCGACGAATTTTCTTAGCCGCCGTAAATTTATTGAGCATTGAGTCTAGATTCCCTGCCGTAACAAGGGATGCTAGACGCGGTTTACCAAGTTTTTTGAAAGCCTCTACATCATTCCAATCTGGTTGATCTATAATACCTACACGATACCCTTTGGATTCTAAGTATCTGCCGATAACTGCAGGTGCAAAGGAAGGATGGTCCACATAGGCGTCCCCACTAATGAGGACAAAATCTAATTCGGCCCAACCACGTTTCTTCATATCCGAAGGTTCTGTTACTAAAAATCTATCCATTAATTGAATAAATGCCTTTCTTTCCTTTTATTAGAAAAGGAATAACCATAGTAAAAATAATGCCATACAGAATAAAATAATCCCTAAAATAATGCGTTCTTGTACGATAGAACGTTGACGTTTACGTTGACGCGTTTCTAAGGACATACGCTTTTTGGATGTTTGGTATTCAACGAATTCACTTTGCACCAAATTTGGCGCAGCTTGTGCCTTCTGACGCGTCACAGAACGCAAAGAAAACGTATCTATATCACCTACTTGACTTTGGTAGGCTTTTACCAAGCGATCACCATCAAGATCTAAATAATTACCGTAATTACGAATAAAGCCTTTTACGTAGACCTGACCAGGAATGATGTCATACTTACCATCTTCGATAGCTTCCAAATAGGTTGTTTTAATGTGCAGTACTTGCTCCACATCTTTAAAGGTTAAATTACGTCTTACTCGTTCACGTCGTAATTCTTCGCCTAATTCAGCCATTTTCGTTCCTCTCTTAATCTACATAATACTCATATCGTAATCATTTAATTATTGCTCATCATTAGAGTCTGAGAAATATCGCGCCTTAGCTTGTTCAGGGCTCATCAAAATTTCTCGAGCCTTACTGCCCATACTAGGACCAACAATTTTAAGATCTTCCATCGTATCAACAAGGCGAGCCGCACGAGTATACCCAATGCGGAATCGACGCTGTAACATAGACACAGAAGCTTGACCAGACTCCATAACGAGATTAACAGCACGTTCTAATAATTCATCGCGGTAGATATCATTTTCTTCTGATGATTCTTTTTCGGTTTCCTTTTCAGCCTCTTGTGTAACAGTATCGTCATATTCTGGTTCACGTTGAGCTTTTACAAATTCCACAAGATGTTCTACCTCATCATCAGAGATAAACGCACCTTGTACACGAATTGGTTTATTCGCCCCAATTGGAGCAAACAGCATATCCCCTTTACCAAGCAGTTTCTCAGCACCTGCCATATCGAGAATAGTACGGGAGTCAATTTGAGAACCTACTGCAAAGGAAATACGACTAGGTACATTAGCCTTAATAGAGCCTGTAATAACGTTGACAGAAGGACGTTGCGTAGCAAGTACCATGTGAATACCTGCAGCACGCGCCATTTGTGCTAAGCGACTAATAGATTCTTCAATATCATCAGGAGCCGTCATCATAAGGTCAGCTAACTCATCGATAATTAATACAATCAAAGGCATAGCCGCCTTAGGGTGTGCTTCGTTATAACTCTTAATATCCCGTTTACCAGATGCGGCAAAGGCTTTATATCGAGCCTCCATTTCACGAACGGCCCAACGCAATACAGCGGCTGCTTTTTTCATATCTGTTACAACTGGTGCCATCAAATGAGGAATACCGTTATAAATAGATAGTTCAACCATCTTAGGGTCGATTAATAAAAGCTTAACCTCTTCTGGCTTACGACTAAAGAGAATACTGGAAATCAATGTATTTACACATACAGATTTACCAGAACCAGTCGTACCTGCTACAAGCAAGTGAGGCATCTTCGCAAGGTCAGTAATCACAGGCTTACCTGCAATATCCTTGCCAAGACCTACCGGAATACCCCCACGAGCGTCCTTGAAGTCACTACAATCAAGAACATCACGCAAATGAACGGCCTCTGTTGTCTTATTAGGTACCTCGATACCGATGGCGGATTTACCAGGGATTGGAGCCTCCATCCGAATATGTTGAGCCGCTAAGTTTAAGGCAATATCATCAGTTAAATTGACGATACGGCTAACCTTTACACCAGGCGCAGGTTCAATTTCGTAGCGTGTAACAGTTGGACCTTGTGTAGCATTAACCACCTTAGCAGTAATACCAAAGTTACTCAATACATTTTCAAGCATCATTGCATTTTGCGCTACTTCTTCACCATTGCTTTGACTCCCCTTCCCTTTCGCCAAAATATCAAGGCTTGGGAAATGATAAGGTCTATCATAGGTACGATGAATTTGACCATCTTTAGATACTGCTACTTGTGCTGTATCTTCTGTAGTACTAATAGTAGATGGTACTTGTAAACTCATACCAGACATACCGGCACCAGCACTTACAGAACTTGCTGCAGCACCTGTACCAGGTACAGCAGAAGCTATGGCAGCGTGATTAGTTTCCAATGGACCAATTGTTGTATTTTGATATGTAAACTCTGGTTGTTCCTCATGGTTATTCTCTACTGATTCAGATTCATCTGTATATCCTTCGTCTGGAGTATATGTATAATCCTCATCTGGAGTATATACATAGTCATCACCTGTAGATCTACTAGCATCAGAGAATTGATCAAAATCATCTGCATCATAAGACTTCGCATCACCAGCATCTTCAGAAATATTCGCCAATTGTTCTGCTGCACGGTTACGCGCTTCTATTTCAGCTAATTCTTTCCAAGATGTAGGAGCCTTTGGAGATTCTACAGTCGTTACTGTATCCACCATAGGTTCATTATCTACAACCGCACTCGTTTCAAAGTTATCTCGATCGGTAGTGATACCTCGTTTTTCAAGTGTATCTAACGCTTGGTCTGCAGCATCAGCAAAGCGTGTATCCTTTTCCCTGTTATACGCTTTACGTTGTTCTGCAGCTTCTTTACGTTGTTCATTCCAATCTTCAAAGACCTCTTTAGCTACAGCCACCTTCTCAGCAGCCACTTCTTTAGCTACATCTAAGCCTACTTGTGTTTTATCCGCTGCCTTTTGCAAGCCACTACGCAAAGATAAACGCGTAATTAGAATACCAAAGGCTAATAATAAGAACACATCTAAAATGATGGCCCCTAGCTCACCTAACAGTGTACGAAGGAATGTAGCGATAGCTCCACCTACAACACCGCCTTGATTAGCCAATTGTGTGGTGATTAGTTCCTGCCCCTCAGGAACGCGCCACAATGGAACAAGGGCTAGCAAGAACAGGAAGAACAAAGTCATTACAACGCCCCGTTTAGTAAGGGAAATAAATGTTCCTTTATACAATAATCGCCAGCCAATCCAGAACACACCAAGGCAAGGAATAATACCGCCTAGGCCAAAACCATAACGGAATATACCTGTTAAAATCTGTCCTACAAGACCGAGTTCAAACCCAAAGAATCCGAGCAAGGAAATAACTGCAAAGGCAATTACAATTAAGCCTTTAACTTCGCTGCGCAAGGAAAACCCTTGAGACTTAGTTTGCTGTTTTGTACTTGTTCGCTTTCGTCGTGTATTGCGTTTTTTGGTGGAAGTTTTTTCTTCTGCCATAAATCTATACAAACCCCTTACTTATATAACACTACTGTAAATTAACTTATCATTATATTATAGCATATATCGAAGTATTTAGTTAGCTTTTACGCCGTTTCTCCCAGTCACAAAGTAACTGTTCTTCCTTACCTCTTTTAATACCATTGTAGTACGAAGCATCCATAAGAGGTGTTGGTAGATACTGCTGTTTTACATAGCCATTTGGATAGTTGTGGGCATACTTATAGGTGTTCCCATGACCTAGCTTGCTAGCCCCACTATAATGACTATCTTTTAAATGATCTGGCACCTGTCCACAATCCTTGTGGCGCACATCGGCAATTGCTGCATCGATAGCCAAATAAGCCGAATTACTTTTCGGTGCTAATGCTACATAACAAGCCGCCTCAGACAATATGATGCGAGCCTCTGGAAATCCTACCATATGAGCTGCTTGAGCCGCTGCATTGGCTAGAATCAAAGCTTGCGGATCTGCAAGGCCTACATCCTCAGCTGCACATATTACGATACGACGAGCAATAAAATTAGGATCCTCTCCTGCTTCAATCATACGTGCCAAATAATGCACAGTCGCTTGTACATCAGAGCCACGCATACTTTTAATAAAAGCAGAGATTGTATCGTAGTGGCTGTCGCCTTTTTTATCATATGTGTAAATTCGACGTCCCACAACTTTTTCAAGAACCTCTATGGTTATAGTCCCTTCATCCTGTACCATAGCTGCAGCCTGTTCTAAAATATTCAAAGCCATACGACCGTCGCCATTAACGAAAATTCCTACATCCTCTAGCACTTCATCGGTTACTTGTAAACGGCGTTTACCAAGACCTACCTCTTCATCTGTAATAGCACGACGCAAAATTTGACCAATCGCCTTTGGTGTCAAAGCCTCCAATGTTATGAGTCGCAAACGGGATAAAAGTGGTCTATTAACCTCAAAAAACGGATTTTCTGTAGTGGCACCAATGAGGATAATCGTACCATCTTCTACACAAGGTAATAACACATCCTGTTGGCTTTTATTGAAACGGTGGATTTCATCGAGGAATAATATAGTTCTTTGTTGTAATGACCGTACGCGCTTACGAGCATCCTCTATGATGTTACGCAACTCACCTATACCAGCATTGGTAGCATTTAAATTTACAAAATGACTATTACTTACCTTCGCAATGATACCTGCTAGTGTAGTTTTCCCGGTTCCACAAGGCCCATAAAAAAGCATAGATGGTATGGTATCCTTTTCTACCATAGCACGTAAGAAGGTCCCCTTCCCTACGGCCTTCTCTTGACCGTATAAATGATCCAACTTGGTAGGGCGCATACGCACAGGAAGTGGCTCATATGCATTTGTAGGCTCTAAATCAAACAAACTATCCATTCTATCACCTCAATTCACAGTATCTAAACTATTAATATCCACATTTCTAAACCATTGATGTTCTCATTTTAGAAATCAGATATGTTAGACCATCAAACTGTATTGCTCTCAAATATGAATACCTATGACAAGCATCATACATCGATATACCTTATTGTATTTCCATATATAGTATATGACATTATATGCCATTTTTACACGCAAAAAAGCCCCACCATGCCGTAATGTACCGCGTTTTGATCCTGCTTAGGGCAGGTGGGTGTCCTCCTCATCCTGCAGTTGTCCCATAAGGGCATAACGTTCAGACGAGAGTTCGGACTCCCGAAGTAAATGTGTTGGCTCAAAACTGCGATATCACACGCACATGGCAGGGATATCTTATACATAAATAGTATCAGAAAGATTCGTAATAAACAAGTCTTGACATTTGAATTTTAATCAATTCTTGCCTATGTTTTTACACCAAAGATTGCTCTTCTTCTTCCTCAATATCTGGTTTAATATGCAACTCTTTTAATTGTTTAGGTTCTACTTCAGATGGCGCTTGGCTCATAACATCAGAAGCAGATTGAGTTTTAGGGAATGCGATTACGTCGCGGATAGATTGACGTTTTGCCATCAACATAACAAGACGATCAAGGCCGAATGCACAGCCTGCATGAGGAGGTGCACCATATTGGAATGCATCAAGCATGAAGCCGAATTTGGATTTTGCTTCTTCTTCAGACAAGCCAATAGCTTTGAATACTTTTTCTTGTACATCAGATTGGTAAATACGCAAGGAACCGCCACCGATTTCAACACCGTTCAATACCATATCATAAGCGATTGCTTTTACGCTGCCAGGATCGGATTCCAATTTATCAAGGTCTTCATGACGAGGCATTGTGAACGGATGATGCATTGCAACATAACGTTTTTCATCTTCGTTATATTCGAACATAGGGAAATCAGTTACCCATGTGAATGCCAATTTATCTGGATCAATCATGTTCATACGACGTGCCATTTCAAGGCGCAATTCGCCCAATGCACGTGCTACAGTTGCTGGTTTATCAGCAATCATCAATACGAGGTCGCCACCTTTAGCGCCCATTTTTTCACCGATGTTGCGGATTGTATCTTCACCTAAGAACTTCATGATTTGAGACTTGATAGAACCATCTTCGTTGAAGCAAGCCCATGCAAGACCTTTTGCACCATAACGGTTTACATATTCAACAAGGTCATCAAGTTCACGACGAGGAATACCAGCATCACCAGGTACTACGATACCTTTAACTACGCCACCATTGTCGATAACAGAACGGAATACTTTAAATTCTGTATCTTTTACAAGATCAGTTACATCAGTAAAGGCCATATCGAAACGAAGGTCTGGTTTATCAGAACCATATTTATCCATTGCTTCATCCCATGTAATGCGAGGCATAGGCAATGTGATTTCTTTGCCCAATGTAGTTTTAAATACATGAGCAACCATTTCTTCAAGCATAGAATAAATGTCTTCTTCATCTACGAAGGACATTTCCAAGTCGAGCTGAGTGAACTCTGGTTGACGGTCTGCACGCAAATCTTCATCGCGGAAGCAACGAACGATTTGGAAATATTTTTCATAACCAGCTACCATCAAGATTTGTTTGAAAATTTGTGGAGATTGTGGCAATGCATAGAATGTACCAGCATTTACACGAGAAGGTACTAGATAGTCACGAGCGCCTTCTGGTGTAGATTTAGTAAGCATTGGAGTTTCAATTTCCAAGAAATCGCGGCTATCGAAGAAGTCGCGCATTGCTTTCGTTACTTTGTGGCGTAAAATCAAGTTACGTTGCATTTCTGGACGACGTAAGTCAAGGTAACGATATTTTAAACGAATATTTTCATCTACATCGATATCATCTTGGATATAGAATGGAGGTGTTTTAGCGGAGTTCAATACGCGCAACTCTTCACAGTACATTTCATATGCACCAGTTGGAAGATTTGGATTGATAGCAGCTTCATCACGTTTTGTAATTTTACCACGTACACAAAGTACATATTCGTTACGAACATCCTCTGCTTTGTGGAAAGATTCCACGTTATGATCTGGAGATGCCACTACTTGTACTACACCAGAACGATCACGTAAATCCAAGAAAATCAAACCACCATGGTCACGACGGCGTTCAACCCAACCACATAATACGACCTCTTTACCTACCTCTTGTTCAGAGATGGTGCCACAACCGTGCGTACGGTGTAAGCCTTGCATTGTTTCCATTCTAATTGTCATCCTTTCACCAAAGAAGTTATACGTTCAGAAACTGTATCGAGTGGTACAATTTCTTGTTCACTAGTTTCCATGAATCGGATTATGGCTTCCCCACGAGCCAATTCATCATCACCCAATATGATAACATATTTTGCATTAATTTTGTTAGCATATTTTAATTGTGCCTTCATACTCTTGCCCTGTCCGTCCATTTCAACGGTTACATACGCATCATGTAATGCTTGGCAAATTTTGAAAGCTTCCACCTTAGCCGCATCACCTAGAGCTACGACGAAAGCAGATGGTTCTACAGCAGGTTCAGGCAATAAGTTTTGTTTTTCAAGCGCCAAGAGCAAGCGCTCCATGCCCATAGCAAAACCAATGGCAGGCGTATGAGGACCATCGAGTTCCTCTACGAGGCCATCGTAACGGCCACCACCGGCTACGGCACTTTGTGCGCCTAATGGAGTGTATTGAACTTCGAAGGCTGTTTTAGTGTAATAATCAAGACCACGTACGAGACGAGGATTCAATGTATATTGCACATTAGCAGCCGTTAAATAGGTCTTCAATTCCTCAAAATGATCATGACACTCTTCACATAAATGTTCGTGAATTTCAGGAGCACCTACGGATAAAGATTTACATGTTTCATTTTTACAGTCCAAGATACGCAATGGATTTTTGTATAAACGCTCTTGGCAATCGCTACATAATTGTTCTTTTTTAGGTTCAAAGAATTCAATTAATTTTTCACGGTATACAGGGCGACAAGTCGGGCAGCCTACAGAGTTCACCTCTACGTTGAGATCTTTAAGGCCAAAGTCTTTCAACAATTGCACTACCATGCAGATAACTTCGCTATCTACCACTGGAGATTGAGAGCCTAATACCTCTGCCCCGAATTGGTGGAATTGGCGGTAACGGCCTGCTTGTGGTTTATCATGTCGGAACATAGGCCCCATGTAATACCATTTTGTAAGGCCTTCTTTGCCATATACTTTGTTTTCTAAGTATGCGCGCACAGCAGATGCTGTATTTTCAGGGCGCAACGTGAAGCTAGAGCCACCTTCATCACCTGTGGTAAAGGTGTACATCTCTTTTTGTACTACATCTGTAGTTTCACCGATGCCGCGCAAGAATAATTTAGTATCTTCAAAGGCAGGTGTGCGAATTTCATTGAACCCGTATACTTTGCAAATCTCGCGCATACGTTGTTCAATATAGTGCCAATTTATCATTTGTTCTGGCAAAAAGTCTTGTGTACCTCTTGGTTTTCTAATAGCCATTACACAACCTCCCAAAATTTTTCACAAATTCTATGTCGTTTCTCTAATAGTGCATCTATCGTTCCGTGGTAAACATCTACATCCTTTGGCATATGCTGTTTCAACTGCCGATATTCAGGGGCGCGCATCCACTTAGATGAACTACCAGGCCCCATGGAAAGAATACTTTGCCGTTCTTCCATGATCTGAATATTATATGCGCACGCTTTACCTGGCAAGGTGTAGCCAATATTTTCTAACTGCCCTCGCATATATTGTTGGCGATATAGATAATATGGCACATAGCCAGCCGCTTCTAGACGCTCTTTACCATATTGTACCATTTCTGCTACGAGATGTTCCTCTGGAATATCATCTTGCATATTTAAATCATACAATGGGCTACCACGTTTTAATGCTAACGTATGAATTGTAACATTTTCCGGCAAATTTTGACATACATAATCCATATTCTCTATCATGTTTTGCATCGTTTGATTTGGCAAACCGGCAATAAAATCCATATTTACCGCTAACGACGTATTATGTTTGACATATTGTAACAACTCATCAATATCACGTGCACTATGTCCACGCCCTATGCTGCGTAAAATATCATCTTGCATCGTTTGTGGGTTAATACTGATACGATTGACACCTAAATTAAGCATAGATCGTAACTTTGTAGGATTAACAGAATCTGGTCGCCCCGCCTCTACAGTAAATTCATGACCTTCTGGCACAAGTATAGATAACTGTTTTAGAACTTGGTGAAAGTCTTCGTCCCCTAACACTGTCGGTGTACCGCCCCCCATATAGATGGTATCTACCGTTAAGCCATAAGATTCAACAATACTTTTCATATCCTCTATGTCCCGGCCTAAGGCAGTTAAAAATTGGCTTTTACCATCATAATCCTGATAGAGTCCATACGGAAAGGAGCAGTAAACACAGCGGGTGTCACAAAAAGGAATGCCACAATAGAGACTCACCTTTTTATGGTCTGTATCAGCTAAAAATGGACGTTGGTATTCACCTATAGAGCCTAAAGTGGCAAGTTTTTCCATAGACACAGAAAACTCGTCCCTAATGTGACGAGTTGCTGTGTGGACTGATCCATATGTATCTATATATTTATGTAGTAGCTTTGTAGGGCGTACACCAACCATAGTCCCCCATGGTGCATCAACTGGCAAGCCTTGATATTCACGCAAATAGCTTAACAAAGCTTGCCCTATTTGACGTCGTCCCATAGAGGAAACGGGGCCTTCAAAAGTCTGAACAGTCTCACCAATGGTAACTGTTAAGGTATACAATCCATCAACTTCGTGAGCTTCAAGGATAACATCTGGATACACCTTGTCAGAAAACAGGCCTGCAGCACCACAATTATGGGCCACTACAGAACCAAGTGGTAATGGTCCCGTATAAAGATATCCATTAAGCATGGTGATGAGCCATACGTTCTAATTTTTCAAGCTCTGCTTCAGACATATGATTTTGGCAGTCGCTGCAATAACCATATACTTTCAATTGATGGTCGATAGTGCGGAAGTTCAATTTTTTAGCAATGATGGATTCTAGTGTTTCAAGCATATCATCTTCAAACTCGGATACTTTGCCACATTTTACGCAGATCAAATGATGGTGAAAATGAGCAAACTCTTCGTCGTTCAATTCGTAACGGTTACGACCATCGCCGAAATCAAGACGTTTCAACAAATCAAGTTCAGTGAAGAGATCAAGTGTTCTGTAAATAGTAGCCAAGCCGATATCAGGAGCCACTTCTTTTACAAGTACATATACGTCTTCTGCACTTAAATGATTTTCATCAGCATCGATGAAGGCTTGTAAAATTGTTTGACGTTGTGTAGTCAATTTGTATTTTTTGTCTTTAATGCGTTCTTTTAATTTTTCTAATGTTGTATTCATGATAACTATCCCCTTTACTTCTTACAAAATTTTATAAAACCTACGCTCCAACGAATGGATTGTATTGTTTTTCATAACCTATCTTGGTTTCCGGTCCATGACCAGGATACACCATTGTATTATCAGGCAACTTATAGAGCTGCGTTTTAATGGATTCCATTAACGACTCATAAGAGCCATTTGGAAAATCTGTACGTCCCACGGAATCTCTAAATAGTGTATCGCCTACAAAGACAAGGCCTTCCATATAATAACATATCCCACCTGGCGTATGACCTGGCGTTTCAAGTACTTCAAGGTCAATAGCGCCACATGTAATATGGTCACCTTGCTTAACCTCGATGATATCAGCATTCACCTTAATGGGTGTAGGATTGCTATACGTACTGAGATTAAGCTCAGGATCAGCCAAATATGGTACATCGCCCTTATGAATATATACAGGTACTTGATATGTATCTACAATCTCTTGAACACCACCAATATGATCTCCGTGACCATGAGTTAGCAAAATGGCCTTTGGTTTTAAGTCATGCTTCTTAAGAGACTCTAATACTTCCGCCGTAGCAGGATCAATAATAAACGCTTCTCCTACTGCTTTATCGCCTATGACATAGCAATTTGTTCCTAGTGGACCCAAGGGCATACGCATAAGCACTAGTTGTTGTTCACTCATTAAGCCCCTCCTTTACTACGCTGTACCGTATACACTTCACGGATACGACGCAATTTAGTCATTACAAAATCTAATTGTGAAATATCGCGAATATCAACTACTACATTGATACTTACAGTTTTAGTATCTTCTTGAACCTTAGCATTGATGTTTGTAATGGTGATTTTCAATTCTGAAAGTACAGCCATAACCTCCATCAACAGACCATTTCGATCATAAGCTTGGATATCGATGCCTACGTGGAAAGATTCACCAGAGGAACCATCCCAGGAGACCTCAATCATACGCTCTAAATCTTCTGGCGTATGCCCTAGACTCGTACAATCGGAGCGATGGATGGATACCCCACGACCACGCGTGATATAACCGATGATATCATCACCAGGTACAGGGCTACAGCATTTCGCCATACGCACCATAACACCAGCTTCGCCTTTTACAAGAACGCCTGTATCATTCTTGGTCGTTTTCGGACCTTGAGCTTTTAGTTTCTCAATGATTTGTTCAGTGCTGTGTTTAGACTCTTCTGCTTCTTTAGATTTTTTATAGAGTTCAATTAACCGCAATAGAACAGTGCTTACAGGGATGCCACCATAACCGCAAGCGGCAAACATTTCTTCTTCTGTACATGCTTTGAGCTGTTTCGTAACCTGTTGAAGTCGATTGTCGGTAATCAATTCTTTCCAGTTATAATTTAATCGTTTTGCTTCTTTTTCAAGAGCTTCTAAGCCTTTTTCAATATTTTCAGCTTTATTTTCACGCTTGAACCAGTTGCGTATTTTACTCTTACTTTCAGAAGAACCTACGATATTAAGCCAATCAAGGCTCGGACGACCTGTTTTAGATGTAATGATATCTACGATATCACCATTTTGCAAGGTGTAATCAAGAGGTACAATTTTACCATTTACCTTGGCACCTACGCATCTATGCCCTACATCGGTATGAACACGATATGCAAAGTCTAGTGGAACAGAACCTATCGGCAATTTAACAACATCGCCTTTTGGTGTAAATACGAATACTTCACCGGAGAATACGTCTAATTTTAAAGCGTTTACAAGCTCTGTTGGATTACTTGTATCTTGCCATTCCAATACTTGGCGCAACCACGCAACCTTTTGGTCGAAATCCTTATCGCCATTTTTATTGCCTTCTTTATAACGCCAATGGGCTGCAACACCGTATTCAGATACGCGGTGCATTTCCCATGTACGGATTTGAATTTCTACAGGTTGCCCCATGGTACCGATAACCGTAGTATGTAACGATTGATACATATTAGATTTCGGCATGGAAATATAATCTTTGAAACGATATGGCAATGGTTTCCACAAACTATGAGCAATGCCTAGTACCGCGTAACAATCAGGAATTGTATCAACGATAACGCGAACTGCAAGCAAGTCATAGATTTGAGATAAATCGCGATTGTCCTTTTTCATCTTCTTGTAAATACTGTAGAAATGTTTTGGACGACCTTTGATATCCGCCTTAATATGAGCTTCGCCTAAAGCCTTAGTGAGTTGACTCATCGTATCATTTACAATGTCTTCACGAGCTTGGCGTTTTTGTTTCATTTGATCTACAAGATCATAGTATTTTTCTGGTTCTAAATACCGGAATGATAAATCTTCCAGCTCCCATTTCACATTGAAGATACCAAGGCGATGTGCTAAAGGAGCAAAGATTTCTAATGTTTCCTTGGCAATGCGCTTTTGTTTGTCGCTACGCATATGCTTTAAGGTACGCATATTATGTAGGCGATCACCTAGTTTAATAACAACGACGCGCACATCTTTCGCCATGGCTAAAATCATCTTCCGATAATTTTCCATTTGCCGATCTTCTTTTGTTTCATATTGGAATTGGTTTAATTTCGTTACACCATCAACAAGGAATGCTACTTCAGAGCCAAACATTTCCTCCAAGTCTTCCTTTGAATATGATGTATCCTCAACCACATCATGCATGAGTGCTGCCATAAGTGTGATATGGTCAATTTGTAAGTGTGCCAAAATATCAGCTACTGCTAGTGGATGCATGATATACGGTTCACCAGAAGCTCTAAGCTGACCTTCGTGAGCCTTATCTGCAAGCTCAAAAGCCTTTAATACTTGGTTACACTCATCATCTGTTAAATAGGTATGGATATACTCCATAAATTCAGCTAAAGCTTTTCCTTTATTAAAAGTGCTTTGTTCTACTAAAGCTTTGCCTTCTTCATTTACAGTTGTCATGGTGTCACCTCCTATACACTATAGGTAAGAAATGTTACGGACGTGACAAGATCTAATTTTCCTTCAATGGCATTCCATCTTAGCATTAATTGACCATCATCACTGGTATATTCTTCTATGATGCCCAACTCCTTAAATACATCTAAGGATGTAAGGGCACTGCGATTATTTTGATCTGCCGGCTTACGGCGCAAAATTTCTTGTTCCACATTATAAACCGATTGACTACGACCACGCATAGCTTGTTTTACTATGACATACATTTGTCTAAGACCTTCCGTGGAAAGCGTAATCGGCTCTTCAGTGAGCGGTTCAATAGCTTGGATCATAAGCTGTGGAGAAACCATCCCTTGCCATTCATTCTTTTGCAATGAAAATGCTACTTTCACCACAGTTCCAATGAATATAGTTTTAAATAAATCGGGACGATTCCAAGCAATGGCATCCAATGTGCCACTAGAGGTTTCTAAAATCACCTTGCAATGATTTTTCAATTGTCCCATTAGCATTATATCTTGTACAGTTGCTTCCATAACGGCAAAGACCGGCGTACTATTGGCCATACCATATGGCTCAAGGGCTGATACGCGATCAATAATATCAACATCGATATCATCAACAGGTAGTTCCGCATCAATAGCAACAACAGGAATGTATTCCTCTGCTGTTACATGATCCTTACAATACGCAGTCAAACGGTCTCGCAATTCATCTATACGATTTGCATCAATACTGAAGCCTGCTGCTGCAGCATGGCCACCGAATTGTAATAATACATCTTCGCAAGACTTCAGTGCATCGTAGATATTAAAACCATCGATACTACGGCAGGAGCCTTTGCCAATACCATCATGAATACTAATGACTAAGGTTGGTTTGTAGAACTCCTCTACGAGACGAGAAGCAACGATACCGATAACACCAGAATGCCACTCATCACCGGCTACAACGGTTACATAGTCAGCTTTATGACCTTGATTAGCCACATCGATACGAGCTAGTTCGTGAATATTCCGCTCTAGTTCTTGACGCTCACGATTTGTTTCATTTAATTCTTCAGCAATCGCTTCAGCCATGTCAGCATTATCAGTAACTAGCAACTCAACAGCACGTGTTGCATGAGTTACACGACCTGCTGCATTTAGCCGTGGGGCTAAGGTGAAACCAATATGTCCAGATGTTATAGTCCGTTCATGGAGACCTGCTACATCGATTAGCTTTTTAATTCCTAGATTTGGATGACTATTCATCTTTTCAAGGCCTGCTTTTACAATGATGCGGTTCTCACCGACTAACGGCACAACGTCTGCCACAGTGCCTAAGGCAACGATATCTAGATCATCTAAATACCATTCACCAGTCTTTGTAAGCCACAATGCTTGGCATAATTTAAAAGCCACACCAACACCGGATAAGTTCTTATCCTTGTAGTGACAGTCCTTTTGCTTGTGGTTAATAACAGCCTTTGCTCGTGGAATCATATCTGGTGCCGTATGATGATCCGTAATAATCATATCGATACGATCTCGTACAGCCTCTACAATATCGTAAGAGCTAATACCACAATCTACGGTAATTACTAGAGCTGTTCCCTGCTCTATAAGATGCTCTAAAGCCTCTAAATTGAGGCCATACCCTTCGCTTTGACGCTCTGGTATGTAATAGGTAACATCAGCACCTAGTTTCTTTAAAAAGCGATATAGAACAGATGTTGCAGTAATACCATCTACATCATAATCACCATAAATAACGATTGGTTTATGTTTTTCAATTGTCTCCTGAACTAGCGAAACAGCTACATCCATATCTTTTAATGCAAATGGATCTAACAAATTAGACAAAGAGCCTTGTAAAAATCGACGCCCTTCATCAACATCTATGTGGCGATTAACCATTAATTTGGCCACAATAGGATTCACACCAAGTTCACGGATTAAGATATTCTCTTGTTCTTTGTCGCTTGTGGAAATGCGCCAACGTTTTTTCTTAATCATCATATCCCTCAGTAGTTTATAATCAATATTAGTATAAAACTTCAACGTATTATCATTATCATTTTTATTTATTATACATCAAAAAGTGAATAAAATAAACTATTTTATATACTTTATTCTCATTTAAACTTTGTGTTTTTCTCAACAAAAAAGAACCTCCCATTATCAATAGGAGGTTCTCGATCAGTGAATTACTTAGAACCGGAAGTCTCGTTCGCCGTCTTTCATCTGTGCAATATAAGCTTTAGCTTTATCTTTAACTAAATCATTTTTGATATTTTCTAACTGTTGTTCAATAACCTTAGCGCCATGAGCTTTAGTTTTTTCGTCACCATAATCCATGATGTATTCGTTTAATGTCATCAATGCATTAGGTTGGCAACAGTTATGGATTTGGCCGGATTTAGCGAGGGCCATAAATCTGTCCCCTGTTCTACCTGCTCGATAGCATGCAGTACAGAAACTAGGCACATATCCAAGATCTAGTAACCAATCTACGATTTCATCTAATGTACGTGTGTCACTGCGATCAAATTGAGCCGAATTATCCTCTGGTTTCTCTTCTTCTTTGTAACCACCTACGCTAGTACGAGAGCCACCACTAATTTGGGAGATACCTAATGCCAAACCGCGTTCACGCATGGATTGACTTTCACGGGTAGACATAATCATACCTGTATACGGTGTGGATACACGAATAAGAGCAACGATTTTCTCAAATATATCATCAGGTACAGCATTACTGAAATCATCTACATCGATATCATCAGCTGGACAAATACGAGGTACAGAAATAGTATGTGGACCTACACCAAATACAGCCTCTAAATGCTCTGCATGCATCAACAAACCTACAAAATCATATTTATAATGTTCTAAGCCATAAAGAACACCGATACCAACATCATCAATGCCACCTTGCATAGCACGGTCCATCGCCTCTGTATGGTAGGCGTAGTCGCTCTTAGGGCCTGTTGGATGAAGTGCTTCGTAGTTTTCTTTATTGTACGTTTCTTGGAATAATGTATATGTACCAATACCAGCTTCATGTAATTTCTTGTAATCCTCAACGGAACAAGCTGCAATATTTACGTTTACACGGCGAATTTCGCCATTTTTATTTTTAATACCGTAAATAGTCTTGATAGATTCCAAAATATATTCAAGAGGATTATTAAGAGGATCTTCACCAGACTCAATAACAATGCGCTTATGCCCCATTGCTTCTAAGGCAATAACCTCTTCTCTAATTTGGTCTTGAGTCAACTTTTTACGTTTAATATCGCGATTTTTAGAATGGTACGGACAGTATACACAACCATTAATACAATAGTTAGACAAATATAATGGTGCAAATAGAACGATACGATCCCCATAAATAGCTTTCTTGATTTCTTTAGCTAACGCATAAAGCTTTTCCTTATATTCAGGCAACGGACATTCTAATAGAACAGCTGCTTCTCTATGGTTCAACCCCTTAAATGTAGCAGCTTTTGCTAAAATAGCATCTAACAACTCCCGATTTTCCTTGTTTTCCTCTGCATAGGCAAGGGTGTCAAGGATTTCCTGATGGGAAATAAATTCCTCCGCCTTTGGAGATTTTACATCATACATAGTACTTACCTCAAATCTTTCTAGTGGCAACGCCACCCCTCTTTAGGTATATGAAAGTATATGACAACCAGTCTTCTGGTATTTCACTGATACTGTACTAAGTATACCACTATTCCTACTAAAAAACATAGGAATTTAATACACAACAAAAGGTTCCCTCCTCCTATGAGGAAGCAACCTTTATTTCATGGGTTATTCTAATCTATATCGATTATCTATATCGAATATGACTAAAATGTATGTAACTAAATTAATTCCTTATTTACTATTAAGATTTCAATAGAAATTACTTATATAATTGATTTCTAGTATTAAAAAATGTCCTATAAGACAACTGACACGTAATAAAACAAGCAATCGATATAGTGGATAACGACATAAATGTAACGATCATTTGATATTTCACCGCTTCTAAAGGTGGCATGCCCGCTAATATAAGGCCTGTCATCATCCCCGGAAGAGCTACGATACCTAAGGTCTTAGCACTATCTACAGTAGGTTGTAGACCCGTCTTTATAACGTCACGGACTATCGCTTTCGAAGCTTGTTTAGGTGTACTACCTAAAGCTAATTTAATCTCCACCTCTTGTTTACGCAATTCAAAATTTGATAGCATTTGACGATAACAAAGCCCAATGGCTACCATAGCACCACTAATGACCATACCACCAACAGGAATCAATTGGTACGCAGTAAAACTAAGCACGCCAGTTACCAATAAAATAGATAAGGTTATCCATGCACCAATGGTGATAGCAAACCAGGAAATCCATAACGCATGCGGAATCCCTTGCCCTCGTTTAGCTGAGTTATAAGCAGCATTAAAAGCCATAAATCCAAGTAAGCCAATAATAAATATTGGACTTTCCGTACTAAAAATATAGGATAAAATAAACCCGATGACTAATAGTTGAACTGTAGCACGTATAGCACTGATGAAAATATCCTTTTCTAGCTTCAATTCTTGTCGATAAGACATAATCATACTAATAATAACTAGCACTGATGCAAGGCACAACGATATAGTAGATATAGTTTGAAACTGACTCATATCAGTACCTCCTCTTTAGCTAATTGACCGTCTACGATAGTGATGCGGCGATTTGCAGTACGCAAGCTTTGCTCTTCATTATGAGTAATGGAGATAATGGTGATCCCCTTTTTATGAAGCTCATCAATAACATTTTCTACAATAGATGTATTCGTCGCATCTAAGGCAGACGTAACCTCGTCTAAAAGCAACACTTTAGGCTCAAAAATAAGGCTCCGAATAAGGCATATTCGTTGCATTTCACCACCAGACAACTCATCATTACCGCGCTCCATATAATTTAGTGGCATATGTAGTAGATCAAAGAGATATTCTATACGACTCATATCCGGTTTTAAACCGCGAATATCATAAGGAAATAGAATATTACGACGTACTGTTTTCGCAAACAAATAAGGTCTTTGAAAGCAGTAGCCCACCTCTCTACGATAAGATTCAGGATCTATAGCCGTTAAGGGACGATCATTATAAGTAATAGTTCCCGATGTAGGACTAATCAGATCACTACATAATTTTAAAAGTGTACTTTTACCACTTCCAGAAGGACCTACAATAGTAATATAATCGCCTTGATTTACCGATAAAGATACATCACTGATAATAGATTTGTCTTTTACAATATAAGATATATTTGATAATTCTAGCAGCGCCATAAAGCCCCCTATCTCGTCATATGTATATTAATAGCAAAATATCGACTCACTGTTGCTAGTTATTTAGTATTCTTAAGCATAATGATTCTAATTATTTTATCATTACCAATATGATAATGCTAAGCTTAATTATAATATATCTATTAGACACATACTACAGAAAACAAAAAATCCCTAGTGGAAAACCACTAGGGATTAATAGTCTTTGTAAAATTAAGCTTCTACAGGGTATACGCTAACTTTACGGTTGTAACGACCAGCACGTTCAAATGCTACTTTACCAGGCACAAGTGCGAATAAAGTGTCATCTTTACCGATACCTACGTTAGTACCAGGGTGGAAGTGAGTACCACGTTGACGAACGATGATGTTACCGCTCTTTACGATGGAACCATCATGGCATTTAACACCAAGACGTTTAGATTCACTATCACGACCGTTACGAGTACTGGACACACCTTTTTTATGTGCGAACAATTGCAAATCAAAAGTAAACATTAAGTTCACCTCCTATATTTCGTGTATTTGGACAAACTCTGGATATTGACGGCTAATTTCCTTTAAACCAAGGATCATAGTCCCCAGAATATCCTGTCCACTCTGGTTAATCGTACCAGAGAGAACCATATCACATTGACCTTCGCTATTCGTATATTCCCCTTCTTGCTGAGCAATTTGGGTAAGTCCTAACATTGCCGTTGCCGATAAGGCAGACACTGCAGCACATACGATATCGAAGCCATGCTCATCATATCCTGCATGACCGGACATATGACAACCAATTACTTGACCATCACTATTCCGCTGGATTCCAATGGAAACCATAATTAAGCTTGGATAGATTCAATACGAACTTTTGTGAACGGTTGACGATGGCCTTGACGACGACGGTAGTTGGATTTAGCTTTGTATTTGAATACTAAGATTTTTTTACCTTTACCATGCTCAAGAACTGTACCTGTAACTTTTGCACCGTTTACAAGAGGAGCGCCAACTTTAACGTCGCCGTCATTCACTACAGTCAAAACTTCTTCGAATGTAACGGACTCGTTAGCAGCTGCTTCCAATTTTTCGATAGTAATTACATCGCCTTCAGCAACGCGATATTGTTTACCACCAGTTTTAATAATTGCGTACATGAGAACACCTCCTTGTTATCGAACTCGCTGAATTCGGTATCCCGACCCGAACTTCGGTCGGGCGTTTAAACCTGCTTCACGCGGATTGCAAAGTTCAGTAAACCGAACTAATACTGATATAGTATATCCTATTTACCTATCCATGTCAAACTAAATTCAACATAAACAGCTCAGTTTCTAATACTTTCATATATATACAAACCTCTAAAATTCTCCGATAATACCGAGGTGTTGTAAAAGTATTTTTGTACCGATGAGAATCAATACACCCCCACCTAGTATGTCTGCATATTTCCCAACAAACTGGCCCATAAATTTACCTAAGTATACACCAATTAAAGAAATACCGAAGGTAATAACTCCAATCATGGTAGATGCTTCCCACACATTGATGGGCATGAACGCAAAGGTAAGCCCTACAGCCATTGCATCAAGACTAGTGGCTACGGAGAGCATCATCATTTCCCAAACGCCTAAAAACTGTTTATCATCGTCTTCATCAGTTTCATCGCTCAGCCCCTCTCTGATCATAGCAACACCTAAATAGCCGAGCAGACCAAAGATAATCCAATGATCCCATTCAGATATGACATCAATAAACTGACGGCCTATAAGCCAGCCTATAACGGGCATGAGAAACTGAAACAAACCAAATAAAAACGCTAAGGTCACTTTTCGTCCATTCTCACCAACGGGCATGGATAAACCTTTACCGATAGAGACACCAAAGGCATCCATAGCAAGACCAATACTAATTAATACAATTTCAAATACTGACACAATATTCCTCTATAAACAAACTACTTACTTTATTCTGCTACAGCCATCAGAGAATAGCCTTCACGACTAATTTGTGGATTTACCACAATAGAAATCTTCCGGCCCATAGACTCGCCTAGGTCTTCAAGAACGGCCTTTGTCAAATATTGAGCTACCTCTGGATGAACTTCAATCTCTAAATTAGATTTAATACGCCCCGATTTAAATAATTCACGGATTCGTCGAACGATCTGCATATATACAGTTCTACCTGACAACATATAGCCAGTCCCTCCACATTGAGGGCAGGTATCAAACATCAAGGTCTGCAAGCCTTGGCGTGCACGCTTACGGGTCATTTCCACGAGCCCCAGCGAACTAATACCACATACCACAGTTTTCATCTTGTCTAACTTGGCTTGTGCGCTCAACAATTTTAACAACTCTTGTTGATGGGACTTATCCTTCATATCGATAAAATCGACGACGATAATACCACCAATATCGCGCAATCGCAATTGACGACAAATTTCTTTAGCCGCCTCTTTATTAACGGTAAAAGCTAAATCTTCTAGCTTATTGGATTTACCCGTATAATGAGCAGAGTTCACATCGAATACGGTAAGTGCCTCCGTATGATCAATGCGGATAGAGCCGCCAGAAGGAAGATTGATATCACGAGAGATAAGATCTTCTAATTGAGGTTCAATGTGATTGGCTTTAAAGATAGGTGTGCTGTCTCGATGGCGTGTCACTTTAATTTGCTGTGATGTAGGGCCATGACCTAAGAGGTCCATCAATCGGGATTCGCCCATATCGGAATCGACGATGATTTCCGCTACATTTCGATGCGCATAGTCACGTACAAGGCGGAACCAGAAGTCCGCATCACTATAGAGATCAGTACCACTCTTAGCCACCTTAAATCGTTTTAACACATGTTGCCATGTACGCCATAGATATTCCATATCACGACCGATTTCGTCAGCACTAGCCTTAGCGGCTGCGGTACGAATAATAAATCCACAGCCTTCCTGTACATAAGGCGCTGCTAATTCTTGTAATTTAGCACGTACTGCTTCATCAGTAATTTTCTTAGAAATATGCATACCTTCAGAATATGGTAAAAGCACCATAAAGCGTCCTGCCAAACTCACATCAGCTGTAACGCGAGCTCCTTTACCTAGCATTTCCTCTTTTACCACTTGTACGAGAATTTGCTGTCCCACAGATAGGCGTGGCAAGATTTTCTGTTCTTTCCCCTGTTGAAGGTTCAAATACGCATTTTGAGAGCCTCCAATATCGACAAAAGCCGCTTGCATACCGTTAAGTACGTTCTTAACAGTCCCCTTGAACATGTGATTTGCCATATGAGACTCATCAGTACGTTCTAAGACAAAGTCTACTAACTGCCCTTCTTCGTCGATAACAGCCATGCGGATTTCTTCGCGCATAACATTGACCAAAATTTTATGCATCCTATCCCTCCCTTCGTTCAATTCAAAATATATAGGTCTTTTAAATCACTAAAGCTTATATAAATGCTTAAGATTTATGTAAAAAGTACTAGTAATTAATTTCCAATGGAGTGTAACGGCCTTCATCGTTTTCCACCATAATGGCTTTACGGTGAATTTCATAGCCCGTCGTAATAGGCCAGTTATATTTATCTTTACCAAGATTCCACACTTCGCTAGGTTTGATTGTACCTTGCGGATAAATGCCGATGCCCATAGTAAGGGTTACCATACCATCCTTAACAGATGCTACGATAGGTTCTTTTACAAATTCTTTCACATCGATGGTGCGAGTTTTCTTAGGCGTTACCTTTTCATAAGAAATTTCCGATGCTTCATTGAAAGGTTTTAGCAATGCATCCCAATCAGCATTTTCATCCGTTACAGGACCTGTAACTTCGTAAATAGCAAAGTTACAAATAGCCATCATCTTTTTCACCTTTTCAGGCATTTCTTTGCCACCTAGCACCTCAAGACCTGGAGGTGCTACGCGGTTTAAGCGCTCCATGATGGACTCTAAAGAATCTTCTTCTAGTACATCCATATCGATATATTCAGCTGCTGCCGTTACGCCTAACGCAAGTGCGGAGGAGAAGCTAATTTTCATATGTGGATTAAAGCCTTCGGAATAAGCCATTTTAATTCCGGCGCGGCGAATCATACGCTCTACAGCTTGTGCATAATCAAGGTGCGACAAGAATCTCAACTCTTCGCCTTTATTTAAGGCCAAACGTAACTTTTTCAACTCTGCCACCCTCCTTATAGTCAATAATAGCTGTATCAAGCTCTGGACATACATTACAGCCCTTACATGGAGCACGACGGCAATCGCCTGTAAGATTTGCTTCTACCGCTTGTTCCCACTCACGTTTTAAGAACGCTTTACTTACCGTGCAGTCTAGATGATCCCAAGGTAATGGCTCATCAAAGTCACGTGTACGGCGTGCATAATATGCAGGATCCAAACCACAGTCTGCGAAGGCTTTCAACCAAGTTTCATAGTTGAAGAACTCAGTCCAGCCATCGAATTTACAACCTGCTTCCCAGGCTTTTACGAGAACCTTAGATAATCTACGGTCCCCACGAGCAAAGGCAGCCTCCATGTAGCCAGTATAGCCATCATGGTAATGATAGGAAATATTGCGATTATTGATGAGAGACTTCAAGTAACGTTGTTTACGATGAATTTCCTCTACATCTTGTTGACCATACCATTGGTATGGAGAATGTGTTTTCGGTACGAAGAAGGATACGCTGACAGTGACAGAACCATTGCGTTTACCTGTAATATCACGATGCAAATCAAGCACCTTATACGCCAAATTAGCAATACCTGCTAGGTCTTCATCAGTTTCAGTAGGAAGGCCCATCATAAAGTACAGCTTAACTGTATTCCACCCAGATTTAAAGGCATTTGTACACGCTGCCAATAAGTCTTCTTCGCTAACACCTTTGTTGATAACATCGCGCATGCGCTGTGTACCTGCTTCAGGAGCAAAAGTAAGACCACTCTTACGCACTTGTTGCACTTTTTTCGCAATATCGATGGAGAAACTATCGATACGCAAGGATGGCAAGCTTACGCTCACTTGTTTGTCTTTGAACTCTTCCATGAGCATGTCTACGAGCTCAGGCAATTTAGAATAGTCCGCAGAGCTTAAGCTCATCAAAGAGATTTCATTATACCCAGTGTTAGCAATCGTGTCCTTAGCAATTTGAAGCAAACGTTCTGGTGTCTTTTCACGAACAGGACGGTATAACATACCAGCCTGACAGAAACGACAGCCTCGTGTACAGCCCCGGAATAGTTCTAGTACTGCCCGGTCATGCACGATATCCAAGAATGGTACTACAGGTTTTGTAGGGTAGAACACATTTTCTACATCTTCTACGATGCGTTTCTCTACAGCTGCCGGTACATCTTCAAAGCGAGGTGTAATAGATTTAAAATCACCTTGATCTGTATATTCCACATCATATAATGCAGGACAATAGGTACCAGGAATTTGAGCTACTTTACGCAAAAACGCCTCTTTACCACCTGGGAAACCTTTTGCTTTTTCAGCTTTATAGAGGTCGATAAATTCATCACCCCATTCTTCGGATTCACCGAGAGATACAATATCAAAGAAATCTGCAATAGGCTCTACATTAAATGCACATGGACCACCACATACGAGTAACGGGAAATCCATATCACGATCTTTAGCGTACATAGGAATGCCAGCCAAATCGAGCATATTCAAGATATTAGTAAAGCTCATCTCATATTGAAGCGTAAAGGCTAGTACATCAAAGTCTTTAATAGGCGTACGAGTTTCCAAAGAAAATAAAGGAATGTTGCGCTTGCGCATCTCCTCTTCCATATCGTGCCAAGGTGCAAACACACGTTCCGCTGCTGCATCATCACGACGGTTTACAAGACCATATAAAATTTTGATACCCAAATGGCTCATGGCCACCTCGTATACATCTGGAAAAGCTAATGCCATTGTTACATCAACAGTACTGTGATCTTTTACGATACTGTTATATTCGCCGCCCGTATAACGAGCAGGCTTTTGGACATGTTGTAACCATGACGTATCTAATTGAATCATACATCCTCCGTCTTTTCTGAAAGACTTCTTTCACAATCAATCCTATATACATAGGTTATTTAAAAAATATATTTCGTCCGTTGCATTGCGATATTTAACAAAATACCGATACTTAACATATTCGTAGTCAATGCACTAACACCATAACTAAGGAATGGCAATGGAATACCAGTAACAGGCATAATACCAATTGTCATACCTACGTTTACGAGTACCTCAAAGGTAAACATGGTAGCAATACCTGTAGCTAATAACATACCAAAATTATCATTACACATATACGCCACTTTAATGCTGCGATAAATAAGCATAAAGAGCAATAACAATACTATGATACAACCTACAAAGCCAAATTCTTCACCAATAACTGAGAAAATAAAATCCGTATGGTTTTCTGGTAAGAAGTTCAACTGACTTTGAGTACCATTGAAGAGTCCCTTACCAAAAATCAAACCAGAACCAATGGCAATCTTAGATTGAATAATATGATAACCAGATCCAAACGGATCAATATCTGGATTTAAAAATACGAGAATACGTTGTTTTTGGTATTCTTTCAGTACAAACCAGCCTAAAGGCATCAATAATAAACCAGTGCCCGCAATGATTTTTATGAGTCTTATTTTAATGCCAGAGATAAATAGCATCCCCACAAAAATGGCAATGTACACAAGAGATGTACCTAAGTCAGGTTGTAAGAATACAAGCGCAATAGGCACCCCAACATATAATACAGGCATTATTAAAGACTTAAATGTATCTAACTTGCCAATACGGGGCTCTAGCATTTTGGCCATACAGATAATCATCAATAATTTAGAAAATTCTGATGGCTGAATGGTAATAGGACCCAATTGAATCCACCGTTGAGCACCCAATGCAGATGTACCAACAGCCATAACAGCAATTAACATCAAAAGAGTAATGCCATAAATGATATTGCCCCAATCCTTTAATCGATGATAGTTAAGGAATTGCATGCCTATCACAACAGCTGCATTAGCAAGGAAAAATATAA
This sequence comes from Veillonella sp. T14073-2, assembly GCF_002959875.1. Lineage (NCBI taxonomy): Bacteria > Bacillati > Bacillota > Negativicutes > Veillonellales > Veillonellaceae > Veillonella > Veillonella sp. T14073-2. Next base: position 701,371 of record NZ_PPDC01000006.1, read on the forward strand.
GTTGCTTTACTACTAAACTACCAAATCCAATAGGCTCTTGATTAACATGAGTTGCACTGCCAATAGCTGCTAAGCCAATGCAAACTAGTAGAAAAGTACATATGATAATAGCCCAGTCGCTATCATTCCATAGTTTCCGCCACATCATATCACCTATTTCAATTTACGACGGCGCCATAAACTTTGCTTACCTTGCACTAATAAACGCTGAGTAGTCCATCCACCGCGATTAATATACAAAACAGTATTTGAATCCCCAAAGATAGACTCACCAGCTGAAGCAAGAGTCGGTGTACATGCTTCTTCTTTAGCCGCTTTTTTCTTAGTTACATAGGCATCAAATTGTTTTTGTACATCATAATCTTCCCAACAATCACCTGTTACAACATAGTCTACAAGAGGTGCTAATACATTACGAAACTCATGAGAAGCAAGGTCTAACAAATGACCATCTTGTGTATATGTTAGGATATCTTCATCATAAGGAATCATAGCCCCTACATACTCGGCGCGAAGGACTTCCAACATATCATATAAATCTAAGTCTTCACGATCTACAGGAACTGCATTAAAGGCAATAGCAAAGTCGCGAATATTATGTTCTTGACACACTTGAATCATACGCGCCCCATTGCGCAAGGATACCCACAATGGATGTGTCACAACGATACAACGACTGACAAGATCTAAAATTGACTCAATGCCCTTACCAATCCCTGCTGGTGCATCAATCAAAATATAATCATATACATCACAAAGCCGACGAACTAATTTCTTATACTTCTTTCGACCTATATCTTCCCAACGTGCACTTTGACTAGCCGGTAAGAAATCTAGATTTTCTGCAATTGATACAATAGCATCATCTGTATATTCTTTATCTTCACTCGCATCAAGTGCATCATAGATAATTTCATCTGCCACGCCTAACACGAGATCCAAATCGCGCAATCCAAAGTCCCCATCACAGAGCAATACGCGGTGCCCTGCATGACTTAAGGCTGCACCCAAGCATGCAGTGACAGTCGTTTTACCTACGCCACCCTTGCCGGATACAACACCAATGATTTCGCCCATACTAATCCTTTCTTGGTTGCCCACTTGTTACTGCATTCTGAGGTTTCTGCCCATTAGACGTATTCCCTACAGTTGCAGAATCTTTATTACTTTTAGTATTTGTGTCATTCGTTTTTTTATTTAATGGTACATTGAAATATGCGGCTAGCACATCACGTACGATTGGACCTGCAGAGCCCGCACCAAAGCTACCTTGTTCAACAAGTGCAACCACAACAATTTGTGGCTTATCATATGGTGCATAGGCTACAAACCAGCCATGATCTCGGCCATGTGCATTTTCTGCAGTACCAGTCTTACCAGCTACATTAATTGGGAAGCCTTTAAATAAGTCCCCTGCTGTACCACCTTCGTTTGTAACATCACGCAAACCTTCTCGAATAAGGTCCATAATATTTTTTGGAACTGGTAGAATACCTAATTTATCAGGACCGAAAATCTCTTTCGGAGTGCCATCTTTATTATCAATACGGCTTACCACATAAGGTTTATATTTAATGCCACCATTAGCTACTTCGCTGAGCAAAACAGCCATTTGCAATGGCGTAACTAAGGTAAAAGATTGACCAATAGCAGCATCGAAGGTTTCACCTAAGTACCAATCTTCATCATATACTTTTCGTTTATACTCAGGGCTTGCCATAATGCCAGACGCCTCACCTGGTAAATTAATACCAGTCTTTTCGCCAATGCCAAAATAAGCAGCATATTTATCGAGATTTTCTATACCAACGCGATTACCCATTTCATAGAAGTAAACGTTATCTGACTTAGCAAGCGCTCTATTAAAGTTAAGCCATCCTAAGGCTTCACCTTCTGCATTTCGCTTATCGATCAACCAGTGCTTACCACTGTCAAAGATCATCTCTTCAGGAGTAACCTTTTTAAGATCTAACGCTGCTGTACCGGTAATAATCTTAAATGGTGACCCTGGTGGATATTCACCAGAAATAACCTTATTATCAAAAGGATGATTTTTATCATTATTCAGCTGATTCCATTGAGCAGTTGTAATCCCTTTAGAAAACCAGTTTGGATTAAATTCAGGCGCACTGACCATAGCTAAAATAGCCCCTGTATTAGGGTCCATGGCCACCACTGCTGCCCCTTGTGCTGGAATACCTTGCGCACGCAATTGATCGAGCTGATTCTTAACAGCTTCTTCAGCGGCCTTTTGTAAATTCACATCGATGGTTAGATGAATATTAGCACCTGGCACTGTATGTTTTCTATCTACTTCAGCCACAGGACGACCTGTAGCATCTACCTCAACTTGTTTACCACCATCGGTACCACGTAAGATAGAATCATATAATTTTTCGAGACCAGAACGACCTAAAATAGTACCACCACTTACCAGTGTATTAGGGTCTTGCTGTTTTAGCTCTTCTAATTCCTCTTCACTCACTTCACCAACATAACCAAATAATTGAGAAGCCATCGTTTCATATGGATAGTATCGAAGTGGCTCAACATCAATGGTTACCCCTGGTAATTCATGACGATGCTCTTCAATGGTTGTCACTACATCCATAGAAATATCATTAGCAATACGTATTGGCTCATAACCATACTTGTGATCATTAACCTTCTTTGTAATATCTTCAGGCTTCATTTTTAATAAAGCTGCCAATTTAGCAACTTCACCATCATCTAAAGCCTTTCCTGTAGGCATGATAGATATTGTATAAGCAGGTCTAGAGCCTACAAGAATTTGACCATTGCGATCATACATAATGCCCCGTGCTGCAGTCATCGGTACCATGCGTAGACGGTTACCCTCCGCCTTAGCTTGATAATAACCGCCAGCCAAGATTTGTAGCATAAATAAACGCAATGCCAATACTATAAATATGCCCGCTACAATGTAAAAGAGTACATCAAAGCGACTCGTTTTTCTTCGTTTATAGAGGCCTTCAAGCACTCTTTCACCCCCTTACCAAATTATTACCAAATATAATCTTGTTGTTCATCCTTACGCCACAACAATCCATGTACGATAGCAGCCAATACGCCGTTCCAGAACAGTACAGGTATAACCATATGCCACATATATAAGCCAATATGCAAATCCCCACCACTAGCCAAGATCATAAGGCTACGGATAAAACCATCTAGCAAGGTACATATAGCTACAATAGCACTAGACCAATACCAACGTTCTTCATAGAGTCGATGTTTCACTGCAGATAATAGGTAAACCACAAGAACGTAAGGAAATAAATGGAGCCCAAAGAAATTAGATATCAATACATCATGGACGATACCACCTATAACAGCGGCCATTATCCCCATACGACGTCCTTTAAAAAGAGTAACCATAACAATGATGGTCAAGATTAAATTGGGTAACCAATTCGTATGAAAAATAGCAGGCAATAATTGAGCCTGTATAAAATAAATTAAGAATCCACAGAGGACTAAAGCTAGACGCGTCATGGTTTAACGGCCCCCTTTGCCCCTTCAACTTGATCTCGTTGTGTTTGAGGTACTAGTTTAGGCTCAAGACCTGGTTTTTGTGGTGCACTTACGGAAGATGATGTAAGGACAAACACCTCTTCTAAACGATAGAAGTCCACACTTGGTGTAATTACGGCATTCTTTACAAAACCTTCCGTATCATTTTCGATGGACTGTACATTACCAACAGGCAATCCTTTAGCGTAGATACCACCATACCCAGAGGTGATTAATTTATCCCCTACTAATACATCACCATCACGAGCAATATTTACCATTGATGGCGTACGAGGTGAGTCGCCATCACCTTTTACGACACCAGATAGGCGAGATTCAGGACGTTGTACAATAACACCGATTGCACTACGCGGGTCAAGAATGGTTTGTACTCGAGAAGAGTGAGGGTATACATCGGTAATAAAACCAACTACCCCACTTGGTACAACGACAGCCATATTGACAGCCATCCCTTCTTCACTACCCTTATCGATAGTGAAAGTATTTGTCCATGTGCCGTAATCCTTTGTAATAATACCTGCTAAAGTCATGGAGAATTCCGGATGATTGCTCTTATAGTTGAGCAATTGACGAAGTCGAATATTTTCTGCTACTACTTCATCATAGTTAACAACCTTTTGTTCTAATGCAGCCTTGCGAGATGCTGCCTCATCACTTTCAATAGTTGCAGAAATAGCATTATTGAGTACTGTAAAACCGGTTTGTACACCGTCAAGCAAACGGGCAGATCCATAAGCAAATGGCGTTGTAATACCTTCAAGAGTGACAGTAACAAAAGGAATACTAGTTCGTTGTTTCCATGCAAATCCGAGCAACGCTAATAGAATACAGCTAATGACAACAACGATAATTAACTTTTTATCTGACTGTATCATATTAGTCTTGGCCCTTTCTATTTTTAGAATTCACAATAAAACGTGATAAGCTCACCAAGTCAGATGAAGCCCCGTTAAGGCCCACAACGACTTTTGTCTCTGGTGCATCCGGAACATGTACAGGCACACCTAACTCGCCCCCGATACGCTCAGCCAAACCCGACAGTTGCGCAGTACCACCAGTAAGATATATTCCATATTGCATAATATCTGCTACAATCTCAGGTTCAGCAGAACGAATCATTTGTTTCACTTCATCTAAAAGGCCAGCAATACAGTCATTAACAACTTGATATACCTCGGACTGATGAATAACACAACGTCTGCCTAAACCATTCATCATATCACGGCCTTGAAAGGCATATTCGGCATCTTCTAAAGGTGCCATAGCAGTGCCTACTGTATGTTTAATATCTTCTATAATTTCTTCAGAAACGATAACCCCAAAACACTCACGTACATAGCGTAGCAATGCATTATTGATATCTGAGCCACCGAAGCGAATCGTTTTACTATCTACAATGCCGCCCAATGAAACAATGCCCATATCAACAGTGCCACCACCAATATCAATGACCATAGATCCACGAGCTTCAAAGATAGGTGCACCGCAACCAATGGCTGCAGCGACAGGTCGTTCGATAAGAAATACTTCGCGTGCTCCGGCCTGAATAACGGCATCCATCATCGCTCTTTGCTCAACGTCGGTCATCCCACAGGGAACACCAACAAGAACTCGAGCGCGGCGCAATGCATTAGACACTTTATTCAGAAAATAGTTAAGCATCGTGTGCATAACTCGATAGTCCACAATAAATCCATCTTTTAATGGTGTCAAAGGGCGCCACATATCGGGCATACGCAATACAAGACGTGCCGCTTCATCCCCAACGGCTACTACTTTTTCTTGTTTTGTATCAGTTGCTATAATAGATGGTTCGCTTATAACAGTTCCTCGCGTGCCCCCCATGAGGCGCGTCTGTATGGAACCAATATCTATACTTACATCTTTTCCTAGAGTAGGTAAAATGGAACTCATAGTAAAATCTCCTTCATTACATCATCATTCCATTTTACCACATATAATGCGACTTTATCTATTGAATAGAAAAAGCACTCCTATAATGATGTATACATCTCTTCACTGAACAAATCAGAAAGAGTGAACTCATTATTATGAGTGCTTTTACTATTAATATGTGCATTCTCTAACTAAGTTTACCTATTTCACTAAGGCTTGTGAATTCATTATCACCAATGATAATATGATCTAACACTGGAATTCCCATAAACTGACCTGCACTGACAAATAACTTGGTAAGCCGAATATCTTCGTCACTAGGCCGGCTATCGCCAGATGGATGATTATGTATTAAGATAATGGCTGCCGCATTACAAGCTATGGCCTTCTTAAAAACAGCTCGCTGCTCTACGAGGCTAGATACTAAACCGCCATTCGAAATATGTTCTAACTGAATCAACTTATTTCGAGACGTCAACATAGCTGCCCATACATGCTCCACCTCTTCGTGTCGCAGGCGCTCCATTACATATTGAGCAATGACAAAAGGTTGAGAAAAATCTTCGTATGTTTCCTTAATTTTTAGTTCCCCTAATCGTCGCCCCATCTCAAGAGCCGCACACAAAGTTACCGCTTTATCTGTGCCAATTCCCTTAATTTTTATAAGCTCTTCAACGGTCATTCTATTAAGACCGTACGCCCCATCATCATAGGACTGTACAATATCACTCGCTAGCGATATGGCAGACTGACCTTTCACCCCAGTACGCAATAAAATAGCTAGCAATTCCTCCATCGCCATATGGGATGGTCCTAAAGCAAGAAATTTTTCACGGGGACGCTGAAATGGTAACATGTCTTTTACACTTACTGTTGGTACTTCCATAGAATCTCTCCATTCAAATAGATAACACCATTTGTAAATCTAACTACACACATCTACTCTCTTACTATATCAATAGCGCACAGCACAGCACAGCACAGCACAGCACAGCACAGCACAGCACAGCACAGCACAGCACAGCACAGCACAGCCGATTATAGCACTATCGCCATCAAATGATAGTATTATTTAGCACCTAATGCTTTACACAATTCATCGTATACATGTTCAACAGGTAATCCTACCACATTGGTATAAGAGCCTTCTATCTTCTCTACCCATAAAGCACCTTTACCTTGTATGCCATAGGCGCCAGCTTTATCCATAGGTTCGCCACTAGCAATATAGGATTCGATTTCAAAAGGAGCTAATTTTTTAAAATATACCTTTGTTTCATTATGAAAAACTATTTCTTGACCTTTAATAAGCAAGGCTACACCAGTAATTACAGAATGAACTTGGCCTGATAAACGCTCTAGCATATGACGGGCCTCAGATTCATCATGAGGTTTACCTAGCACTTGATTGTCTAATACGACAATCGTATCAGCACCTAGTACGATGCTCCCTTCAGGTACGCCTACAGCCGCACGAGCCTTACCTAAAGCTTGTTCTTTCACCATTTCAATAGGATCATCATAACCCTTATTAGCCTCTTCATAGGTACTTGATACAACAATATGATCAATACCAACTTGTGTTAATAATTCAGTTCTTCGTGGTGATTGGCTCGCCAAATATAATCCAGCCATTTGCACTCCTTTATCGTATACAAATTTTAGTTAATTTCACCGTTTTATAAATAAAACCATTCCAACTAATTTAGATAATATAAATTAGAAAATATCTGTAAATTAAACAAGAATATTAGGGCCATCCTTTTCAGGTGTTGTTAACTTTTTATAGTACTCTTGTACATCTTCGCCATGTTTTACCGCATCAGCACGGACTGCAGCATAAAACACAATGTCCGCTTGAGGCACACGGATACGACCTGGTACATGTTCCTCTAAGATGTCAAAAAATTTATCATCTGCTTTCAATAAAAGGCGACCATTTTGAACCTTATCACCCTTTACAATCGCATATACTAGAGACCAAATAGGACGCGGATCAGAAGTTGAACATTTTCTATATTTATATCGATATTTAATATTTGTCAATAATTCACGTTCAAACTTAAATACGCCATCAATCATATCGTAATCTACCTCAAAATGGCGCTTTCTAAATATAGAAGATTCTTCAATTACTAACTTTGTATCTGTCAAAATATAGGTATATCGACTAACAGCTTGTTTAACAATTACGATGATAGCCATAATTTCAATAAAATATTCTGCTATTAAAATAGTATGCAAGTTAATACTACGATATGTAGTGTAGCCAACACCACATAATAATAGAATAACAAAACATAATACTAGCCACTCTGCACTTTTAGCACGCTGAGATTTTTCTTCATATAATACTGTCATGTGTTACCCCTTTAAAAGAACTACTACTTTATAACTATACATTCTATTATAAGGTATTCTAAGTATAAAAACTACAAAAACCCCGCCTATATCTATGATATAGACGGGGTTTTATGACTCTATTAGTCACCTAGTTCAGATACGAACTATATTATTTTTTCAAGGATGCTGTAATACGTTGAGTATCGCGAGCAATCATGATTTCTTCGTTTGTAGGGATTACGAAGATTTTAACTTTGGAGCCTTCAGCACTGATTTCTTGTTCTTTACCGCGGATGTTGTTGCGTTCAGAGTCAATGCGAGTACCCAAGTATTCTAAACCGTTGCAGATTGCATCACGGTTACCGATACCGTTTTCACCGATACCAGCTGTGAATACGATAGCATCAACGCCACCCATAACTGCTGCGAATGCACCAATTACGCGGCGAACTTTGTAATGGAACATGTTCAATGCTAATTGAGCACGTTTGTTACCATTAGATGCTGCTTCTTCGATAACACGGAAGTCATTGGACACACCGGAAATACCAAGTACACCGGATTTTTTATTCATAATAGCGTCTACTTCATCGTAGTTCATGCCAGTTTTGTTCATCAAGAATGGAACGATAGCTGGGTCAATATCACCAGTACGAGTACCCATGATCAAACCAGACAATGGAGTGAAGCCCATTGTTGTATCGATGGAGCGACCACCTTTAATAGCGGATACGGAAGAACCATTACCTAAGTGACATGTGATGATGCGAAGATCAGACATGTGTTTGCCCATCAATTCAGCGCAACGTTGTGCAACATATTTGTGGGATGTACCATGGAAACCGTAACGACGGATGCCATAATCTTCATAGTATTCGTAAGGAAGCGCATACATGTAAGCTTCTTTAGGCATTGTTTGGTGGAATGCAGTATCGAATACAGCAACCTGTGGAACGTTAGGCATGATAGCTTGGCAAGCTTCGATACCTTGAATGTTTGGTGGGTTATGCAATGGAGCCAATGCGCAGCATTCTTCTAATGCTTCCATAACAGCTGGAGTGATCAATACAGAGTCAGCGAATTTTTCACCGCCATGTACTACACGGTGACCAACAGCGTCGATTTCGTCCATAGACTTAATTACACCATATTCAGCATCAACTAAAATATCAAGCAAAATGCGAAGAGCTTCTTTATGGTTCAAAATTGGTTCAACGCGTTCTAATTTATCTGCGTTAGGACGTTTATGTGTGAAGATAGCATCTTGATCACCAATCTTCTCAAAAAGACCTTTTGCCAATTCTGTTTCAGTTGTCATATCAAGTAATTGATATTTCAAGGAAGAACTACCGCAGTTAACTACTAATACGTTCATCGATTAACCCTCTTTCTGTTGTGTAACTTGAATCTTGTTTTGAATTTCTTTGCTGATATCAGCACCTACCTGATCCTTTTCAGGATATTGGTAGACTATATTCCACAATACGCCATGATCTAAGAATACGTATTGAGAAATTCTAAATATTTGTCCTTGTGATGTAACAGTAACATCAAGTTTTTTAGCAGATGCGCCTTCTAATGCTACGGACTCTTCTTTGATGGTCGCGCCTACTTTAGCAAATTCAGACTTACTGTGATTAATATACTCATCTACCGTAGGTAAAGGTTTATTTTTACCAGCCCGCAAAGCCTCAACCTCAATCACCATATGGTCTGTAACAGATCCATAAATGTCAATTGGATACCCATCATCAGACATATTTTTTGTGCTTTTACCCATTTCATAAGGCAAAGCAATGGTAATTTCAGATTGACCAGCACGGATAACTTGATGGCCAAAACTATATGTATCCATTACATTTGTAGAGCCACATCCCGCCATTGCTAGTAGCGCAGCACCGAGCAGAGCCCCTTGTAATGTACGTTTCCAATTTTGTTTCATCATATACCTCACATCAATTCAGCATTTACAGTTAATTATAGCCTATACAACAAATAAAATCTACAAAAAACTTTAGTTTTACACACATTTTTTACGTCTATTTCTTTACTATACGGCCTCTTAAGTTCAAAATTTATTTACAGTCTTTCTATGCTTTGTTACACTAACACTAATGAAAGGAGTCACTATGAAAACCATCGGTATTATTTGCGAATACAATCCATTTCACAATGGTCATGCACATCAACTACATACATTAGCTACAAAATACCCTGATGTATTGCGCATCTGTATTATGAGTGGCTCCTTTGTACAGCGTGGCGAACCAGCCCTTTTCTCAAAATTCGATCGCGCTCGTTGGGCTATTCTAGGCGGTACAGATATCGTTATCGAACTTCCTACGCTTTATTCGTTAGGTAGTGCTCAACTATTTGCTTCAGGTGCCATTCAATTAATTAAATCTTTATCTATTGATATGCTGTCCTTTGGTTCTGAAACAACTGATTTAAATCAACTCATCTATATGGCTAAGCGTATGGATTGTGAAAGCACCCAAAATGAATTACGCAATTATTTAAATGAAGGCATGTCCTATGGTACAGCCTTCCGTAAAGCGCTAGGCTCCGAATCACTTAGCACACCTAATGCCTTATTAGGGCTTGAATATATTCGTGCTGCATTAAAATATTATCCAAACTTAGAATATATTCCTATTCAGCGTACATCGGATCACCATAATTACAATTTCAATCAAGAGTTACCATCTGGTACGGCATTGCGTCAACTCATCACTACGGCTAATCCCTTAGATATGTGTTCAACGCTTCAAAGTACTATTCCAACATCAATTCTAGATGATATGACCCATAGAATCACAAATGATGACTATGTCGACTACAATAGATATTACAATATGATACATATGTTGAGTCGCCGCCTGACCGCCAATGAATTAGAGCGTTTTGTTGATTTTACTGAAGGTATTGAACACTTGTGGTTAAAAGCAGCACAACAGCCTTCATGGAAATCTGCCATTGAGCAAATAAAATCCAAACGCTACACCTACGCCCGTTTACAGCGCATGGGTGCCTATCTTACATTAGGCATTACGAAAGACTTGATAAATATCGCTATGCAAGACGGTCCTCAATACGCCAGATTACTAGCCTTTAACGACAGAGGACGTCAATGGCTGAGAACTGAACATGACATTCCACTCATTCAAAAATGGGCTAAAGCACCTACTCAGCTCAATAGTCTTGGAAAATCTATGCATCATATAGATACACTAGCTACAGATATACAAGCCTTATGTTTTCATAATGAAAATAAACGTATAGGGCATACAGACTATACATATACACCGCAATATATCAAATAAAAAGTACAATTGTAATTTAAGCAAAAAAGGGGTTACAATACAGGTTATTCCTGTATTGTAACCCCTTCTTCACCATCTAAGTCTACTACGGCAACCCGTACACTTTCAAGATGTGATGTAGGAATATTTTTACCCACATAATCTGCGCGAATCGGCAATTCACGGTGACCACGGTCCACGAGTACTGCTAATTGAATAGATTTAGGTCTACCGGATGTCATCAATGCATTTAAAGCTGCACGAATAGTACGCCCTGTGTAAAGTACATCATCCACGAGAATGATTGTTTTCTCCGTTGTATCAATCGTACATGGTTTCCCCTCTTTTTGGCGAGCATCACGATCATCACGATACATAGCAACATTGAGTGATTCACATTCAATACGAATACCTTCAATGCGTTCAATTTCAGACTGCAAACGTTTTGCCAAAATAACACCACGTCGTTCAATGCCTACAATAAGAGCATTAGATAAGCCTTTATTACGTTCTAGGATTTCGTGACTAATACGACGAATCGCGCGCATAATAGCATCTTGATCCATCAATAAGCGTTTCTTTTCCATATATACGCCCTTATAGCACAGAGTTCTCTATGCCCCTTTACAAATATAGTTAGAAGATTAGTTTCTTTAGATTTCTTTTCTTTTTTCGCTTATTTTCGCTTATCTTCTCGATATGTTTTAGCAAACTCTATACATGCTTCGAAGTCATCCGGAAGAGGCGCCTCAAAATGCATACTTTCACCTGTAATAGGATGTTTTACATCTAAAGATTTAGAGTGCAATGCCTGTCCTTCAATAGGAAAATCCATACGACGGTAGCCATAGAACGGATCATTAACAACAGGATGTCCAATATGAGCAAAATGTACACGAATTTGATGTGTGCGCCCAGTCTCTAAATTACATTCAACCAAGGTTTGATGGCCAAATCGTTCAACCACATTAAAGTGAGTGACTGCATCCTTACTATTTTCAAAGACAACCGCCATTTTCATACGATCCTTAGGATGTCTTCCAATAGGAGCTTTAATAGTACCCTTTTCTTCTACAATATTACCTTGTACTAATGCTAAATATGTCCGTTTAGCAGAATGCTCCTTTACCTGTTCAGCTAAACCTATATGAGCTGCATCATTTTTAGCAGCCATCATAACACCAGATGTATCCTTATCTAAACGGTGAACAATACCAGGTCTAATCTCACCATTAATACCAGACAAATCCTTACAATGATATAGCAATGCATTAACAAGTGTACCCGAATAATTGCCCACCGCAGGATGAACAACCATACCTCGTTGTTTATTCACAATGATAATATCATGATCTTCATACAATACATCTAAAGGAATATCCTCTGGTTTTACCTCTACGGATTCAGGTTCAGGAATCTCTACATGAATAACCATGTTAGGGGTAAGACGAAGGTTTGCCTTTCCTACTTTTCCACCAACGGTAACGTGACCGCCTTTAATTAAGCTTTGAATATAGCTTCGAGACCCTTCCATCTGTTCCGTTAAAAAAACGTCTAGTCTCGTACCTTCTTGTTCAGAACTAACAATATATTCCTTCATTATCTACCTCTCTATTGGTTAAGTATTATCTATTATTACTAATTGTCTTCTTTTAATGTAAACAAATAATATACAACTAATGCTACACCTACACAAATACCAATATCAGCCACATTAAAAATAGGCCATATACGAAAATCAAAGAAATCCACTACACCATGAATCATATAACGGTCAATACCATTACCAATAGCACCAGACACTAATAAAGCAGATCCAATTTGTAAAGTCCAAGGACCTTTTGATAAGCGCTTCCAATAATATGCACATGCGCCTAGCAAAATAACTGCTACCAGTAAGAAAAACCATCGCTGATTAGCAAGCATACCAAATGCTGCACCGCGATTAATAATATATGTTAAATGAAATACATTGGGTATAACCACTAAAGACTCACCTAACATAAAATGATTCATAATGTAATATTTAGTCCATTGATCTAAGAGCAACCAAAGAATTAGTATAATGTAAAACAAGCTGTACTCCCTTATAATAATATATATCTTAATAGTCCTATTATACTAAGTTAAGCAAATTTAGGCAAAATAAAAAGCCCCTCAATGAGGGGCCGTTTAATTTGTGATTACTCAGCGGAAATTACAGATACTGGGCAAACGGATTCGCAAGAACCGCAATCGATGCAAGTATCGTTGATTTCGTATTTAGTTTCGCCTTCAGAAATAGCAGAAACTGGGCAAACAGATGCGCAAGAACCACATTTAATGCAACCATCAGCAATAACTCTCATAATTAGGACCTCCATAAAAATATAGATCAGAACTTTTTATTATCATTTAGAAAGGCACTTGCCTCAACTTATGTTCTCATTATCACACAGTTCTTTTTGAAAGTCAAATGAAAATGATAAAAAACTGTATATATTTTTGCATATTACTTTTTCATTTTTATCATACAAAGCCTATGTTTATAGGTATTTTGATATTACTTTTCATTTAATTAATTGAATATGATATTCAACAAATGAGAATGTTGTAATTATCAATTTTATAAAATCCTAATCATTATAATAGGAATTTAATTATCAATATTTATTATCATAAAAACTATTTTTTTATTACAACAGATTTAACGCTTATCTATATTTTAATCTAACATATAAACTTCACTCTAAAAAAGGCCGAATCATACGATTCGACCTCATTTATATTTATAAAGTAAAGTAATATCTTTACTATTATTCACTATATAACAATAATACTATTTTTTCTTATAGCACTTAGAAAGATGTTAAGAATGTTAGTGTACCTAAAATAACGCCTGCAAGGTTTGGTACGATTAAAATATAATCACGTTTAGGTGATTTTGTCCAACCATATAATACCCAGATCAAACAGGATACTGCTGCAAATAATGGTTGCCATGGTTGACTAGGTTGACCATGAAGATTAGCAATTATTTGTGGGATATAGGCTAAAAATACAAATACACCAATAAATGCACCAATAGAACCAACTAACATGTTAAATCTTTCTTTTGTCATAGATGACCTCCTTATTCAACATTACATTATTATATCTTACACAATATACTATATCATATTTTTTTCGATGTAGTCAAATGTGTAAAATTAATCATGCAAATTAGTTTAATTCATATTGCTTTTGATTACACTTATATGTAATCTATATTAAAATCATATAGGCTAAAATCATAAAAAACGAGGCCGAATCTTACGATTCGACCTCGTATGTGCTTTTATAGTAGAGTAACCTATCCCCTATTATTTACCAGGGAAGAATGGCCATACCATTGGGATAATAATTAAGCTTACTACGAAGCAAACTAAGATCAATGGAACGCCGGCTTTTACATAGTCTGTAAATTTGTATTGACCAGGACCAAGTACTAATGTATTTGGAGGTGTACCTACAGGTGTACCGAATGCACAAGATGCAGCAACGCCGATAGCCATCAATACAGCATGAGGGTCAGCGCCCATACCTTGGGCAATGGAAATACCGATAGGAGCCAATAATGCACAAGATGCTGTGTTAGACATGAATTGAGTCATAACACAAGACAAGATGAACAATACAGCTGTTGCAAAGTAAGGGCTAGGGTCAGAACCCATAACGCCAATAACTGCATTTGCAATCATTTTACCTGCACCAGATTGATCAAGTGCAGTTGCTACTGGCATCATACCAGCGAATAAGAAGATTGTTACCCAGTCAATGGATGTGTAAGCTTGTTTTTCGTTCAAGCAACCAGTTAATACGCAAAGCATTGCGCCAATAACTGCAACCATGCTCAATGGTAAGTTAATACCATAGCCTTTTAGGAAGTCACCTAAAATCATAGCGATGATTACGCCTAAAAGAATAAGACCGGAGAATAATTGTTTCTTAGGATCGTTAGAAATATCTTCAGCAGCTACTTCTTGTTCTACATCACCAGCATCTTGAATTTCATGTTTAGGTAATAAATGTTTACCAATGAGCATCATGAATACGATAGTAGCGATAGTCAAAGGAATACCGATCCAAGCAAATTCAAAGAAACCAAATGGTTGTTCACCAAATTTAGTTAATGTACCACTTACAATGATATTAGGTGGTGTACCAACCATTGTAATGATACCACCAATACCTGCAGCAAATGCTAAAGGCATCAATTGGCGAGAAGCAGGAATCTTCGCAACAGCACAGATACCTACAACTACTGGAAGTAATGCAGCTGTTGTACCAGTGTTAGATAAGAATGCGGACATGGTAGCTGTAACAACCATGATAGCAAGCATTAAGCCATTTTCGCTAGTACCTGCATGAGATACTACTGTTTCCCCAATTTTTTGAGCTAAACCAGTGTAGAACAATGCAGCACCAACAACGAACATACCAGCGAACAACACAACTGTACTATCAGATAAACCAGAGAATACAACCTTAGGAGTAATAATACCCATAAGACCTAAAGTAATTGCGCCGCCTAGAGAAGTAATAGCTAAAGGAATAATTTCCGTAACGAATAAAACAGCCATGACTGCAAGGACGATTAAGGTTTGTTCCGCAGTACCCATACATCATCATCTCCCTTCAGAGAAATGCACCGATTGCATTAGATGAGATATAAAATATAGCCTACAATACAGATAGCAGAAGCCATCAAAAAAGTTATACCATAACCCTCTTTAGTTTTAGGATAGCCAAAAAATAACGCTTCCCCTAAAAAGCCTCGGCGATTAAACCAAGTATATTTAGTTCTACGTTGAAACCATTTAGCTTTTCCTTCATTACCGATAATCAGTGCAGTAATAAAAAATACAATAAATGCCCAAATAAAACAAATCAGTATTTTTAATTCAATTGATAACAAGTGACCACCTCTACTATATTCAAAGCACTAGAAGGTTATTGTGTGAATTCTTGTACCACCTAATGACCGATCTGAAAAGCATTTATTGCAAATATACCCTATTTATGCATGAATACATAATTAAAAAGGGATTTTTTATTCACCAATAGGTGTACCTAATTAGGCACACCTTGGTGAATAATTATTTAATTATTAATGGTTAGACAACATAGCAAGCATTGTACCTGCTGCTACTGCTGTACCAATAACGCCAGCTACGTTTGGACCCATAGCATGCATGAGCAAGAAGTTAGCTGGGTTAGCTTTCGCACCTACAACTTGAGATACGCGAGCCGCCATTGGAACTGCGGATACACCGGCAGAACCAATAAGTGGATTTGTTTTACCACCATCTACTAAACTCATGATTTTACCGAACAATACGCCACCAGCAGTACCGCCGATAAATGCAACTAAGCCTAAGCAAATAATAAGAATTGTTTGTACGCTTAAGAAGTGTTCCGCACTCATTGTTAAACCAGTACCAGTTGCCAAGAAGATTGTAACAGTATTGATCAACGCATTTTGAGATGTATCGGACAAACGTTCAGTTACGCCAGATTCACGGAACAAGTTACCTAACATCAACATACCTAAAAGGGATGTAATGGAAGGAAGTAATAAGGAAATGAAGATCGTTGCAACAATTGGGAACACGATTTTTTCAAAACGTGTAACTTCACGCAATTGTTCCATAACAATTTCTCGTTCTTTTTGCGTAGTGAATAATTTCATTACAGGTGGTTGAATCAACGGTACTAAGGACATATAAGAATATGCAGCAACCGCGATTGCACCTAATAAATGAGGAGCTAGCTTAGTAGCCAAGTAAATGGATGTAGGGCCATCAGCACCACCGATGATACCGATAGCAGCTGCTTCTTGAGCAGTAAATCCAAGCATCATTGCGCCACCTAAAGCAACGAATACGCCGATTTGAGCAGCAGCACCTAAAAGCAATGTTTTAGGATTAGCAATGAGTGGACCAAAGTCAGTCATTGCACCTACACCAAGGAAAATTAAAGGTGGGAAGATTTCTTGAGAGATACCTGCACTAATAAGAGCCATAACGCCTTCTTCAAAGCCATTACGAGGAATATTAGCAAGTACACAACCAAACGCAATCGGACCCAACAATAATGGTTCAAACTCTTTAGCAAATGCCAAGTACAATAGGATCAAACCTACAAGAATCATAATAGCATTGCCTGTTGTAAATGCGAGGAACCCGCTATCAGTTATAACGGATTGAATCGCAACAGCAAAAGCCTCCATATGCGTTCCCCTTTCACAAATATAAAATTGTTATACGACGCGGACTAGCCGCGTCATACACAACTTGGTATTAACCAAGAACAACCATGTCGTCGCCAGTGGATACAGTTTGGTTAGCAGCTACGCGAACTTCTGCAACTACAGCATCATGTGGAGCTGCGATTTCGTTTTGCATTTTCATAGCTTCAAGAATCAACAAAGTTTCGCCTTTTTTAACTGCTTGACCAGCGGATACAGCTACAGATAAGATTTTACCAGGCATTGGAGCTTTTACAGTTTCAGCACCTGCTGGAACTGGAGCTGCAGCTGCAGCTGGAGCTGGAGCTGGTGCAGGAGCTGCTTTAGGAGCTGCTGCTGGAGCTGCTTTAGGAGCCGCTGCAGGAGCTGCTGCTTTTACTTCATTAACTTCTACATCATATGCTGTGCCATTTACTGTAACGTTGAATTTTTTCATTTTAAATTCCTCCAAAATGTGTATGTCTACACAATACTTATAAATTTCTTTTACACATATAAATTAGATAATCTATTGAATTATCAAATTAGCCTATAATCTTATCGATTACCACGCAAACGGCCTTCCATTTTCCAATTATAGCTTACGATTGGACGGATATGCGCGATTTGATCAGCGGAATAACCCATTGCCGCTAATGCACCAACGATTACTGCTACTACATCTTGAGATGGAGCTTTACCGTTAGTTGTTGTAGCATTGCTCATTACAAATGCCTCCTAAAATTTTATTAACCTCTACCGCTTAAACGACCTTCCAAGCGCCATTTAGCGCTGGTTGCTGTAGGTCGAATAGATGCAATTTGTTCAGATGAATACCCCATCGCCACAATGGCACCTACGATAGCTGCTACTACTTCATCCTCATTTTGAGCAGATGCACTTGGTGCAGCCACTGGAGTAGCTGCTGGAGCCGCAACAGGTGCACTTGCTGGTACTTCTTTTTTCTTCTTAGTAGGGTCAATCAAATGAACAATTGTCATTAAAACACCTAAAAGAATCAACACAACAAATACAACTGTCATATTAATGGCCATGATTAACCAAGGATTGGTAGTAACTGCTTGTCCTTCCATAATCATTCCCCTTTCTAAAAAATTAGTAAAGAAAGGTATCTCCCAAATTCGATGTTCTTGTTATCGAAACGAATTATAATGGAATATTACCATGTTTCTTTGGAGCACGGTTTTCGCGTTTGCTTGCAAGCATTGCCAAAGCGTTGATAACTGCTGGACGAGTTTGTTTTGGTTCGATTACAACGTCTACGAAGCCACGTTCTGCAGCTTTGTATGGAGTTGCGAACTCTTCTACGTATTTAGCTGTTTTAGCATCTTTATCTTCGTCTTTCTTGAAGATAATGTTAGCTGCACCAGCAGGACCCATTACAGCGATTTCGGATGTAGGCCAAGCGTACACTTGGTCAGCGCCCAAATCTTGGGAACACATAGCGAGGTAAGAACCGCCGTATGCTTTACGAGTGATAACAGTAATTTTTGGTACTGTAGCTTCAGAGTAAGCATACAACATTTTAGCACCATGACGAATGATACCGCCCCATTCTTGATTTGTGCCAGGCAAGAAACCAGGAACGTCAACAAAGTTAACGATTGGAATATTGAAAGCATCACAGAAACGGATGAAACGGGAAGATTTGTCGGATGCATTGATGTCCAAGCAGCCAGCCATTACTTTTGGTTGGTTAGCAATGATACCAACGGATTGACCGTCAAAACGTGCGAAACAAGTAATAATATTTGTAGCATAGAATGGTTGTACTTCATAGTATTCACCATTATCTACAGTAGCTGCGATAACATCTTTCATGTCGTATGGCATGTTACTGTTATCAGGCAACAAGCTGTTCAAGCCTTCGTCTTCGCGAGTTGGATCATCGCCAGTATCTACTAATGGAGCATCTTCCATATTATTGGATGGCAAGAAGCCTAATAAGTAGCGAATTTGAGCGATGCAATCATCTTCATCTTCAGCTGCAAAGTGAGCAACACCAGACACAGAGTTGTGAGCCATTGCGCCACCAAGGTCTTCAGCTGTTACTTCTTCACCAGTTACAGATTTGATAACTGCAGGACCAGTGATGAACATTTGAGATGTGTTTTTAACCATGTAGATGAAGTCAGTTAATGCTGGAGAATATACAGCACCACCTGCACATGGGCCCATGATTACGGAAATTTGTGGAATAACGCCAGATGCATTTGTATTTTCAAAGAAAATTTTACCGTAACCAGCAAGCGCATCTACTGCTTCTTGAATACGAGCACCGCCGGAATCATTGATACCAACGATAGGAGCACCCATTTTCATTGCTAAACGTTGTACTTTAACGATTTTAGCAGCATGCATTTCACCAAGAGAACCACCTTCTACAGTGAAGTCTTGTGCAAATGCATATACTAAACGACCGTCAATAGTACCATAACCAGTTACTACACCTTCGCCTGGTAATTCTTTCTTTTCTTGACCGAAGTTAACACAACGATGTTTAACAAATTGATCAAGTTCAACGAAAGAGTTATCATCGAATAATTTAGCCAAACGTTCACGAGCAGTCATTTTGCCTTGAGCATGTTGTTTCTCAACGCGTTTTTCACCGCCACCAGCTTTAACTTTAGCTAGTTTTTCGTGCAATAACTCGATTTTTTCTTGCACTGTTGCCATTATAGCACCTCCAAATAAAACTTGTTACAGTATCATTTTATTTCATAAATAATTAAAGTTCAAGCATGCATACATATTTAATATATAACTAGTGATTATATGAATATGTATATCTATTACTCATACATAATGATGTGAATTGGATACTGTATTATTTCATACGTTGACATAATTCAAGCAATACGCCACCTGTTGCTTTTGGATGTAAGAAAGCAATAGAGGAACCGCCTGCACCGTAACGAGGTTTTTCGTCAATCATACGAACGCCTTTAGCCATCAAATCAGCAATAGCATTTTCAATATTATCAACGCGCAATGCAACGTGTTGGATACCATCACGACCGCCATTTTTTTCGATGAATTTACCGATAGGGCCATCTGGAGTTGTAGTTTCTAAGAATTCAAGTTCAGCATCGCCACATGGGAAGAAGGATACTTTTACTTTTTGTTCTTCAACCACTTCATCTTCTGGAAGATGTTCAATACCCAATGCATTTTTATAGAATTCTTTAGTTGCTGCTAAATCATTAACACCAATACCGATGTGATCCACTTGTAATACTTTAAAAGCCATTTCGATTATCTCCTTTTCAAGGCTAAATCTCTAATGCTATGTAGTCGCCGTCTACTTTAGCACGCTTGTCATTACGCCGTTAACAACTGTGTATGGATCGCTTTCGCGTTCATTAACAGCTGCCACTTGGCTATTAAATTCGTCGCTTGTAACGATTTTATCAGCTACATAACGACCAATTTGTT
Source organism: Veillonella sp. T14073-2 (assembly GCF_002959875.1). Classification (NCBI taxonomy): domain Bacteria; kingdom Bacillati; phylum Bacillota; class Negativicutes; order Veillonellales; family Veillonellaceae; genus Veillonella; species Veillonella sp. T14073-2. The sequence continues at coordinate 722,170 of NZ_PPDC01000006.1, forward strand.
CATTAATCATTGCGATGATTTCATCACGAGTACGTTCTGCCCGACGAGATTCCAATTCACCAGAATCTTCAAGATACTCAAAATGTTCATCTAAAGCGTCGATAAGTTCATCTACGCCTTGGTCTTTACTAGCAATTGTGCGCTTAATTGGTGGGCGCCATTTTACTTCACGAGAGTCTAGGTCAAGCATCATTTCAATTTCTACATTCAAACGATCACAACCATCTCGGTCAGCTTTATTGATAGCAAATACATCGCCAATTTCAAGAATACCTGCCTTGATAGCTTGGATATCATCACCAAGACCAGGAACAAGTACAACCAATGTAGTATCAGCATTTTTAACGATATCTACTTCGGATTGACCTACACCTACTGTTTCAATGATTACTAAATCCATGCCAAAGGCATCCATGAGTTTTACAACGTCTGCAGTCTTTTTGGATAAACCACCAAGACTACCACGCGTGCCCATGCTTCGAATAAATACATTTTCATTTAATGTCAAATCATTCATTCGAATACGGTCCCCCAAGATAGCACCACCAGAGAATGGGCTTGTTGGGTCGATGGCAACGATGCCGATTTTTTTACCTTGATCTAGATAATGTTTAACAACTTTATCAGTCAAAGTACTTTTACCAGCACCAGGGGCCCCAGTAATACCGAGAATACGTGCATTCCCTGTTTTAGGGTAAATAGCCTTCATAATATCAATGGCATTTTCATACTCGTTTTCTACAGCCGTTATGGACCGTGCTAAGGCTAGTCGGGAACCTTCAAAAAGTTCTTTAACTAAATCCACTCGCCTCACCACCTATCTTAAAATATGGGAATAGAGGGGAGCCAACTATTCAGTTGTGCTCCTCTCTTACCCAATTAATTATTTAACGTTTTCGTTGATGAATTTAACGATATCGCCAGTTGGTGTGCCAGGTGTGAATACTGCTGCTACGCCAGCTTTTTTCAAACCAGGGATATCAGCGTCAGGAATAACGCCACCACCAATTACAAGTACATCGCCCATGCCTTTTTCTTTCAAAAGTTCAACAATTTTAGGGAACAATGTGTTATGAGCACCGGAAAGAAGGGATAATGCAACTACATTAACGTCTTCAGAAAGAGCTGCTTCAACGATTTGTTCTGGAGTTTGACGAAGACCTGTGTAGATTACTTCGAAACCAGCATCGCGAAGTGCGCGTGCTACTACTTTTGCACCACGGTCATGACCATCAAGACCTGGTTTTGCTACGATTACTCTAATACGTTTTTCTGCCATGATTAATTACCTCCGAAATTAGCCGATATTATAATGTGGAATGAGCTTCGTATTCACCGAATACTTCGCGCAATACATTACAAATTTCACCCAAAGTAGCATATGTTTTAACTGCATCAAGAATTAATGGCATCAAGTTAACGTTTTCATCAGCTGCACCAGCTTTAAGAGCTGCTAATGCTTTATCAACTGCTGCTTGATCGCGGTTAGCGCGAACTGCTTGAGTTTTCTTGGATTGGTTAACACCAACGGAAGCATCTACGCGAAGTAAGTCTTTTGGAGCTTCTTCTTCAACTTGGAATTTGTTTACGCCAACGATTGTGCGCAAGCCAGATTCAACTTCCATTTGCCATTTGTAAGCGGATTCTTGAATTTCTTTTTGGATGTAGCCTTTTTCGATTGCTACTACAGCGCCGCCCATTTCATCAATTTTCTTGATGTATGCCATAGCTTCGTCATAGATAGCGTTAGTCATAGCTTCTACATAGTAGGAACCGCCCAATGGGTCAACTACGTCAGCCAAACCAGATTCGTAAGCCACGATTTGTTGTGTACGAAGAGCTACTTGTACAGATGCTTCTGTAGGAAGAGCCAACGCTTCGTCACGGGAGTTTGTATGTAAGGATTGAGTACCGCCCATTACAGCAGCTGCAGTTTGAAGAGCAACACGAACGATGTTGTTATCAACTTGTTGTGCAGTCAACATGGAACCAGCTGTTTGAGTATGTACACGAAGCATCATGGATTTTGGTTTTTTAGCACCAAAACGTTCTTTCATGATTGTTGCCCATAAACGGCGGGATGCACGGAATTTAGCAACTTCTTCAAGTACGTTGTTATGAGCATTCCAGAAGAAGGAAAGACGACCAGCAAATGTATCAACATCAAGACCAGCTTTCAAAGCTGCTTCTACGTATGCGATACCATCAGCAATTGTGAATGCGATTTCTTGAGCTGCTGTGGAACCTGCTTCACGGATGTGGTAACCGGAGATGGAAATTGTGTTCCATTTTGGAACGTTTTGAGAACAATATTCGAAGATATTAGTGATCAAACGCATGGATGGTTTTGGTGGGAAAATGTAAGTACCACGAGCTGCGTATTCTTTCAAAATATCATTTTGAATTGTACCTTTCAATTCTGTGGAAGGTACGCCTTGTTTTTCAGCTACTGCGATATACATTGCCAACAAAACAGATGCTGGAGCGTTGATTGTCATGGATGTGGATACTTTACCAAGGTCGATGCCGTCGAACAAGATTTCCATATCTGCCAAGGAGTCAATCGCTACACCTACTTTACCAACTTCGCCTTCTGCAACTGCATCGTCGGAGTCGTAACCGATTTGTGTAGGTAAGTCGAATGCGCAGGAAAGACCAGTTGCACCAGACTCGATTAAGTAGCGGTAACGTTTGTTAGATTCTTCTGCTGTAGCGAAGCCTGCATACATACGCATTGTCCAGAAACGACCACGGTACATAGTAGGTTGTACGCCACGAGTGTAAGGGAATTCGCCAGGCATACCCAAATCACGTTCATAGTCAAAACCTTCGATATCAACTGGTGTGTATACACGGTTGTATTTTAAATTTTGACGTTCTGGAGTTTTTGCACTTTTTTCGTCACAAAGTTTGTTGTACTCAGCAATTTGGGCTTTTAAGTTTTCGTAAGCCATGTTTTCATCATCCTCCTAAAAAAACAGGTTATTTTTTCATGCTTCCAGTTTCTGTGAAGCGTTTATGCCAAGAAAGAGCTTCATCAAGCAACATAGGTGTATGGGCATTCTTTGTTGCAGCTAATGCTTTTTCTAGGTATTCAGTTAACATAGGTTTGTAGTCTGGGTGAGCACATTTTTCAATGATTAAACGAGCTCTTTCCACTGGGCTCAAACCACGGCAGTCAGCAACACCTTGTTCTGTACAGAAAATCATAGTGTCATGTTCTGGGTGATCCACATGAGATACATATGGAACGATAGAACTGATGTCGCCATTTTTAGCAACGGAGTTAGTGCAGAAAATAGTGAGATATGCACTACGTGCAAAGTCACCAGAACCACCAACACCATTCATCATTTTGCTACCCATAATATGAGTAGAGTTTACATTGCCAAAAATATCAAATTCGATAGCGGTATTCATGGCAATGACACCAATACGGCGAGCAATACCAGGGTTGTTGGAAATTTCTTGCGGACGAAGAATGATTTTTTTACGATATTCATCAATATTCGCATAGAAACGTTTCAACCCATCTGGAGAAGGACTTAATGCAGTACCGGAACATACAGTTACTTTACCAGCATCGATCAAGTCGAACATACCATCTTGGATTACTTCTGTATAGATGGACAAATCTGTGAATGGGCCTTTAGCAAGACCACTGATTACCGCATTCGCTACGGAACCTACACCAGATTGTAATGGAAGCAAGTTTTTAGGTAAACGACCTTCTGCAATTTCTTGTTCGAAGAATTTGATAAGGTGTTGACTCATTGCTTTTGCATCATCATCGATAGGTGCCAAAGGTCTTGTTGTATCAGGAACATCACAAGGTACTACTGCAACAATTTTACTTGGATCACAAGGAATTGCTTCAGTACCAATACGATCACCAGGTGTTTCCAATGGAATTGGTTTACGATGTGGTGGATCGAGTGGTTCATAGATATCATGCATACCTACCAAGGAAAGTGGTTGGGATACGTTTACTTCTACGATAACTTTTTTAGCTTGGCTAACAAATGTTGGAGAGTTACCAACAGATGTTGTAGGTACTAAAGAGCCATCTTCGTTGATTTGACAAACTTCTACGATAGCTACGTCTAAATCGCCAAAGAAACCATAGCGAACATTTTGTGCCATTGTGCTTAAATGCATATCGATGTATTTAACAGCACCGCTATTTAAGGCTTTACGTGTATCCCCATTTGTTTGATATGGGAAACGACGATTGATACCGTTAGCACGAGTTAACGCGCCATCAGCTTCATCACCTACGGAAGCACCTGTCCACAAATCAATTTTGAATGGTTCTTTTTCCATTCTTTCTGCCAATGCCAATGGCACTGCTTTTGCATAACCAGATGGAGTAAAGCCGGAAATACCAACTTTATCGTTAGGGTTAATCAAAAGAGCTGCATCATAAGCAGTGACAATTTTACCTTGGAGGGCCGCACATTTAACGCGGTCTTTGATGTCTATCACCATTACCATCTCCTTTAAGAGTAACATTGTATAAACGACAGTTTGATCTCTTGGTCGTTCCTTAAACCGACTTCATCGTAGTCCACATCCAATGCATTGTCAACTTATATGACTAAAATGTATTTTTTATCACACTTTGATTAGCATTATGATTAAAATGCATAGATTTTCACATTTCCACATAAGTTTTATTCACATCGTTATAACTCACAGGAATCATCGATATATGGCATATATTGATGTTTTTCAATTAAATCGAACTCTCTCTATACAATATATAGACCCTTTTCAATATAAAACAACATCTCATATACAAGAACTAGACCTTACACCTCCCTATAAAGATACAATGATATACAAAAAACCGGCTTTCAAATGCTAACGATAATGTTCAATTATGTCTAACATTAGAAAACCGGTTATACTACCTAATACGTACCTACCCAAGGTATGTATTAATTATACCATATTATGAAATTATATATCTACCATAAAACATGCTAATTATACAAGATATTACAATTATGCAGATTTATCAGCAGATAACTGAACTTTTACAAAGGCCCCTACCCAACCAAACAATTGCCAAAATACGATGGTTACTTGATGACTATATAGCTCAAAATCAGATAAGCCACTAAATAAAACACCTATAGCTAACGCACCTACACCAACTTGTGCAGCTTGGCGGAATATATCCCCTTCAAGTCTTATAGATGTAATAACATGACCAATAATAACTGCTAGGAATGATATCAATCCTGGGATGCCTGATTCAGCTAATATATTGAGATACAAATTATGGGCATGATACATCAAGACGTGAGGTCCTTGAATATAATAGTTATAATCTGGATATACTAAGTAAAATGTATTCCACCCAATACCAAAGATAGGATTTTCACGTACGATATACATGGTACTATCCCATAAAGCCCATCGAAGATCAGCTGATGTATCATGGCCTTGGAATATAGACCACAACCTTGAAGCTATTTCACCATCATAAAAATATAAAATTACTGGCACTGCTAATAAAGATAAGAATAATCTTCGTTCCACAAAGATTGCCCAATACAAAATCATCGCTCCAAAGCTAATCCAAATTCCCCTAGAATAGGTTAGTAGCATCGTTAAGAATAATATAATACCTATAACGAGCATCGTAACGACTTCGCGGGTACGATTTTCTTTCATATATACCAAGATATAGCTGATACATACGCTGAGCACCATCAATAGATAGGCTCCCAACAAATTAGGATTTTGTAAGGTGGAAGACATGCGTCGCATCAATTTTGGGAACTGTGCTGCATCTACCCACTCTTTTATATGGATATTAGGAACAAATACATATTGATAAGCACCTATGATACACACCAGAACAGCAGTACCTAATAGAGCACGAAGAAAATAATTCCACTGTTTAGGTGTTTGAATGTATGTGCGAACTAGATAATACATGCCTCCGCTGGCTACGATTTGATAAAACCAACTTTGAATTGACCAATCCCAATTTTCTGATACTAGTGCAGATATGCCAGTCCATACCACAAATATCATAACAGACCAGGATAAATAACCCGTCGGTAAACTCAGTGATTTACTAGATATCAAATCATATAAAGCAAGTCCTATCGCTAGCCACAGGAGTACATCCCCCACCATAGGTTGTAATGGCATAGCAACCACCACACCATAAATTAGACGCTCGATATAGAACGTAATTCTCTTCTGATTAGGAATAAGTGAGAGTTCCATAGGCTCACCTTAGTGACTCATCTCATGGTTAAACCACTGACGAGCATCTCCTAAAATATATAAAGAACCACAAACAGTGATAATATCACCAGTTTTTGTATGTTTATATGCTAAAGCCAATGCGTCTTCAACAGAATCTGCTGTTTGCGCTATAGCTTTTGGAACGATGTGACGTATTTTCTCAACCAAAACCTCTGGCACTTCAGTTCTATCTGTTGGAGCTGGTACAACTAGAACCGTATCGCCTGCCTTAACAACTTCGCGGATAATAGCATCTTGATTTTTATCTTTAAGAATTGCCATCACAATCGTTTTTGGAGTGTCCTTAAATAATTCAGCATAGGTCATACTGAAAGATTCAGCACCTGCCGCATTATGAGCACCATCAAAGATAAAGGTGCGATCCAAGCCTCGTTTAACTTCAAATCGACCTGCCCACGTAGTGCGAGCAAATCCTTCACGCATCGTTTCTTCACTGATGTTAGTATCTTCTTTCATCAGTAACCGTACAGCCATTAATGCACACGCAAGATTGACAGATTGGTGAATGCCTGCCATTGTCGTAAACAACATTGCAGGAACGGTATCATTAGTACTAACCGTAATCATTTGGCCACCAGTTACAGCACTACGGCTATCGATACCAAAGTCTTTATTGAAAGCATACACTCTAGCATGTTTTTCTTTAGCTACCTCTTCAATAATACGAAGAGGAGCATCCTGTGCAGCCGTTACAACAGGAATTTTAGATTTAATAATTCCTGCCTTGTGATGCGCAATCTCCTCAATAGTATCACCACAATATGCTTGATGGTCTATTGTTACATTGGTAATAACCGATACCTTTGGTGTCACGATATTAGTAGAATCTAGTAATCCACCTAAACCAACTTCCACCACCGCATAGTCCACATCTTGTTCTTTGAAGAACAAGAATGCAGCAGCCGTCAAAATTTCAAATTGAGTTGGCGCTTCTATGCCGTTAGTAATGATAGTATCAACTGCCACTTTTACATGACTAATTAGATTACCGAAGGCTTCCTCTGTTATATTTCCATCATTGATTTGAATTCGCTCCGTATAGGATTGAAGGTGAGGCGATGTAAATCGCCCCACCCGTAGTCCACTTGTAAACAGTGCGTAGGAAATATATGAGGTAACCGAGCCCTTACCATTCGTGCCTGTTACATGAACAATCTTATAGTCTTCTTGTGGATTCCCAAGGGCTTCCATAAGCGCTGTAATTCGTTCAAGACCAGGCTTAATACCGAATGAAGATGCCTGTTCTAAATAGGCTAAGGCCTCTTGATATGTCATATAAACCTCCTATTATAAGGTTTCAAGGAACGCTTCGCGTTCCAATAACGCTTGTTGTTTTTGTTTATATTCTTCTAACTTTTCTTTTTCTTTTGCTACTACAGCTTCTGGAGCTTTTGCGAGGAAGCCTTGGTTAGACAATTTGCCTTCCAAACGGGAAATTTCTTTTTCCATTTGGATTTTTTCCTTTGCAATACGCTCTCTTTCTTTTTCACCGTCGATCAAGTCTTTAAGTAAGAGATATACTTCCATACCATTTACAACTGTTACAGTTGCATTTTCTGGTTTTGGATCATCGGCACCAAGAATTGTTACCTTCTCAGCCCAAGCTAATGTAACAAAGTAATCCCTATGATCTGCTACAGTTTGAGCTAATGCTTCATCTGTTGGTGCTACGATAACCTCAGCTTTTTTACCTAAAGGCACATTCATTTCAGCACGCATGTTACGAATACCCTTGATGGCATCCATCATAACTTCCATTTGACGTGCTGCACCTTCAAGATTATCAAACTTTAATGCTTCAGGCCATTTTGCAACAACGATGCTATCCCCTTCATGAGGTAAATGTTGCCAAATATGTTCTGTTACGAACGGCATAAATGGATGTAACAATTCAAGCATGTGACGCAAGATTGTTACAAGTAAATATTGAACTGTACGACGATCACGTTCATTACCATCGTTGTATAAACGAGGTTTAGCTAACTCAATATACCAGTCACAGTATGTGTTCCAAATGAAATCATATACAGAACTTGCAGCTTCACCCAACTCGAATTTATCGAGATTAGACGTTACACTTTGTACTGTTTCGTTATATTTTTGAACAATCCATTGGTCTGCTAATGTCAAATCATCTGCAGTTGGAACGAAGCTTTCATCATAATTTGTAAGATTCATCAATACAAATTTGGATGCATTCCAAATCTTATTGGCAAAGTTACGATTAGCCTCAACACGTTCCATATAGAAGCGCATATCATTACCTGGTGTGTTACCAGTAACAAGAGTAAAGCGCAATGCATCGGCACCATATTGGTCGATAACTTCAAGAGGATTAATACCATTGCCCAAGGATTTACTCATTTTACGACCTTGGCTATCACGAACAAGACCATGAATAAATACATGTTTAAATGGAATTTCATGTTCGAACTCAAGAGCCATAAAGATCATACGAGCAACCCAGAAGAAGATGATATCGTAGCCAGTTACGAGAACACTTGTTGGATACCATTGTTTAAGCTCAGGAGTTTGCTCAGGCCACCCCATTGTAGCAAATGGCCACAAGCCAGAACTGAACCATGTATCAAGAACGTCTGGATCTTGTGTAACATGACCATGGCAATGAGGACATTCCGTAATATCGTCACGACTAACGATTGTTTCGCCGCATTCATCGCAGTACCATGCAGGAATACGATGGCCCCACCACAATTGACGGGAAATCGTCCAGTCGCGGATGTTTTCAAGCCAGTTTACATAAGTTTTTGTAAAACGTTCAGGAACGAACTCTACTTCGTGATCTTTAACAACCTTAAGAGCTGGCTCTGCTAATGGTTTCATATCTACGAACCATTGTTTAGATACCATTGGCTCAATAATTGTGTTACAACGAGAACAATGACCTACTGCATGGTCATGATCATCGATTTTTTCAAGTAAGCCTAGTTCTTTGAGTTCAGCTACAACTTGTTTACGAGCTTCTTCACGAGTCATGCCATTGAACTTGCCAGCACCTTCATTCATTGTCGCATCATTGTTCATAACAACGATGGATTCCAAATTATGACGTTGGCCCATTTCAAAGTCATTAGGGTCATGAGCAGGCGTAATTTTTACACAGCCTGTACCGAAGCTAGCATCTACATAATCATCGGCAATTACAGGAATTTCACGATTAACAAATGGTAAAATCAATGTTTTGCCGATGAGGTCTTTATAACGATCATCATCAGGATTTACTGCTACTGCTACGTCACCAAACATTGTTTCTGGACGTGTGGTAGCAACAATAACGAAACGATTATCCTCACCTTTTACAGGATATTTAATATGCCATAAGTGGCCATGTTCATCTTCATGTTCAACTTCAACATCAGATAAAGCAGTAGCACAACGAGGACACCAGTTGATGATGCGTTCACCGCGATAGATTAAGCCTTTTTCATAAAGTTTTACGAATACTTCACGCACTGCATGATAGTACCCTTCATCTAATGTAAAGCGTTCGCGAGTCCAGTCACAAGATGCGCCTAAGCTACGAATTTGTTTTACAATAGTATCGCCGTATTCTTTTTTCCATTCCCATACACGTTCTACGAATTTTTCACGACCTAAATCATAGCGAGATTTGCCTTCTTCTTTAGCGAGCATTTCTTCTACTTTGATTTGTGTAGCAATACCAGCATGGTCAGTACCTGGCATCCACAATACATTGTAGCCTTGCATGCGTTTGAAACGAATAAGGATATCTTGCAATGTATTATCTAAAGCATGGCCCATGTGCAACATACCAGTTACATTAGGAGGCGGCAACACGATACTAAATGGTTCTTTATTAGTGTCTACTTCTTCGTGAAAGTATCCTTGGTTTTCCCAATATGAATACCATTTCCCTTCTATTTCACCGGGGTTATAAGTGGTTAAATTTTCGTAGGTTTTCATCGTTCCTCCTAAATAAACTCCTTAGCGCTTCATAATCTTAGCCAATACAAATAGGCTCGTTTCATATAGCAATATCATAGGCAATGCAATCATCGTTTGAGAGAACATATCCGGTGTTGGTGAAATGACCGCACCTATGATAAAGGATATAAGAATAAATATCTTACGTTTCGTTTTTAAAAAACGCGATGTAATTAAATTGAAATATCCCAAGATGATTAAAATCAACGGCAACTCAAAGATAAATCCAAAGGGTAGTACAAAGGACAATACAAAGTCCATGTACTGACCGATAGAAAATAACGGTTGTAATTCGTCTGTAGCAAAGCCCATAAAGAACTTAACGGCTGCCGGTAGTACAAGGAAATAAGAAAATACAATACCTATGCCAAATAGGCCTATTGCAACTGGTAAAATCCAGTTAGATAGCTGCTTTTCTCGCACCGTAAGAGCGGGCTTAACAAATAGCCAAATCTGATGCAATATAATAGGCGCTCCTATAATAAGACCACCTACTATGGACACCTTCATATAGGTAAAGAAGGCCTCAGTCGGTTTCATATAATAGAGTCTGCCCGCAGGCTTTAAGAGTATTTCCAATAAGAAGTCTATATAATAATAAGAAATGCATGTTCCTATGACTACTGCAATGGCCATTATAATAAGGCGCTTTCGCAATTCAGATAGATGGCCTACAAGGGATATTTCCCTCGCCTCGTCCATCATTTTCTGTTCCATCTCAGTATAAATGGGCTCGTCCTCCGGCTCCTCAGGAACCTGTTGTTTTACCACCTTATACTGTTCTTGTTCAACCTTTAATTTGGCTTCGCGACGCTTTTGACGAACTACACTATCAAAAGAAGGTTTTTGTATGGGATATTCGAAGTCCGGTTTTGGTTCGAATGGTTCCATATTATACCTTTCTATCAGCTAAATTCTCTACCGCCATCACAAGGAATTCTTTGCCTGGGAAATCACGAACAGCGTCGAGTGCTGTCAAAGCATCTTTGCAATATTGATGAGCTACAGCTAATGTATTATCAATACCGCCTTGACCGATAACATAGTCGATAATAGCCTGCTCATCGCCGCCATTATTCAAGGCTTTAATATCCTCAAGTAATTTATCTTTATTGTCATCATTAACGATACTTAACAACGGATATGTCAATAAACCTTCGCGAAGATCATTCCCCACGGGTTTACCAGTCGTCGCTGTTGTTTCACGATAATCCATAATATCATCAGTAATTTGGAATGCCATGCCCAGAGCATGACCATATTTTTTCAACTCAACGATTTCAGATTCGCTCCAGCCCCCTAATAGGCCACCAAGTTCCATACAGCCTTCCATAAAGTCAGCTGTTTTCTTTTGGGTCTTAGTCATATACCGTTCAATCCCTTGATCGATGCGATACACATCTTCCATCTGCATAAACTCGCCTTCCACAAGGCAAGTAATGATATGTGAAAAAATCTGCAAATATTTCATATTAGGCATTTCAGATACAATTTGGAATGCTTTAGCAAACAAGTAATCACCACTAAGAATAGCTACCTTATTTCCTTTATGCATATGTATCGTTTCTTCGCCTCGACGAATCTCTGCTTGATCTAACACATCATCGTGAATCAAAGTCGCTAAATGAAGCATCTCTACGGCTTCAGCAATTCTAATACGCTGACGTTCTACAGATGTACCTGCATTAGCAATCAATAAACATAATTGCGCGCGCAAGCGCTTGCCACCTGCAGCAGATAATGGTCGAATCAGTGCATTAAAGTCTTCTGCACCTGTATTAAAAGATGATGCAAGAGACTCTTCCACACCCTCTAAATCTAGAGCAATGCGTTCCATAATCTCTAATTCATTGGTTTGACTCATGCTTCATCTCCTACTAGAACTTTATTGATGCGTTGTTGTAAAAGTTCACGTCCCGTGTGTTTTAAGGAGCTATATAAAATAGGCGGTGTATTCGTTGGATACATTTCCTTAATTTTAGCCAAGTTCGCAGACTTCTCTTTAGCCGTTAGTTTGTCAGCTTTAGTAACTACAATTTGTAATGGTACACCAGCTTCAACGAGCCAATCATAGGCCACCTTATCGATAGGCATCTCTGGATGACGGCCATCGATAAGTAAGCACAACAACATCAATCGTTCAGAATGTAAAATATAATCGGCAATAAAGGAAGACCACAAGTTGCGGTTTCCCTTATTTGTCTTTGCAAAACCATAACCAGGAAGGTCTACGAGAAACCAGTTATATCTGCGTTCCTCTGTTTCAGAAATATCCTCTTTTGATTCAATATCAAAGTAGTTAATTGTCTTAGTCTTACCTGGTTGGCCACTAACGAGAGCCAACCCACGATAATTACACAACGAGTTAATCAACGAAGATTTGCCCACATTAGAGCGCCCGATGAAGGCTATTTCCACAGTATCCCCTTCAGGATATTGATCAGCCTTAACACAGGAAGTATTATATTTTGCTGCTATAATACGAGGCCCCTTCGGTTCTTTTCGTGTATATTGTGGTTTTGGGCCCATTTGTTTAGTGGATTTTTTCTTTTTTTGCATTACACAAGTGCCTTTGCTAATACTTCATCCATTGTCTTAACTGGCGTAATAATGAGACCGTCTTTTACAATATCAGGTAATTCTGCAATATCCTTTTCATTACCTTTAGGAATCAATACTTCTTTAATACCATTAGACAAGGCTGCTAATAACTTTTCTTTTAAACCGCCGATTGGTAGTACACGGCCACGCAATGTAATTTCACCAGTCATGGCAATATCAGAACGAACCTTGCGATTTGTTAAAATAGATACCATAGCCAATGTCATCGTAATACCTGCGGAAGGGCCATCCTTAGGTGTTGCACCTTCTGGCAAGTGAACGTGTATATCGAGTTTCTTATAGAAATCATCTTCAATTTTTAAGGCTTTTGCATTGTGGCGAATATAGCTCATTGCAGCTTGACCAGACTCTTGCATAACCTTACCTAAGCTACCCGTTAATGCAAGTTTACCTGTACCGTTCATAGTTGTTGCTTCGCATGGCAATACAACGCCACCTACAGAAGTCCAAGCTAGACCATTTACATAGCCAATTTGCGGTTTCTTTTCGCGCTCTTGGTCAACAAAAATTGGTGCACCCAAGAATTCGGGAAGATTTTTTGTCGTTACTTTCGGTGCATCCCCACCTTCTTCAACGACTTTATAAGCAATCTTACGACAAATCTTAGCAATCGTTTTTTCTAAGGTACGAACACCCGCTTCACGAGTATATTCGGAAACTACCTTTTTCAACACTGCATCAGATAATTTAACCTTGTAATCTTCAAGGCCATTTTTCTTGATTTGTTTAGGTACTAAATAGCGCTTAGCAATTTCTAATTTTTCTTGTTCCATATAGCTAGATAATTCGATAATTTCCATACGATCTAACAATGGACCTGGAATATTGGATGCAACATTAGCCGTTGTAATCCAGAATACTTCGGAGAAATCAAATGGTACTTCAATGAAGTGATCACTAAATGTGCTATTTTGTTCAGGGTCCAATACCTCTAACAATGCAGAGGATGGATCGCCTTTATAATCAGATGCAAGTTTATCAATTTCATCCAATAAGAATACAGGGTTCTTAGTGCCTACATTCTTGAGGCCTTGAATCATACGACCAGGCAATGCACCAATATACGTACGGCGATGGCCACGAATTTCAGCTTCATCACGTACACCACCTAAAGATGCACGGATGAACTTACGGTTCATTGCTTTAGCTATAGACGTAGCCAAGGATGTTTTACCAACACCTGGTGGTCCAACTAAGCAAAGAATGGATCCACTATTCTTACCAGTTAACTTACGAACAGCTAAGAATTCAAGGATGCGTTTCTTAACCTTTTCAAGGCCATAATGATCAGCCTCAAGCATATCATGAGCCTCTTTAATATCTAAGCGATCCTCAGTCAATTCGTTCCAAGGTAACGCTAACACCCAATCTAGGTAATTGCGCAAAATAGTTGCTTCTGGCATCAATTGAGGCATGCGACTATAACGAGAGATTTCTTTATCGATACGTTCATGTACATCTTCGCTAAGGTTGAGTGCTTTCAATTTAACACGTAACTCTTCTGCTTCTTCCTCTGGATCTCCTTTGTCACCCAACTCATCGTGGATAACTCGGATTTTTTCACGCAAGAAATATTCTTTTTGCGCTTTTTCCATAGATTGACGAACTTGATTATTAATAGAATTTTCCAAATCAGAAATTTGTAATTCCATATTCAAGATGCCTACGATCATATTTAAACGACGAGCTACGGATAACTCTTCAAGTAACTCTTGGCGTTTAGTATTATTAATAGGCAACAAGAACGCAACTTGGTCAGCTAATTCACAAGGGTCACGTAATTCCATAACCCGTGTTACGCCTTCATCGGTAACAGATTTGGCCTCTTCAGCCCATTCGCCAAACTTAGATTGCACTAAACGACGATAGGCTTCTAACTCAACATCGTCTTCAAATTCGGAGGCTACACGCTCGTAGTCCCCTACATAGTACGGATCCATACTTGTTATATTCATTACGCGAATACGTGTAATGCCCTCTACAAGAACACGTACAATACCACCTGGCAAGCGTAACATTTGCTTAATTTTTACTAATGTACCCATTTGGGCTAAGTCATGAACAGTTGGCGAATCAACAGCATCATCCTTTTGGCTGACAACTGCTAAAATGCGATCCTCGTTCATTGCGGCTTCTACCGCTTTAATGGATTTGTCTCGACCGATATCGAGGTGAATCACGATATTCGGGTATACAACCATGCCTCTAAGGGGTACGGTTGGAATCCCAATTTCGAGTAAATTCATACTTCCTCCAGGTATTTATATTATGAAAAGAAACTCATTCCTACACAGAAATGAGTTTCTTCGAATTACGATTTCAACTGGATGTCTTGGTCTGCCTCATTTTTGAGTATAGGTTCACCTGTGCTCAACACGGATTCACGATTAACTATGCACTTAGTTACTTCCGGCATGGAAGGAACTTCAAACATAACGCGTTTCATCACCTTTTCAATGATAGCACGCAAACCACGAGCACCTGTTTTTCGCTGTAATGCTTCATCAGCGATTTCTTCTAATGCATCTTCAGTGAAAGTTAATTCTACACCATCAAGGGATAGAATTTTTTCATATTGTTTTGTTAATGCATTTTTAGGCTTTGTCAAAATTTGGATCAATGCATCTCTATCCAATTGATCTAATGTTACCATTACTGGCAAACGACCAATGAACTCAGGGATTAAGCCAAACTTCAATAAATCTTCAGGTACAACATCCTTCAAGATAGCCGATATATTACGTTCTTCTTTACGTTGTACATCTGCACCAAAACCAAGGGTTTTCTTAGCGGTACGCTTAGTAATAACCTTGTCCATACCATCAAATGCACCACCACAAATAAAGAGAATATTTGTAGTGTCAATTTGAAGCATTTCTTGATTTGGATGCTTTCTACCACCTTGAGGCGGAACAGAAGCTACGGTACCTTCTAAGATTTTAAGCAATGCTTGTTGTACGCCTTCACCAGACACATCACGTGTAATGGAAGGGTTCTCAGACTTACGTGCAATCTTATCAATTTCATCGATATAAATAATGCCACGTTCAGCCCGAGCTATATCATAATCTGCAGCTTGGATAATTTTGAGCAAGATATTTTCCACATCTTCCCCTACATAACCAGCTTCAGTTAAGCTTGTAGCATCTGCAATAGCAAATGGTACTTCTAGCATTTTCGCTAAGGTTTGAGCCAATAGTGTTTTACCACTACCAGTAGGACCAATGAATAAAACATTAGCCTTTTGTAATTCTACATCATCAACTACATTATCTGTTTGTAAACGTTTGTAGTGATTATATACAGCCACAGCTAAAGAGATTTTAGCATCATCTTGACCAATAACATATTCGTCAAGATGAGCTTTAATTTCTCTCGGCGTTGGCAATTCTTTTAAGTTGAAGTCGTCCGTCTCTACGTCACCTAACTCATCAGCAATAATACGTTCACATACTTCAACGCATTCATCACAAATATATACGTTAGGACCCGCTACTAATTTGCGGACTTCTTCGCTTGTGCGTCCACAAAAACTGCAGCGCATAGTGTCTTTATCTTTTGCCAATGGGCGCCTCCATTACTTGCTTTCTACAGGTTCTCTTGTGAGCACCTCATCGATTAAGCCGTATTCAACGGCATCCTGAGCACTCATGAAGTTATCGCGATCTGTATCGCGCGCTACAACCTCAATATCTTGTCCACTGCGAGAAGCTAAGATACCATTTAATTCTTCACGCATACGAAGAATCTCACGGGCATGGATTTCAATTTCAGATGCTTGCCCTTGAACACCACCTAATGGTTGGTGAATCATAACGCGTGCATGAGGCAACGCATAACGTTTGCCCTTGGCACCTGCTGTTAAAAGCACGGCCCCCATGCTTGCTGCAGAGCCTACACAAATGGTAGACACATCTGGTTTAATATATTGCATCGTATCATAAATAGCCATGCCGGCAGTTACAACACCACCGGGGCTATTAATGTACAAATGGATATCCTTATCAGGATCCTCTGCTTCTAGGAATAACATTTGCGCAATAACCGCATTTGCTACATTATCATCAATAGGTCCACCTAGGAAGATAATGCGGTCCTTTAACAAGCGAGAGTAAATATCATAGGAACGCTCACCGCGTTCACTTTGTTCAACTACGATTGGTACATACATATATTCACCTTTTCATGTACCTAGTTGAGCAAACTATTATTTAGCCGCTTCAGCGCCTTTTGCATTATCAATAATGAATCGAGCTGCTTTTTTGCGAGCTACAGAGCCTGCCAACATAGCTACACGACCTTCTTTTGCAATAATATCCCAAACTTCTTTAGGATCTGCCCCAAAGTTTTGAGCCATAATGAAGATTTCACGGTTCATATCATCTGGAGTTACTTCGATGCCTTCAGCAGTTGCGATAGCGTCTAATACTAAATCAGCGCGTACGTTTTCAGCTGCGGAATCTTTGTATTCAGAACGTAAATCTTCGATAGTTTTGTTGGAGAATTTCAAGTAGTCATCAAGTTTCAAGCCACGGCCTTCCATGTTCATAGCCAATTCTTGAATCATTTGTTCTACACGATCTTCGATCATTACTTCTGGGATTTCAACAGTAGCATTTTTAACAGCTGTTTGAATCAAGTCAGCATTGTAAGTATCGATTGCGCGACGGGAAGCTTCTTCTTCCATTTTAGCGCGAAGATCTTTTTTCAATTCTTCAATAGTTTCGTAAGAGCTTGCTTCTTTTGCGAACTCGTCGTTCAATTCAGGCAACTCTTTACGTTTGATATCATGAATATGAGTTTTGAATTCTGCTTCTTTACCAGCAAGTTCTGCTACGAAGTAGTCTTCAGGGAATGTTACTTTTACAGTTACATCATCGCCAGCTTTAGCGCCGATCAATTGATCTTCGAAGCCAGGAATGAAGCTACCAGAACCGATTTGCAATGGGTAGGATTTACCTTCACCACCATCGAATGGTTTGCCATCAACGGAACCAGCGAAGTCGATTACTGCGAAGTCGTCTTTTTGAATTGTAGCGCCTTCTTCAGCAACAACCATTTTTGCTTGTTGTTCACGGATGTTGTTCAATTGTTCTTCGATTTGTTCATCAGTTACTGTAGCATCTTGTTTTTCAGCTTCTAAGCCTTTGTAGTCGCCAAGTTTAACTTCAGGGCGTTTAGTTACAGTAGCTTTGAAAATCAAGTCTTTACCTTCTTCGAATTGTTCGCGTTCGATTTCTGGTTCAGAAACAGGAACGATATCGTTTTCACGAAGTGCAGCACTGTAGTTTTGGCTAGCCAATACTTCGAATGCTTCTTCCATGATAGCGTCTTTGCCGAAGTTCATTTCCAAAATACGGCGAGGTGCATGACCTTTACGGAAGCCAGGAATGTTTACTTGACTTGCAATGCGTTTTACAGCTTGCTTAATGCCTTTATCTACTTCTGCTGCAGGTACTTCAATAGTTAACGTTACTACGTGTTGATCAACAGGATTTACAGTTGCTTTCATTTAAAATATGTCCTCCTCGAAGGGCAATACGCCCAAATTTCTGTAGTATATTATGCACTCCTAATAATAACATAAATGCAAAGTCAATGCAATTCTTCTCAATTTACACTAAAAGACCACCCCGAAATGGGTGGTCTTTCTATGTTCTACATAATTATGCGAATTAGTTATCTTTAGCAATCAATTTGATAATGTCACGACGAGACAAGATACCAATCAAATGGTAATCCTTATCTACAACAGGAACATTTTTCAAATGTTGATCAAGCATAACAGATACAATTTCCTCTACATCTTTATCCGGTGTAGTTGTAATAACTTCGTCAGTCATCAACTCATGAACGTGAGATGCTAACAATTTTTTGAATTGCGCATTATATTCGCCGATACCATTGTAATAAATACTAGCGCCCAACACATTTACATAGTGAGGTACATGAGGGCGAACTTTTTTATAAAGCAAATCACCTTCAGAAATAATACCTAATAATTTATTGTTGTCATCCACTACGGAAACAGCTGTTAAATTATATTTTACCAATAAGTCAGCCACATCAGAAATCGGCGCATCCTTGCCAACAGTAACAGGGTATTTATTCATTACTTCTTGAATTTTCATAGTGAATTCCTCCTTACAAATACATCTTGCTTTATTATACTATTCGACATAATATAATAAAACTCCTTTTTTTATAAGAACATTATATAAATAATTTATAAGGCTATTACAAATAGTATTTCTGATACTAATACAAAATCAATCTGCACTCATCATAATATATATTATTTATTCAAGCGATACGATCTATTTAAATTAACTACATCACCAATGATAAGGTTCATTGCGATTAATTTTAGATGCTCTATAAATTTGCTCTACTAGTAATAAACGTACCATTTGATGGGTAAATGTCATAGGACTAAAGGATAATTTATAATTTACAGACTTGCGCAACTCATCGCTTACGCCAAAAGCACCGCCAACGATGAATGCCATATCACTTATACCATCGACTTCTAGTTTAGCTATTGTTTTGGCCAAGTCTTCAGAGGACATCGTTTTACCGTACACATCTAACAACACTGTATAAGCATTCTTTGGAACAGCTTTTAATAAACGTTCCCCTTCTTCTGCAACGACTTGTTTTCGATCTGCATCACTCGGCTTATCTCCAATTTTACTTTCATTTAGTTCAGTAATGGTAATCCCACTATAAGGTCGCATCCGTTTCACAAACTCTGCTACCCCATCGCGCAAGTAAGCATCTTTTAACTTGCCAATACAAACTACATAAAATCTCATACTCTACCTCTTTACGGATTGCATAAACACAATTTCATTAGGTTGTCCATGTTGCAATTTCATTTCCGGTCCAATGCGAACGCCACCATCTACGAGCATTTTCCCAATCGTTTGGGTAACAAGGACGGCATTATTGTTATTTTCAGAACGATGGGCCAAAATAACTTGCATAAAGTCAGGTCGCTTCATCATGAGCAAAGCTCGGGCAGCCATTTCATTGCTTAAATGACCTTCATCGCTGGCAACACGTTGTTTTAAAAATGGTTGATAAGGACCAAACCGCAACATATGAGGGTCATAATTGGCTTCTAGTACTAACAAAGTCGTATCATCCATACGATGTAAGATACTATCAGAAATTACACCCGTATCGGTAACGACAGTAGCCTTATCTTTTCCAGCAAATACATTAATACCTATTGGATCAGCCGCATCATGACTAACGCCAAAAGACTCGACTACAAGATTACCAAGAGAGAGGCTCCCCTTAGTCAATTCTATTAATTGATTCTTTGGCACAATTAACTTATCTTGAATTTCACGCCACGTCCCTTGTTTCGTATACACAGGGATATCAAAACGTTTCAACAATTGTTGAAGACCTGCAATATGATCACTATGTTCATGACTGATAAAAATGCCCTCTACCTGTGCCATATCGATATGCAATTCTTTTAAACCATTGACGATACGTCGACAACTAATGCCCACATCGTGCAATATGACGGAGTTCCCTTTTTTTATTACTGTACAATTGCCTTTGCTACCACTAGCAAGAACATGGACCTCCAACGGTGAGGATTCGCTCATCAAAACACTCCATATACTAAATCATAATTCTTTACATATGTCGGTGAAAGTCAATCTGTTATCACTTTCACTAACTCAATCATCAATTGGTTTCAGATAATTCACTCAACCGTTCTACAAAGTATGCCATATT
Organism: Veillonella sp. T14073-2; assembly: GCF_002959875.1. Classification (NCBI taxonomy): domain Bacteria; kingdom Bacillati; phylum Bacillota; class Negativicutes; order Veillonellales; family Veillonellaceae; genus Veillonella; species Veillonella sp. T14073-2. The sequence goes on from NZ_PPDC01000006.1 coordinate 742,804, forward strand.
GGCTTCGATATCTGGACCTCGGCGGAACATGTCACCACCAACGAGGAACATCGTATCATTACCATACAATTCTACCAGCTCATTGAGACGAGCATCTGTTACACCACCACCCGGTGCTGGACAGGCTGCTTTCATCACTCCGAATGGATGTTTAATATAAGAGGAAATTCTCTTACATTGATCTTCTGTGAAAGTAAAACGTCCGCCATAGGATACAAATATAGGCATATCTGCACCAAAGATACGTGGTAACAATCCCAATTGCAAATAGTCAGCAATCCCGGATACACCAGGGCTCATAAAGCCACCAGAGTAAGCAGGATGATGAATGATTGGTAAGCCTAACTTTTCATCATTTGCTAATTTATGAAGCCATCCAAATCCCACAAGACCGGAAGCCACCATAAGAGCTGTAGCACCTGCATCTTTTGCAAAATAAGCTCGCTCTATTACGTCTGTACCATCACCAGACACATTAGCTGCATATAATGTATGTGTACCATGGGCTTCATTCATTTCACGCACCGTGGCAGCACATCGTTGTACACGATCTTTAAATTGAGAGAATGACTGATTAGAAATACCGTGGTCATCTTTAATAACATCTGCCCCACCACGTGTATAAGCACCGCACATACGAGCGAGCTCTTCATTCGGTGTTCCCATAGGTTTTACTACAGCCTGAATCATAGGACGCGTTGGCGTTTCAACCAATTGACGAAGTCCTTGCAAGCCAAATTGAGGGCCTTTAAATACATCATATAAAGTTGGACAGAGTTCAATATCAACTACCCAAATATGTGGTTGTAACGATGAGTTACCAAAGACTACGTTTAAGAATTGCGTTGCTTCTAGCGCTGTTGTATCTACAAGATAGGAAATACGAGCCACATAGTAATGAGACGGATTTATCGTAACATTAGGCATAACCCCTACATTGGCATATGTAGAATCAGAACTCATAGGTTCTAAGGACTCCAATCTGCCAGTGATAGTGCCTTTAATGTACGGATCCGTTACAAACTCATAAGGAAACTCTATGGTTTGTTCTACCTGAACAGCCCAGGCAATGGCCTTTGCCTCTTCATACGAACTTGCTTCTATTCGATACGTAACTATAAATCGCTCGTCTTTCATAATGCGTCTCCTTTGCAATAATATTATTTAATTATATACCAAAGTAGTACACGATTCCATACAAAAAAAGGCCCCACTCTAAAACTAGAGTGAGACCTTTTGGAAAGAGCGAAAACATGTATATAGATTTTTTACCTATATAAACAAGGTTTCTACCGTGAGAGACAATACATGTAATCGTATGAGAATTAATTAATTTAACTATATCTTATTGATAGAAATGTTTAGGATAACCTTTGAATCGTGTGAAGTGACGATATTTACGTGTTGCACGGTTAGGTTCATTAACTGTTTTATAACCGAAGCCATTGAATACTACATTCAAAAGAACGGCTACGATACTACCAGCTGTGATACCAGATTTCAAAAGAATTTGTGCCCAAGCTGGGAAGTGTGCATAGAATTGAGGCGCTGCCAATGGAATCATGGATACCCCAATACTAATTGCTACGAGCATCAAGTTGTAGTTACCATCGAAGTTAACTTTACCAAGGGAGCGAATACCACTGGCAATAATCATACCAAACATTGCGATACCTGCACCGCCTAATACAGCATTTGGGATACAAGCTACAATAGCTGCTAACTTAGGGAATAAACCTAATAAAATCAAGATTACACCAGATGCGGCTACAACGAAGCGACTTTTTACACGTGTTACAGCAATAAGACCAACGTTTTGAGCAAATGCAGTGTAAGGGAAGCTATTAAGGATACCACCAATTAAAGTGGATAAACCATCAGCGCGAAGCACTGCAGCCAATTCTTTTTGGCCGATAGGTTTGTCTACGATTTCACCAACCGCAATACTATCACCTGTTGTTTCTACCATAACTACAAGCATTACAATGATCATAGAAATAATAGATGCAAAATCAAAGGTAGGCATGCCAAAGTAGAATGGTGTTACAACGGAAATCCATTGAGAACGACCTACTTCAGAGAAGTCAGTAATACCACAAATCATAGCTAGAGCAGTACCGAGGATAAGCCCTACCAAAATAGCCAGATTACCAAGGAACCCTTTACCAAATCGATATGTCAAAATAACGAGAATAAATGTAGCTACACCAAGAGCTATGTATAGTGGATCGCCGAAGTTTTTGTTACCTACGCCGCCACCCATCCAGTTAACCGCTACTGGCATCAAGTTAATACCAATAATAGTAATGATGGTACCTGTTACTACAGGCGGGAATAGACGAATCAAACGGCTAAAGAATGGTGCTACAACAAATGTAAACAGCCCGGCTACGATAATAGCACCATAAATGGTATTAATATCATGCTGTTGACCAATCAGGATCATTGGACCTACAGAAGCAAATGTTACACCTTGAATAAGAGGAATACGACCACCAACAGGACCAAAGCCTAATGTTTGAATCAATGTAGCTACACCACATGTGAACAAATCGGCTGTGATCAAACGAATTAAATCTTCAATTGGCAAATGCATGGCTTGCGCAATAATGATTGGTACCGCTACGGCACCAGCATACATGGCTAACACGTGCTGTAAACCATAAGCAAATAATTGCGGGATTGGCAGCATACCATCTACATGGTTGACACCAGATACACCTTTACTCATAAGAATCACCTCATATCTTACGTTTTAGTTACTAGTAAATAATATAGTCATACTATCGTACTTGATAGAGTTTAAAAATCTCATAGACTTCACGTGGGAACCTTGATGGCCAGGGGCCGTAGCCCCTACCCATTAAGCAAATATTCTATTTTTTATAACCTGTATGTTGAATCGGCAAGGACCTACGTGGTTCTCCGTCGATACGACGATATGCATTTGCAATAGCTGGTGCAATAGGGATACTAGAGATTTCGCCAATACCCTTAGCGCCATATGCATATTGTTCTGGTGTCCCCTTTTCAATAAGGCTTACATGAATTGGAGGACATTGTGTGGCTCTAAGAAGACCTAATGTGCTATATTTAGCTGTTACATATCCATCTTTATAAGGGAAGTCTTCTGTAACTGCATAGCCCATACCCATGATAGCACCGCCTTCGGCTTGCCCAGCACAAGATTGAGGATTTACAACACGACCTACATCGTATGCTACATGTAGTTCAGCAACTTTATTATCTTCACCAATTCTAGCTACACATGCACCATAACCGTAAGCAACGTGATTTTTTGGATGTGGTTTATCGGAGTTGAATGGATCAGTTTCACCAAGGAACTCTTCATAAATTTCTACACCATTCAATTCTTCTAAGGTCTTAGTTTCTAACATTTCTTTCAAGCGAAGACTTGCTTGACGCGTTGCTTCACCAGTGAATACTGTTTGACGGGATGCAGTAGTTGTACCAGAGTCTGGTGTACGTTCCGTATCTGGACGTTCCACAAATACTTTATCCGCTGTTAAGCCAGTTGTTTCACAAAGCACTTGAGTAGCCATAGTCGCCATACCTTGACCGATACATGCTGCACCAGTACGGATACGAACTTTACCATCACGTACTTCTAAGATAACGCGACCAGTATCAGGTAAACCTACACCGATACCACTATTTTTCAAGCATACTGCAAGGCCTGTACGATCAGATGCATAATACGCATCTTTTACGGCTTCCAAACATTCTGCTAATGCAGTTTCTTCGGAACAAATTTGACCATTCGGTAAGGAATCACCAGGGCGAACAACGTTTTTATAACGGAATTCCCAAGGATCCATCCCTACCAATGCAGCTAATTCATCAATGTTTTGTTCTTGACCAAAGATAGTTTGTGTTACACCGAACCCGCGGAATGCACCACCAGGAACAGTATTTGTGTAAACGCAAACACCATCAAAGGCAAAGTTATCAAATTTGTAAGGACCACAAGAGTGTGTACCTGCACGTTGAAGTACAGGACCACCTAAGGATGCATATGCACCACAGTTAGATACGATGTTCACCTTACTTGCTACCAAGTTACCTTCTGCGTCACAAGCAGTAGTAATATCCATTTCCATCGCATGTCGTTTAGGATGAATATTAAGACTTTCTTGACGGGAGAAGAGAACCTTAGTTGGTTTGCCTGTGAGCCATGCTACAAGAGATGCATGATGCTGTACGCTCATGTCCTCTTTACCACCAAAGCCGCCACCTACAAGCATGCTATGAACTTTTACAGATTCCTCAGGAATGCCAAGCATACGAGATACTTCATGACGATCATCGTAAACATTTTGGCTACCGGAATGTAAATGAATTACATCGCCTTCACGATATGCTACAGCACATTCAGGTTCCATGAATGCATGATCTGTTTGAGGTGTGGAATAGTGATTTGTCACTACAAATGCGGCCTCAGCAATAGCCTTATCTACATCACCACGAGATAATGTTTGACGAGTCAATACATTTCCATTTGGATGTAATTGAGGTGCATCCGGTTTCAATGCTTCTAATGGGTCTACTACAGGCTCTAACTCTGTATAATCAACTTCAACGAGAGCAAGAACTTCGTCCAAATATTTCTTTTCTGTAGTTGCTACTAATGCAATTGCATCGCCAACATAGCGAGTATTATCACCTTCTGCGATAAGTACATCCCAGTCTGGCACTAAATGACCAGTCTTATTGAATGGTACATCTTTAGCAGTCAAAGCCGTTACACACTTAGGATGTGCAAGTGCTTTAGACACATCAACGCGATCGACTCTAGCACGAGGGTATTTAGAACGCAACGCTTTTGCGTAAATCATGCCATCCATATGGATATCGTCAGCATATTTTCCAGTACCAAGTGCTTTTTCCTCCGCATCAACGCGGTGTAAACGAGCACCTACATTACCATTTGTATCCTTTTCAGGAACTGGTAAGTTCTCACGGAACATTTTTGCTGCCAGCATAATGCCTTCTTCGATTTTCACATAACCAGTACAACGACAGATATTACCTAAAATAGCTTTTTTAACATCGTCAGGTGTAGGGTCATTATTTTCATCAATCAAAACTTTTGCACTAATAATCATACCTGGGATACAGAAACCACACTGCACCGCTCCGCATTCACCAAAAGCATAGGTGTATACCACTTTTTCCCGTTCAGATAAGCCCTCAATTGTTACGACTGATTTACCATCTAATTGGGATAGTTTAGTTACACAAGCCTTTGCTTTTTTTCCGTCTATAATTACTGTACACGTACCACAAGCACCAGCACTACAACCTTCTTTAGTGCCCGTCAATTTCAAATCAGCTCTCAAGAAATCAATTAAACGTTGATCCTCTTGAACCTCATGTTGGGTGCCATTCACTTGAAAGCGGTACATATATAGCCCTCCTCTCATTAAGGAATACATTCACCAAGATATGATTCTAATAAGGATCCATCTTGTACCACATGGTGACCTCTAAGGATTACATCTCGAACTTTACCTGTTACGGATATGCCCTCATAAGGTATATAGTCAGCCTTTGTATGGGCGGACTCTTTTGAAAGCACATGCTCAATGCGCTTATCAACAATTGTAATATCCCCATCGCTGCCAACGGCTAACGTGCCCTTCTTCGGATACATACCGTAAAGCTTGGCAGGGTTTTCACTAACTAATTTCATAAAATCTACAGCACTCATATTGCATTGATTTACCAACACATCATAAGCGATGATGCCCCGTTCCTCTGCGCCTGGAATACCTCCAGGAATACGGGTAAAATCATGTCGACTCTTTAATTTTTGATCATTAAAGGTAAAGCTACAATGATCAGAACCAATCGTTTGGAATAGACCATTTACTAATGCATCCTTTAATGCCATTTGATCTTGTATCGTTCTCAGCGGTGGACTCATCACATATTTAACACCTTCAAAATCAGGCAACGTATATCGTGATTCATCAAGTACCAAATATTGTGGGCAAGTTTCACAAGTCACTTTATGTCCAAGGTCTCGTTCCCGAATAACCTCTTCTATACCCTCTTTAGAACTTACATGAACGACATGTACTGGATACTCTAATGCAGCACCGATTGTACTAAAACGCTTAATCGCTTCCGATTCAATCATGGCAGGTCTGGTGAGTGGATGATTACTTACATCTAATTCACCACGTTTACGTTTGTCAGCTACGAGAGCATCAATAAGATCACCGTTTTCACAGTGTGCTCCAACGAGAGCTCCTGTAGGTTTGATTGCCTCTATAGCATCATAAATTTCTCGATCTGTTAAACGGAATCCATAAGCTAAATATACCTTAAAGGATGATACACCAGCTTCAACTACTTTTGGGATTTCACTGGCCACAGTATCATTCATTTCTACAAGCTCCATATGGAATTTGTAGTCACAGGAGCAATGCCCTGCGGCACGCTCCTTGTGAACCTCTAAGCCTTTACAAAGGGAGCCTTCCTCAGGAGAAGCAAAATTGATAATTGAAGTAGTCCCGCCAAGGATAGCAGCCTTTGTGCCACTATCAAAATCATCCGCAGTAGACGCTAAGGCATTTGTCATCTGAAAGTGTGTATGAGGATCTATAAATCCAGGGAATACATAGCAACCTTTTGCATTAATAACTTCAGCACCTTCTGGAACAGAAAGGTGTTCATCAATGGCGACAATTTTGTCGCCATCGATAAGTAAATCTCCGGTAAGGATTCCATCAGTTAAGACCAAGTCCCCTTGTTGTATGATAATCATGATACATAGTACACATGCTCTTTACAGAAGGCATGTACGACTCCTTTCAATTCTTCAGGTAATGCATCGATGTCACATACGGCTTCTTCCCCTTTGAAGCGATAACCACAGCTAGTGCCTGTGATGTAGAATCCATCATTTGTACTATCTGCTAAAGCTTCGGCATTGTGGAAGAATGTAATGCGATCCTTGTATGGTTGACAAGGTTCTACGCAATGACATGCACAGTTACCACATTCATTACAGCTTTGATCAATATGGATAATCAATTTAGCATCATTTACAGTAACGACTTCATTACATCTATTAGGACATACGCGAACACAAGAGCCACATGTTACACGGCAGTGATAGTCAGAACTACGTGTACCTGGGAAGGATGGCATTGTTTCACGTTTTTTCTTCATTGCCTCGCTCTTCTTGAAGATTTTATTTTCACTAATATCTTTAGCAAGTTTAGCGATTAAATCTTTATGTACTTTCAAAGCAGCGTTGTAATCAGTAGATTCTACTTCATCGGCTAAACCTTTAAATGTATTGTAGCCTTCACCTTGAAGAAGAATTGTACATACTGTTACAGGCCAGATACCACAATCAAAGATAGCTTTGATATTTTGTTTTACAGCGCCACCGCTGTAAGACATTGGTAAGCGTTCGCCGAATTGAGCACTTAAGAGCTCAGCTACACCAATTGTTACAGGTAACAAGGATTTACCAGACATGTACATTTGCTCACCTGGCAATTCATTGTTGTGAATTTGTACAGGGAATGTATTTGTCAATTTAACGCCAAAGATCTTGTTGTGTTTTTCACCAAGAGCGATAAGACGTTCTAACATTGGAACAGCTTTATCAAATTGAAGGTCAACTTCGAATTGGTGATCTTCAAAATCAATGTATTCAAAGCCTGCATTATCTAATAACTCTCTAATGCGTTTTGGACCTAACAATGTAGGATTGCATTTCAAGTATAAGTGAAGGCCTTTTTCACTGATAAGGTAAGAACAAATGGATTCTATTTCTTCAGCTGGGCAACCGTGCATTGTGGACAATGTGATTGCTTGGCAAAGTTCATCGCTAATGGAGTTGATGAATTCAGCATCGATATGTTCAAATTCATCTACATGATCAAGACACCATTGTTTGCATTCATCCCACATAGGAGATTGAGATGCGCTGCGCATTGTGTTGATGAATTTATCAACCATTGGGCTCTTAATACCAGCCAAGTTGTAACCAACACTCATAATGAATAAGAAGCCATCTGGATCGCCTAAGCCTAATTCTTTAGAGATTAATTTTAATGCGAACCAAGCTTTGATGTATTCATCAGCAGCTTCATCACAGCTATATTCAGAAGACCACTCTACGTTGTATGCTTCGTCTACAGAGTAGATACAAGGTCTAGGAATACCTAATTCTTCACCGTACATAATTTGTACAGTTTTTAATTCGATGCAACGAGCACCAGCTACATAAGATGCCACAATGTTTTGTGCCAACTGTGTATTAGGGCCAGCTGCAGGACCTACAGGGTTTTCAATGGATTTACCAAAGATAGATAAGCGTTGATCATGATTAGTACGATGAATTTTATTTACATTGTAAATACGATTGTACATCTTGTACTCAGTCATAATGTGGTTCATCAAATTTCCGAAACTTACCGGATACATAATGTCACTCATAATGTCACACTCCTTTAAAGCGCTTGCGTTATGGGTTTAGTCGTTTCCATAAACCTTTAGATGTTGCTAAAACTTCATTCATTACTTCAGCTTTGTCGATGCCTTGTAACTTACGATCGATCATACGTGGTACACCATCACTAATAGTTGTTACCACATACATACCATTAGCACCGAATAATAAGTGACCATTGATGTTATTTTCATCAAGTGGCGTTGGTGCTGCGTAATCAAGAACGATTACGTCAGCGGCGGCACCTTTTTTTAGGATGCCAACTGTAGTATCGAAGAATTCATTCGCCATTTTACGGTTGTTTTCAAATAGCATATGAGGAACTTCGCCCCAACCTACATATGGTTTATGTTGCTCATGTTTTACAAGGCAGTTTGCCACTTTGTAAGATTCGAGCATATCATTTGTATAACCATCTGTACCTAGACCAACTGTGATACCTGCACCTAATAGTTTTAAGATATCTGTTGTGCCTACTGCATTACCCATGTTACTTTCTGGATTATGTACAACCTTGGCTTGAGATTCTTTCAATAATTCCACATCTTGATCAGTTACATGTACGCAGTGACCTGCAATACTCTTAGGACCTAAAATTCCTGCCTCTACAAGTCGTCTCACAGGTGTCATGCCATATTTTTCTTTACTATCTGCCACATCTTCAGGGCCTTCAGCAACATGAACGTGATAACCTAACTTGTCTTCATTTTGTGCTTTTACATAATCTAATGTGTCAGAACTTAACGTGAAGGATGCATGTAAGCCCATCATAGCAGCGAGTCTAGATGGATCTTTTTTCGCTTCTTTACCAAAACGTACATTTTCTGCAACAGCTGCTTTCATTTTATCAACACCGTTACGATCAGATACTTCATAGCATAAGCAAGAACGAACACCAAACTGTTTAGCCACATCAGCAATTACAGATAAACTATTAGCGGTTTCTCCATAACTTGCATGATGATCGAAGATAGTAGTGACGCCGTTTTCGATACATCCTAAGTATGTAAGCAATGCACTAGCCTTCACATCTGGAGCTGTTAATTTATTATCTAAATAGAACCATAAGCCTTCTAAAATTTCACCAAAATTAGTTGGTGCTGGTCCTGGCAAGGATAAACCGCGTGCAAGAGCGGAATAAATATGGTGATGTGCGTTGATAAAACCTGGCATAATCAAGCCGTTATGAGCGTCAATAATTTCTGCATTTGTGTAAGTTTTACATAACTCATCATATGTTCCGATATCAATAATTTGAGTTCCATCAATAGCAACGGCACCATCATAAATGATAGGTCTATCAGTGTCGCGAGTAATTACAGTACCTTTTCCTAATATAATCATACGGGCACCTCCCCAACGAATCGTTGGATGTATACTTATAAATCTATATATTATTATAATACGATACGCGTACCTGTTTTTCCTGCTATACCATCCTTAGATTTTTCTAATAATGTAATAATGGAAACACGGCCTTTTTTAGATTCTGCAAAGGCAATAGCTGCTTCTACCTTAGGTTTCATAGAACCTTCTGCAAATTCGCCTGCTGCTGCATATTTTTTCGCATCTGCCACGGTTATTTCATCTAGCCATTTTTCATTTTCTTTACCAAAATTAATAGCTACTTTTTCAACAGCTGTTAAGATAACGAGAACATCTGCATCAATTTCTTGTGCCAATAAACTACTTGTCCAGTCTTTATCAATAACGGCTGCTGCACCATGAAGTTCATTACCTTCTCTAGTAACAGGGATACCGCCACCACCACAAGCAACGATTAGTTGTTTACCTACTAAGCCTTTAATGGCTTCAATTTCGATAATCTCTTGAGGTGCTGGAGATGCTACTACACGACGATAACCACGACCTGAGTCTTCTTTTACAACGTAATCGTAATTTTTTTCTGCATATTCAGCTTCTTCTTTAGTCATAAAGTGACCGATTGGTTTTGTTGGATTTTGGAATCCAGGGTCATTCTGGTCAACTAATACTTGCGTAACCATTGTCATAGTTGGTAAATGTTCAATACCACGATTCAACAACTCTTCGTGAAGGGCATTTTGTAAGTCATACCCGATATATGCTTGGCTCATGGCCACACATACGGACAATGGTGTATTAGGTTGTCCTTCTACTTCTCGTGTCAATGCAGCCATCGCATTGTTGATCATACCAATTTGAGGGCCATTGCCATGAGTTACTACCACATCACAATCAGCTTCTACTAAATCAATAATAGTTTTAGCTGTACTTTTTACTGCAATTTTTTGTTCCGGAAGGGAATTACCTAATGCATTCCCGCCTAACGCTACTACAACTCTTTTTTTCATGTTATGCCTCATAACAAACTATTAAGAATAAAAAGGAGCCATCAACACGGATGGCCCCTAAAGTTTACTTTACGGTTGAACTCGGTCAGTTCCCTTCCGTTCTAATTCTTTTAAGGTTTCTACAGGATTCTTAAATTTGCTTAAGAAGATCATAGCTGCAATAACATATGGTTTGTAGCTTGCTTCTTTATAAAGAGGTACGCGATAGCGATCGAATACTGTTGCGTCTACTTCGCCTTCTTCACAACTTACACCTGTAATATCTGCTGGTAAGCAATGTAAGTAAAGAGCTTTACCGTCTTTAGTGAGACTCATCATCTCTTCAGTACATGCCCAATCTTTATGTTTACCATTTTCTTCAAGAAGAACTTTTTCTAATGCTTTAATGCCTTCATGGTCGTTTTCGCCATACAATTTCGTACGTTTTTCCATTGCACCAAATGGAGCCCAGCTCTTAGGATATACGATATCTGCATCTTTGAAAGCATCCTTCATGTCGTTAGTTCTACGGAAGGAACCGCCGCTTTCTTCAGCTTGTTTCTTAGCAATTTCTTCAACTTCTGGCATTACTTCATAGCCTTCAGGATGTGCTAATACAACTTCCATACCTAAACGAGTGAATAAACCAATAGCACCTTGAGGTACGGATAAAGGTTTACCATAAGATGGAGAGTAAGCCCAAGTCATAGCAATTTTTTTGCCTTTAAGATTTTCTACACCACCGAATTCTTTGATGATATGAGCCGCATCAGCCATAATTTGTGTTGGATGGTCGATATCACATTGTAAGTTTACAAGTGTAGGACGTTGTTCTAATACGCCATCTTCATGACCTTCTTTAACTGCATCAGATACTTGATGCATGTAAGCATTACCTTTACCGATGTACATATCATCACGGATACCGATAACGTCAGCCATGAAGGAGATCATATTCGCTGTTTCACGAACTGTTTCACCGTGAGCAATTTGGGATTTACCTTCATCCAAATCTTGAACTTCAAGACCTAACAAGTTACAAGCGGAGGCGAAGGAGAAACGAGTTCTTGTAGAATTATCGCGGAATAAAGAAATACCAAGGCCACTGTCAAATACTTTAGTGGAAATATTGCGTTCTCTAAGAGCTCGTAATGCATCTGCTACTGCCCAAACACCTTTTAATTCATCTTCAGATTTTTCCCAGGTAAGGAAGAAATCTTCGCCGTACATTTTGCTAACGTCTAAGTCTTTTAAAGTTTCAATACTTTTATTGAAGTCTGTCATCTGTAAGTCCTCTCTTTCAATTCCCTAAAGGGCTACTTAGGATCTAACTTTATACGGTACCTCATCAAATGGTGAGGTACCATATTAAATTTGTAGTTATGAACTATGTTCTAGTGATTTCCGTTTTAAAGAGATCTAATTCAATGTATATGATATTAGTCTTTACAGTATACGGATGGCAATAATGCATATACAGCCGCACATGTTACAAGGTCTTGTTTCCATGTAATTTCGTTAGGAGCATGTGCTTGTGCTTCTGCGCCAGGACCGAAGCCGATGCAAGGGATGCCGTTACGACCCATGATGGATACACCATTTGTGGAGAATGTCCATTTATCAGTCAATGGGCGAGCTTTACGCATTTCAACTGTATCTTCGGCGCCGATACGTTCGTTACCATATAAGCTAGTGTATGCTTCTTCCAAAGCTTCTGTTACTTTGTGATCTTTAGGAATTACCCAAGTTGGGAAGTAACATTCGATTGGATATGTCAAACCAGTCCAGGATGGACGAGCATATTCGTACATGGATACTTTTGCACCATATTCTTTAACATGTGGTAAAGCTTCAATTTCTGCCAAGCAGGATTGCCATGTTTCGCCAGCTGTCATACGACGGTCCAAAGAAACGGCGCAAGAGTCAGCTACTGCACAACGGCTTGGAGAAGTGTAGAAGATTTGGGAAGTAGTTACTGTACCGCGACCTAAGAAGCGAGCTTCTTCGTAGTGGTCTGGGTTGAATTTAGGATCAAGCATTTTTACAAGGCCTTTAATTGCTGTGCTTTCATCAGCAGAGTTAGCATTCAAGTCACGAATATCTTGAAGAATATCTGCCATTTTGTAAATTGCGTTGTCACCGCGTTCAGGAGCGGAGCCATGGCAAGATACGCCTTGTACGTCAACGCGGATTTCCATACGACCACGTTGGCCACGGTAGATACCGCCGTCAGTTGGTTCAGTGGATACTACGAATTCAGGACGAATATTGCGTTCTTTAATCATGTATTCCCAGCAAAGACCATCGCAGTCTTCTTCTTGAACTGTACCTACAACAAGTACGCGATATTTATCACTTAAAAGACCTAAGTCTTTCATGATTTTAGCGCCGTATACAGCGGATACGATACCACCTAATTGGTCGGATACACCACGACCACCGATTTTAGTTTCATCTTCGAAACCTTCATAAGGATCGAAATTCCAGTTATCGCGATTACCAATACCTACTGTATCGATATGAGCGTCGAAGGCAATAAGTGTTTTACCAGTACCCATGTAACCAAGAATGTTACCCATTGGGTCTACTTCAACTTCGTCGAAGCCAAGATCTTTCATTTCTTTTTCAATGCGTTGAACGTGCTCTTTTTCTTCTGCACTTTCACCAGGGAATGCTACGATTTCACGTAAGAACTTGGTCATCGCTGGTCCATAAGTTGCTGCTGCTTGTTTAATTGCTTGTAAATCCATAATTAATGCCTCCTAACGATCTTCACCATACCACATAATGTTTTTATATCTTTCAGGGTCTGTATCACCTTCAGTGGAGAAGCAGAGCACCTTTGAAGACGCATCTAATTCTAATTCCTTGCGTAAGTCTTCATATTCTGGCATTGTCATAATTGCCGTTACAAGACCTAGTGGAACTGCACCAGATTCACCTGTAGTGATTGGTGTATCACCTTTAATCGGTGCACCACCAACGCGCATCCCAAGTCTTGCTACCCAATCAGGAGCAGATACGAATACATCCGCATGGTTTCTCAAAATATCCCATGAAACTGTATTTGGTTCACCACATGCAAGTCCAGCCATGATTGTTTCTAAATCACCCTCAACGATACGAGGATTACCATCATCAGCTACAGCCCCTTTATATAAGCAAGCTGCTGCTTCAGCTTCTACAACCACTAATTTAGATTTCTTAGCTGCATTGCTGTATAAATTAGTGAAATAACCTACTACAGCACCTGCTAGGGAACCTACACCAGCTTGTACAAATACATGAGTTGGTACCTTACAGTTTTCAGATTCTAACTGATTTGCCGTTTCCATAGCCATTGTGCCATAGCCTTGCATGATCCAGTTTGGAATTTCTTCATAACCTTCCCATGCTGTATCTTGAACTACAACACCATTTGGAACTTCTTTAGATTTTTTAGTTGCTAACCGTACACATTCATCGTAGTTGAATTCTTCGATTGTTACGGTAGCACCTTCATTTTCAATTTGTTTTCTACGATATTCTGTAGAGCCTTTAGGCATGAACACTACTGCTTTTTGACCTAATTTATTAGCAGCCCAGGCTACGCCACGTCCGTGGTTACCATCAGTAGCTGTAAAGAATGTAGCTTGTCCGAATTCTTCTTTTAATTGTGGAGAAGTTAATACATCATATGGTACATCTTCAACATTTTTACCAGTTTGTTGAGCTACATATTTTGCCATTGCATAAGAGCCGCCTAATACCTTAAACGCATTTAAGCCAAAGCGGTAAGATTCATCTTTTACAAAGAGAGAATTAACACCGATATAATCTGCTAATTTTTCTAGCGATACTAGTGGAGTTACACTATACTGTGGAAAACTTTCATGAAACGCTTTTGCTTTCTTAATTTCTCTAACATCCATAACGGACAAAAACTTGTCACTAGATGGTGCCATCGTATTACGTTTCCACTGAATTCGGTCCATATTTGCCTCCTAGGATTCTTCCTTTACAGTATTTAAATCACTATAAAGAGTAAACTTAGAAATATTGAAATACTCCGCAATCTTTTCTGAAGATTTAGAGATAAGAAAAGCCCCTTTTTCATTTAAGTAGCTAATAGCTTTTAGTCGCTCTACTTTATTCATGAGTGGTCCAGGTTTGCCAACTAATCGTTCTGCTTCTAGTAGTAAATCATCTAATAGTTCCGATACACTTGTAGTAATTTTTTCAACAGTGCCATTCTCTGCTTGGCCTATCCCTATAAGACTTTCAAGTGATCGATGCATCATAACAAACTCTGTGATATCCTGATTAATTCCTAATAGGTAATCAATATTGCCATTATCATCACGGATATACATTGTAGAAGATTTTAATATTCGTCCATCCTTAGTTTTTGTTAGATACCCAAATCTACCTTCACTACCATCATCATAGTTGAGTACATCTAAAACCACATGTGATGGACCATCACCAACATGACGATTTGTTATCGTACCATTTTCTATATATACAAGTGATGTATCGAGATCTCCTTGTAAGTCATGTATTAGTACTTCACAAGATGGTCCGAATTGTATGGCCAATCCATGGGCTATTACTTTTAGCCGTTCCAATGTACTCATTGAGATAACCTCCCTCTCATCGGTATCGGTTAACTTTATGGTCTAAATAACTTCAGTCCGCTTACATAGTTAGCATTATGAGAATAATTCTAACTATTTTTGTATCAACCTAATTTTTTGTTAGGTTCCTTACTTAAATTATAGGTCTATGTATACAAAAATGCAACGCTATTATGCATTAAAGTTATCAATAATTATTCAACCATATACGTGTACTGATATAAACACATATAAACACTATGATTTTTATCACATTATTTTATTGTTATAAAAAATTTTGATGACCTATTCATCATCATATCTACATAAATAAATATAGTAAAATTCTATAGAGACATGCAGACTTATAATTAATACCAATACAAACAAAAAAGGCTGTAATAACGAATTACCGTTATTACAGCCTTTATATACTGTTAACTGTTAGGATTTATGTTAATGGTTAAGCGTAAATTATGCGTTTGCTAATGTTTTACCCAATTCTTCACATTGTGCTTTGCCATCATCATCAGGTTCACCCAAGATAGCTACACCATCAGCTACTAATTCACCGCCAGCATCTTTAATTCGAGTGCCCCAGTCTTCTAACCAAGTACCACCCCAACCATAGGAGCCAAAGATTGCTACTTTTTTACCACCCAATTTGGATTCTAATTCAGTATAGAATGGTTCAAATTCGCCTTCTTCTAATTGTTCTGCACCCATATCAGCACAGCCAAGAGCTAATTTTTCGTAAGCTGCTGCGTCATCTACGGATACTTCAGAAACAGATTTTACTTCTACATCTTGACCTGCAGCTTTGATACCTTCAGCTACTGCTTGAGCCATTTGTTCTGTATTGCCTGTACCGGACCAATAAATTACACCAATCATCTTGTACCTCCTAGGCCGTTCTTGCGACCAATGAACTAAATGTTTTTCCCAACATCAATTGAGTTTGACAAAATTCACGACATGCTTTGTAACATAAGAAAGAGCGCTTAGCATCTACCACGTCATGGTAAACTTTCCATTCCCCACACATACGATATCCACTGCCACGACGGGAAATAAAGTATTTCACATCATTCAATGGATAGCCTAGAAATACGCCGATTTCATGTGGAAAATCAATGCTTGCCTCCATACGGTATCGTAGATGTTCTAGCATCTCCATAATGCTCATACGATCATGATAACCGTAGGCTTTCAAAAATGTCATTACCGCAGGTTGCCGTACATAGTCTCTTAATTGCTTCTCACGGAATACCAATAACAGTCTACGCGCTTTACAGCGACATAATTCAAAGAAGAACAAACCTTTTTCATTGAACGCTTTATTATATTCTGTCAATACAAATTGGATTTGTTCATTCATGTCCCGTGGAATAGAAACCAAATTCGAAAGCTTAATCCCTCGAATTGCCGGTGCACAATGATATCCAATGATATGGTCAATTGAATTCATCATAATAGTACCTGCCTGTTGCATATCGTTAGAACCACCCCTAATGAGAATAATTCCTATATGCACATAGTACTCTTGATGAGAAAAATTGTCAAGAATAATTGATATATATTTTCAATAATTATTTATTTTTTAGCTGTTAGCAAAGACTTAACTTTAGGGAATATCGCAGCATCATTAGCTTCATCTATAGCGATAAAGCGTGCATTAGGGCCAGTGTACTTATTGTCAGACAAACTAATATGTAATACTTCATTATAAGAATTATTATTAGCTATACTTTTATATTTTAATGTTCCTTCATATACATTACCTTGTTTAGATAATGGCGTCACTACTGTGAAAGTACCAAGAATTGGGCTATCACCCTTATTAATAGCAGATGCAAGTGCACCTAGTGCAGATGGATCTGAGTTAACATGCTTTGTTTCACTAATCTGACCAGATAATTGTTTACCTAATACTACATCACCATATACAGCATAATTCATTTCATTTTCGTTTTTAATGTTTAGCGTATATACATTGGCAGATGTAGCACCGGCTTCGATAAATACAGATTTTATATCCTTTTTAGCATCTCCTGCGAAAAGCGCTTTAGGATTATTTGGATACATAGTAACGCCTTCAGGTAATTTAACACCTTGATATGTTACTGTTTGGCTTCTATTCAAAATGGACTTAATATTTGCTGCAGAGCCCATCGCCGGAACAGATACTAATACAGCTGCTACAGTAGCAAGTAATACTAATTTTTTCATATATCTCCTCGAATAAAACGTTAATGTCACAAACTCTCAACATTATGTCTAGTAACAACACAGTAGTAAAGAACCGCCCTTAACGGAGCGGTTCTTTATCATTATCTTAACAATGTAGGATACATTATTTCTTTTGTGCCTTAGCCCAACTATCACGTAAACCAACGATACGGTTCATTACGATATGATCTGGTGTGCTATCTTTATCAGTTACAAAATAACCTTGACGCAAGAATTGGAAATGGTCTCCTGGTACAGTTGTACCGAGACATGCTTCCCCTTTACTGTGGAATACTTGTAAGGACTCATGATTAAAGTCACCTAAGAAGTCTTTACCGTCAGAATCTTCTTTTAGTAAGTAGTCATATAAGCGAGATTCAATATCTACTGCAGTAGATGCTTCAACCCAATGCAATGTACCTTTTACCTTACGTGTACAACCGCTACCGCTCTTAGTTTCTGGATCATATGTACAGTGAATTTCTGTAATATTGCCATTTTCGTCTTTAATAACATCAGTACATGTAATGAAGTATGCACCTTTTAAGCGTACCTCTTTACCTGGTGCCAAGCGGAAGAATTTCTTAACTGGCTCTTCCATAAAGTCATTGCGTTCGATGTAAATTTCACGACCAAATACAACTTCACGGTTACCCAACTCTTCATTTTCTGGGTTATTTTCAACGGTACAAAGTTCAGTTTGACCTTCTGGATAGTTTGTAATAACAACTTTCACAGGATCAATAACAACCATAGGACGTGTAGCTTTGAGTTTCAAATCTTCACGGATACAGAACTCTAGCAAAGCAATGTCAACAACACTGTCAGCCTTAGCTACGCCAATACGGTCACAGAAATCACGAATAGCCTCTGGAGTATAACCACGACGACGTAAGCCAGAAATAGTAGGCATACGAGGATCATCCCAGCCAGCTACAAGGCCTGCCTCAACAAGAGCACGCAATTTACGTTTAGACATAACCATTTTAGTTACGTTCAAGCGCGCAAACTCAATTTGTTGTGGAATTTCAGTGTCATCCCAGTCTTCAAGTACCCAATCATACAACGGACGGTGAACTTCAAATTCCAAAGTACAGATGGAATGTGTAATACGTTCGATAGCATCTTCAATAGGATGAGCAAAATCATACATAGGATAGATTTTCCACTCATTACCTGTATTATGATGTTCTGCATTTACAATACGATAGATAACAGGGTCACGCATAACGATATTAGGATGTGCCATGTCGATTTTCGCACGCAATACCTTTTCACCATCAGCGTATTTACCATCCTTCATTTCTTCAAAGAGTTTCAAGTTTTCTTCTACGCTACGGTCACGGTATGGACTATTGGTACCAGGTGTAGAGAAATCGCCACGTGTTTGTTTAATTTCATCTGCTGTTTGATCATCTACATAAGCCTTGCCAAGAGTGATTAATTTCTTAGCATATTCGTACATTTGACCGAAATAATCAGATGCATAGCGAGGCTCTCCAGCCCAATCAAAGCCGAGCCATTTTACATCTTCCATAATGGAGTTTACGTATTCAACGTCTTCTTTTGCTGGGTTTGTATCATCAAAACGAAGGTTTGTTAAGCCATTATATTGCTTGCCAATACCAAAGTTAAGGCAGATAGATTTAGCATGCCCAATGTGTAAGTAACCATTTGGTTCTGGCGGGAAACGAGTTAATACGCGTCCGCCGTATTTACCAGTTTCATTATCTTTGTTAATGATAGCTTCGATAAAGTTAACGGATACAACTTCTTCAGGAGCTACAGTTTTTTCAATATCTTTATGTTCCAACGTTCTAACCTCCATAGGATAAATATTCTTTTATTTTACCATATTTTGCATAATATCGCATATCTTTTGAGGTCTTGTGATATTAGTCGAAATCAGCTAAATCAACTCCTGCCTTTTTAAGCTCTTCTAAAGCAGATTCAACATCCATTTCTGTTTTTTTATAGTTAACCTCTTCATTAACACAAGTTTTTAATGGTTTCTTATGAACACCAGCAATAATATTATCGGCTGTCAAAATAGACATATCATAACGCGTGCGGTCAGTATAGGAACCAATATGTGGTACGATAAGACAGTTTTCAACACTTAATAGTGGGTGATCTGCTGGTAATGGTTCTGGATCAGTTACATCGAGTGCCGCATAATCAATTTCACCTGTTTGTAAGGCATTAATGAGAGCATCTGTATCAACGATAGGTCCACGGCCTACATTTACAAATAAAGCGGTATTTTTCATCTTCTTGAAGAATGCTTCATCACACATGTGATAGGTTTCATCTGTTAATGGAGCCATTACACAAACTACATCACTAGTAGCCAAAAGATCATCTAACTCCATATAAGTTGTTTTATAAATTTTATCATCTATACGCTGGTTGCGATTATGGTATACAACGGTCATCCCAAAGGCACGAGCGCGACGTGAAATAGATACACCGATAGCACCCATTCCGATAATACCAAGAGTGCGGCGACTTAAATCAAAGCCTTTAATATTAGAAGGTCTTTGAGCCCAACGCCCTTCTTTTACAAAATTAGCATTTTCTAAAATACGGCGACTAGCTGTGGCGATTAATGTAAAAGCAAGTTCTGCTACAGTTTCGTTGAGAACACCCGGCGTATTGCCATAAGGAATACCTGCTGCCGTTAATTCATCAATTTTTACATTATCATAACCCACAGCTGCTTGAGCAATAACCTTTAAATTAGGTGCATTTTTTACAAGATCACCGTCTACATCTAAAGGGCGAACACACCACAAACCATCCGCATCAACGAGCCATTCCTTTAATGTCTCACGAGGCATTACAGTCTTTTCAGTCCATTGGCGCACATCTACGTGCTCTTTTAAATAAGCAATTGCATCTTTACGGACTAAACCGTTTACAACAACTAGAGGTTTTTTTTCCATATGTATAAGTCCTCCAAAAACGTCTTATAATACACGCCCAAGAATTTCGCGTTAAAGTTAATATCATATATTTCTATTATATACTTATATTTTATACTAGAAAGCTGGCGTAATACAACAAAAAGGAGTAAGGCCTAGGCCTTACTCCTTTTATGTAGCTTTAAATTTGAATTATTTCAAATCTGCTGTACAGTTAGGACATTTAACTGCATCAATGTGAATTTCTGTTTTACAGAATTGACATTCTTTAGTTGTAGGTGCTTCAGCAGCTTCTTCTTCTTTCGCACTTTTCATCATTTTAGCTAATGCGCGAACCATCAAGAATACAACGAACGCCAAGATTAAGAATTGAATCAAATCAGTAATGAATGTACCGTATGGCAATACAGAACCAACTGCACGAGCTGTATTAATATCAGCACCAGCCATGAATGCATCTTTAGATGCAGCATTTAATGGCAAGTACAAGTTACTGAAATCAATACCTCCTGTGAACAAGCTGATAATAGGCATGAACAAGTTGCTTACAACGGAGTTAACCAACGCTGTGAAAGCAGCCCCAATAATCATACCAATAGCTAGGTCCATCATGTTACCTTTGAATGCAAAAGCTTTAAAATCGTTCAAAAATTCTTTCATTTCTCACTACTCCTAGATACACTTAATTGAGAATGCGTTAATAACTGTACTAATCATAAAGTAAAGATGAAGAGATGTCAATATTTTTCGATGTAGTTTTTCGAATTTATTTAATATAGTTTTTCATAGGTCAATCTAAAATTGTAATAAATCAGTATTTATGCGTACTTTTCGCACCATGTTAAAAGGTGCCAATCACGAATGTGATTAGCACCTCTAC
Source organism: Veillonella sp. T14073-2 (assembly GCF_002959875.1). Lineage (NCBI taxonomy): Bacteria > Bacillati > Bacillota > Negativicutes > Veillonellales > Veillonellaceae > Veillonella > Veillonella sp. T14073-2. The sequence continues at coordinate 764,238 of NZ_PPDC01000006.1, forward strand.
TGTCATACAACATCTATTATTGTATAGATTCGACAATTATTTAATTTTATCCTCTATAACCTTTCCTTCTTGTAAAGGTCCACTTTGTTCTTTGAGGCGAGCCAACATAACAGAAGATACGAACATCGCCACACCAGCGCCTATCGTTTCAATAGATAAGCTTTCACCAAAGAACAAGAAGCCATAGAAGGAACTGATGAATACACCAACATATTGTAAGAATTGTGCCACTACAGCGTTAGTTGTAACAAAGGCACCAGTCAAGAAGAACTGAGCCACTACACTAATACCACCAATCGCCAAGATGATAAGCCAATCTGTTCCCTGCGGCATAACGAGCTTATCAGTTGTAACGAGCCCTGCAATCATCCCTGTAATCATGAAATAAGCCATAATTTCGAAATTGCTATGTTTCCCTCGTTTAGATATAAGGCGAATGGTCGTATACGCAGCTGCAGATAGAGCAGCCCCTAAAATAGCCACCAAGGCAAACCAAGTAAAGCCAGTAAAACTAAATGGATTTACCATAACCATAACGGCTACAAAGATCAAGAGTAGCCATTTTCCTGCCCCTTTAGGCACTCGTTCTTTAAGAAATAAGGCACTAAAAATCAGTACGAATATACCTGATGTTTGAAATAAAATCGTCGCATCGGATAACTTTAAATGCACTAGGGCAATAAAGTTACATACCATGCCAAAGCCGCCATATAAGCCACGCATAACAAGATGTCCTCTATCCTCTTTCGAGAATCGGATACCTCGGGTATACATAACGATGAGAACAGCAATGGTTCCAAATAAACCACGGAAAAAGGCAATTTCCCCAGATGGAATATTAGAGCCGAGCATCTTTACAAATAAATTCATCGTACTCAACAAGAGTGCCGACAATAGTGCATACATAAGGCCTTTTCTAGCCATACTACCTCCCTATACACTTTTACCATAGTATAACTAAATAGTTACTACCCCTGTATTATCTATATGAGCAATCTAATATACAGGAGATACGGAATATATAAAATCAAAATATATGCCGCCCTTCTAGCGAAAGGCGGCACCGTATTATTTAGAGAATGTATCTACAAAATCAAGAATTTCTTGTTTCATATTCTCTTTATCGATTGCTTTTGTGAAACGCAATGGTTTAGATTTCAATGCTTCCAATTGTTTAGGGAATGCTACACCCGTTACAGCAGAAATATTATCTAAGCTTTCATATGGTGTATCACCAACTTTAATATCTAAAGCTTCACAAATAGCTGTAGGGAATTTAAATGGATGTGCAGTAGATGCAATAATTGTATGACGCGCACCATCTTCTGGGTGTTTCTCTAATTCCTTCATGTATGCACCCATAGCTACCGCAGTATGAGGGTCCATTACATAACCATAGGAATTGTACACTTGCTCAATGATGACTTTTGTTTCTTCATCATCAACATAAGCACCTGCAAAATTAGCTTTAACACGACTGAACTCTTCTTCATTTACAGTCAATTTACCTGTTGCTTTAAGATCTTTCATCCAACCAGCGGTACGTTCACTATCTTCACCAGAGATATAGTACAAGAAACGTTCAAAGTTGGAGGATTCAAGAATATCCATAGATGGAGAAATCGTTGTATAGAATGGACGATTCATATCGTATGTGCCAGTTTCAAAGAACTCAGTGAGCACATTGTTTTGGTTGGATGCACAAATCAATTTACCAATAGGAATACCCATTTTTTTAGCATAGTAAGCAGCCAAGATATTACCAAAGTTACCTGTTGGCACTACTACATTGAAAGCTTCGTCTTCGTGAATAGCACCTTGTGCTACAAGCTCAGCATAGGCATTTACATAGTACACCACTTGAGGTGCTAAGCGGCCGATGTTAATGGAGTTCGCACTGGAGAACATCACACCTTTTTCCGCAACCTCTTCTGCTGTAGCCTTATCAACGAATAAGCGTTTCAAGAATTGTTGAGCATCATCAAAGTTACCATGAATAGCCGTTACGTTAACGTTATTTCCTTCTTGCTTTTGCATTTGCTCAGCTTGCATAGGACTTACACCATCTGTTGGGTAGAAAACTTGGATATGTGTACCAGGTACATCTTTAAAGCCTTCCAGTGCGGCTTTACCAGTATCACCAGATGTAGCCGTTAAGATAAGAACCTCTTTTTTCTCACCTTCTGCTTCTTTTGCCGCCACCAATAGATATGGGAATAAGGACAATGCCATATCTTTGAAAGCTTGTGTACGGCCGTGGAATAATTCCAATACAGAAACCTTTTCTAATAAGGAATGTAATGGTGCAATATCACGAGTACTGAAATTAGCATCAGAGTATGCAGAATTGATCATTTCATTTAAATGAGCTTCGGAGAAGCATGGGAACAACTTAGCTAATACAACAGCTGCTACCTCTTGATAGTTTTTATCTTTCACATCATTGTAAGTTAAGCAGTTCGTAGGGAATAAAGATGGTACATATAGACCACCATCCTCTGCTAAGCCGTGCAACAATGCATATGTTTCATTTACCGCAACGGTACCGCGGGTGCTAGTATAATTCATGGAATACCTCATTCATAACTACAATGGATTTTACGAGTTTAATAGATTTATTATAGCATAAAAGCGCCCCCAAAAGGAGCGCTTCTATAGAATTTATATGATATTTTCACTCAACTTATATGATATTTTACTCAAATTATATGCTGCTAACAAAACTGAGCATCACAAACCATATAAATCATGCATAAACTAGCTATGCGGATTATAACTCACCTTCTGCAATAGCATCCAATGTATCAAGGGATGGAATGAAGAAGAGCATGCCTGTAATAGGTTTGGAATAATCAAGCAATTTATCATTTTGCGTAAACATATTAGTAAGCATAGTTTTAGTTACATCCCAGTAACGAGCATAGCCAATAAAGTATGTACCACGTACACCTTGGCCTGGTTGTGCAAACGGCACATTCATGCGCACGATTTTATGTTCTTTATCATCCCGATTATCTTGAGCCACTACATTATGAGCTGCTGGATCTTTTTCATCATCTTCTAACTCAATATCGCTGAATTTACGACGGCCAATGAACTTTTCTTGCATTTCTGTAGGAAGAGCACGCCACGCATCAAGATCGTGTTCATATTTTTGAGCAAATGCATAAGAACCATTAGTGAATTCAGGATCTTCATCACCAATAGCGCCCCACTCTACAGCTTCTTGACCAACAGGGTTTTCAGTACCATCTACGAAATCAATGATGGCGCGACCTTGTTCATAATGGAAGCCATGAGTTTCATCTACTACAGATGTAATAGGACGTAAGAACTCCATAATTTGATCCACTACAGTATATGTAACGGACTCATCATTGGAACGTACATGTAAGAATAAATCAGCTGCTACAGCTGGTACGTCTTGTTTATCACCTTTAATACCTTGGAAGTCTTCTAACTCTTTTGGTATAGGTGCATTAGGGAATAAATAATCCCATGCTTTACGGCTGAAACCAAAAGCAATGCCCAAACCTGCACCATTTGCACGAATACTTACAGAACGTTTAATGGCTTGAATACGGTCCGCCATATCTTGAATTACTTCTAGCTCTGCATCACGATCTTTACGATTTAATAATAATGTTGTAAAGTTTACACTTTGTCCAGCATCTTTATACACATCTTGTGTTCTAGAAACATCTACTGCCATTCGTTACCTCCTAATGAGAAAAATTATTATATAGCAATCATAAGCTATTAAGCCCGTATTGTCTATAAGATATAAAACATTCCATATCTAATAAACTCATCTCAGCTATTACAAACCTTTCAGAAAAGGAGAAAACTAAAAGCTTAAAATATCAATTGGTCATATATTCTTTTGGTATTTGTTCTATAGGCTTATTATTTACCTATATTTCTACATATTTTTTAATAAAATGATGTCAAAATGATGTCATATATAATATATTCATTATATAGAACGATCCTTTTCTTCCCCGTATAGCCTTTCCATCCCTTGACGGGTTACAAGCCACATTTTACCCGACTTTCTAGCTTCATCATCGGAAAACTGTTTGTTTGCATATCGCTTTAAGCAGCATTGCTTAATAGAATCAGCTGGTACATTCCATCTTTCACCAGCCTCTTGTGTTGTCATTACATCATCTAATTTCATGTCAGTACTCCTAATATTACTAATAAATTATAAACGGATAATATAAATGCAATAACAAGAAAAACCCGCACTACTGTGCGGGTTTATTTGGTGGACCACCAGGGGTTCGAACCCTGGACACCCTGATTAAGAGTTTACTTATATACTGCTGACAAACCCTACAAATACAGTATTTTACTGTATTTTATACTTTCTTATTTGTCTATATTTCTACATATTTTTTAATAAAATGATGTCAAAATGATGTCAAACACAAAAAGCCCCAGGTAGTATTTACCTGGGGCTTGCCTTACGTCCACCCTCGCAAGGCTAGGGAGATAATTGGATCACCTCTTTACCGATGAATCACTACTCCGATTACTGCTCCCGCTCCCACCATCTGAGATAGGTTGCGCTGCATCCGTAGTCGTTTGATTGTTCTCTTGTCGTTGTCGATTTGCCCTTTCAATTCGGTCAATGAGTTCTGCATTTCTGACAAGGTAACCTCTTGCTTCATGGATAGCATTTTGGCTTTCATCAATTCTGTTTCCAATGTCGATATTGTATTGTGTGCTTCGTTCAATTCTTCCCTTTGCTTCATGACCAAGCTTTGAGCTTCGGTCAATGGAAGACTGGATGTCTCGATTAAGCTCAAGGCTTTCTCGTTGTTGGCTTTCAATTCGTTCCACTGTGTTAAGGGAATCGTGATTGTTGCTTCCACTTGGCTCGTGGAAGATGTACCAGCAGCAAAAGACGGAGAGGAGCACAATACCACAGATAGCAGCATGGCGGTAACTAAGGTTATTAAGTAAAACTTTGATTTTGTCATACATTATACCCCTCCTGCGTAGTCAGTAATCCCCCTAGCAATAGCGCGAACGATAGTATCAAGGTCGTTAGATAACATAGTATGATCTTCTTCGTTATCGATGAACGCCATTTCAACTAATACTGCTGTTGCATCTGTACCATTAAGCACCCAAAGGTCATCACGTTTCTTAACGCCTCGGTCTACTGTATTAATGCTGCGGATAATTTGGCTTTGAATGTCATTCGCTAGGCGTTGTCCGTTAAAGGACTTATACAGTGTTTCAGTTCCTCGAGCTTCCGTGTTAAACGCATTACAATGAAGCGATACGAAGATATCTGCGCCCCAAGAATCAGATTCAGAACATACTAGGCCTAAATCATCATCTTGTAACGTACGAACTTCACATCCTGCTGTTTCCAAATAGCGAGCTAACATCTTACCCGCATCACGGGCCACATCACATTCACGTGTCCCATATACAGGATTGACTGCGCCACTATCTAAGTTAATATCGTGGCCCGGATTAATAAATACTTTCATCGTTTATCCTCCTCTTCTAATCTATCAGGAATGCCATTGTTGTTTTGGTCTATCCAAAGCCCTAAGAACCCTACAATAGCCGTTAAAACACTAGGTATGAATATGTGGTCAATAATATTGATGCCGACATTAATCAGCTTATTCGCATCGTCCGATACATATCCGCTAATAAACGACATAATATATTGAGTGACCACCAATAAAATAGGCACTAGCATTGTTAGTACTAGCGCCCTTGTTGCCCACATCCCTGTTGGATGAATATTTGCTATCTTTATAGAATTGTATGATTTTTTAATTGAATTAATGAGCTTTGGCGGTATGTTCATGAAGTTCTTCCTTTATATCATCAACACGCACTTCTAATGCTTCAACCTTTGCAGATAGTAATACTTGCTTGCTTTCTGCTTTAATTCTCTCTGCACGTGATAATTTAATTTCGTCCTTTAAATCTTTAAGAGTGTCAGTAAGAACACCCCATTTTTCTTGAAAGATAAGATTATCTTGCATCCGTTGTGAGTCTAATTGCTGTAGTAATGGAATAATCAATAATCTATATCCTGCACCTGCAACCACCCCTACAATTGTAAGAGTGGTTAATATATCATTCAGTTCGAATTGCCATGTCCACATCCCTTTACGCTTTCCTCCAATATCCGATAATATCAATAATATAACGTGTGTTCGCTGGTACACCCCAACCCTTAATTATACGGCTGTTTCGTTCAACATAAATACTATTGTTGTTTACATCAACGCTTCTTTCTATTAGTCTTACTGCAACTGGTGCATTCGGCGGAAGTGATGCGACCATATTGCCATTACCAGAAGGGGTTTTCAATTTAAAATCAAAATGCAAGTATCCCCAGCCTGTTAATGGGTCAAATGCTAAGTAACCTCTATCAGCACCTGGATTGCTGGCTATAGCGTTTCCCCAAACCACTTCATATATTTCAATAGGTTGTGAAGTTGCTTGTCCACCACCGCTTCCATGGTCTCCTTTAGGGCCTTTTAACGCTTGAAGTTGTTCCTCCGTAAAATCAGAATATCTAAAGGGTTCGCCTTTATCACCCTTTGGCCCTTTAAGTGCGTTAAGTTGTTCCTGTGTAAAGTCGCTATATCTAAATGGCTCACCTTTAGGGCCTTGTGGCCCTCTTAATTTTTCAAGCTGTTCTGGAGTAAGTTGTACATTAGATGCTGAAGTATACTGATTAATTTCAGATTTTTTAACATAGTTATCTAATTCAGTCTTTTTGCTATATTTAGTTTCAGCATCGGTTTTTAGTAAATAACTAGTTAACTCTGTTTTGTATGCATACTTGGGGTCGCCTAACATTGTTAGATAGCTTCTTAAATCTACTTTCTTTAAATAAAGATTATCAGCATCTGTCTTTGTTGTATATCCACTAAGGTCTACATTAGCACCAGTACCAGGAGGACCTGGTTCACCTTTATCTCCTTTAGGGCCTTTAAGTAATGCTAATTGCTCAGCAGTAAAATCGGAATATTTGAACGGTTCACCTTTAGTTCCGTCTCTTCCTGGTGGCCCAGGAGGACCTTGCAAGCCTTGTTCACCTTTTGCTCCGTTAACTCCGTCCTTACCAGGAGGTCCTGGTGGCCCTTGAATACCTCGCTCGCCATTTACACCATCAACACCATTTTTACCAGGTTCACCTGGAGGACCTGGAGGTCCTGGAGGTCCTTGTAGTCCAGGGTCTCCTTTTGGTCCTTGCAATTTAATAATTTGGGTATTATCTTTGACAATGATTTTATCATCATCATTAGACTTTATATGAATATTTTCATCACTCATATTATTTCCCCCTATTGCTGATGCCTTCAGCTATTGTTATTTCACCTTTTATCAGACATTTAATAGGCTTTTCGCCACTCCACAGGAATAAATCCCAATAGTACTTGCCATAGTTCAATGTGTTGGTATCCAATGATAAGATGATTTTACTTAACTCATCACCTTCTAATCCATCTTGTGATACTGCCACATCAAACTTTGCCTTGTACTCATCATCCGTTGGATATTTTCTGACACATGCAAATAGGCTTTCACTATCTACTGCATTTGTATATCCCACATTTAGAGTGATTGTTTCTCCTTTAATGACATTAAAGTTGTGTTGGACTGGTAACATCCGCATCATCCTCTTCCAAATCCATTAGATCATTATGAATACAACCCTCTGTAGGGCAAGTGCCATCTTCGTTTAATGTTGCGTAGCAAAATTCACAGAATTTCATAACAGGAACATCACTTTTAATTTCGAACGCTTCCATTATTTCACCGCCTTAATTTTTAATAACATTTCTTGATTTAATTTCTTAAACTGTTCTTGCAAGTCGGCAATATCGCCGTTAATCAATCGCCGTCTTAACACCATTTGTTCTAGCGTTTCAAATCGTTTATCATAGTAATTTTTAATTTCTGCAATTTGTTCAGCCTTAGTTGGTGCTTTTGGTTGTGGTACAACAAACTCACCATTTACATATAACTTGCCAGCCATAAATTCATCTAGCATACTATCGCCGTCTGCAGAGTAAATATAATCCGCTGCATCTGGCCATTCTTTTTTAGCATGATCTAGTAATTCATCTTTACTAATCATATTATCCACAAAGGATGTAATTCTTTCGCCCATTTCGTTTAATACAAATACATATTGGTTCATGTGTTTTCTCCTTCTATTATGCCATTCCTAATGCAAACCAGTAATATGATGCTGCATATCTATCGCTTGCTGTAAATACTGCTTTTGCATTGTTGCTTTCATTGACAGAATTTGCAAAATATCTAGGTGTATCGGAACCGCTCCAATATGCATCAATAGCATTAGCCATGAATAAAGTTGTAAATCTAATTGGGAAGGTTACCTCTGTCTTAGTTACGTTGTCTTGTCCGCCTACTCCCCATTGAATAGTAAACCCATTCGCAAATTTAACATACCCACCATTCCCAGTTAGTTTAGAAGCAACTATAGCACCTTGCCCTAGTAAGTTTTTAATTGTAACAAGCGTACTTGCTGGGGAGTCTTTCCAGTTAGCACTGCCGAGGATTGCTTTGATTTGGTCTGTGATAGGAGCGTGCGCACTTGTGTCACGGCTATGGGCCTCTAATGCACCTCTAGTTAGATATGCCGCATCAATCTTCTTAACGGTTACATTTGTTGAGTTGCCAATTACAACATCTAAGGAGAATACTTTAGAATTAATCGGTGTCTCCTTAGACGGAATATAGGATGCGTAGTTACCGCCATTACTATATGCAATTAATCTAGCAGCGGAATCAGATTCACCTTCTAAATTGGCATATACGCCTAATTCCCTAGCGAAGAATCCATTGGTTACTGTACTATTGCCTACTGCAAATTCAATTCTAAATTGACCATCTCCAACGAATTCACCATTAGAGGTAAACGGACACTCCAATTTTGGAGCTATTACAGAGGTCATAGTATCGATATTTTGATTATCGAGCTGTCCATCCCCAGTTACTAATTTAATGTACTGCAACTTCTTACCAGTTGCTTGCGATCTTGCGATTAACTCACGGCCATAATTGGTTAATCGTGTATTTGGATAAATAGAAGCCATGTGTTCTCCTTATACTTTAATTGTTTCTAATACGTCGAAGCTCATGCCTATATTAATGTCAGAGCCTACTTTGAAGTCAAACTTATCTAATGCCGCCCCGACATGGAAGGATTCATATACATCGGAGATAGCGCCGATGTATATTTCGCCATTAAGGTTTGTAGTACTTTTAGTTTTGATGATTAGGTTCTTAGGAATTAAAGGCTCAACATAATCAATGATATTGTTGAGTTGTGTTTCAAACCCATCTACTACATCTAGCCAGTACTCATACCTATCAGATACAACAGAGTGCTCTACTACGTGATTACCGAATTTAAAATTAAGCATTTCTTGTACTTTAGGCATAGTAAAAGGACGCTGTCCGATTAATACCGATAGTATTTCGCTTCTGCGTCCTTCTGTATCCGTTAAATCCGGAGGATTGATGCCTAATATTTGTTCCCATGCTTCAAGTCCGTAATCTGATGCGGTATAGATGTATTCTTCCTTAAAGATATCTAGCATGATATCCCATAGTAGTTGTAATTCAGCCGATTCCACTCGATACACTTCTTGGATATCCCGAGAATCTCGAGTTAACGGAACGGCGAATTGTGAGATATCAATATCTCGCTTAAAAATACCGAAATCTGTAATCATACTGCCACCAAAGTAATCGTCCCTAATACTGGGATTTGATTATCCTTCAATTCAAGTTTTGATACAGCTGCACCGTTTACAGTAATTCTGCCTACATCAAGAACGTTAGGAAGTTCAACCATCAGAGCTGTTACAAGGCTAGACCGAAGAATAACATGATCCTTCTCGTCTTGATTACACCATTCTTTAGCGCGAATAAGTAATCGTTGCTTGATAGCGTTTTCTGCAAGTGTTTGAATTTCGTTAACGTTATGCCCGCTCATCATAGTTACTTCAATTCGGTAGTTGACTGTCACAGGTTCTGCCTTTTCGATTGTTACAGTATGACCGATAGGAGCGAGCCCATAGCCTTTGCCTTTCGGTGCGGGGTCTATAACATTTTCTACTTCCTTAATCAGTTCATCTGCCGCCGGCTTGTAGTCACTATTTAAGACGACTAACTTAACTGTACCGCCTCCATTCCAACAGCGGTATACTTTAACACCACCTACACCAGGGATAGCTAATACCTTTTCCTTGTAATCAGCACCGTTGCCACCATAAGCTTTTGATTTCAAAGCATCAAAGTATCGTTTTCTAAATACTTCTGTATCTTCTTCATCTTCACCCGGCGTGATATTTTTCAATATCTTAGCAGAGGTAAGGCCATTAATACCTTGAATTGGCGTAATATCACCTGTAGTCGCATTAGGAGTGCGTCCGTACTGTTCGCATTTGAGCTTGTACTTATGTTCCGTGTCGTCGATTAACTCTATTACAACAAAGTTGTATTCATTGTAATTAAACCTGGAGCCAATCGGTACTTCCATATTGAACTGGGCTTCAAATTCGCCTTGCGTGGCTGGTTCCGGGTAAATATTAAACTCTGCTGCACGAAGTATCAAGAATTCACGGTCTGCCGTAGTTGCAAACGCTTGTTTCAAAATAACATCTGCCAGGATATAGAGTTCTGCAAACTCAACACTTGCCGGAGCTGTAGCATCGTATATAACACTACCTTCACGCCTATCGAATTCATCTTTAACTCTATCGAGCATTCGTTTTTCAATTCGATTGGCCGTCATATGCTCATACAATACCTTTCACCCCTTTCTTGATTTTTTGTAGCGTACCATAGATGGTATCTACGTCAAACTCAACCATGACGTCACCACCTTCGTGGCTAAAATCAAAGTTGTATACTTTAGTGATTCTATCGTCAGCCAGTAATGCCTCTTCTATGCGACGCTGTAACTCAGCGTACACATACGGAATTGGCTGTCCGAATAAGTCTTGTAGCTCGATGCCGTAATTCCAACTGTAAATAATATATTGGTACCGCTCCGTATTGATAATTTTATAAATCGCTTGCTCCATAGCTCGCAACTTATCCGCATATCCTCTAATTTGGCTATCCGTTCTAAAATCAACGTCATACGTATGCGACGGTTCAATATAATTTACTGTATCAGGAATAAGGGCATCGTTATTTTGTTTTGGTAATAGTAAATTATCTGCCATTACTTAGTCGTGCACCCCCTGTTCGGGTTATACCAACGGTCTAACGCTATGTAACGCTGTCCGCCGGTCTCTTTTAACATAATGACTTTGTCGCCCATTACTAATTGGTTATGAACGAGATACTTCTTACGCCCTTTATAGTCATGGTTATGGCTTGCATATTCAGCCATGCCGCCTCCACCTGCTCGGTTTTCTGTAACATGATCAACACTCATCTCCATAGTCCATTCACAGGTGTTTTTAGTAAGAATAATATTTTCTTCAGGTACGGTTAACTTAGGGTCAATCTTAATAGCAAGCGGTGATACACTAACAACTTCGCCGACGATCACTTCCATAGGTTCGCCATTCGATATAACGGTGCTCGCTATTTCTTTAATCGTATTAACGATTTTCATGTACTCGCTATCCATTATTTAGCCCCCATTCGAATAATCTTAGTTGGCGCTTCATCATTGTGCCATGCATAATTTGCGTTACCATATTTCATAGCATAGCCGCGTTTAGATGAATTGCCGAAGCATCCGCCTGCACCATCTGCAATAACAACGTGTTCATCATCACCATAAATCAACAAATCGCCTTTATTAGCGTATCCGTTGAATTGTTCCGTTGTATAACCTTTAGCCTCGAGATTTTGGCGAAGCGTATCAACTCTTGCCGTACCTTTGTTGTACTCATCTTTCAAATCAGAATTGTACCAAGACCCAGTAGCGCATACTGTGTCAGCACAGCCCTGACTACCATATTGAGATACTCGGCCGTCATTGGCGCTGAATGCGGTATCGACTTGGCCTGCTGTACCGCCTGCCCCAGTAGTGACTGCAGAGCCTTTGGTTTTCTTAGCAGCTTCAATCTTCTTAACCGCTTCCGCATCTTCGTCTTTTGCAACTTCATAGGCTGCGTCATTATCAACGTATCGTAAATCTAAATCCATTCCGTGAAATCCTGTTTTAAACGTATGAGTAACAGATGTTACCATCATGTAATTATTAACAATCATATCGCCAAAGTTTCGATTGATGTACACCAAGGATCCACCGCGTACACGCACATCACCAATGACATTTTTGAGTTTAATTTCACGGCTTTTCTTGTTTTTGTGAGCCATGATTGCCTTGGCTTGCGCTACTGCGTTGATGTCCTTCTCTTTAGGAATGAGCAGATACTGTAATCTGCCCCATTTCTCGATGTTCTTATCGTCCTTAGCTATGAAAGTGTTCTCCAACTTACTTGATGCGCCGTTTGGAACTGTGCGGACGATTTTAACATAGTTGTATGTTTCCTTGTCTATGGAAGTTGTGTATTGCACATCTTCCATGCACTCATCATCAATGTAAATATCTGTCTTCATAGTCTCAAACGATGCTAGCCGTAACTCGCCCGCATCATCGTACAAATGGTAGAACGCATGATTAGGCGTGTATATAGCCGTTTTATCGAGCAGTTGGCATATCATTTCTTGCAGTGACTTATCTTTGAATATGGTTTGCGGTTTCTCCGGAGTTTTCCATACGGTGTCATCCATATAACCACATTTCAATCCAAAGTCATCGGCCACCATTTTGATGAACTCAGTCGCCGTCATAGCTCCGATAACATAGCAGTCTTTATTCTTGAGATAACGTATCTGATCATAGCAAGTAACTGATATCGAATTCTTGCCGTCACGCTGTTTCTCAAAGACGTACCCAAAGAATACCGCCCCTCCGTTTAACGTGAACTTGGCGGTATCGCCTTCTTCAAAATTGAGGTTAGGGTCTTTAGGCACTTTGAAAGTCATCTTACTTGGAACGCAATCAACTGCTCTCGTAATTTGTACGCTATCTTCAGGTTCTATGAGCCACAAATCACCAGTGCTTTTATTTCTGATGGTTAGCTCATAGTGAAGTTGATTAGGCATGGGTAACGGAATGATAGTGCCATTGATTTGAGATTTCTCGACTGTTTTCTTTTCATCTATAGCCATTCGTTATTACCCTCACGTTTAAGCTGGACTACTTGGCCAACTCCCAAGATAGCCGGTACAGCGATTTTGTTAAGTGCTGCAATTTGAAATAGGTTATCCGTATTGCCTAATTGCTTCTTAACAATTTGCTGTAAAGTCTGCCCTTTGGATACTTTAGCAGTAGATGCCGCCACCTTGCCGTTCGTTGGTCTGTCCGACTTAACGCTACCTTTAGCAGTACCGTCCTTATCGGTTTTTACCTCAATCCGTTTAGCGCCCCAATCTTTCCATTGTTTCAACGTTACGTTAGCATACGAGTCAAAGCCATTGTCTGCATCTTCTTCAATGACGTAGTTTTCGAGCGTACATTTCATGTTAGTCATGGCTAACATCTGTCCGCCTGGTTTCATTCGAACTACGATAAATTGGAAGATCGTCTTTGTAGTTTTAAGCTTTTCGAGTTCATCGATGTAGTACTTAGCCTTCTTAGACTTAAAGAGCAAGGACTCATTAAATGGATAATCAGAGTTAGGCAACAAGAATTTAAAAGCAATGTCAGTAAGCCCTGCAGGCTTAATAACATTAACTTCACCCTTTCCTAATAACTCCATTGTTTCGTTCTTGCCATTGATAGTAGTGGTTAATTCTTTAGGGGGAATCGGTATCTGCATCGCCCCCATATAGAAGTAATACATTTAGATTCCCTCCCTTTGAATTGCGAATGCATCTTTCAAGCCTTTCGAGATTTGACTTGTAAAGCCATCTAGGTCAGTGCCGTTATTGATTTCCACATCGTTATTCATTTGGATGTGAATTACATTGGCATCTTGCCATTTCTTCAAGGACTTATCGATAGCACTTTCACGGAGTGCCTTGATTTCCTCATTTGTCATGTCGATAGACTTGGCAATCTTGCCTGTGTTTTTGGCAGTCTTACCTGTGTTTTTCTTAGTCTTATCGGCCGCATCATGATCAGCACCTGGAGTAATTTTGCTAGCGTCAAACTCTTGAGGAGTTTTAACACCAGGCATGCTAGGCATCAAATCACCAAGGCTAAGGTTAGCCCCAATGTTATAGCCTTCGCCGAAAGCTCCTGTAACGCTAGAATAATCCATCTTGCCCATGACAGTAGTTTCACCGCCGGCAATCTCAAATCGTTCTATTACGCCAGTAGACCCGCCTACCTTATCGATATTTACGCCTGGGATTTTATTAATCGCATCGATAATATCGTTAATTCTAGCTTTCACGAATTGCCAAATACCATTCCATATATCGATAAACAAGTTAGCGACTGCATGTAATGGGTCTTTAAATACGTTGGCCAAGAAATTAACAAATGCTGCGATAATGTTCCATCCCAATGCGAACACATTGAAAATAGCGGAACCGAACGCCCAAAAAGCACCAACTACGATTCCTAGTACGCTAATATTCGCATCACAGAAATAGTTAATAGCTTCTACAGCTAAGTAGATTATGACTATAACTGCAACAATCAAGCCGATTACCCATGTTAATGGACACGCATATAATGCAGCGTTCAATCCTTCTTGAGCTACAATCATTGCTAACAAGGCAGCAGTTTCCGCCCAATCCGCTACGGCCTTAATCGCCATAGCACCTGCAGCGAGAATCGTTCTTCCGGCTGCTATACCGGCTTGAATTGCATAGAACGCCATAACGCCACCCAGTATTATCATTGCTGTATACATGATAGACGAGTGCTGTCTAACAAAGTTAGATAACGCGTTAAACGCCCATACTGCGGTATTAATCGTTTCGCCTATAACGCCTACGAGCCAATAGAATACAGGTGCTACTGTTTGGATAGCTCCAGTTACGTTGTCTACTAACTCACGGACGCCCTCGCTATTAGCAAGGTCAGATATTCGTTGGAACACAGGCTCAAACGCTCGAATAGCTTTATTCTTAATCGACTGCATATGATCGCCCCAAGTTTTAGGAAGTGACTCAAACTGCTTTTCAATCTCAGGCAAGTTATTCATAATAGCGTTTTTAATGACTTCAGCAGTAATCTTACCTTCCGAAGCTAGCTTTTTAAGTTCGCCACGAGATACGCCCATTGATTTAGCAATGATGTTTTCAATCATAGGCGCATTTTCAGCAATAGACCTGAATTCGTCACCTTGTAATTGCCCACTTGCTAAACCTTGCGTTAACTGAAGCATGGCGTTCTTTTGTGCTTCTTTCGATGCACCGCCAATGGCGAATACTTTTTGAATACCTTCCATGAACTCTACAGCTTTTCTTGGGTCCGGGAACGCATCATGCGCGGATTGAGATACCTGGATTACAGCGTCAGCCATTTCTAAGTACCCGCCTCTTGCACGCTGCGCGGATTCAAATATCTGCTTGTTCAGATAAATAGCATTTTCCTGGCTTCCGGCTACCAATTTAAGGCGAGCTTGCACCTGTGCCCATTCAGTAGCAGTATCTTGAATTGATTCGATAGCACCTTTTATAGCGCCAATACCGTTCATTACCGTACTAGCCAACAGATTACCTGCAAAGCTGTTCATGATACCACCCATGCTAGCTTTCAGCGTTTCACTAGCACTCGATACACCGTTCATCTTATTATGTAGCGTGTTCATGGATTGATAGGCTTTAGTTGTTGCGTTTGCGGCTGCGTTCATAGCATTAGGAATATTAGTAGAGAGGCTTATATAGTTAGAAAGTGTAGCCATTCATTACCCCCTTTTTGCCTTATTCATTTCATCTTGCTCGTCTTTGGCATGTTGCTGAATAAAGGCAATTACTACAGCCTTTTCATTCATGTCCATATCCGCAAAAACAGAAGGTCGCATATGGTATTTAACAAATGCCAAATATGCGAACATCGTTTCTGTTTCATTGGATTCTAGGAGTTTTTTACTTCTTTTACCTTATCTTCCATGCCTACGTCATAGCCTTGGGCTTCTGTTACTGCTGCCAAAAGGTCAGCGTATTCACCTGGTGTGAGCATTGCTTTTACGAGCTCAACCGGTTCAGTTACGCCCCAGCTATCTTGAAGTTCCGCATCATAAAGATTAGGGTAAGTGATTGCCTTAGATAGCACATCTTCGTTGTATGCAGTCGCATCAAAGCGTTCTTCAGATTGACGAGTGATGCGGTCAGTAATACGTTTAGTGTATTTCTTACGCATTTTTTCAGTTTCATCTGTTGCCAATGTTTTGATTTTCCATGCAACAGGCTCGCCATTCACTTTGATACGTTTAGATGCTACGTATTCTGTTTCATTGACTACATCAACGTTTTGTTTAAGGAATGCGCTCAAATTTTCAGCCATTATAAAAACCTCCTAAAAAAAGGGAGCAAGCACTAGGCTTGCATCCCGTCTAATTCATTAAAGTGTTGAACGTATTTAACACCTTCGTAGGTGAAGTTGTGTTCTTGTTCGATGTATTTGCCTTCAGCGTCGAACTCAGCTGCTGTTAATTCATCAAGGTTCACGCCTTTTAGAATTACAGAACGGCGACCAGCTTTAGAAGTTGGATCGTTGTTAACTACTTGCATATCAAAGTATGTATCCACACCCGTTTTCAAGTATTTTTCAACCATCTTATCGAATAAAGCTGTGTTGTGGTAAATGGTTAAGCTACCGCTGTATTCTACGGAGGTAGACTTATTGCCCGCACCGATACGGCCCAAAATTGCCACTTTTTCTTTATTCTTTTTGATTTTTGCGCTGAGTTTCTTCGCTTGAAACAGTAAGTATCTGTTCCCGTTCTCTACGATATAGCAAGACGCTAATTTAGAAGAAACAACGTCAGCTGCATCCATCGTTTTCAATGCATCTAAAATTTCATTTTCCATACGTTATCCTCCTAGGCCACTACAACAGTCATGTACAATTTTTCCATAGCCACAGTTGGCTGTAATTGTACGTTAACCAATACATCTTCCTTGTTATCGCCTTGTGTAGGTACTGGGATATCCTTATCATCGAAGTTTTGGATAGCACGTACTTTTTGGTACTGTTCAGCAAGGTATACAAGGTCGCCCCATAAGGACTCACGACCAGCTTGGTCATTAGGGGATTTATCAAGATGTGTTTTATTAAACAATCTAGCGCCGTCAACTGCCCAGTTATCCAATACACGAATGACTTGGTTAAGGGAGAAGTCGCGGTTTTTAGTTTTGCTGAATTCTGTAAATGTGTTGATGTCTTTCAATACGCGAACGTCGCCTTGGATATTACCACCAACGGAGTCAGTAACATTGTGGAACATAAACATACCATCTTTGATAGCTTGTTCAAGTTCGAACTGTTTGTACTTAACGTTGACTGTGTATTCACCATCATAAACCATGTTGCCTACTGTAGCATTGATATTGCAAGATGCTTCTCGACCTAATGTCCAGTACACCAAAGAGCCTTTTTCAGCGCCTTCGTCGGTTACGTCATTAAGGATGGAGATAACACCTTCATAGTTGACCTTAGTCTTACCATGAATCACTAATTGGATTTTAGCACCACTTTGTTCACGACAGCGTTTAGTAAATGCAATAAGCAAGTTCTTAATTGTGTCGTCCGCACCTGCGTAACCTAATGTATTGAAGTAGTAAGGTTCAAGCATATCGATGCCGTCTTGGTAGTTTTTAACGGTAATTGTGGAACCATTAGTACCACCGGATAGTGCAGTATAAGCTGTAGTAGTTAATGCGCCAGTTTTAGTGAATACGATATAATCGTTATCTTGTAATTCTGTTGCATCTTTCAAGTTCTTTTGAGTGTCTACTACTTTACGAACATCGCCAGTAGTAAGGTAAGTAGTTACGATAAATTTACCTGTATTGTCCGGATCAGCTTGAACAGATACACCCAAATCGTTACCACGAATGCCCTTATATTTAGCTTTGCCGATTGTGCCTGTAGCTTGCGCACCATCAGAATTTAAGCGGTAGAAGTAGCCAGTTTTCAAGCCACGGAACAAGTCACGTAAGCCCTTCATTTTGTCATGGCCGTAGTCATAACCAAAGTATTTTTGGCAATCCTTTTGGAATGTGTCGTTATCTACACGGAACACTTCACCACTTGGGCCCCAATCAAAGGAGAGCAGCATCGCACCAAAGCCGCGGTCAGATACTTCTGCATATGCTCGGTCTTTGGATACGAAGTTAATATAAGTACCTGGCAATACTTTATTGTGGAATAAGAATGTGCCACCACCTAATGCCATATTTCACTAACCTTTCACAGGCGTTGTTAATGCCTGATTTAAAATTCTATCAATGTCGCTTTCCGTATACATTTCATCTTCGTTAAGAAGGCAAGTGAGTAAATCACGATACCGTCTATATTTGTCAGATGCAATGATAGCGTAAGCATCAAATTGTTGTTCAGTCGTTACTTCGACTGTTTCTTTTTCATCTGCCATCTTTTACCCTTTCTGTTAATTCCATGTGCTTCATCCGCTCGACAGGTTTGGCCACTCTCCGGAGTATGTTTTCATACGTCACGAAGAAGTGCAGCACACCGTCTGAAATCTTGTATTTCATGCCGGTGCCCATAATTGTACGTTCCCTAACTTGTACAAATTCGAGTAATAGATACAGCACGCTAGGAATATCAATGAGTTTTCGCGTATCAGTAACCACATCAAGATTATTGGCGTAATACATGATGTCTAAATCCAAAGAAGTGTTATAAAGATCACCGACATGTCTGCCCATACTAGGCTCAATCACCTTGATATATGCACAAGGGAATGTCATATTGTTTTCTTTGAATTCTAGGTATATAGGCACCTTAAGTGCCGTATGTACGGCTTTAGATACAGCTGTTAATACATCAGAATCCACCATGCTTTTCAATCCATTTCTTCAATGTAATTTCCATAATACGTTTAGCGTTTTTACTGAGTGCCTTTTCGGCTTTTTCGTGCATGTACGCACCGTCTACCCAAGGCTTTTTCAGTCTACCGCCTTGCATAACTCCGCCTTTAGATTGACCTATCCACTGAAGAAATCTCCCAACTTCTTGCCGATGGCCATCATTAAGGAACGAGGCGTAAGAGGATGTGTTAAATACCTCAATCCGTCCGGTTTTTTCGTTCAGTTGATATCTACCAACACTCCACGATTGGCGGGTATGCTCACTATCAAAGTACTTTGTTTGTACTTTGCCGTTTTGCATGAATTTAACCGATCGTTTACCGACTGGTGTATTCAATTTAGCTTCACGCACATACACATTGGCCAATTCCTTCACAACTTGTTTGTTGAAATTCTGAAGACTACCTGACTGACTCAGTTTAACCAAGCTGCGATTAAATTCAGCAAATTCGTCCATATCAAATTCAACGCCCATGTCAATGCACCTCTAAATTTTCGAGTTGCACCTCTTGATGGGTGTCATATCGTGCCGAAATCGATGCACTGCGAAAAAGTTGCTTCGTATTTCGCCCTATAAGCTCGATTCGAGCCCCTTTGGGTATGATTACATCCGGAGCGGTGAAAAGTACCGTGGTGGTACTAAATTTCGCAATCTCAGCGTTTTGACCTGTAGAGAGAGTTTTATAGCTAATTCTACAAGCAAAAGGACCCTCTCTACTGGCAGTTTTACTCATAATTCCAGTATCGGGGTCCATTGCATCCACTTCGGAGATAACATAACACGTACAATCGTACAATCGTTCTAACTGCTTTCTAGCAGCATCTACCATCTTAGCCGTCGGAAGCATGCTAGGTCACCCCTTCCATATCCACTCAAAGCGGTGGCCAATTCTTGGAGACGAGATGCCTTGTCGGGTCCTTTAAACTGAACTTCAGTGTCGCCCATTTTAATGGAGCTCGCCATTTCTCCGTCAGTTTCAATCAATTTATTTTTGTTTGTGGTGATATAGCTGCCAATTACACGATATACGAGAACGTGCTGTAATTCGCTAGGCAATTCTTTCTGATTGATATCATTGAGGATATGTTGTGTTTCCGCACCAATCATATACTCAATGATATTTACATCAGAAATTGCATCATACCCGAGCCACGATTCAAGAATTTGTAAAACTGTCTCTTTCGTGGTCATACTATTCACCTACTATTTTTTGAATGTAGCTTTTACAACTTTGGATTGGTTAGTCAATGCAACAGTATAGTGTTCGTTAGCAACGATTTTGTCTAAACCTTTTTCAGGAACACGATCAGCTTCAATCATAACGTCGCGTTTAATGTAAATTGTTACAGCAGGTAATACAGGTGTACCATCTTCCACTTCTGCAGTTACACCAACGATGAAGTTATCAACAGTTGCGCCTGTGTCATTGATGCGGCGAGATGTTACAACACGACAGCCTGCAATCATACCGATTTCACCTGTCATCATAACGTCGTTACCGTATTTTGTTTTATCAATGAAGTTAGCGTCTTTACGAAGAGCAGTAATTTGAGAAGGTGCTACGAACAAATATTTTTCAACGTAGTCTTCTTCGTTCAATTTATCTACTGCGTTGACTACACCTTCATAAGAAATAACTTTAGTATCAGTTACAGTAAGAGTAGCACCGCCAAGAGCTGTTACTACGTCTTGGTCGATTTTAGATGCCAAGGACAGACGTAATTGATGAGTAGCTTCACCTACTGGGTCGCCATAACCGGACAATTTAGCTTCGTCTGTGATATCAACGCGTTTCATTGCTTTTTTAATCTTAGCTTTAGTGACGGATGTGGACATTTGAGTTGCAAGTACTTCTACGCCTTCTGCAATGTCTTCCGCATCACCAATGTAGCCCCATGCTGGGATAGTGATTTCGTTACCAGGTACGCCAGCCAATGTGTTATCGATTTTAGCGATTGGAGTAAATTTAATAGCTTTAGGTAAGCCTGCGGATACCATGTCCGCCATTACTTGAGGGTTAACTACATTAGCAACTTGCGTAGGACCTGCTGCGAATGTTTGTAAATTAAAAGAGAATTGTTTATTCATTAGCGTTTCCTCCTGTTAATGAATGGTAAAGTTCAACATCGTTTGCGAATAACTCCGCCCGTTGAGAGTACGTCATTTTAGCGAAGTCTTCTTTAGTTATTGCGCCACTTGGTGTTTTACCGCCAGGGTTACCGGGGGCTACACCTTTAGGGGCGGACGCTTCCCCAAATAAATAAGGATTAGCTTTGGCAACTTCAGCAAGTTGTTCATCTAACCCTTTGATTTTGCCGTCCTTCACTTTTGCATCGGTTAAATCCAATAGCGCACGGACTGCAACGTTGTTTTTAGCTTTTGCGTTGGACAATGCTACGTTCACAATATTGTCGATTTCAAGTTGTGCGATTTTGCCCTCGTATTCAGCTTTACGAGTTTCGGCATCAGCTTTCATCGTTTCAATTTGTTTCGCAAGCTCCGCATTATCTGCATTAGATTTTTTGAGGTTATCAATCTCACTGTTAAGAGTCGTGAGTTCCCCTTTTACGGATTTGAGTTCCTCGTTCTTAGCATTGAATTGATCCTTAGACACATAATTCTTACCATAGTCTTCAACGACCTTAGCAGTCTGTTCTTCAGTTAATCCTAGTGCTAACAATTCTTCCTTAGTCATAGTGACCTCCTTAAAAAATACCCATTTCGCTTTATTTTCGTGAGCCACACCTCACGGCTACGGTCTTGTTAGTTATCGCCCAACAATACTAAAATGGCAATAAAAAAGCAGCGTTTCCGCTGCTAATTGATATATTCTTTTTCCCATTCCTCGTAGGTAATCGCTCCGTCAAAATCAGTACTCTTGTCATTCTGATTTCTACCTGTGCGAGTTCCTCCTTCGAGTCCTGGGATATATGGAATTGTAGTGGACCGGCAATAGCAATGGAATGGCGGAACAGTTACACCTGGTTTAGCATCGACGAGACGAACACGTTTACGATCCATGTGTCTGCAGATGGAAGAAGTATGACTATCGAGTGTAGCCAGTATCTCTAACTCCTCGACATCTAGGTCTTTCATGCTATCAAGAAACCCTTGCTCGTGCACCCTTGCCGTCTCAGTTTCGATTAATCGCTTAGCGTTACTGTATGATGTCTTCATCCGCTTATGCAGATTATCTGCCATCGTGTCCGCCCCTTGCCCGATAATAAGGGCTTGGGTGAAATCATTCTGCAAGTTAGCTACTAACTTACTTGTATCTCCCCAAATCCTACTGCTGAAGTCCTTGCCATCACTCGCCCATTGACTGTGAACCACGCTATCAACGCGCTTGCTATCAATCGTATTAATAGGTGAATATTCTCCGCGTTGTGTCTGCACGGTATATGCGGACTTATACGCGGAGGACTGATACACATCCTTCAATAAATCATTAAGCGAAATACTCTGCTTTTGAGCCAGTATTTCAAGCTCATGAACCACATTGATATACAGCATCTGCTCACGGCTTAATCGTTCACGAATGGACGCATTTGATAGCATTTGTTGATGTTCTTCTGATACACCGAGTTTCTTAGCTTCTGCCTTAAACTCAGCCAAATCCATTTTAAAGGCTTTCATCTCGTAGGCGTTCAGTAGTTTCCTTGCTTCGGCCAATTGGATGCCGTTTTCTGTAGCAAATCTACGATACCAATCGTTGATAGCCTTTTCTATCCGACGTAACGCCCTGACGTAGTTAGCTTTGATTTCCGCATCAGTGAGATTCGCTTTTTGAAACGATTCATCTAGTAACCGCTCATACCGTTTCTCCCAGTAATCATTCGCCATCTGCCTCACCGCCGTTCGGTACAACAAAATCTGCTGTTACTTCGGACTGCTCCTTTTTAACTTTTGCGAGTTCTTCCGCAGCATCAGTTGTCCACGGATGATTTGCGATAATGGTTTCATTAGAGATGATACCAACGGAGTTTTTACAGTTGTTGATTGTATCGCCTTCATTGATAGGCAAGTCACGATTGAAGATGAAGTCCACTTCTTCAACTGCATTTTGATTAGTTAAGCCACGATACGTGTTAACGAACCACATCAAATCGTGCAAGCTAGATTTGAACTCCAGCTCCATTTCATTGGCATCTAAATCAATATCAGAGTACATCGACATGATGTTCATCTGATTAGGATTGTTGGCCATACGATCGTCCTTAGCATCAAAGCCCCGGCCGTTCTCGATAATAGCTTTACGCAAAATATTAATAAGTAATTGGTAATTGTCGCTATTCACCTCTATTTTTAAGGCCTTAACATCGCCGTTAACACCATCTACTGTACGAACCTTGATTGCCCCATACGAAGCAAGATTTTGACGGAACTCAGCGAGATTTTCACCGTCATAGTTTTGCAAAATCAAAATTGTGCTGCGGATATCCTCTTCCATATTATCTTGGAAGTTGGATAGTAACCGGTTAAGTGCATCCTGCAAGGATTTAACCTTAACGATAAGTGGTTGCTCAAATTCATTCGCACGGAACATAATGAGAGGAATACGTTCCCAGTTATACGGTTTATCAGCAATAGCAAAATTGGCAGTATTTTCTTTATCCGGATCAGGAAGTAAACGTTCCATATCCCATATGTAATACTGAATACCATTCGGTGTGTAGTATTCCACTTTGTGAATGGTCTTAGTTTCTAGTCCTGTGTAGTACTCAATGTCGTACAAGTAAAGGAACGCATCTAGTTGTGTGTGCTCCTCATCTGCCCAAAATGGTAAAACCTGATGCGGTTTCATCAACTTAAACTTTAGCGTACCATCGATGCCTATGTAAGGGTGTATATACGCCTTGCCGGCCATTGTTGCGAATTTACCAACTGACTTTAATAAGCGTTGGAACTGAATACCAAACATCTTATCGAGCTCGTCATCATCGGTGTTAATATCTAATGGCTTAGACAATAAGTAGTTAACCTTTTGGTCTACTAAATCATCAAATCGGTTATCCACAATCTGATTATTAGGAACGCCCTGTAACGCTATTCGCGTATTGCCTTCACCTACAACGTATCGTTGCTTATTCAAAATGTCATGTTTACCGTCGTAATAATCAATAGCAGTACACATCGTTTTCCGCTGCTCACTACCTAGAAAATTACGCAGTTGAACTTGCAGGAACTCTCGTTCCGACATAGTCGCTGAACCTTTTATGATGCGGTCCCATAGCTGAGATAATATCAATCAAACGACCACCTTTCTACATTAATATCTTCTAAACCATACCGCATAGCATCCATAGCATGGTTGTTTTCGTCTTCAGGTTTCCCTGTGTATTTCTCAAATCGGTCTTTGGCCCATTGGTACGTGGATAATTCACGCAGCACGTTAACGCATCTTGGGTGAACGATTAATTCGTAGTCTTGAATCCTCTGAATGCCGTTTAATATGCTGTCCTTACCTTTACGTGCCCTGGTTATCCCTTTTAATCCTGCTTGGTACAATTCCTCAATAGATTTAGGCTCGGCGCTATCAGCCCTTATCTTTTCTTTTGCGTACCCCATATCCGTGATACGAGATGCTAATTGTTGATTCGTAAGCCCTGTTTCATACAGCTCATCGAATATGTAGATTCTCTTATTAGCCATATCGACTAGCATACACACTAAGGCTGTAGGGTCTACTGTATAACCAAAATCAAGGCCAAACGCGGACTTGATACCGGTTTGACCTCTAATTTCATCAACACTAAATTCTTGTTCTTTCCAGTTTTCGTAAACCAGGCCTTCAACAACGCCCCAGTTACCGAGCCCCGCTACCTGGTACCGCTTAGGGTTCTTCTTCATTTCTTCGAATAACACTAAGTCCGATTCACTCAGGAACTCGTTACACAGGTAATTCGTAGTCATGGCCAATACGTTTTCGCTGGATTCATCAAAAAAGCGTTTCTTTAACCAGTGCCTATCAGACCACGGGTTAAACGTAAGCACTACCTGGTGATACATGCCGTCGGGTAACTGGCCACGAATAGATTCATCCAGTCTGTTGAATGCGTCTTCACTCATAATCTCGTAAGCTTCTTCAATCCATAGCCTGCACAGTGCACCAACTTCTACAGTAATGGATGTAACCTTCAAAGGATCATCGAGTCCACGAAATAGAATCTTCTGCCCTGTTGGAATATACGTTATCTCAAGTGGCGATACGGAACATTTAAAGTACCGCTCCACCTTCAACTGGCGCATAGCCCATTTAAGCTGCGCGAAACAACTGTCACGCAAAGTCCGTTCTGTCTTACGAACGACTAACCAGTTTATACAAGGGTTCTCCATTATCTCTATAATGACTTTCAGAGACTGCGTAGATGACTTCTTACTGGCACGACTGCCCTTGACTACTTTATAACGCCCTTTAAAACGCCAAAAAGCACCGTATCCCTTGCCTACGATATCAGGCAAGTACACTCTGTTAGTCTGCAATATCGTCACCACCTACGATGAGTACAGGCTTAATATCGATAGTCGTATCACCGCTGAGTATTCTATGGCGTTTAGCCATAAGCTCCAGGGCTTTCAACCTAGATTTCTCGTCCGGCGGTTTATCGATAATTCGAGCTTCGGAACATCCTTCCCCTGTGCCCTCGATAACCACTTGTTTTTCATTTGAGAGCCCCAGGGCAATTCTTGTTAACTCATACTCAACCTGTTGAGCCGTCATGATGTTTTCATTGAAGTAGGCGTCGCGGAGCTCGGCAACCCGTTTTTTAACCTTGTCATTCCTTAACAGTCTTGAGGATTGCGACTCAGCAGATTTCTCAGAGTAACCAGTTCGAATAGCAGCCTGTTTCGCATTCATATCCTTGATGTACTCATGACAAAATTTTTCATGTCGTTTATTTGCTAATGCAGCCACTACCTCACCTCCTGGCTATCTTAATACATCACGGCTGTTTCTCTTAAATCGGCCGTGCGAACGAGTGCATAATCCACAATTACTTTTGTGTGCGTGGTCATGTGTGATATACGTTTGACACAGGCCGTCGTATTCAATTAGTTTTGCTGTGCAAACGCCGTTCTTGTTATTCAGGCATTTACGTTTAATACATTTGACTTCTGTGCTCATACCTTATCACCTTTAATACGTTTGTACGCTCAAATCCGATGACTAGTTGGTTGTTGTTAGGCTATATAGTTATTGGAGGACTACTAGTTCTAGTCATCAGATGTCAGCGTACAACGATACAGGGCGAGCTCATAATGTATAAGCTTTGAAATGTATGTGGACATATTCGGCTCGCCCTGGTTTCATTGTGCAGTAAATTTCATTTTTACATATTCCCTCTCCTTAGCTTACGCGATCGCCTACATCATAAATACGGGCCCCTGTATTTACAATGCTACATACAACAAAAAAGCACGGTCTTCGTCACCGTGCTTTTTTGTTGAGTTGTGTATAAGAGAGGATTTGTGTTAGTGACTAATGACACCTTTCACAACTACATTATACTATGTCAAGTCGGTTCATTTAAGTCCAAAATACTCCAAAACACTCCAAAGTACTCCACTATGAAAGGAGTTCCCCTAATTCGTTCAACGCTTTATTTTTTAAATTGAAGTAACTGCTCTTTTCGTAATATATCATCGCTTGTACTTTCTTAGGGAATGCCCCGTTAATGTACTCTTGCGCTAATATAATACGCCCTGGTATACATTCTATCTTTTCAATTAAAGCCCTTGCTTCTTCCCTTTTAGCAATAAGCTTTGCTATCTCCCGTTTTTTGGTGTCCACTGTATCTACGAGTCTTGCCACATCGCCTTCAAGACCTACTGGAGTACCGCCCCCGGATACTCGGTCTTTGGAATAATCAATCGCCGATAAGGTGATGATATCATACTGCAGTTTGCGAATATCTTGCCGTAGCGATTGGATACGTATGGCTATCATCTTTATATCTTGCAGATACGCCGATGCCTTTTCTTTATAGTCACTCATGCCGCATTACCTCATTGATATACCGGTCTAAGTACCACCGTGCTTTTTTTAGGTCTTCGAGTTTGTCACCCTTATACCCTGCTCGTGCGATGTACTTGATAACATTACCTAGATGGTATGGAAGCTGTTGATCCTCGATAAAATCGATAACCTCAATCTTACCTCGTGTATAGTGTGAAGGATGATTGATAACATCTTCAGTCTTAGGCTCAGAAATAGCTTGCGTTACCTTTTCTGCAATAGCCTGCATTACCTCTTCCTCGATAGTTTGCTCTACCGGTTCCGCGGTCACTTCCTTCTTCTTAGGCACCTTAGAGTATTTAGGCAAACACTCTGGGCAATATTTAGGCCAACGACCTTGCGCTTTTTCTTTTTTGTGAATAAAGGTTGTACCACATCCTTCACACGTTAGCTCTTTACTATAGCCCGCACCAGGCGGCGTCATTACTTTTTCACACTCAGGGCAGTAATCCTCGTGTGTTTTTACTGTAAATGTGTCTCCACATCGTCTACATTTCTTTTGCATTATTCATCCTCCTTGATATTTCCGCCAAATCCGAGGCAGCTTTTCGTTCTTCTTGTTTCAAGTAGTTTAAATAAAGTTGACGGAACTCGTCGTCTGTCATTATTCGGCACACATCTACGTCTATTGCCTCATATTGCCCCGCATTAACCATTACTGCCCCGAGCTCAAGGTCAAATATATCCCCATACAAAGCAATCCACTTTCTACTGGCTATGCTCACAAGTACTTCTTCTATTGCCATTCGCTCAAGCGCATATGTTGTATATGCATCCTCCTCTTTAGGAGGGCCAAAAGCGATATCAACTATGTGATACCCGCTGTAGTCCACGTAATTATCATCTGCTTTACTTCTAATGTTAATATTCATTATAGCTTTCATGTTTTCACCCCTTATACAATTCTTTACGATATTTAATAGCTTCTAATAGTGCATCTTGCCCAGCTTCTTTACGTTCTAAGGCTTTCATAACCTGCTCGTCCATTGTCCCTTTTGTTACTAGGTGGTGGATAATCACAGGTTGTGTTTGCCCCTGTCTATGAAGTCGTGCATTCGCTTGTTGATACTGTTCAAGACTCCAAGTTAACCCATACCATACGATGATATTGCCACCGGCTTGAAGGTTTAAGCCGTACCCTGCTGATGCGGGATGCGCCAGTAACATTTGTATCTTGCCCTTGTTCCACTCGGCTACATCATCATCGGTCTTTAGCTCAACGGCTTTCGGGAAAGCCTCTTTAATCGATTGAAGGTCATGTTTGAAGTTATAGAACACTAACATCGGTTTTCCTTCATTCGTTTCTACCAATTCTTTCAGTCGTTCAATCTTCTCGTTATGGACGACTACGATTTCACCTTCATCGTTATAAATGGATCCATTCGCCAGTTGTAACAATTTACCGGCTAGTGCTGCTGCATTAAGTGCACTCACATCGTCATCACTGGCTAAGCTAAGCACGTGCTCACGTTCCATCTGTTTATAGAGTTCCCACTCTTTCGGGTTCATCTCTACCGTGATGACATTCTCGATACGTTCAGGTAGTGTAAGATAGTCCTTCGCTTTTAGGCTCATGCAGATATCTTGCATCTTGCTGAATATCACCTTATCCCCTCCAGGCAGTAGTCGGTAGCTATACACGACGTGTCCGTTTGTTTTGTCCGGCGTAAAATACCGAGTGCGATATTCGGTAATCGTCTTACCTAATCGTTCGCCACCATCTAAGAGATACATTTGAGCCCAAATATCAAGTAACGTATTCGGTGCTGGTGTGCCAGTTAGTATGACAATCCGTTTAAACAATGGACGGAGTTTTCGTATTGCCTTAAACCGTTTAGCCTGTGGGTTCTTAAACGAAGAACTCTCATCGATCACTAACATATCGAAAGGGAATGATTTCTTCTTATAGTAGTACTCATATAACCATTGCACGTTTTCACGATTTATCACATAAATGTCAGATTCACTCTCTAAGGCCTGTATACGTTCCTTCTCGGAACCTAACACCTTAGCCACCGTTAAACGTCTTGTAGCATTCCATTTTTGCGATTCTTGGGCCCATGTAGATTCTGCTACCTTCTTGGGTGCAATGAGTAATACTTTTTTAATATCAAAGTAATCATACATAAGCCGTTCAATCGCAATAAGGGTAGATATGGTCTTACCTAAGCCCATATCCAGTAACAATCCGTAATGGGTATTATCAATGATTCGTTGTATTGCAATGCTTTGGTACTCGTGTGGATGAAAGTCCATGTATCGCCCTTTCCATATCTTCAACAAATAACTTGGCATCAGACATCCCAGTTACCACAAACACCAAAGCGCCTTGCTTTCGTAATCGTGAAATCTGTACTCGTTGGTTAGCCATTAGCTTCCCTGTTGTATCCTTTAACTCGACGAATAGGACACCGCCTCCTGGAAGTACAATAATCCGATCAGGTACACCATCATTTCCAGGTGACACGAATTTCATATATATGCACCCCAGTTTTTTGAGTTGATTTCCTAACCATCGTTCAATGTCTTTTTCTATCGTTCTCACCTCATTCTCAATAAATAATCGGCAACAGGCCTCAGCCCATATAAAATATGGCTTCATCGGGGTTGTGTTGCCGATGTTGGCGTTTTTTTTCTCATATATATATATATATATATATACGCGTATTTGCGTTTTTTACGTGTATACGTATACAAGCACTTATTCATATATTTATTATTTTTAATTAAAAGTAAATATTTGGAAACATCGGCAACAAATTGTATTTAAGATAGACACCAACTACGCTATTCGTGTTGCCGATTTTGTTGCCACACGTGTTGCCGTTGCCGATTTTTTAGCATATATCAAAGTTTATCGATGTATAGGCTTGCATAAAAATTATTTCGATAAATATCAATATATAAAAATTAGCTAATCGGCAACAAAAATCGGCAACACGGCTATTTACGATTTTTAACTATCGTTTTAGCCTTATTTTGGAGTGAGCTAGTGTCTCTAACAAACGCTCTTTGCACACCGTACATTTTCCCAAAACGCATCTTCCCAACGCTCTTAGAGTAAGGACTCCACCCTTTAATAGATTGCAAGATGTCAATAATTTCTCTTGCTTTTGCGTTCTGCAGGTTCTTCCTGTCGCCCTCCATCACTTCACACCATATCTCAAGGGCACAAACCCGCTCCCGCTGCACTGAACCGCAATAATCGTCATCGCCATAATTGCGGATATACTCCCTGCGATCGTAGATGTCTTTAGACTCCCAATCTTCAGGTAGTTCCATCTCTAGGTATTCCTCAATGAGCCCTACGAGTTCACCGCCTTCAGTGTGTGATAATTGAATTCTAAGGGCTTCTTCTTCAAGTGCACCCTCTAATACAAGCGGTTCTCCTTCAGACCAATACATGAACGCTTCTGCCCATAATTGGTCAATTTCATCCTTTGACAAGTCCCAGGAGTTCTTTGTTTTACGGTCCTTGTCACCAGTAATTGGCCAAAATCGGCGGTTACCGGTGCGGTCTTTTAGGAACATAAGATTATTAGTGGAACCAGCGAATACACACTGGCGAGGGTACTCTTCCGTCCGTCTACCGTAAGGTGAGCGGAACCGGTCAGAGGTACGGCTGATAAAGGCTTTAACGATTTCGTTATCGTTCTTATAGGTCGGTGCGAGTTCCGCAAGCTCGTTGATCCATGAGCCCTGAATTTGTTCAAGGGCGTCTTTGGTTTTGATATCAACGAGTGAGTTGTTAAACCATTTACGGCCTAACCGCTCCAAGATAAGGGACTTACCTAAACCTTGTGCACCATATAATACGATTGCCGTATCAAACTTAACGCCAGGTTCCATTACTCGTGCGATGGCACCGCACATCCATTTACGTGTAACCGCTCGGATGTATTCGGTATCCTCCGCTCCGATGTAATCGATAAAGAGAGTATCGACTCTACATTCACCGTCCCAAGTTAAGCCTGTTAAGTACTGACGTACCGGATGGAACTTGTTATCTTGCGTTACTTCTTGCAAGGCATCGTCGATAATACCTTTACCTTTAATAAGGTATTTAGTAGCGAAGTAATTACGTAGGCACGCATCGTCTGTATCCGTCCAGTAAGGGGTTTCGTCCTTACCACGCCACGGCAAATCGTCAATGACGACTAAGCGGTGTGCGAATTCATCAAGACGAATTTTACCTTTTAATGCAGGGTCCTGTTTAAGGACTAACAAGCAGTTGAAAACATCCGACTCAGGAGTACCGTTTTTATCACGTTTTAGCTTAGATAAAAAGTCTTCATCGTCCTCCGTGATATCCTCAAAGTCCATATCCGCCATACGTTCTTTGTCGAGCAGAACAGGTGCGGCACCATCTTCGTTGACGAAGTCCATCATAGCTTTGTAGCTTGGTAGTTTAGTAACGGCGGTCTCATCGGCTGGGTCCTTGTCTCCGAATAAGTGGATCCGGACAAGGTCAAACGCATTAACAAGTTTACCGCTGATAGGGCCAGTTGCATGGTTGGAGTAAGCAAAGGTATCGTTATCGTAGATAACTAAACCACCTACTGAGCTACCTGCTACATACGTGTATCGGTCTTCAACTTGTGTCGGCTCATACACACCAGGGAGAAACTTATGTATCGCTTCCGTGATACTGTAGCATCTACAAAAAGCACCGATAAGTCCTTTTTTCTCTAATGGGTTACCTTGCTTCTTGGCCGCATCAAGGCGAATTTGTGATTCCTTATCAGATGTTGGCCAAAGACTCGTATCCCGCCAGTCTCTGTAGGTACTCAAATAGGTGTCTACTGAAACTAGAGAGCCTTCGCTGTGTAGGTAAACGTACTCCACATCCTTAGGATGACTAGGCCAATACATAAGGCGTTCAGCTTGGTGCGTTGACGGGTCGAAGAACTCAATCCCGATGTTATCAGCAATCCGTCTTGAGACTGCCTGGTACTCATCTGGCTTCATCGCTCTATCGGTAGGAATAATAACACGGTAACGAGGATTATCAGCCGTGTGGCTGTGCGTACTGTAGAGTACATACTCCATTCCACCTAATTCCATATCTAGGTCTACGATGAAATCCTCACCAGGGTTATCCGCATCAAGGGTAATCAAATACCGCTCTTCAACAGAGCCTCTTACCCGTCTACCATTTTTAGGAATATAGCCACCAACAAAACCGCCGACGTCTTTCTTTTGGCCTTGATCAGCTTTAGACATCTTGGCGTATTCAGCAGCCGTTTCATTCGTTACAGTAGGCTCGGCCAATTTACTGACCAAAGCACTCCAAGTCATTTTGTCAGACTTCCAGCTACGGGCGGAGCGACTTCTGCCCGTAGCTATGATGATATTAGTATCCATATTACATCGCTCCTCCCTTCGCAAATTGGATATCCCGTACATACGCCGGAACGCTTAATCCGTGAGAGGTAATCCACTGACTAACTGCTCCATTGATATCGTGGTCTTCATATACGCCACGATTATTTTTTAGTTTAGCCTGGTGTATCTCTACGAAGTTATCCGTATCACTATTCGGATTAACCTCGATACACGCTACCGGCTCGTTACATTTATAGACACCTACGATAGCACACGTTTCAGCTTTTACTTTTTTGATATAGGAGCTTACGCAGTTGTTAAGCTGAATACCCATATCAATGATGCCGTGAGTAGAACCAATCGCCGTGAATCGATAGCCGTTAACCATATCGGCTAGCACGCGATGTGCTTTCCGTTGCTGTACGATTTCGTCTTCTACTTTGTCGAACTTTTGCATTCTCGAGATTGTGTCGTGTAGGTTACGCACCTGGATGCGACTGCTCCATACCTCTTTACGGCGACTTCTCGATAACTCGAAATACATACTAGCCGTATCTCTTATATCGTGATAGGACGGCGCATTCCGAATGAATAAGAACGCCTGGCGCTCGCCGTATTGATGGCTAAGGATGTTAACAAATTTACGAATGATAGATAAATCACGGTCATCACGCCATAATGGCCAAGACTGAATATAACTTGTATTATCGGCGTTATTCTTGATGACATCGACCATAGCCTTTTGGTAATCTTTGTTCTTAAATAACGTAGCCATAACTTTAATGATCTTCGTATAGAAGAATGGCCTATCGTGTAATAACCTCCTAACCCATCTAGCATCCGGTAAGTTATGAGCCTTGATTAGGGCCTTTACAAAGGAAACACCTTTTGTCGTTAACTCTAATACGTTATCCATACCCAGTGTCTCATTGGGGAATTTCCGATTATAAAAGTCATCATAGTCTCGTTTAAGACTATCATTGATAGCTGGTGCATCAGGAGCTTGTAATTTCCATACTAAGTTATGAAGTAGGTTATCGAAGGCTCCGTAATTGTTAGACACCTGTACGCCTTGTCTAATAGATTTAACTTTATACCCTACTGCCTTTGAAAGCTTCTCGAAGAACACTTCTTTTAACACCTTAGCGAAACGTTTTAGCTCATCTTGATGGTTATGTAGCCTGCAGTCAGGTGTTGCTACAAACCAAGCTAAGGATAAAGGGCTATTTCCTAAACGCGTAGGGGAAACCGTCGATTCTTCGACGACGTCGCTGCGTGAGCGCTTCTTAAGTATGATAAAGGTTTTTCTTTGTTTAAAGTCAAACCGCACCACATCGATTACATGAGATTTATAGCCTTTGTAAATCATCCCATTATCTCCGTCGGCGTATACCGTGTCGTACTCAAATTGCACGTCCAGTTTATCGCCCCTATCTATAATTGATAAGTCTAGGGATAAAGGAACGGTGGCGCTATATCCAACTTCTGCAGTAAACCCTTTAGCGTTGATCCGCTCACCACATTTTGGACAATAGAACTCATATGATTCTCGGCAAGGCACTATTCCAAATCCGTTAGACTCCATAGGCCATAGGTTAGCGAAGGAGTGTTCGCAAGGTACATGGTAATAACTTGCAGGGTTAAAAGGTGATACTTGATTGCGCCGTACCAGGTCGTACAGCCTTTGTACTTGTAGATTGAATAAGACCTTCATAAGGCGCTATCCTTTCTTATAACAAATCGTCTAAATCATCTTCTTCAGGAGTTTCCTCAACTGCTGGAGCTTCTACTTCTTTCTTTTTAGTAGTACGTTTTCGTTTTGGCTTTTCTTCGGGTTTCTCTTCTACTTTTGGAGTAGCTTCAGGTTCTTCCACCTTAGGAGCTTCTACTTTCTTGCCGTTTAATATCTTAAGCGCGAGGTCGCAAGCAGCAATACATCCTTCGCAGTACGCCATAGCGGAGTCTTTACGTTCGCTAGCTGGTGCATCTTTTACGAGTTCATATAAGCCGTCGATTGCTTCGCGTTGTTGTTGAATTTGTTGTTTTGAGAGTTTCATAAGAATTGTCCTCCTAATCCTTCATGTAGTAAGGGTTCTCAAACCCTGCTGCGTTTAATATGAGCCCTTCATTCCAGGGTTCAGGTTCACACATAATATCTATAACTTCTTCTAAACTACCTTCGCCTATAGGCGCTTCGATAACCACTTCGTCGTGGATATGGGCAACGATTTTGTAACCTGCTTTTGCTAGTCTTAACATCGCTGCTGCTAAACAATCTCTTGCTACGGCTTGTACAATGTTTTCGACGAGCTTTCCGCCGTAGGTCTCAACTCTGCCCCATGTATTCTTAACCTGATCCATTCCGTCATACTCAATCGATTCACTACCGAACCGATTAAGTCCGAGTCTAGGTCTTGCATAGGCAAGTCTACGACCGGATGGTAATTCGATGAACAGGAAGCCTTTCGATTTAAAGAATTTAATATTGCCTTGTCTAATTCGTACGGGTTCTCCTGTTCTCACTACTTGCTTTGCTGCGCTGTCTGCATCTTTCCAAAATCTCGTAATTCGTGGACTTGCTTGTCGCCAAGCTTCGATGATACCAGGTAGCTCCTTCTCCGGAATTTCACCCTTTGTATCCATCGCTTTCATAGCTCCTACACCGCCGCCATACCCTAGCGCTAATTCAGCTACCTTTCCTTTTTGCCGTAGGTGCCCATTAACACCGTGCTTCTCAACTGGTACGTGGAACATGCTAGATGCTGATGCACAGTAGATGTCTCCACCTTGCGCAAATACATCCTGGCGCCATTTCTCGTGAGCAAGCCAAGCGATAACACGTGCTTCAATAGCACTGAAATCGGCTACAATAAATCGGTGCCCGTCCTCTGCTACAAGAGCAGTACGGATAAGTTGCTTAATCACATCGCCTGGGTTTCCGTAGAGTAGGTCTAGCATTTCTACGTCTCTACTTTTAAGAACTTCCCTAGCTGTGTCTAAATCTTCTAAGTAGTTACGAGGGAGGTTCTGTAGTTGTACTAC
This sequence comes from Veillonella sp. T14073-2, assembly GCF_002959875.1. Lineage (NCBI taxonomy): Bacteria > Bacillati > Bacillota > Negativicutes > Veillonellales > Veillonellaceae > Veillonella > Veillonella sp. T14073-2. The sequence goes on from NZ_PPDC01000006.1 coordinate 799,691, forward strand.
ACGACCCGCCCATCGTCCACTACGCATCGCCCCATAAAACTGAAGCATTCCGTGAATACGACCATCTGAGCACACGGCATTTTTCATGGCCAAGTATTTTTTGATGGAGGAGTTACCGAGCACCTGTCTATTTTGTAGTACCTTGCGAACATCAGAGGGGATATCCTGTGCTAAGAGGTTTGATACATCGTCTTTTCGCATTGTTTCTAGATCATATCCTAGTCTTACTGTTAACCACTCTTTAAGTTGCATGGTACTATTCGGATTCTCTAATCCTGCTAATATCTTGGATGACTCGGTAGCTTCTTCCACAATTTCGTCGTTGCAGGCAAGCGCTGCATCGACGAGTTCCATATCTACTTTCACGCCTCTCCAGTTGATATCTTGGTCGAGTAACCAGTACTCGTGCTCGGTAGCAGGTGGCTTTAGTGAAAGTAAGCGTTTACGAATTGCCTTTTCTACCACCACGTCCTGGCGGTTGTACTCAATGTATTCCGCCCATTTCTCAGGCGCATCCTCCGGCATATTACGTGTCTTAGGATTCGACTTAGTTGGTTTTCGTGGCACAGAGAAGAACTGAATAAGGCGTTTGCCTCGTGAATCTTTGGCTTCACCTAATTTCAAAGCCTTTGATACATTATCAAGGCTCGCAGGCAAGCTACAGTACAAGGCAAGTACAGAGGTACATTCCCAGTTCGTATAATCTGCATCAGGGTAATACTTTTTAAGACAAAGCATTTCGAATGCTGCGTTGAATGCGGTCTTTGTAATTTCCTTGTTATATAAGGCATCCACTACCCTTTCAGGTAGTGGATCCTTTGTCATATCGATTACTTCGACCGGTTCGTCATCGAAGCTGTAGGCAAAGAGCAGTATTTCAAATGTCTTATCATCAACGTATCGCTGGGCCCCATATTTAATAGGGCAGTCAGAATACGTTTCCACATCAATACTAAGCTCCATATTTGCCTCCTTAGATTAAATCGTCATCGTCTAGGTCGCCTAAATCGTCGTCACCAAAGTCGCTAGCAGATACGTGAACACCACCGAGGCGGTCACCATCTTTAACTTTACGAACACCATTTAGACCAAAACCTACGCCTTTCTTGCCATTGAAGTTGTAAGCGAATACAGAAAGTGCTACCTGCGCATATACACCGGAGTAGATTTCTTCTTCGATATCGAATTGGTCCATCTTGATTTTGTCCCGAGTGAATACGATAGGTTGTTTATCACTGTTAGCGTTGATGAAGAATTTACCAGCGTATGTTTCAGGTTGGTCAGCTACTGCTTCGTCTGTATCGCCATCACGCAAGTTCAATTTAAGGTATGCTGCTTTACCTTCTACCTTAGCTACTGCTTTTGGATCCGCTTTAAGTTCTTCAATCGCACGTTCAAAAGCTTTGATTGTTTTCTTATCTGTTTTATCAATAATGATTTGGGAACTATATTTTGCTTTGCCGTCGTCGTTTTTACGAGGTTGAGCGATGTTTGCATAGGAAAGTCTTACGATACCAGTTGTTAATTTAGCCATTGTTACGGTCTCCTTCTTTAAATGAATTATTTGTTAGCTTCTACTTCAGACATTAATTTGTTTACGAGTGCTTCAAGTTTGCTGATGCGGCTTTGTGCATCTTTAGCTTCTGCTACATAGTCAGAACCTTTACCAGTTTTGAATGCTACGTTTACGGTGTATTGGTTCTCACCGCCTAAAGTAGCACCAAAGCCAAGCATGATACGTTCATTAGGTCTAGCGAATACGCCGAGCGCTACTGCATTACTGTTACGGTAATGGCCGTAACTTACGGCGTAGCTGACTTTGTCATTTCTGTTGAAATCGAGTGGATGCAATCCTGCAAGTGCTGCGGAACTTGCGCCTAACTTATTAACACGTTGGCCAAGATTGTTGACTTTGTTGTTAATGTCATTAGCTAAGCCCAAAGAACGATTTTCTAAAGTTGTGATACGCCCTTCGTGATTGTCTGCCACATGTTCAAGGCTTCTGATATCCGCTGTATTAGCAGTTACCTTTTGGCCAAGGGATGTAATAGCAGATGTATTACCATTGATGCGGCTAGTGTTGCTGGCGATTGCAGTAGTATTACCTGTGATAGCTTGCTCATGATCGTTCACTACATCGCCAAGCATGTTTAACCCGATTGCCACATCTTTAATGTTTTGCTTGTTTTTGTTAATTTGTTTAGCGTTTGTTTCGATTTCATCAATAGCAGCGTATAATTGGCTACCATTGATAGCGTCTAATGAATCAGCGGCGATTTGGCCAGCGCTAACATTCGTAAGTTGGCGGTTGTACTGAGTTACTCCGCCTGCACCTGCACGGGCTTTAGAACCAAAGGACACTACGCTTGCTGGTTGTTCACCAGCAAATACGTGGCGAGTACCATTAATTGTGATACCATCAACGCCAACGGCGCTATCTGTAACGCTGTTAGTACCGATTGCCACCGCATTCGCTTGGTCAGCAATCGTGTTGTTACCAAATGCAACGGCGTCAGTGGCTAAGGATTTGGCATGGGTGCCAAATGTAAGAGCACCTTGACCATTAGATTCAGAATTAGAACCGAACACTAATTGCTCTTTGTCTGCGCCAATTTTATTATTGTAGCCAACTACGGCGGATTGCCCACCAGCCACTGTGCCATTGTTAGCGCCGACAACCACAGTGTCAGCACCTGTAACATTATTAGTTCTGCCTAATACTACAGAAGATTCACCGGATACGAAGGCACCGTTACCGATAGCCACACTATCATAGCTAGAAACACGGGCTTGATTGCCGATTGCCACAGTGTACTCAACTAGGCTTTCAGCATGGGAACCGAATGCGAAGCTATTACGACCTGCTGCAGTAGCGTTATTACCGCCGGCGAAACCGTTTTCACCAGTTACAGTATTATTTGTACCGAACGCTAATGCATTATTAGCGTCGATGTTGTTTTGGAAGCCCCATACTGCGGAGCTTGTAGATGTTGCGGAGATAGTATTATCTGTACCGCCTACTGTGTTATTACTAGTTGCGCCAACTACGTTTACTGCTAACGCGGAAATTGCTAGTGCTGTTGTTAATGTTTTATTCATCTCTTATACCTCATCTTCAAATTCATTCATCATTGTTTCAACTGTATTGATTGCCGGGCGTTTATCGCTTTCCGGTACAAGCGTAGGCTTGCCCTCCGGTTTATCGATATAGGATTCTAGGTATTCGGCAACGCCCTTTTTACCGAGTACCTTTTGTAAGTTCGTGATACCTTCGAGTTCTCGAGGCTTGAAGATTTGCTCTTCCTTGTAGCCATTATCGAGTAATGTTTTAGCAGCGGCGTCTGGATCCGTAATTGTACGTCTTGATGTACCTTCCACTAATTTATATCCAGGCCATTGCTTTTCACCCGATAATGCCTTCTCATATGCAAAGTCGTAAACACCTTTAATCCACTTTGTGATTAAATCTTTCATCGCTAGAATGTCGGATACTTCGCTGTCAGTAAGTAATTGATTGAGCTTACCACCATTCTTATAGAATGTATCAAGGCAAGTATCTGCTAATGCTCGGCAGGTGTGCCGTGCTTTACAGAAGTTGCAGTAATCGCAAGGTGTACATTCGCCGATACCGTCCCAGGCACGTTGTGCGATTGGTTTGATATCTTCGCCCCAATCAAGAAGTTCTTCAAGTGACATTTCGTCGGTAGACACACTATCAAGTCTTGGTTGAACGATCGTCATACGAACCGTTTTTACATCATACAAGAACTCGTTAACGTCATAAGCACCTAATGCGTAGAGTCGCATCTGTGTGTTTTCGACGGCACTAACCGGAACGCCTTTACCATACTTCAGGTCAATCACTTCCAGGATGCCATCGGCTACGATTACCATGTCACCGGTGCCGAAGCCCTCAGGTACCCAACGAGAGAAGTCGAGCCGTGCTTCAATCATGGCTTCCGCATCAGCGGAACGGGCACGTGCTTCGTTCACCTTTTCTTCGCAAATATCGACATATCGATTAACCGCTTCTACCATTTCAGCGGAGTAATCGTCTAGCTTAGGGGCTTTTTTGCCTTCAAGCTTATGCCGGAGAATTGCTTCTGCCAGGTCATGTGCTACAGTACCTTCCGCAGCGTAGGGCGATTGTTCATCAGGGAACATCGCTTCTAGTCTTGCTGAAGGAGTACATACTAACCACCTGGCACTACTGGATGCACCTAGTAAGGCGTGTTTCTTAGCCACGACTAGCCACCCAATCCATAATTTGAATACGTTGTTCATCGGTAGCAGATGTTACCTTTTCAGCGCCGATGCTATCTAAGAAGGCTTTGAATTCGCCTTTAGCTTTCGTTTTATCAGTAGCTTTCGCCATTACGTCTTTTACTGCTTCACGAGTTGCTTCAAGGCTTGGTACTTCTTTTTCAGGTTCTACTGTAGGCGCGGGTTCTTCTTCCTTAGGAGCTGGTGCTTCTTTAACAGGTTCAGAAGCTTCTTCTTTAACAGGTTCAGGAGCTTCCTTCTTAGCAGGTGTTTCTTCTTTAACCGGAGCGCCTACGATGGATTGGTATAGGTCTTTCACTTCTTGTTCTAATTCAACTGCTTTATCAACTGTAATCTTTAACTCGATCATTGTTCTATCCCCTTTCGGTTTAACTATGTGATATACTTTAAATGGATATTTTTCTATGCGCCCTTTAGCATTGCCGTGCTTTGGGGTGCTTTTTTTGTGCCCAGGTGCTCGCACTCATCAGGAATGCAGTAATCTCTATTAGGGCACGTTGTACAGTCTCGCAATGTCCTCACCTCCTTTCACTAGGCACGTTTGGATAAACGTGTTATTCTATTTACACACGGGTGTATGTCTTTGCAGTTATCGCACACTATACGAGGCTTGCCGGTTAGATACGACCAATTTGTGTAAGGACTTTTAATCCTTTTATTACAGAAGGAGCATCGTTTATCGTTCATACTCTTTTAGCTCCTCAATCCAGTAACCAGTGAGTAACCAAAGAGTGATACCTAGTAACCCCTGGCACATACCAGTCCACAAATCTATGCGGTCTATTTCGATAGAACCGACAGTTCCTACTACTAATATGGCTGCAATAATGCGAAGCGCATAAACTACTTTCATCATGTCTACTCTCCTATTCGTGCCTGGCATCGTTTAGCAAGCCAAGCATTAAACGAATCAACGTGGATAAGGCGTTTACCTCCACGCTTACCGATTTTCATGGACGGAAAGTCAAAATCTTGCGCCCATTCTCGGATAACGGCTTGCGGTACGCTGGCAAGTTCTGCAGCTTCCGCTACTGTGATACACATCTTATTCATAGGTACCTCCTAGAATGCTAGAAGCACCAGGGATAACATCACGAATAAACTTATACCTGCGGACAAGCCGAGCGCTAAAATCCATAAGCAACAACTAGCTAGTTCTAATAATTGTTTTTTATTCATAGCTACCTCCTATCTAATTTAGGGTTGTAGTAATCGGTTTCCCAAAAGTCGTGACTTTCAGTATCATCGACACACAACGCATAGCAGATACCAACGACTGTCGACATTTGCACTGACTTTCCTTTGATAGCTCGGTTTAATGTATCCATCGAAATTTCAGCTTGTTTGATCAGCGCCGTCTTAGTCATGCCTAACTCGTTCATGCGTTCCGTAATGGATTCGCCGAACATTCTGATTACGAATTCTTTCATAACCTATCCTCCGTAACGGTTTAACCGTAACCAACTATAAAAAAATAATGTCGTCATACGATACACCAAATACTTCTTGTATCTTTTTTATGTGAGGAACATCAGGGAAAGAGCGTTTGCGCTCCCAATTTCCCCAAGTATCAACAGACACTCCAATCGCTTTAGATGCCGTAAGTTGAGACCAGTTTTTTGAAGCCCTTAACATCTTTAATGTATACTTCATAAGCTACCTCCTTTCTCGATACTCACATCTTGTTTACAGTCATCATTCTACTACGGTTTATCCGTAATGTCCATAAACTAAACTTAAACTATAGTAAAATTTCCGTAAAATATTGATTTTATTACGAAAATATCGTAATATATAGGTGTATTAATTAATATATTCCATATTTTGAGAGGTTCTTATGAGTGATTTAGGCAACAAGGCTATTATGGCTGAGAATATTCAACGACTAATGGATAGCCGAGGAATTGATCGCAATAAAATATGTGCTGATTTAGGGTTAAAATACACTACGTTTACCGATTGGGTAAAGGGAAATACATATCCTAGAATCGATAAAATTGAGTTATTGGCAAACTATTTTGGCGTTCCTAAATCTGAACTAGTAGAGAAATATACAGACGGCTATTACACCGACCGTGAGGCAGCCGAATTTGCTGAATACCTACGCACACGTCCAGGGGCTCGTATGCTCTTCTCTGCTGCTAAAGATATCACTAAAGAGGAGATGGAAGAAACAGTCAAATACATAGAGTTCTTAAAATCTAAACATAAGTAATACACACAAGGGAGAGTGGTAGTATTGGTTATTAACCTTATCTATTGTGACTTACCAAATGCTAAAGCAGTTTCTGAGGAATCAGAAGATGTAGACACTCATAATATCTACATTAATAAAAATCTTCCCCATGAACGCATGAGGGAGGAAATAAAGCATGAGTTAAGTCATATTATTCGTGATGACTTTTATGTAGATCATCACGTTAATTTAGTCGAACGTATGGTTAGAATGTCTCAGATTGAAGATGGAGACATTAACGGAATCGACTTTTATCATCATATTATTTAACACAGGGAGATGTTATCATGAAAAAGACTTTATTAATTACTGCTATGTTCGCCTTAGTTACAGTTACAGGATTTGCTAGAACTGAGGTATCTCACGATGAATTTAAGGCTTTAGACGGTCCAAAGGTGCTAGTGCATTACGATGACGGGAGCACCGAATTACTTGATGAACAGGAATATCTTGAACGCACTATTAGTATGACACAAAAAGAAATGGACGATTTACACAAAGTCGATGAGGGCACTAAAAATGCACTAGCAAAATGGCAAGCTGATCATGAGATACACCAGGCACCATCTGAAGAAGTGCAACAGCCTAAAAAGAAAAAGCACTGGTATGATAACGTACTAGATTCTGTATTTTAGATAAAAAAAATAAGCCCTCACCGCAGTGAGGGCCACTAAAAACTACATACCTTAGAGGTATTTCATTTTTACTCCAATACCATTATATCACATAAAACCTCTAAGGCTTATTTCTTATACCCAAATTTAAGCCAAGGAGGTTATTTTTATGGCTAAAAAACGAGCCGATGGACGCTACCAGGTATCAAAGCTGATAAACGGTAAGCGTAGATACTTTTACGGCACTACCAAGAAAGCTGCTATTGCCGAACGTGATGCTTACGTTGAATCACTAGCGCAATGTGCTAACTACGATAACACGATTACAATCGAGAGATGGTGTGAGTATTGGATCCGACTTAAAACGGATACGGTTTCACAGAATACCATATCCTCTTACCAATATATTATTAAAACCTATATTGTGCCTTTCATAGGCTCGATACGATTAGTGGAGCTGTCAGCATTAAACGTAAGAGCACTTATGGATAGCATGGGCCACTTATCAGCACGGACTATCAGTTACACGCTAACCGTTCTTAGAGCTATCCTAAAACAGGCGGTCATGGATGAGATAATATCGAAGAACGTGGCCACTCTAGTAAAGAAACCAAAACAAGAACGTAAGCGCGAAATGGTAACGTTATCTAAAGAAGAGGTTGAGACCTTCCTTGAACAAATCGATGATGTCGAATGGCACGCCCTGTTTAAGCTAGCATTTACTACTGGTTTACGCCGTAGCGAGATACTCGGCTTAACCTGGGATGATGTCAACTTAAAACAAAAAACGTTAACCGTCAATCAGACAGTTTTACGAATCAATGAAGTTACGACTATCTCAAAAACGACTAAAAACAGCTCGTCTAGGCGTTCTATATCACTCGACGATAAAACTATCGCAGAGCTTTTAAAACTTCGCACATGCGTCGATAAACGGCGCCTAAAAGCAACGAACTGGAGAAATAATAATCTCGTGTTCCCTGGTAAGTTTGGAAGCCCTCGTGATCCGGCCAAGGTTTCTCTAAAATGTAAAAAGTTGGCCACCGCAATCGGTAGACCTGACTTTACGATGCACGATACTCGCCATACACATGCCACCTTATTATTAGAAGCAGGCGTAAACTTTAAAGTCGTACAAATGCGGCTTGGCCATTCCTCGTATCAGCAAACGATGGATACCTACTCTCATGTTACTCCGATTATGGAAGCCGACGTGGTAGAAAAAATTTCAAACATATTCTAATTGATGTCAAAATGATGTCAAAAGGTACCCTGATAAAAATGATGTCAAAAGAAAAACCCGCACTACTGTGCGGGTTTATTTGGTGGACCACCAGGGGTTCGAACCCTGGACACCCTGATTAAGAGTCAGGTGCTCTGCCAGCTGAGCTAGTGGTCCATGACACGACTAATTATATGCCTATTTTATAGGAATGTAAAGAATATTTATTACATTCCTATAAAACATATGCATCAATATTGTCCTAGCCAATCCTTCATCGTATTACAAGCCTCCGTAGGGAGAATATCACTAGTCCCTACGCAGTCAACACCACTATATAGTTGAAGAACACTATGCGTACGACTTACCTCTTTAATAATAATGTTTGTCACATCAGCCTTTGGCACATTAAATTGCAATCCATAACGGCCCTTGTAGGTAATTACAGAGGATTTAGTATCATATTCGATATGGACTTGAAGCATCTTGCCACCAGGCCAGCATTCTTCAATATGTTCCTTTGATCTTGGTTTGAGAAAATCAAAAAATCCCATATTATCCTCCAATGCGCCACATAGGACGTTCTGGTTGTTCCATACCTACGCCATCATGACGTTCTTGCTTTCGCTGCAATGCACGTTCAATATGCATAGCTAAATCTTCCTCGGTCGCACCATTGCGCACAAGAGATACAAGATCAGCCTCGTCATCCCGCAACAAGCATAAACGCATTTGCCCATCTGATGTAAGACGTACACGATTACATGTATCACAATAGCTATGAGACATAGAAAAGATGAATCCTACAGCCTTTCCACTTGGTAACGCTAAGTACGTAGCAGGGCCAAAGCCATAAACGGAATGCACTTCTGTAAGCGGACCTCCACTAACACGTTCTAATTGAGTCTTCCATTCGTCAAAGGTTGGACCATGGAACGCATCGCCTTGGAATGGCATATATTCAATAAAACGCCATACAACAGGCCACTTTTCTACATACTGTAATAAAGATTTAACTTCATCATCAGACCAATGGCGAGATAATACGGTATTAATCTTTACTGATTTAAAATTCTCGCTAATAGCACTGCGAATACCATCTAATACGGAATCTAGCTGCCCCTCTTTGCCTACACAAGTGGCAAAAGCGTCACTTTCAAGAGAATCTAGACTGATATTCACTCGGTTCAAACCAAGTTTTTTCAATCGTTGTGCTCGAGATGCAAGCAAGCTACCATTAGTAGTCATAGATATATCTTCAAACCAACCAGTATCCTTGATACGAGTTAAAAGCTCTTCAATATGAGGATATAGCAATGGCTCGCCACCAGTTAAACGTACCGCTTTCACGCCGATACGATGGAAGGCACCTAAAATAGTCATCCATTCATCAACTGATAATAATTGGGTTTGACTTTGAGGTGTAATTTCAGCAGGTCGACAATAGGGACAACAAAAATTACACGCATCTGTCAATGACAGACGTACATATTCAATTGTACGGCCCCATGCGTCTTTCATAACACACCTCGTTTATCCGACTAAGTTATTTGATAATAGATACTTCATCACCTACGTGAATCGTACCATTTTTAAGGACTTTGCCAAAGATGCCTTGTGTAGGCATGATACAAGATCCTACTTGTTTCATGATTTCACAGCCATGATGACATTCCTTACCAATTTGAGTAATTTCAAGAATTACATCCTTACCAATTTGTAATTGTGTGCCTACAGCCAATTCGTAAAGCACCATACCTTCTACAGTGATATTTTCTGCAAAATCACCAGGTTTTACATCCGCTCCTTGGGCACGCATATGATCGATGCTTGCAATACCAAGCAAGCTGATTTGACGATGCCAATTGCCTGCGTGCGCATCACCTTCCATACCATGATCTACGATAAGATTAGCGGATTCAATATTATGTTTCTTTTGCCCTTTTCTCTCACTAATGGAGATAGCAATAATTTTTCCGTCTGCCATGTAACCCTTCCCTTCTTATGGGAACATACCATATATATACATATATACATAACTTTATTTCAATATGTAATTGCAGTCATTTTTATAATTTTCATGTTACTGAAAGCATCACAAAATTATTCTACAATTATCTATCTATTATAGCATAGTATTCACACAAATTTCCTGTGAATTTAATCACTAAAAAAGAACTCTGCTCCAAGGAACAGAGTTCTTTTTTAGTAATTTTTATCGACGACCCATTTCTTTAATTTCGTCACCACGATTAACACCATTAAGTAGTAAATTAAGCAATATTGCCATAATACTACCGAAAGTGATGCCAGATTTTAAAATAATTTGTGCCCACGCAGGGAAATTAGCATAAAAGTTTGGCGCTGCAATTGGAATCATAGCTACACCAATACTGATAGCTACGAGCATTAAATTATGGTTGCCTTCAAAGCTAACCTTGCCTAAGGAACGAATACCACTAGCAACGATCATACCGAACATGGCAATACCAGCACCGCCCAACACGGCATTCGGAATGCTAGCTACGATAGCCGCTAATTTAGGGAATAACCCCAATAAAATTAAGATTACACCAGATGCAGCTACAACAAAGCGGCTCTTAACACCTGTTACGGCAATAAGGCCAACATTTTGAGCGAATGCTGTGTAAGGGAAACTATTAAGAATACCACCAATAATTGTAGATACCCCATCAGCACGAATAATAGAAGCAAGTTCTTTACGACCAATTGGCTTATCTACGATTTCACCAATAGCGATACTATCACCAGTTGTTTCTACCATAACTACGAGCATTACGATAATCATGGAAAGTACAGACGCCCAATCAAAGGTTGGTAATCCGAAATAGAAAGGCTCAATAAACGCAATCCAGTGGGAACGACCAACTTCATCAAAGTTTGTAACGCCCATGGCAAACGCAATTGCTGTACCTGCAATCAAACCAATTAGTACAGAAAGATTACTAAAGAATCCTTTGGCAAATTTATAAACAAATACGACAATTAAGAAGGTAAGGAACCCTAGTCCAATATTAGTAAAACTACCAAATTGAGGATTACCTATACCGCCGCCCATCCAATTAATAGCAACTGGCATCAAGTTAATACCGATAATGGTAATAATTGTACCTGTAACTACAGGTGGGAATAAGCGAATAAGACGACTAAAGAATGGAGCTATCAAGAAGGTAAATAAACCGGCTATGATAATAGCACCATAAATAGCAGTCATACCATGCTGAGCACCAATCATGGCCATAGGTCCAACAGAAGCAAAGGTAACACCTTGGATCATAGGAATACGTCCACCAATTTTACCAAAACCTAATGTTTGGATTAATGTGGCGATACCGCAGGTAAATAAGTCCGCTGTAATTAATCGAATCAAATCTTCCATAGGTAAATTCATGGCCTGTGCCACAATAATAGGTACAGCAACGGCACCTGCATACATGGCCAGTACGTGTTGTAAACCAAAGGCAAAGAGCTGTGGTATTGGCAACATACTATCGACCGTATTCATTTGTTTTTGATCTGTCATAATGTCTCCTACATCAAACCTCGAAATAACACCCATTTATTTTACACTATCGTTCGGATTTTAACAATAGAAAAAAGAGAACTCATTATTTTTAAAAGAAATAATAAGTTCTCTTTCGATATTTTTCCGAACATTAGATTTTTAAAAATCTTAATCGTTCGAAATCATCTACGGTATTATTGATTAGTATATACAGTCGTATATCTTGTTATTTTAATCTGCTGTTTTAAACTGCTATTTTGAGCTGGCTATACATATAACGCTATAATTGCCGCTTCTTTATCATCTAAACCTGTTTCAATAGCATTCATTTTTGCGGTTATATCAACTACAAATGCTTCGTCTTTAATACCTGATAAATTAATACGTACGTTTAGGAATGCTGCCTTTACTGCAGCACGTGCATTGATTGCAGCAATAATACCATCAGTAATAAGATTTTGATTACCTTTTTTAGATGCTAGCTCTGCTAAATCAAAGATTTGATAGGCTAACTCGCCGATTTCAAAGGGAACCATTGCAGCATCTTTATAAGCTTGTTGAATAGCGGCAGTACGTTTAGACTTTTCTTCATCTGTATTCTTTGGCAAACCTAAGGCATTCATAAAGATATTAAATACATCTGCATCAGCTTGAGATAATTCGAGCATGCGATTACGAATAGATTCCGCTTTAGCTTGAAGATCTTTCATGTCAGATTGAACATCTTCATATCCCTTTTTACCAAAGGTTAAATTCGCCACCATTTCAGCTAATGCTGCCCCCGTTGCAGCCGTTAAGGCCGCAATGGCTCCACCACCTGGAGTTGGTTCTTTAGATGCAGTAGCTGCTACAAAATCTACAACACGTTGTTCTACTAAATTCATAACAAGACCTCATGTAAAAGCGATAACAAGCTATCCTTGTTATCGCTTTGTCATTTCTATAAAAATATACAGGTAACACACTATATAAACTAGTGAAAGCAGACACTACCAATAGGCAGTTAAGAAAATGTCTACTACAAAGAATTTATATTAGAATAAGCCTTTAATCGTGCCGTCTGCTTCAATATCCATATTAAGTGCAGCAGGACGTTTAGGAAGGCCAGGCATAACCATTACATCACCTGTACGGCATACGATAAAGCCTGCACCATTAGCTACACGAATATCGGATACAGTGATGGTAAAGCCTGTTGGAGCACCTAAGAGTGCTGGATTATCAGATAAGGAATATTGAGTTTTTGCCATACATACAGGCAAACGATCTAGGCCCCAATCTGCTAATTGTTTAATTTGTTTTTTAGCTTTGTCCGCAAAGATAACACCATCGCCACCATAAATAGTTTTAACGATTTTAATAACTTTCTCTTCCAAAGTATCTTCTAAATCATATACAAATTTAGGTGTTGGTTTAGGACCTTCCAGTAACTCTACGACCTTTTTCGCCATGTCAGTGCCGCCTTCGCCGCCCTTTTCCCAACATTCATTAAGTTCTACAGGTACGCCAAATTCATCGCAAAGACGAGTTAATTCAGCTATTTCTGCATCTGTATCAGTAGCAAATTTATTGATAGCTACTAATACAGGTACGTTAAAGTAACGCATGTTCTCGATGGCTTTTTGCAAATTGCTGAAACCATTTGTAACAGCTTCAACATTTTCAGTGCTAAGTTCTTGTTTAGGTACACCGCCATGCATTTTAAGAGCACGCAATGTAGCTACGATAACGATTGTATCAGGGAAAATATCCCCGTAACGGCATTTGATGTCGAGGAACTTTTCAGCCCCTAAGTCAGCACCAAAGCCAGCTTCTGTAACTACGATGTCACCTAATTTAAGACCCAGCTTTGTAGCTACGATGGAGTTACAACCATGAGCGATGTTTGCAAATGGACCACCGTGAACGATAGCCGGTGTGTGTTCTAATGTTTGTACTAAATTTGGCTTGATTGCGTCTTTCATAAGAAGCGCCATCGCACCTTGGCAACCTAGCTGATGAACATAAACAGGCTCACCTGCTAAATTACAGCCGATAACGATACGACCAAAACGTTCTTTCAAATCTTCTAAATCTTTAGCCAAGCAAAGAATAGCCATGATTTCAGAAGCAACAGTAATCATGAAGTGATCTTCTCGTGGGAAACCACACACTTTACCGCCAAGTGCTACGGTAACATTACGAAGGGCGCGGTCATTCATATCTAAAACACGAGTCCAAGATAATTGGCGCAAATCGATTTGCAATTCATTGCCTTGATGGATGTGATTGTCGATCATAGCGGACAATAAATTATTAGCTGCTGTAATAGCGTGCATATCACCTGTAAAATGAAGGTTAATATCATCCATTGGTACAACTTGAGCGTAACCGCCACCTGCTGCACCACCCTTAATGCCAAATACAGGACCTAAGGATGGCTCACGCAATGTGGCAATCGCATTTTTGCCAATTTTTTGTAAGCCTTGTACAAGACCAATGCTCGTTGTAGACTTCCCTTCACCTGCTGGCGTCGGTGTAATAGCCGTAACTAACACCAATTTACCATCTGTCTTATCTTCTAAGCGACGAATAGCATCAAAAGAAATCTTCGCTTTATAATGACCATATTGTTCAATATCATCAGGTGTTAAACCACATTTATCGGCAATAACCTGAATCTTCTCCATCTCATTCTGTTGGGCAATCTCAATATCGCTTAACATAAAGCCTCCTCGGCACCATGGCCATCTATCAACTATATAACAACTTTAAACATATTATCTAATATTTACTATTTAATATTAATTGTCTACTGTAGATGTATATTTGTACAACTACAGTAATCTATTATATATGAAAGTATTACGTATGTCTAATATTAATCCTTAACAATTTTAGTAATATAACTAATAGATCTAAGATGTCTAAGACGTATAGAAAATCTAATACGTCAAATACGTATAATACGTATAATACATCTAAAACATCTAATAGCTAAATTATATTATCTAATACGTTTATCACTACCTATTGCACATATGAGAAAGAGCCCTAATGCAACATACATTAGGGCTCTTTCTAAAAAACTTATATTATCTCATTAAAATGGGAATAAAATTGGTAACAATATAAGCGCTACTATACTAGATACAACGATGAGCGGCAAACCAGCTTTCACATAATCCATGAAGCTATAACCAGCAATGTTGTATACCATAGTATTCGCAGGCATACCAATTGGGGTAGCATATGCTAAGGAGCTAGCGATTACGATAGCTGCAAGCACCGCTTTTGGATCGAATCCCAATTGAGATGCTAAGCTAAGACCGATTGGTACCAATAATGCACAGGTAGCAGTATTAGACATAAAGTTCGTCATGAATACACCAAGCACAAAGATTACTACTAGAACAACAATTGGAGATGGACTAGCACCAAGGCTGTTTACGATAAGATCTGCAATTACAGAACCAGTACCGGTTTTAACCATTGCATCCCCAAGGGCCATAGAGCCAGCGAAGAGCATGATCGTTTTCATATCGATAGATCTAACAGCTGCACTTTCACTAATAACATTAGTAGCTACTAATACGAGAGCACCTACCCAAGCACTCACATAAAGTTTTACGCCCAATTGTTTTTCAAAAATCATAGCAGCGACGGTCAAAATCAATATGATTGCAGCAGTCCATTTCTTCCAAGATGGCACATGACTATAATCATCATTACCTTCAAAAGCACCATCTGGTTGATGACTTGGAGTATCTGGTAAGAAACGTTTACCAATTGTAGCATAGAATATAGTGCCTACGATAAGGATTGGTAAACCTACTAGACCATAATCGAAGAAATTAAAGGAGCCTAAGCCTGCTTGTTGTAATCCTGCTTGAGCAATCATATTACCAGGAGCGCCGATAAGAGAGATATTACCACCCATAGCCGCTGCAAATACGAGAGGCATCAATAGTTTAGTTTGTTTAAAACCACTTTTTTTACAAATACCGATAATTACAGGAATCAGTACAGCAGCTGTACCAGTATTAGATAAGAAACCAGATAAAATACCTGTAATCATCATTACAGCAACAAGTAAGGATGTTTCAGTTTTGGCAAACTTATGAACTACATTACCAACCCCTACTGCTACACCCGTTGCAAAGAAGGCTTCACCAATAACAAACATACCCATAAATAGTAAGACGTTTGGATCTACAAAACCGGCGAATGCTTCTTTAGCCGATAAAACTCCACTTAGATGCAAGCCTACTGCTACAACCATAGCGGTAATAGATAATGGAATTTTCTCCCACGCAAACATAACGATGGCAAATACCAAGAAGCCAAGAGTTATCATTACACTCGTATCCATATATACCTCCCAATACGTGTAATATACCTAAAAAAGGGTACAAAAAAGGAGGATTGTACAAAATCCGTATAATCCCCCTATTTAGTTACATTTCACAATGCAATTATTTAATGAAGCCTACGTGTTTATAAAGTTCTTCTAACACTTCTTCTTTTTTCGCATTGTATTCTACTTTTTTATTTTCAAAATAGTTATTGCCATCTGCATCAATAGATACGATAAGCGGACCAAATTCTTTAACCTTAAAAGTCCACAAAGTCTCACACATACCTAATTCACGCCAATTAGCAGATTCTACTTTTTCGACTTCTGTAGCAGCAAGAACTGCATTACCTGCAGGGAATACACAGTGTAGTGCGCCAAAGTCTTTACATGCACGAGCTGTTTCAGGACCCATGCCACCTTTACCTACAATGAGACGTACACCCGTCTTTTCAACAAAGTCATATTCGAATTTTTCCATTCGCATAGATGTAGTAGGACCTACAGATACTACTTCAAATTCATTATCGCTTATAGTTCGAATAATTGGACCTGCATGAAGTATAGCCCCATCTTTAACATCAACCGGTAAAGTTTTACCTTCTTCTACCACACGACGATGCCCCATATCACGACAAGTTGTAATATGCCCAGTCAAATAAATTACATCGCCTGGCTTAATGCCTTCTAAATCAGATTTTTGAATAGGTGTAGTTAATATTTTCTTAGCCATTATAATGTCACTCCTTTATGAGATTTAACTGTGCAATTACCATCTTTGTCAAATACGAGATCACCGCGACGATGATTCCAACAACCTACACTAACAGCACAAGAAATAACAGATGGATGACGTGTACCATGTTCAATGTTAACACCTAATACAGTTTTATCCCCACCCATACCTTGAGGTCCAATACCAATCTTATTAATTCCATCTTCTAACAATTGTTCCATATAAGCCGCTTTTTCATTAGGTGCTTTTGAAGATACAGGACGCATTAATGCTTTTTTAGATAAATCAGCAGCAGTATCAATAGTTGTAGCAATACCTACACCTACCAATAGTGGAGGACACGCATTCAATCCATAGCTTGTCATCAAATCAAGAACAAACTTAGCAACACCTTCATAGCCTTCGCCTGGCATCAATGTTTTACCTGACCCTGGCAAGGAGCAACCGCCGCCAGCCATGTAAGGGAAGATTTCTACATCATCGCGATCAGGAATGATATCCCAGTGAATATAAGGTGCAGTGAGGCCAATATTTTTACCAGTATTAAATTCATCAAAAGTTTCTACACAATTCAATCGTAATGGAGCTTCTTGTGTAGCCTTATAGGTTGCTTCTCTTAGAATATCTTCTAATTCTCCTAGTAATGGATAATTAGATCCAACCTTTACCCAAAATTGTAAGACCCCTGTATCCTGACAAGAAGGACGATTAAGCTGAGCTGCTAAATCCATATTATGTTGCATTGTCTCATAAATAGATTTGGCCATAGGATTTTTTTCATCCTGCGCCAATTCATGAATTTTTTCTTGTACATCATCAGGCAATACCTTTGCCATATAAGAAATGAAATTAGCTATCTTATTAGTCATTTCTTGTACTTGTTGTTCCTTCGTACTCATCGCAAACCTCCAAAAAGACTTCATTATTTAAAACGTAATTATTTTTGTTTCGGAACCTTAGCTCCTTTCGATGATTTCATTGTACTCTTTTTTCAGGATATAACTATCCAATTTATAAGTTCATTTTTGCTTGTAAAAGCACACTAATTTCATATAAAATCACCCATATGATTATATTTTTCTCCATCTAAAATATACAATTACACCTATTTAGAAACATCAAAAAGAGCACTACCTATCAAAAGGCAGTGCTCTTTCATCATTTATTTTTATATGCTTATCAAATATACAAAATCACCTATACCTAATAATTGTATATCCACCTAATTTTAACTTTCAAAATCATGAAATTATATCTAATTACAAGGCATTTTAACAACGAAAATTATGATTGTAATTTTTTTACAACCATCTCAAGTTGTTCTCTAACATCCTGTAACTTTTGATTGGCCTCCTCTAATCTATTTGTATTAATAGAGTCATCTTGATATGGTAAAAAACTTTGCAAAATGTCTATAATATCCTTTTCCTGGGTAGAAATAATTTCCTTCCAATCATGTAGCTTGGTCTTTCGTCCCATCTCTTTTGCTTGCTTTCTATATTCAGATGGCGTTGTATGGAAATGTTTCTTGAAAGCTACATTAAAGGCTTTAATATCTGCGAAGCCACAGCTACTCGCAATATGAGCCACCCCATCCTCAGAGTTAGCTAAACGAACGGTAGCCTCTCGTAATCTCAACCGCAACAAATACTCTAAAAAGGAAACTCCTAATTGGCGTTTAAAGAACTGAGATGTATAGTTCACATTATAACCGCCAATTTTGGCAATATCTTCTAACTCTATCTTCTGCTTATAATTTTCATCAATATAGGCAATCATTTTATCAAAGGTAGCTACAGTCATATCAGCAGGCTTTGTATGTACAGGGATAGTCTTAACCGCATCAATTTCACGATATATATCACTCGTCATAGCTAAAAAGTGACTCTCCAAGCATAATTGACGATCAGTACCTTCACCATTTACCATTAATAACATCATTTGTGCGGCACGATGACGTAGTGACGTAAAGAATTTATTATCCCAATTAGTTTTATCTGAACGCAATACAAATTGGTACATGCCGAAGTTAGGATCAAAGTATTGGAAAAACTCTTTACTTACATGAATAACGAGAGCCGTTGTATCCTCCTCTAAGGCCAATGTAGCATGACCTACTTGAGGGGAAATAACAATTGTATCAAGAGGTTCCATTGTAAAAACCTCACTATTACAACTCATGTCGATTCTGCCCTTTAGTAAGATTAGGATTTCTACGCCACTGTGCCAGTTATAGTGATAGGTACTAACCTTATATATATCACTATTGAAATCTATGTGATTGTGTTTATAGGTGTAGTGAAAGTAATCCATAACAACGTAACACCCCTCATAAAATCAAACAAATACCTCTCAATTATTTACATAAAAAATGCACCTCTTATAAATCTAAGAGATGCATTCATTATGATATATATAATTAACAACGGTCAACAGTAATCTTATTTTACATGTCAATAAATTATAGTTTTATGTTTCTACTCTTTAAATTACATAACCGCTGTAATAGCTGCTGCCAAACCAAAGAAGATACCAGGTGCATTGGCTAATGCTACTGGAATATCTCTATGTTCTTTGAACAAACCATACGCTACCCATAATGTACAGTTGATCGCAGCTACAAGTGGTTGGATCCAATCGCCAGTACCTGGATGAGCTAGGTTGTGCATGATTTGTGGGAAATAAGATACATACATAGCTACAGCAGTAACAGTTGCAACTTTACCTACGTTTTCCATAAATTTAACTTGATTCATATATCCTCCAAAATTATAACTTACTAATTTTTTACTCCTGATGAAGTATATTCTACTCAGTTTGGAGAATATAACTATCCAAATTAAAAGGTAGTTTTTATAGTAAAATCCATAGAAAAATATAGATTTCTCTCGATTTATTGCATTTTTAGAGTCTATTGATATATAAATTCGCCCATAAAGCACATATAAAAAAGCACTACTTATCACCAGTAGTGCTTTATTTATAACTTTATAGGTTTTCTTAATATAGAAATTTACCCAATTCTAATCTTTCTATATATGTCATAAATTCAGCAAAAATAATTTGCCACAAAACGTTTATCCTAAGATTAGCTACTATAAGAATTAGTTACTATAATAATCTAGTTACCATAGAGATATAATAAAACATCTTTATAAATCCTTTACTACATCGGCTAACTTTTCTTTCAAAGCTTCCAATTTTTGGCTCATAAATTCCAATTCGCTCTTGGCTCGTGAATCATCTTCATAGGACAAGAATGAATGCAATACATCAAGTACATCTTGGTTGTCTACAGAAATAATTTCTTTCCAATCTTGCAAAACAGTTTTACGGCCAATCCCTTTTACTTGCTTACGATATTCTGTGGGAGTCATATTAAAATGCTTTTTAAAAGCCACATTAAAGGCTTTCACATCGGCAAAGCCACAATCGCTTGCAATTCTTGCGACAGCCTCATCCGTACTAGCTAATCGAACAGTAGCATCACGAATTCTCAACCGCAATATATACTCAACAAATGAAATCCCCATTTGTCGTTTAAAAAACTGCGATGTATAGGCAACATTATAGCCCCCTATTTTCGCAATATCTTCTAGCTCTATTTTCTGATCATAATGCTCATCAATATAGGCGATCATATTATCAAAAGATGCCGGTTTTATATCGCCAGGTCTAGCATTTTCGTGAACCTTTTTTATAGGATCAAATTCTCTAAATACATCACCGGCCAAAGCTAAGTAATGGTGTTCTATCCACATTCGATGTACTGGGCTTTCACCTTTAATCATCAATAACATCGTCATAGCGGCATGATGGCGTAAGGTTGTAAAGAATTCATTATGACGCGTACTATCATCTGAACGTAAAATAAATTGATACGTCCCAAAATCCGAATCATACTGTTGGTAAAATTCGTTACCTACATGAGTAACAAAGGCTATAGTATCCTCTTCAAGGGCTAATGTTGCATGCCCTACTTGAGGAGAAATAATTACAACATCAAGAGGTTTCAGCGTAAAAACCTCACCATTGCAACTCATCTCAACGCTACCTTTTAACAATATAAAAATCTCAGTTTCTGCATGCCAGTTATAATGATATGTACTAACCCTATATATGTTACTACTAAACTCTATGTAGTTATGTTTATATGAATAGTCAAAATAGTCCATTACACTTTTGCTCCCTAAGGTAATTTCGCTCTTAACTCCAGTTCTTGTGCTTTACCTGCATTTAACAAATCAGTTTCATCCTGTGTCCAAGTACCAAATAACACGTTCTCTACAATGGTGCCAACTGGCTCGGTACATTGTTTGGAATTATACACTTGTATTAAATTCCGTTTATATACTTGAATACTCTCAAATAATCCACTTTGTTCTAATTCATTAATATTAGATACCAAAGATTTCACAATTCCATCGTGATGCTCTTTAGGTGTAGCTCTGGCTTGTAAAGGATCCACTACTAGCATTTCTAAATATCGTAATTGTGTTGTCAAATAAGATAGTTCCGGTTTAGTAGCAATCAAACAAAAGTCGACTGTATATCCTTTAGATTTTAATAATGTAGCTGTTTTAATTGGCACAGTTGCCGAGCGCAATGTCCCTTCAATAATTAAATTGTATTTCAAGGCGCTTAATTTATCAATCACAGCCTCTACCATCTTACCAGCAAACATTTTTGTGTACTCTACACTATCAACACCATATTTTTCTTGAAGCGCTCTAAAATGTGGGTGCTGCGCACGATAAGTGTCGCCATCTATAACAATATAGTCGCCTTTTGACTCCATCATTTTGACACGATGAATAGTTGTTTTCCCTGCCCCACTTTGGCCACCTAAAATAACAGCGTGAGGCATATTAGATATATTTTTATTTAACGTTAACAAATCAATAGTGAGTTCTAAAGCCTTGTCGAAATCTTCAGAGCTATAGGACTCAATACCTTGTAAATCACTAATTTCTTTAATATCACTAACAATATGAGAAGCTTGAATCATTGAATCCTTAATTTGGATTTCAATCTCTGTCATACGTTTTTTTAAAGATTCTAATTCATCAATAGATGTAACCAAATATAGTTCTGTATTAACAATATGAGAAAAGGCTTTTAAAAACTCTATACAATGATTAGTCCCACTTTCATCAACTAACTTGCATAGACGAGCTAATGTCTCTGCACTTTGTTCTTTTACAACCTCTATCTGTAAAGTTAAATTATATTGTTCAACGATGTTCATACATTCGCCCTCTCTCAAAATCATAACCACCCGTAGAACGGGTGGTTTGCTCTGACCCTATAAGGGTCTTTCTCTAGTGGTGGCCCTCTAAAG